>CALRYW010000065.1:0-22270 GCA_943372485.1 Allobosea thiooxidans
TGCTCGCCCTCGTGGCGAGCATCCACGTCTTGAACACCGCCCTTGATAAGGGAAGACGTGGATGGTCGGGACAAGCCCGACCATGACGAGGAGGCAGACAGGGCCTCACACCGCCCTTCGCCTTCAAAACCCACCCACGGAACCAATTCGCCCCCTGCGACGTTCTGTCAGCGGATGGGGGTGCCGGCGAATGCGTCGCCGCATCGGCTCCGGGGGGCCGGCTTTCGGCCGATACCAAAGGTTCAATTCATGTCGATGCTGATGTCCCTGCTGATCACCGTCCTGGTCATCGGCCTCGTGCTCTATCTCGTGCGGATGCTGCCGCTCGACAGCCAGATCAAGAACGTCGTCGAGATCATCGTCATCGTGATCGGCATCATCTCGCTGCTGCGCTATCTCGCCGTGTTCTGAGCGCGCAGCGCATCGTGCCGCGCTCGCGGCGCGATGCGTGTGTTTGTCCGAGGCGGCGCCTGATCGACTGACGCAGGACGGGAGCCAGGATTGCTGCAAGGCCCGTCTGGATCCTCAGCCCCCGAAGGCTCTTTGCCCGATGACAGTCTTGTGGATCGCAGCCTTCATCTTCTTCACGTTGCCTTTGTTAAACTCGATGATTCCAGCGTGTTTTTCCAATTCCGGAATATACATCCGGTGCTCCGTGACCAGCTTCTGAGCGGCGGCTTTCATCGGCTCGATATGCAATTTGACCGCGCGCTCGACCCTGTCCATCATGCCCGGACGGGCGAAGGCATCATGGTCGATCACGGTGTTCACGATCACGCTCGTCGGCGCGCAGCAGATCAGATAGGCCCCCATCAGTGGGCTGGCCGTAAACAGTTGCGCGTCGACGTCCCCCTGCGCGAGCAACTTGTTGGCCTCTTTGCGCTCCATCACGTCGCGAACCGCGATGCGCGCCAGCATGAGCAGCTTGATCAGCCCTTGCGTCAGGCTGATCGCCGTATTGGTCACGGCCCCGCCATCGACAAGGAGCGAAACCAGCTTGGCGCCGAAGGCGGCATATCCGACCGAGACTCCGGCGATGAGGTTGTGTTGCTCCCGCTGCAGCATCCGGATGATCGCCGCAAACGCTGCTTCCGGATCGCCGGTGCTGAGCGTCCTCGCCGCGTGTGCAATCGCCATATCCACTTGGTATTGCTTCTGCGCCATCTTGACGAGGCCGACGGTGGTGGTGACGGCGGAGGTTCCGACGCCGACGAAGGGCGCGCAGGCCGCCGACAATTCCGCCATGAAACTCGGCATCAGTAACGCGAGCAACTGCATCACCTCAACGCGGACCTCCGGCGGGATGATCTCGTCCGTCAGCATGCGCGCAAGCTGGCTGGCGAGGCCCGGCGCGGAGGCCGGAGTCGCCGGAGTCGTTAGCTTGTGCAGTTTGTGGCTGTTCTTGCCGACCTTGAAGATGGTCCAGCTGGTTGTTGCTTTGGCCATTTCCGTGTTGCCGGCGATCTTTGTCAGGATACCCGGACGCCACATGACCTTCGTGCCCTTGAAGAGTTGGGCGACGAATAATTCGGATTCGAGGAAGACATGAGCGAGAGCGGCGCGGTCCGGCTTGACCTGGCCGCCTTCGGGGCCGAGCTGCCGGAACAGGGTCTCCACCGCGTTGCGCCTGTTGCGGATGCTGGTCTGCCATTCGCTGCCCTGCGAATTGATCCAGGCATGCAAGGCCTTGACCAGCGCCTGCCTGTTGGCCGGGTTCGGCTGCTGCTCATGTTTGAGCAGGGCGGCGTCGAGTGTTTTGAGCACGGGACTGCGCTTGTCCAGTTTTCCGCCAACGGTCAGCTTCATCCATTCATTATACCACATGATCTGGTTCATCTGCGTATTCCTTCATCTGACGGCTGTTTGAATCGGACGTTCGATCATATTCCGGATGAATCAGCAGCCGGTCTGATGTTGAAATTGCTCTCATGAGCAGTGTGTATTACGGCGTGTTGTGATCTGTGTTTGGATGTATTGCTGTCTAAGTCATCGTCCGGCCTTCGCTGCGGCGCCGGTCTGGGCATCGAGAGGTCTCCCAATCGCCTGAGAAGTGCGTATCCGGACAGGAAAGTGCTTGTTGAAGAGAGCCTGCCACTGCAGTTCGACCGTCTCCCAGGCTCGAAACACTCAGCCCGATCTCAAGCTGATTTCGGTTTTTATGGCACGGTTATCGCTGCGTAAATGTCTCGCTGGGAACAGACACGGCCCTTGCGATTGACCTCGGCGCGCGCCGGGTTCACATTGACCTTCAGAAGAAGGTCCTTGGGCTTGCGAGCCGGGGACCTTTTTCAATTTGCAGCGACCGGACCCGGCGATGAGCTCTCCCAACCGCACCACCCATACCCGCCTGACCTCCTATCCCGAGCCCGGCAGCGCCGCGACGCGCTTTCCCATCCGCTGGGGCGCCGACACGCCGGCCGGGCGCGGCCCGGTCATCGCCTCGACCACGACGCCGGCCGACCGCAACGTCATCGGCGCCCATGGCGGCTCCTATTCGGTCTACCGGGCGCTGGCGATCTCGGCGCGCGCGATGAACCCCTCGCAGCGGCCCGATTTGCACAACACCCACCCGACCGCCGAGATCCCCGCGCAGCCGCAATGGTTTGAAGCAGGGAAAATCGTCTCGATGGACCCGTTCGGCCACCGCGTCGCGCAGGATTTCGGCGGGCTGATCGGCGAGGGCATCGACATCCGCCCGACCATCGCCATCACCAAGGCCCGCCTCAACCTGCCGGAGATCCTGGCCGCAATGGGCGCGCATCGGCTGGCGCCCGACGAGCACATCCTGCACGCTTCCGGCGACATCAGCGTCACCAAGATCGCGATCGACCCGGTCTGGCACCTGCCGGGCATCGCCGAGCGCTTCGGCACCAGCGAGGCGGAGCTGCGCCGCACGCTCTTCGATCAGACCGGCGGCATGTATCCCGAGCTGGTGACGCGGCCGGACCTGCGCGTCTTCCTGCCGCCGATCGGCTCGATCACCGCCTATGTCGTCGGCGAGGTCTCGGCCATCACCGATCCCCGGCGCCGCGTCTCCTGCCGCGTCCATGACGAGTGCAACGGCTCGGACGTTTTCGGCTCCGACATCTGCACCTGCCGGCCCTATCTCGTCCACGGCATCGAGGAGGCGGTGAAGGAGGCGCAGGGCGGCGGCGTCGGGCTGATCGTCTACAACCGCAAGGAGGGCCGCGCGCTCGGCGAGGTCACGAAATTCCTCGTCTACAACGCCCGCAAGCGCCAGGAGGGCGGCGACTCAGCCGCGACCTATTTCGAGCGCACCGAATGCGTCGCCGGCGTGCAGGACGCCCGCTTCCAGCAGCTCATGCCCGACGTGCTGCACTGGCTCGGCGTCACCCGGATCGACCGGCTGATGTCGATGTCGAACATGAAATACGACGCCATGGTCGAGAGCGGCATCGAGATCGGCGAGCGCGTCGCGATTCCCCCCGAGCTGATCCCGCCCGATGCCGCGGTCGAGATCGAGGCCAAGAAGGCCGCGGGCTACTACTCCCCCGAGGGCGCACCGGGCGACAACGCGCTCAAGGCGACCGTCGGCCGCGACCTCGACAAGTTCTGAGCATGTCCGCCTGGTCTTCCATCAATTCCGGTCTCGCGTCGGACGCGCTGTCCTCCCTCCCTCCCCCCGCTTGCGGTGGGGTGGGCTGGGGTGGGGGGCAGGGCCGCTGGGCGAGACGTCCGAGGGTGAAGTTCCGGCTTTGCCGCCCCCCATCCCTAACCCTTCCCCACCGCAGGCGGGGGGAAGGGGACTGGACCCAGCGAGTGTCTTGAGTCGATGCCAGATCGTGACCCGGAGGTCGTGCGCCTCCTTCTCAAGCCCGCCACGATCCGCGCCCGCGCGCGGGAGATGCTGACCCTCGGCCGAGCCGGGCAATTGCTGCATTTCACCGTCCATCCGGAGCGGCTGGAGGCCTGCGCCGATTACGTTCTGGAGACGATCCGGGCCAATTACCCGACGCTTGAGATCCCCTTCCACGCCCGTTGGCGCCATTTCACCGTCGCCGGCATGGACCGCTGGGCCCTGATCGACCGGGCGGCGCATTTCGCCGACGCAGGCGAGCGCGGCCGCGCGGCCTACGACCTCGCCGTGGTCAGCGTGCTGCTCGATGCCGGCGCCGGGCCGGACTGGTCCTACCGCGATGCGGTCAGCGGCAAGCGGATCGGCCGCTCGGAGGGGCTGGCGCTGGCCTCGCTCGACATGTTCGCCGCCGGCCTGTTCTCCGCCGATCCGGCACAGCCCCTGCGGGCCGATGCGGCGGCGCTGAAGCGGCTCGATCCGGCGGCGCTGGCGGTGGCCTTCCAGTCCGCGCCGGGCAACGCCCTGCTGGCGGTCGAGGGCCGCGCCGCCCTGCTCAACCGGCTCGGCGAGGAGCTCGAGCGCCATGGCCTGTCGCGCCCCGGCGACCTGTTCGACCGCTTCCTCGCCTCGGCCGAGACCGGGAGCCTGCGCGCGAGCCACATGCTCGGCGCGGTTCTGGCCACCTTCGGCGGCATCTGGCCCTCGCGCCTGACGCTGGCGGGCATCGCGCTCGGCGACACCTGGCGCCACCCGCTGATCGCGCCGGGCGCCACCACGGCCGGCCTCGTGCCCTTCCACAAGCTCTCGCAATGGCTGACCTATTCGCTGATCGAGCCGCTGCAATGGGCGGGCATCGCTGTCGTCGACATCGACGAGCTGACCGGCCTGCCGGAATACCGCAATGGCGGCCTTCTGCTCGATGGGGGCGTCATCGCGCTGAAGGATGCGGGCGAGGCGGGGCGCGCCCATGAGGCGGGCTCGACGCTCGTGGTCGAATGGCGGGCGCTCACGGTGGCGCTGCTCGACGAGATCGGCGCGCTGATCCGCCAGCGGCTCGGCCGCTCGCCCGAGGAGCTGCCGCTCGCCAAGGTGCTGGAAGGCGGCACCTGGGCGGCAGGCCGGCGCATCGCGGCCGAGAGGCGCCCCGGCGGCGGCCCGCCCTTGACGATCATCAGCGACGGCACGGTGTTTTGATTGTGATTGATCATCCCCTCAGCCCTCATCCTGAGGAGCAAGGCGTAAGCCTTGCGTCTCGAAGGATGTTCCAGAGCGCGCTGGAGCATCCTTCGAGGCGCCGCTTCGCGGCTCCTCAGGATGAGGGCTCACGGCAAGGACAAGGGCCAACCGAATGACCAAGCAACAGGACGGGGTCACCGTCGTCGATCACCCGCTGGTGCAGCACAAGCTCACGCTGATGCGCGAGAAGGACCGCTCGACCAAGAGCTTTCGCCAGCTCCTCAACGAGATCGGCATGCTGCTCTGCTACGAGGTCACGCGCGACCTGCCGGTCGAGATGGTCGAGATCGAGACGCCGCTGCAGACCTCGCGCCAGCCGGTGATCTCCGGCAAGAAGATGGTCTTCGCGCCGATCCTGCGCGCCGGCGTCGGCTTCCTCGACGGCATGCTCGAACTCGTGCCCGCCGCCCGCGTCGCCCATATCGGGCTCTACCGCGACCCCGACACGCTGCAGGCGGTCGAGTACTACTTCAAGGCGCCCTCGGACATCGCCGACCGCATGGTCGTGGTGATGGACCCGATGCTCGCCACCGCCAATTCGGCCGTCGCCGCCATCGACCGCCTCAAGGAGCGCGGCGCCCGGGATCTGCGCTTCGTCTGCCTGCTGGCGGCGCCCGAGGGCATCGAGCGCCTGCGCGGCGCGCACCCGGAAGTCCGCATCTGGACGGCGGCGATCGACGAGAAGCTCAACGACCACGGCTATATCGTGCCGGGCCTGGGCGATGCCGGCGACCGCATGTTCGGCACGCGCTGACGAAGGCTCCGCTCCGACAAGGGGCCCGCCCCTTTCGGGAGCGGGCCCTCTGGCTCGGCTGACGGGATCTCTGACGCCCGTGGCGCGGATCATCTTGCGCGATGATCTGCGCGATCCGGCGCGGGTGCGGCTCGACCAGGACGGTGCGGCCGTTGACGACCGTGTAGCGATAGCCCTGAACGCCGTACTCGGCCGGGACCTCGCGATAGACCACGCCATCCTCCGGCAGCACGGCGCCGACGGCGGCCTGCTCGCGATAGGCCTAGGACGGTACCTCCTGCTCGACGACATCGGTGCGGACCTTCGGGGACGCCGCGTCGCCGTTGATCGCGCCGCCGATGGCGCCCGAGGTCGCGCCGCTGACCGCGCCCCCCGTGGCGTCGCTCGAGGGCTGCTGCGTCTGGACGAAGGCCGTGGCCGGGATGGCGGCGGCGAGAGCGAGTGTCTCGAGCATGATGGTCTCCTTCCAAGAGAAAGTTCGGGGGAGAACCTTCGGCAGCCGGGGCGGTTCCGCGACGACCGATCACGCGAGATCGCCGTGCGCTAAAGGCCGGCAGCGGACCGCCCAAACGGAAACGGCGGGCCCTGGGGCCCGCCGTCGCGGTGTTCGGTCTGCGCAAGGACTAGCGCGGCGCGTTCTTCAGCGCCGGGTCCAGCTTGGCGGCATCGCGCTTGATCAGGGCGCCGAAGCCCTCCGGCGTGCGGTCCGTGGCGGTCGGGATCACCGCGCCGAGATCGAGCAGGCGCTTCTTGGTGTTCTCGTCGTTCAGCGCCTTGTTGAGCGCGTCGACCAGCTTGTCCACGGCCTCCTTCGGGGTGCCCTTCGGCGCCGCGATGCCGTTCCAGGCCTCGATCTGGTACTCCGGCAGCCCGGCTTCCGTGGTCGTCGGCACATTCGGCAGGGCTGGCGAGCGCTGCGCCGAGGCGACCGCGAAGGCCTTGATGGTGCCCGCCTTGATCTGCTCGGACACGCTGACGATCTGGTCGCACATGAAGTCGATCTGGCCGGAGACGAGATCGTTCAGCGCCGGCCCGGTCCCGCGATAGGCCACCGCGTTGAGCTTCGGCACGCCGAGCTGGCCCTTCAGCAGGGTGCAGGTCGTCCAGGAGACCGAACCGAGGCCGGCATGGGCTTCGTTGAACTTGTCCGGATTGGCCTTCACCGCTGCGACGAAGGACTTCAGGTCGTTGGCCTCAAGGTTCTTGCGCGCGACGATCAGGATCGGCGTCCCGCCGGCCAGGCCGATCGGCTGAATGCCGTTGATCGGATCATATTTCAGGCCCGGATAGGTGGCGGGCGCTGCCGAGAAGGTGCCGAGATGGCCCATCGCGATGGTGTAGCCGTCCGGCGCCGCGGTCATCGCGCGGGTGATGCCGGTGGTGCCGCCGGCACCGGCGACGTTCTCGATCACGACCTGCTGGCCGAGCGTCTTGGACATGTGGTCGCCGACGATGCGCGCGATGATGTCGGTCGGTCCGCCGGCGGCGAAGGGCACGATCATCGTCACGGGCTTGGTCGGATAGCCCTGGGCGGCGGCGCCACCGGCGAGGGCGAGGGTCATGGCGGCGGCGAGGCCGAGTATGGTTGTCTTCATAGCGGTTCCTTCCTCGTTATGGTTGCAGGCAAGGTGGGGCGCCGCCCCGAGGGCGGCAAGCCCTTCATTCGGTGAATACTTCGTCGCGCTTCTTCGCCATCGACGGCAGCAGCGCGATGACCAGCACCGCGACCGCCACGATCAGCAGGCCGGCCGAGATCGGCCGCTCCAGGAAGGTCATGAACGAGCCGCGCGAGATGATCAGCGCCTGCCTGAGCTTTTCCTCCATCAGCTTGCCGAGCACGAAGCCCAACAGCATCGGCGCCGGTTCGAAGCCGAGCTTGATTAGGAGATAGCCGAACAGGCCGAACAGCGCCGTGAAGGCGACGTCCATCGGCTGGTTGTTCACCGAGTAGATGCCGATGCAGCAGAAGATCAGGATCGCCGGGAACATCAGGCGGTAGGGCACCTGCAGCAGCTTCACCCAGAGCCCGACCAGCGGCAGGTTGATCACGAGCAGCATCAGGTTGCCGAGCCACATCGAGGCGATCATGCCCCAGAACAGCTCGGGGTTCTTCGTCATGACCTGCGGGCCGGGGATGATGCCATGGATCGTCATGGCGCCGACCATCAGCGCCATCACCGCGTTCGGCGGGATGCCGAGCGTCAGCAGCGGGATGAAGGCCGTCTGCGCACCGGCATTATTGGCCGATTCCGGCCCGGCGACGCCCTCGATCGCGCCCTTGCCGAAGCGCGAGGGGTCCTTGGCCAGCTTCTTCTCGACCGTATAGCTGGCGAAAGGCCCGAGGACCGCACCGTTGCCCGGCAGGATGCCGAGCGTTCCGCCGATGAAGGTGCCGCGCAGCACGGGCTTGATCGACTGCTTGATGTCGCTCCAGTCGGGCAGCAGCCGGCCGATCTTGGTGCGCACCACGTCGCGCGCCTCGGGGTTCTCGAGGTTGCGCAGCACCTCCGCGAATCCGAACACGCCCATCGCCAGCACGGCGAAGTCGATGCCGTCGGCGAGCGGCGCGAAGCCGAAGGTCATGCGCTCCTGGCCGGTCTCGAGGTCGGTGCCGACGGTGGAGAGCAGCAGGCCGAGCATGATCATGCAGAAGGCCTTCAGGATCGAACCACGCGCCAGCACCACGGCGAAGCACAGGCCCATCACCATGAGCGAGAAGTATTCGGCTGGTCCGAACAGCAGCGCGAGCTTGGTCAGCGGCGCGCCGAGCGCGGCGATGACCACCGTCGCGACGCAGCCGGCGAAGAAGGAGCCCAGCGCCGCGGTGCCGAGCGCGACGCCGGCGCGGCCCTGCTTGGCCATCTGGTGGCCGTCCAGCGTGGTGACGACGGCGGTCGCCTCGCCGGGGATGTTGACCAGGATGGCCGTGGTCGAACCGCCATATTGCGCGCCGTAATAGATGCCGGCGAGCATGATCAGGGCGCCGACCGGATCGAGTCCGAAGGTGATCGGCAGCAGGATCGAGATCGTCGCGATCGGCCCGACGCCGGGCAGAACGCCGATCAGCGTGCCGACGAGACAGCCGACGAAGCAGAGCGCGAGATTCTGGAACGAAAGCGCGACACTGAAGCCCAGTGATAGGTTGGAGAACATGTCCATCGGGTCAGATTCCCAGCAGCCAGGGCGCCAGCGGGATCGGCAGGCTCAGCGCGTATTTGAACAGGAGGATGCAGGCGGCCGACATGGCCACGCTGAAGATGATCAGCTCTTTCCATTTCAGATCGGATGCGGCCAGGCCGGAAATCAGGATCACCAGCGGTCCGGAGACCAGCAGCCCGAGCGGCGGCACGCGGATGGGCCCGAGGTCGAACCCACGGATCGTCAGCCCGAAGACGCAGGCCGCGCCCAGGACGAAGAAGACGCCGCGCCAGGACCAGCCGGAGAGCTTTTCGCCCTTGTAGCGCAGCGAGGTGATGCACAGCAGCAGCCCCAACGTGGCGCAGATCACGGCGAAGGACTTCGGCAGCATCCCCGGCCCGATCTGGCGCAGCGTGCCGATCGGCAGGTCGCGTGCCAGCACGAAAGCAAGCCCGGCCAGCGCAATCATGAACAGCCCGGCGCCCATGTCCTGCGACGAGCGAATGCGCAGGCCTTTGGTCCCTTCCATCTGGTTCAAACTCATCAGGCTCCTCCGACGGCCGACCCGACGAGGCGGGCCGCTCTGTTCAGCTTCGTGGCGGGAATGGCGAAGGGCAGGACCTGCCGCTCGTCGATCAGGGTGACGCTTTCGCGCAGGATGGCGAGGAAGTCGTCGCGGGCGTCGAGCCGCTGCTGCGGCCGCCAGGCGATGCCGACCAGCGCGCCGGGCGGCGGCGGGTCGAGCAGCGCACCGCGCAGCCGGCGCATGGTCACGCCCGGGAAGCTCAGGCGCGACACCCAGTCCGGCGCCAGCGCCATGCCGAGGCCGGCGGCCACCGCCGACATCATCGCCGGCTTCTCGGTCGCCTCGATGGTGACATTGGGCACCGCGCCGACGCTCTCGAAATAGGCCATCACCAGATCATAGGCGAAGGGCCGGATCCGCTTGGAGGGCACCACGAAGGGCTCGCCCACGAGATCCTGCATCGTCAGATGCTCGCGTGCCGCCAGCGGATGCGCCTCGTTCAGGACCACGATCGGCCGCTCGACGCGCAGCACCTCGAAGGCGCAGTCGGTCGGCTTGCGCGGTGGCCGCGTCAGGGCGAGGTCGAGCTTGCCGGCTTCCAGCATCTGCACGAGCGGCGCGGTCATCGCCTCGACGAACTTGATCTGGACGCCCGGATATCGCTCGCGGAAGGCGACCAGCGCCTCGGGAACGAAGCTCGACGAGGCGGCGTCGATTGCGCCGATGCGCAGCATCTTGCCCGAGGCGAGCGAGGCCTCGCGCACGGCGCGGGAGGCATGGTCCATCCGGGCGAGGATGCTCTTGGCCTCTTCCAGCATGATCAGGCCCGCCCGCGTCAGCGCGACCTGGCGTGTCGTGCGGGTCAGGAGGACGCAGCCGAGTTCTTCTTCCAGCGTGCTGATCTGACGGGAGAGGGCGGGCGGAGCCAGGCCCAGCCGCTCCGCGGCCCGGCCGAAATGAAGCTCCTCCGCCACTGCGATGAAACATCGCAGATGCCTGATGTCCATCGCTGTCCCTCTGGTCCCCTCTGGCGTATCGTTTCCCGATATCTTCCAGTTTTCGTCGCTAGAGCCGATAGCGGCTCACGCCGCGAAAGCGACCCTAGAACAATTCATAATTTTTTGGCAATAAACTCTGACGTATCCGTCGGTTGCGGGCTCAGCCCCGGCGCAGCGCGCGGATGGGGCCGAGAACGCGCCCGTCAATCAGCGCGAGTCCGGCGAAGATCGCCGCCATGCCCGCGACATGGCGCGGCAGCAAGGTCTCGCCGAGCAGGCCGACGCCGAGCAGGATGGCGCTGACCGGGATCAGGAAGGTCACCAGCACGACATGGCTCGGGCCCGCCGAACGCATGATCCTGAAGAAGATCACATAGGCGGCCGCGGTCGAGATCAGGGCGAGGCCCAGCAGCGCAAACACCGTCTGCGCCGTGGGTGCAGGCAGGGTCCAGGGCGGGCTGACGACGAGCATGATCGGCAGCGTCATCAGCGTCGAGGCGCTGAGCTGCCCGGCGGCGGTGACGAGCGGCGGCAATTCCCGAAAGCGTCGGCCATAGAGCCCGGAAAAGGCATAGGACACCGTGGCGCCGATGCAGGCGAGCTGCGCCAGCAGGTTGAGGCCGAGCCCCGACAGAGCGTCCGGCCCGATCAGGACCGCCACCCCGGCAAAGCCCGCCAGGATGCCGGCGATCTTGCGCCCGGTGGCGCGCTCGCCCCCGAACACATGCATCACCAGGACCGTGAAGATCGGCGTCATCGCGTTCAGGATCGAGGCGAGCCCGCTCGGGATCTGCTGCTGGCCCCAGAGGAACAGGCTGAACGGGATCAGGTTGTTGAGCACGCCCATGCCGAAGAAGGCGAGCCAGACGCTCCGGCCGACCGCCATCGACAACCCCGCCACTCGCACCGCCAGCAGCAGCGCCAGCGCTGCCAGACCGACCCGGACGAGCAGCACCGGCAGCGGCGGCCATTGCGCCAGCGCCAGCGCGTTGAAGAAGAAGGAGCCGCCCCACAGCACCGAGAGCGCGGCCAGCATCAGCCAGTCGAGCGTGGACATCCGCATGGGCGGGGCAGGCATGGGCATGGTCATCGCGGCATCTGTCCTTCCAGGGACCGTCAGCTCGCGTCAGTAGGGGCCGGGTGGCAAGGTTGCCACCCGGATTCTGCTCTGCGGCCGGACGCCCACCGCTCAGGCGGCTTCGGCGTCCCGCGCCGTCCACATCGCCTGGAAGGCGGGGCGGGCATGGCAGGCGTCGAGCCAGGCCTTCACATGCGGCGCCGCCGCGAAGAGCTGCGCCGCCGGCTTGGCGTAGCGGATGATCTCGGCGACGTTGATGTCGGCCACCGTGAAGCGTCCGCCCATGACGAAGCCGCCGCCCGCGGCGAGCGCCGTGTCGAGCACCGCGAAGGGGGCCGGCAGCGCGGCGAGTGCCGCCTCGACCAGCTTCGGATCGCGCTTCTCCGGCGGATAGGCCGCCATGTGGTACTGGATGTTCAGCGCATGGGGCTCGACCGCCGTGCTCGCCCAGAGCGACCACATCACCGCCAGCCCCTCCTCCTGCGCATCCCTGGGCGCCAGCGCCCCGCCCTGCTTGCGGGCGAGATAGAGGTTGATGGCGAGCGATTCCTGCAGCTTGAAGCCGCCATCGTCGATGGCCGGGATCTGCCCCTTCGGGTTGACCGCGAGGAACGCCGGGCTCTGCGTATGGATTGGCGCGTCCGGCGCGTTGGGATCGGGCAGGCGGTAGACCTGGATCACCGGGACATGGGTGAACTCCAGGCCGAGCTCATTCGCCAGCCAGATGTTGCGCGAGGCACGCGAGCGGTAGCAGCCATAGATGGTGAGGGTCATGGGGAGGCTCTCGATGAGGCCGACACCCATGGATGGGTGCGGATGCTGAAGGCGTTCGCACCTTAAGGCCACGCTCAAGGAGCGCAATCCTCAGCCAGCAGAGCGGCGCAGCGCCCGAGTAGGGGCTTTCCAGCCGGCTGGCTGTTACCCCGCCAGCACGCGCTGCGGCGGGAAGGTGATCTCGACGAGCGTGCCCTCTTTCTTGACGGAGGTGATCGACATCGCCGCCCGGTTGGCCTCGACCAGCGCCTTGGTCAGCGGCAGGCCTAGGCCCGTGCCGCCGGCGCGCCGCGTCGTCGGCACCTGGCGGAAGGGCTCGAGCGCGAGTTCGATCTCCTTGTCGTCCATGCCGATGCCGGTGTCGCGCACGCGCAGGATCGCCTCGCCCTGGTCGCCCAGCGCGGTGGAGATGATCACCTGCCCGCCGGCATCGGTGAACTTCACCGCATTGGAGAGCAGGTTGATCACGATCTGCCGGATCGAGCGCTGGTCGGCGACGACCGGCGGCAGCTTCGGCGAGAGCCCCGAGCGCAGCACGACACGGCCGCGCTGCGCCTCCGGCTGCAGCAGGCTGACCGCCGAGAGCGCGATCTCGTTGAGATTGACGCTGACGAAGTCGAGATCGAGCTTGCCGGCCTCGATCTTGGCGAGGTCGAGCAGGTCGTTGACGAGGCTGATGACATAGCCGCCCGACTGGTGGATGTCGCGCAGATATTCCTTGTAGCGCTCATTGCCGATCGGCCCGAAGCGCTCCTCCGCCATGACCTCGGCGAAGCCGATGATCGCGTTCAGCGGCGTGCGGATCTCGTGGCTGATCTTGGCCAGCACGTCGGATTTCTGGGCGCTGGCCTTCTCGGCCGCTTTGCGCGCCTCGACCAGCTCGCCTTCCGTCTTCTTCCAGACGGTGATGTCGCGCAGCACCGCGCAGAAGCGCCGTTCCGTGCCTTCTGCGATCTGGCCCATGGTCATGAACAGCGGGATCTTGCCGCCCTGGCGCACCCGGCCGACGACCTCGCGGCCATCATTCATCACCGAGGCGACGCCGCCGCCCTTCAGCCCCTCGAGATAGTCCAGCGCCGGCGCATGGCTCTCGGGCGCGAAGAGCAGCGTGAAGAGCTCGCCGGTGACCTCGCGCTGGTCATAGCCGAACAGCGCCTCGGCGGTCTTGTTGAGCGAGAGAATGCGGCCGCGCTCGTCCACCGTGACGACGCCGTCTGTGGCGGTGTCGAGCATCGCGACCAGCTCGGCGATGCGCGCGTCGCGGACGCCCGCATCCAGCCGCAGCGCCTCGACCCGGGCGGCGCTCTCGGCGTCCTCGGCCTCGAACGCGGCCGCCAGTTCCGCCTCCTCGGCCTCCTCCGGGGTGAGCGCCTTGACCTCGCCGCCGCCCTTGGGGTGGCGGAACGCCATCAGCGTCGCCGGCTCGCCCTGCCAGGAAAGGCTGGAGAGCACCGCATCGACGCGGACGAGGTGGCCCAGCCGGTCGATCAGCGTCATGCCGCCGCCATCGGTGCGCTCGGCATCCTTGATCAGACGGCTGACGCCGCCGCCCGAGGCCAGATCGTCGAGATCGGCATAGTCGAGCAGGTCGAGCATCGTGCGGTTGGCGTAAAGCGCGGTGTCGTCGCGGTTGACCAGCACCGCGATCGGCAGCTTGTCGAGCAGGTCGGCATGCGAGTTCGGCAGGCGCCGGGCCATGGCGGCCGGCTCCGGGCTCGCCTGCGCCGCATCGCTCCCGCCAGCGGCGGCTGCGGCTTCGGCCTCCTTCAGCCGCAGCGGCGCGGCGGGCGGCAGGCGGGGCGCGGCCGGCTCGTCGTCGCCGGCGATGCGCGCGCCCAGCGCCTTGGCGATCTCACGGAAGGCGCTGCGCTCGGCCGAGCTGAGATTGGGCTTCGACGGCTCGATGATCGGCCGCACCGGGGTCAGATGTCCGTTGCGCAGCGGCACGATGTTGCCGGAAGACGGAGCGGGGGCGGGCACGTCTGCGCGGGCTGCGGCGGCGGGCGCCTCCTTCTCGGAGACGGCCTCGTCGCCCGGCTGCGGCTCCTCCGCCGCGGTCGTGACGGCGGGCTCGGCCGGCTCCTCCGCCGCGGTGATCGGCGCGACGGGTTCGGGCGGCAGCGCCTCGTTGGCGGCCGTCGTCATGTCCTCGGGCGGGGCGGCCTGCGCCGGCGCGACGACCGCGGCGTCGATCGCCTCGATGAGCTCGGGTTGCGGCGTCTCAATGTCCGCTAGGTCGGCCGGCGCGGCATCGCCGGCCGCATCCCCGGCCGGGTCCAGTGCATCTGCAATGGCCGCGGCCGCGGGTTGCGTCTCGGCGATCTCGGCCACGGCCGGGAAGGGTTCGCGCGCGCCAGGGCGCGCCAGGCCGAAGCCGCGGAAGCCGGTGACCTGCCGGGCGGCGTCCAGAACCGGCACGCCCGAGAGTTCGACCCTTGCGCCTTCGCCCGGCGTCGCGCTGCGCCAGAGCACCTCATGGCCGCTCCAGGTCGTCGTTCCGGTCAGGCGCTCGAGCAGGCCGCCGCTGCGATCCTGCAGCACCGGGCCGATCAGATCGGCCCAGGGCCGGCCGACGAGTTGGGCCACCGCATCGGGGCCTGCGAGTTCGGACAGGTTCGGCGAGAGGCTGGTCAGGCGCGCCTGCGCATCGCTCTGCCAGAGGAAGCGAACGGCGCGCGCGGGGGCGGCTGCCGCGGCCGCCGGCTCCTCGGCCGGCGTCGTCGCAGGCGCCGGCGCCTCGGGCGGGGGCAGCGGATCGGCCTCGGCTTGCGGAAGAGCGATCCCCAGCCGCCGGAACTCGGCCGCCGGCACCGCGATCGCCAGGATCGGTGTCCCGTCCGCGACGGCGACGAGCTTGCAGCCGCAGGTGACCAGCGCCGCCGCGAAGCCCGCGGTCAGCCGCAGCCGCTCCAGCCGCATCCGGTCCGGCGAGGCGAGGCCTCCCGCCAGCAACGACAGCCTCTGGCGCGTCGTGGCGGGCAGGGAGCCGGTTCCGGCCAGGAGCGCCCGGGCCGCGGCGTTGGTGAAGCCCGGCTGCCCGGCATCGCCGTCCCAGAGCAGCAGCGCGCCGCCAGCCGCATAGGATGCAAGAGTCGCATCCTGCGCCGCCGTTGCGCCCAGCCGTGCCCAGTCCTGTCCGGCTTCGCTCATGCCCGCGTGCTCTCGGTTGGCACCCCAAGGCGGCGCCATTATGCCTAACAAAGCCTTAATAGCCGCCAAATCACCGCCGCGCCATGGAGGGAACCGCGCTCTCCCCCGCCCGTTCGAAACAGCGTTAACGGGTGCGGGCGTTGCGGCCATCATTGTCTTGGCGTCGCAACAATGATATTGCGCTGCACAATAACGGAGACCGGGCCTTGGCCGGCAGATCCGGCAGGGCAGGCAGTCAGTCAGCGGCGCCGAACAGGAGGACCACCCATGGCGATCAAGACCCCTTACGAAGTTCCCGCCGAGATGCGCGACTTTGCCGAGCGCAGCGTCGAGCAGGCCCGCAAGGCCTTCGACGGCTTCATCGGCGCGGCCACCAAGGCCGTCGATTCCGCGCATGGCTCGGCCGAGACGGCCCGCGTGAGCACGCATGACGCCGCCCGCAAGGCGATCTCCTACGCCGAGAACAACGTCGCGGCGGCCTTCGACCTCGCCCAGAAGCTGGTGCAGTCCAAGGACATCACCGAGGTGATGGCGCATCAGTCGGAGTTCATGAAGGCCCAGATGGCCGCCCTCCAGACGCAGCTGAAGGAATTCGGCGCCGCCGCCCAGGAGGTTGCCACCAAGACCGCCGAGACCGTGGCCAAGGCCGCCAAGCCCAAGTAACGGCTCGGGACTAACGGCTCGGGACTTAACGACTCCGGACTCGACGCCGGACGTAACCGTCCCGGACTCTACCGCCTCGGACGCGGCCGCTGCTTCGCGGCGGCCGCTCCTGCGCCGAACTGACCATCCGGACAGCCCCGGCGCGATACCCAGGACCGGAAGCCGGGCGCAGCGCCCGCCGCACCCTGTCAGCGCCGAAGGAGAACCGTCATGGTCAAGCCCGCACCGACTCGGACCAAGTCCAAAGCCCCCATCAGCCTGTCGCCGGTCAAGGCGCTGTCGGGAACCCTGCCGCCCGAGGCTCCGGCCGCCAAGACCCCGGCGCCTGCGCCGGTCGCGGCGCCTCAGCCCAAGGCGGAACCGGCCGCCAAACCCGCCCCCGCTGCGACGATGCCCGCTGCGACGCCGGCTGAGGCCAAGCCCGCGGAGGCCAAGCCCGCGGAGGCCAGGCCCGCGGTGGCCAAGCCTGCCGCGGCCAAGCCTGCCGCGGCCAAGCCTGCAGCGGCCAAGCCTGCCCCCGCCAAGCCTGCCCCCGCCGCGCCTGTGGTCGCCAAGCCCGCGGTCGCCAAGCCGGTGGCTGTTAAGCCCGAGACACCGAAGGCGCCCGTGAAGATCGCGCCACGGGCGATCAAGCCGGGAACCACGACCCCGATCGCCTCCACCAAGGTCCGGCGCGAGACGCCGGCCGCGAAGCCGGCCGCCAAGGCCCAGGCGCCTGCACCCGCCGCCGTCGTGCCGGCTGCGCCGCCTGCCGTCGCGAAGACGGTCGCCGCAGCGACCGCTGCCGCCGAGACTGGCGCCGCCGCTTCGGCCAAGGCGGTTCAGGTGGTCGCCGAGACCGTGACGCGCGCGGTCGACGTGGCGCCGCCGAAGCCCGCCGCTCCGGTCGCAGCCCCTGCGGCTGCGCCCGCCTCGCTGATCGCGACGCCGCTGCCGCGCCCGCCGGAATTTGCCGCCATCGCCTCGACCACGGTGATGACGCAGACGCTGGCGCTGGCGAAGGCCTTCGGCGCGCTCCAGGCGAGCATGCTCGACCATGCCTGCGCCGAGCTGAAGGCAACGCTGGGCGAGGCCGAGATGCTGGCGCGCACCGACAGCGCCGCCGATGCGGTGGCGCTTCAGGCCAAGGCGGTGCGCCGCTCCTATGAGTCCTATTCGGAGCATCTCAAGGAACTGGCGCTGATCGCCAACAGGGCGGTCGGCCGGGCCTGAAGCCGGAGCATGGCGGGCCTCGGCCCGCCGCCTGCAAAAACCCGCGATTGCCGGGTTGCAATCGCAGGGCGTCGGCTCTAGGTTCCGCGCCGCCGCCGATCGCGCGAAAGCGACCGATCGCCAAGCGCCGGGTGCGGGCAGCCATAGCTCAGTTGGTTAGAGCGCTAGATTGTGGATCTAGAGGTCCCCCGTTCAAGCCGGGGTGGCTGTACCACCCGTCACCACCCGGTCCGCCGCGACGTTCGACCACCCCAGTGGCGCCGCCGGAACCCTTGAAGCCGCTGCAGCGATCGCCATATCGTAATCAAGCAGAAGGGCTTCGCCTTCCGCCCGCGGGGCGCCGCCAAGGTGGGCCCCGGCCGATCGGGAGCGCTCTCGCGAGGCTCCGGCACCGTCAGGCAAGGTCCTGGGAATGACGCGTACGCCCAGTCTGTCCCATCCGTTTCTTCTCGGCTTCGACGATATCGAGCGCGCCCTCGACAGGGTCGCCAAGGGCGCCAACGAGGGTTACCCACCCTACAACATCGAGAGGCTCGCCCGCTCGGGTGAAGAGCCGGACCGGCTCCGCATCACGCTCGCCGTCGCAGGTTTCGCGCGGGACCAGCTCGAGATCACGCTGGAGGAAAACCAGCTCACGATCCGGGGCCGCCAGGTCGACGACAAGAGCCGGCAGTTCCTGCATCGCGGCATCGCCGCGCGCCAGTTCCAGCGCAGCTTCCTGCTGGCGGAGGGGATGCAGGTGATGGGGGCCGATCTCTCGAACGGGCTCCTGGCGATCGACCTCGTCCGCCCGGAACCCGAAAGGCTGATCCGGCGTATCGATATCGTGAGCCGCGATGAGCCGGTCTGAAGGCCTAAGCGGGTGCAAGCGCGGTTTTTGCATCCGTTCATGATTGCAGTCGTATCCTTGTAACCGCACTCGCACTGCTCTGAAGGAGGGCGCGATGAACGATGACAGAACGATGATCCAGACGACCCCCCTGACCCCGGCCGAATTCGCGGCGCTGGGGACCGGTGAGGTCGCCTATCTCAAGTCGATGACCTCCGACGAGTTGCTGCGGATCTTCCCGCAGGCGCCGGAAATCCAGTCAGGCCTGCAGCTCTTCGCGTTGCTCTCGGCCGATGGCGCGCCGATCCTGGTGACGGATTCCCGCGAGGCGGCGACCGCCAACGCCTGGGAGCACGATCTGCGGATGGTCAGCGTCCACTGACGCGCCATGGCGCGGCACTGATGCGTCACGGCGCGGTCGCGATCCCCGCGACCGCCGCCTCGAGGCGCTGGAGATCCTGCGCGCCCGACAGGCGGTGATCCCCGTCCCTGACCAGCGTCAGCACGACCGGGTCGCCGCCGAGATGCTCGACGAGCTTGAGCGCCTGGCGCCACGGCACGTCGGGGTCCTTCATGCCCTGCAGGATATGGACGGGACAGCCCGTCCTGATCTCCGTTCCGAACATCAGATGGCGACGCCCGTCCTCGATCAGCGCGCGCGTGATCGGCGTCGGCTCCGGCGAATACTCCGACGGCCGCATCCAGACGCCGTCACGCAGGATGGTCTGGCGGATCGCCTCGGGCATCTGGGCCCACATCAGATCTTCCGAGAAATCGACCGCCGGCGCGATCAGGACGAGGCCGGCCGGTGCCAGAGCCGTCCCCAGCAGCCGGCGCGCCGCGAGCAGCGCAATCCAGCCGCCCATCGAGGAACCGACCAGGATGGGCGGGGCCGCGCAGCGGGCGGTGATGACGGCGAGCGCATCCTCCAGCCAGTGAGACAGCGTCCAGCGCGCGAAATCGCCGTCGCTTTCGCCATGGCCGGCATAGTCGAAGCGCAGGAAGGGCCGGCCGGCCCGCCCTGCCCAGGCGGCCAGGGCCTCGGCCTTGGTCGCACGCATGTCCGAGCGGAAACCGCCGAGCCAGACGACCGGCACGCCGTCGCCGGGCTGGGACAACACGGCGAGACGGCGCCGGTCCGCGCCCTCGCCGACCTCGAGCCAATGGGGGGCCTCTCGCTCCAACGCAAATCTCCTGTGACGAATCGGGTCTGGCGCGCGAATATAGGCTGCGCATTCGGCCGGCGGGCAGGCATAGTCCCGCCACACGGATGTGTCGCGGGTCGGCCCGCATGGGTCAGGGGTGGCGTTCCAGAGCGGTGAGTATGTCCTTTCAGCCAGGTGCACCTCTCTCCCTGCCCTCGACCGAGTCCCACCCGCTCGTCGGGCGCACGATCCTGCAGATCATCCCGGAACTAGAGGCTGGCGGCGCCGAGCGCACGGCCGTCGACATCGCGGGCGGGCTGACCGAGGTCGGCGCCCGGGCGCTGGTCGCCACCGAGGGGGGGCGGCTGGTGGCCGAACTGCAGGCCAAGGGCGGCGTCTGGCTGCCCTTTCCGGCCGCGGCCAAGAACCCGCTCGCCATGGCGCTGAACATCCGAAAGCTCACGCTGCTCTGCCGGCACGAGGGTGTCGAACTGATCCATGCCCGCTCCCGGGCGCCGGCCTGGGTCGGGCTCGCCGCCGCCAGGCTGCTGGGCCTGCCCTTTGTCACCACCTATCACGGCTCCTACAACAGCCGCTCGGCGGTGAAGACGCTCTACAACTCGGTCATGGCGCGGGGCGACATCGTCATCGCCAATTCCGCCTACACGGCCGAACTCATCCTCGCCCGGCACGGCTTCGCCCGCGAGCGCATCCGCGTCGTCAACCGGGGCACCAACTTCGCGGCCTTCGCGCCCCAGGCCGTCGCGCCGGAACGCATTCAGGCGCTGCGCACCGCCTGGGGCATCGGCGCGCATCAGCAGATCGTCCTGCTGCCGGGCCGGCTGACCGCGTGGAAGGGCCAGCGCGTGCTGATCGAGGCCGCCCGCATCCTGCGGGACGGCGGCGACACCGACACCGCCTTCATCCTCGCCGGCGATCCGCAGGGCCGCGACGGTTATGTCAGGGAGCTCGACCAGCTCATCGCCAAGGCGGGCCTCGAGGGTCGCGTGCGCCGCGTCGGCCATTGCTCGGACATGCCGGCCGCCCTGCTGGCCGCGGCCGTTGTCACCGTGCCCTCGACGGAGCCGGAAGCCTTCGGCCGCGTCGCCGTCGAGGCTCAGGCCATGGGCACGCCGGTCGTCGTCTCCGATCTCGGCGCGGTGCCGGAAACCGTGCTCGCCCCGCCGCAGACCTCGCCTGGCCAGCGCACCGGCTGGCGCGTCGAGCCCGGCAACGCGGCCGCCCTGGCCGACGCGCTGGCCGGCGCGCTCTCGCTGCGGCCTTCGGCGCGCGACAATCTCGCCTTGCGGGCACGCCACCATGTCGAGCGGCATTTCTCGCTCGAGACGATGGTCGCCGAGACCCTCGACGTCTATTGCGCGCTGCTGGAGGGCAAGGGCGGCGGCTGAACGCTTCCGCCCTTGCCGAAAACCCGGATCGTCCCGATCTATCGGGTATTCGTCACAGGCAGCCGGCGCTCGTCCATTGACAACGCGCGTCTTTGTGCAATGTGTCTGGCGATGGGCGCCCGACGCGCCATTCACAGGAGAATACAGCCATTCGTCGTCCTTTCCGTGCCGCCCCGACCCCGACCAAGGACGGTCCGCGCTCCAACCGCGACATCCGCGGCGTTCGCGAGGTCCAGCTTATCGACGACACCGGCGCCAATCGGGGCGTGGTGCCGTTTTTCGAGGCATTGAAGATTGCCGAGGATGCCGGTCTCGACCTTGTCGAGATCGCCCCCAACTCGGTGCCTCCGGTCTGCAAGATTCTCGACTACGGCCGCTTCCGCTTCCTGGAGCAGAAGAAGGCCGCCGAGGCGCGCAAGAAGCAGCGCACCATCGAGATCAAGGAGATCAAGCTGCGTCCCGGCATCGACAAGCATGACTACGACGTCAAGATGAAAGCCATGCTCGGCTTCTTCGAGGAGGGCGACAAGGTCAAGGTGACCCTGCGCTTCCGCGGCCGCGAGATGGCCCACCAGGACCTCGGCGTGAAGGTGCTCGAGCGCGTCAAGGCTGATCTGGCCGAGCAGGCGAAGGTCGAGAGCGACTGGCAGCTCGAGGGCCGCCAGATGGTCATGGTGCTGGCGCCGCGTTAGCCGCCCGCGCCATGCAATCGGCATCAGGCCCGGCCCCAGTGCCGGGCCTTGTCATGTCGGGGCCCGCGATGCTTGGGTTCGTGCCGTCCCTTCGAGCCCCGAGCCCAGCGCCATGACAAAGCCCAGCCTCACCAGCCAGCGCCGCGATCTCGCCGCCGCCCTGCGCCTCGCCGCGAAGTTCGAGCTGAACGAGGGCATCTGCAACCATTTCTCCGTCGCGCTGCCGGATGGGCCCGACGGCCGGCCGCGCTACCTCATCAACCCCTATGGCGTGCACTGGTCGGAGATGAGGCCCTCCGACCTGCTGCTGATCGACGAGCGCGGCCAGGTTCTGGAAGGGGAGGGCGAGGTCGAGGCCACCGCCCGCAACATCCACATCGCCGCCCACAAGGCCAATCCGCGCCATGTCGCCGTGCTGCATGTCCACATGCCCTATGCGACCGCGCTGACCATGGTCGAGGGCGGGCGCCTCGAGATGGCCCACCAGACCGCCTGCCGCTTCCAGGGCCGCACGCTCTATGTCGACCATTTCGGCGGGTTGGCGCTCGACGAGAGCGAGGGCGAGGCCATCGTCGCCGCCAACAGGGCCGAAGCCGGCGCCGACATCACCTTCCTCGCCCATCACGGCGTCACCATCGGCGGTCCCTCCGTCGCGGTGGCCTTCGACGATCTCTATTTCCTCGAGCGCGCCTGCCGCCAGCAGGTGCTGGCGATGTCGACCGGCCGGCCCCTGAAACTGATTCCAGAGGCCGAGATCGAGGCCACCGCACGCGAATGGCGCCAGGTGCTGGTCCACCAGTCGGAGAAGCATTTCGAGGCGCTGATGCGGATCGAGGGGCTCTGAGCGAG
>CALRYW010000066.1:0-22142 GCA_943372485.1 Allobosea thiooxidans
AGCAGCCGGTAGAGCACGTCGAAGACGATGACCGGGCGGGCATTGCCGATATGGGCGTAGTCATAGACCGTCGGCCCGCAGACATACAGGCGGACATTGTCGGGATCGACGGGGACGAAGTCCTCCTTCGTCCGGGTCAGCGTGTTGTAGAGCCTCAGGGTCGGCATCGGGGTCTTGATCCTGTCGAACGGCAAAAGCGTGACGGTGGGCGATCCTGGCCGCTGGCCGGGGCGCTGTTGCGTCTTTACCGTTTCAGGATGAGGACGTGAGCAGCCGGCCAGCGAGAGCTAGCGGCAAATCATGCCAATAATATTGAGGGCCCGCGTCATCCCGACACGCTTGCCTTCACGCGCGCTTTCCGTCAAGAGGGCGCCCCGCTTTTGCCGCAGCCGGGCCCGATCCGGGCCATTTTATTCAAATCTTAACCGTTGGGAACCATCCTCGCGAATCGAGGGTTCAGCGCCCGTCCGAACGAGGAAACCACATCCATGCGTCGTGCCATTGCCCTGGTCGGCCTGTTCGGGATCGTCGGAGCCGGACTGTCCCTGTCGGTGCTGCCGACGACACGCAGCAACGCGGCGCCGAGCGAACAGCGCACCTTCCTGATCCCGGCCGGTGACGGCTACGGCGTCGCCGACTGCATCTCCAGCAAGGCGGAATGCGGCAAGATCGTCGCCGATGCCTGGTGCGAGGCCAAGGGCTTCGCCAAAGCGAGCTCCTTCGGTCTGGCCTCGCGCGAGGACTTCACCGGCTCGCTCTCGAAGACCAAGGCCACGCCCGCCCGCACGCCCGAGCAGCCGCTGGTCATCACCTGCGGCGGCTGAGGCCCGTCAGCCGGCCTTGCGCATGGCGTCGACATAGGCCTTCAGGACATTCTGCATGCGGGTGAGATGCCCCTTCCCGCCCTGCTTGAAGTAATCGAACACCTCCGTATCGAGCTTGAGATGGACGGAGGTCGTGCCCTTCGGCTCGATAACTTCGGCGTTGGCCCAGAAATCGGGACCGAGGCTCGGCCCTTCGGGCGCATCGGGGTTGTAGTACAACTCGCCGCGCTCACGCATCGCCCGGATTTCGGCCAGCGATGCTCGCTTGATATTGCCTTCGCTCATCTCTGCCAGCCCTCCAGGCCGTAATCAGACGCATTCGGCCACCCCGTTCGGTATGAACGACGACAAAATGGTCGCCCTCTACCGTTCCAATCGAGATCAGCCGCTCTTCACCGCCGTAATCCCTTGGGTCCCGACGCGTCAGCACGCGCCCTTCGAAGATACCGGCTGCAAACAGCAGGTCGATACCCCTACGGTCCAAGATCTGCTGTCGCTTGTCGTCGTCCCACTCCAACTCCATGGGCGACCCCAGCCCGCAATGCTACGTCATCATACAAAATAGCGTACACTTCGCAAGGGCAGTGCTGCCCGAGGCCTCACTTGATCCAGTCGGCGCATTTCGCCGGTTCGCCGACGCCGCCCCAGGGCATGATCGGCACCGTCGAGGTCGAGTTCTGCGGCGAGCCCTCGATCAGCTTGTCGGAATAGGCCATGTAGATCAGGACGTTGCGCTTCACGTCGCAGCCGCGCACGATCTGCATCCTCTTCCAGATCAGCGAGCGGCGCTCACGGAAGACGACGTCGCCCTGCTCGGTTTTCTCCTTGAACCGGATCGGGCCGATCTGGCGGCAGGCGAGCGAGATCTCGGAGACCTCCTCGGCGACGCCGAACATGCCGGCGACACCGCCCTTTTCGGGGACGGTGTAGTGGCAGGCCACGCCCTCGACGATCGGATCGTCGATCCCGTAGACCGCGAGCTTGTGGTCCGGCGTCAGCATCTTCCAGACGGTCGATTTCTTGAAGATCAGGTCTTCCTGCGCAGCGGCCGGCGTCGCCAGGGCTGCGAGGCCGAGGGTCCCTGCGACCAAAGCGGCGACAATGGCTTTCATGGCGGCGTCTCTCCCGGGGCCGAGTGCCCCGCGCGAGATATGGTTGCCGTGCAGCGCGCGCGCCAGAGCCCGAGCCGGCTCAGGCGGCCAGCGGCTTGAAGGCGAGATAGGCGGCGGCGATGGCGCCGACGGTGCCGAGCAGGAAGAGCACGAGCTTGATCTGCGTCGCGCGGCTGGCGAAGGCGACATCGCCGGCCTCGACCTTCGGGTATCTGTCGAGCAGTCGCGCGACCGCGAGGTTCTCGACGACATCGCAGAGACCGCCCAGCAGCCAGCCGCCACCACAGAGCGCCGCCACCCACCAAGGCTGCCCGCGCATCGAGAGGCCGGCGATCAGGATGGCGCCGACGATCGCATAGGTGAAGGCGAAGGCGACATCGGCCGGCAGCACCCGGTTGCGGTAACGGGCGCGGTGCGTCTCGCCATAGATCGCGAAGAGCTTCTCGACATCGGCCGCATTGTAGCCGTCCCAGTCGTTCTCGAGCATGCGCGGCACGCCCTGACGGCTGGACCAGATGCCGGCGGCCCAGAACAGGATCATCACCAGCACCGGCCCCCAGACGAAGACGGCGAGCGGGACGGTCTCGGGATAGAAGGCGACGGTGTCGATCATCAGGCGTCGGCTCTCGCAGCGGGCTTGGCGGTTGCGCGCAGGGTAGCCGGCGGCCCGGCAGGCGCCAAGCGCTATGACGCCCAGCCCTCGGACGCCATGCTCTCCGACGCAGGGACCGCGCGAGGGTTGCCCTCACCCGGCCGGCAGGATCTCCTGCTCGATCGCGCCGAAGATGGAGTGGCCGGCGACGTCCTTCATCTCGATGCGGACGATGTCGCCGAAGCGCAGCGGCTGCTGCTGCGGCATCGGGATGGCCCAGGCCAGGATCGTTCCTGCTTGCAGGGCATGCCGCTCGGCCGCCCGCGCCATGAGTTCGCCCGCCGCCACCGCACCGGTCGCCTCGCCGGGGCGAGGCGGCTGCTGGTTGACCCGGAACAGCAAGGGCACTTCGAGGCGCCCGTCGCGCCAGGCAGGGCCGATCTCGTCTTGCGTCACCACAACCGGCGAGAAACTGCAGGCCACCTCCCGTGCGGCACCACCGCCTCCACCGACCGTCTCCATCACCCGGCAGCCCAGCATCACGAGGCGGATCAGGTCCGATGCCTGTGCCGGGCCGGCCATCGCCGGAACGTCTCCCGCGATCACGGCGAGGCCCGCCTCGGCGACGAGACCGGTGCTCTCGTCGACGGCCCGCACGGGCTGGCGCGGCCCCAGGGCCCCGGCGGAACGCGCGGGGATCGGCGCTTCGCCCGGTCGGGCGAAGACCAGCCGCCCGAAGGCGCGCGGCAGGGGCGCAGCGCAGTCATGCTCGTGGAAGCGGAAGGAGGGCACCGAGCCATGCTCCAGCCCCTCCGCCAGATCGGCGAGGCGCGGGGCAAGACGCTCCCAGTCATCGAGCGCCGCCTGCAGCGTCGGGACCACGGGAAAGGCATCGGTGGCGCGGGTCAGATCACGCGAGACCACGACGAGGCGGCCGTCGCGGCCATGCTGGAGCGAAGCGAGTTTCATGTCTTTTCATTCCTCGCCTGACGGGCCAATAAGGGCGGAACAGGCCCGTGGGAGGATCACCTTATGAAACGCCGCGACTTTTTGAAAACAGGGGCCCTCGTCGCCGCCGCGACCCCGGTCGCCATGCCCGCAGTGGCGCAGTCGCAGCCTGAGGTGAAGTGGCGGCTGACCTCGAGCTTCCCGAAGTCGCTCGACACGATCTTCGGCACGGCGCAGCAGTTTTCCAAGCTGGTCAGCGAAGCCACCGACGGCAAGTTCCAGATCCAGGTCTTCGCGCCCGGCGAGATCGTGCCCGGCCTGCAGGCGCTCGACGCGGTCACCTCCGGCACGGTCGAATGCGCGCATTCGCCGACCTATTTCTACATCGGCAAGGACCCGACGCTGGGGCTCGGCACCGGCATCCCCTTCGGCCTGAACGCCCGCCAGCAGCACAGCTGGTGGTATTTCGGCGGAGGCGAGCAGATCGTCAACGGCGTGCTCGAACGCTTCGGCGCCTATTCGATCCCCTGCGGCAATTCTGGCTGCCAGATGGGCGGCTTCTTCCGCAACGAGCTCAAGGGTGTCGAGGACCTGAAGGGGCTGAAGTTCCGGATCGGTGGCATGGGCGGGGCGGTGCTGGCCAAGCTCGGCGTGGTGCCGACCCAGATCGCGCCCGGCGACGTCTACCCGGCGCTGGAGCGCGGCACGATCGACGCGGCCGAATTCGTCGGCCCCTATGACGACGAGAAGCTCGGCTTCATCCGCGTCGCCAAATACTACTACTATCCCGGCTGGTGGGAGGGCGGCGCCATGCTGCACCTGATCATCGGCAAGGAGGCCTGGGCCAAGCTGCCCAAGCATTACCAGGCGATCGTCAGCCAAGCCTGCGAGGCGGCCAACAACTGGATGCTCGGCAAATACGACTTCGTGAACCCGGGCGGCCTGCGCCGGCTGGTGGCGCAGGGCGCGCAGCTGCGCCCCTTCCCGCTGCCGGTGATGGAGGCGGCGCTGAAGGCCGCCGACGAATACTACGCCGAGACCTCCGCGAAGAGCGCGGACTTCAAGAAGGGCTACGAGTCGATGGTCGCCTTCCGCGGCGAGAACCTGCTCTGGTGGCAGGTGGCGGAGTTGTCCTTCGACAGCTTCATGAACCGGCTGAAGGCGCGCTGAGCGTCCGGCCACGGGAGGCTTCTGCCAGCCGATGACGACGAAGCCCCCGTCTTCCCAGCCGGACGCGCCGCTCCGGCTGGAGCAGTTCCTGCCCTATCGCCTCAACGTCGTGGCGTTCCATTCGGCCCGCGCGCTGGGGCGCATCTACGACGCGCAGTTCGGCATCGGCATTCCCGAGTGGCGGGTGGTGGCGCAGCTCGGCGAGTTCGGCAAGCTGACCTCGCGCGACATCGGCGAACTCGCGCAGATGCACAAGACCAAGGTCTCGCGCGCCGTCTCGGAGCTGGAGAAGCGCGGGCTCGTCTCGCGCGCCGAGAACCGCCAGGACCGGCGCGAATCCTTCGTCGCGCTGACGGCGGCGGGCGAGCGGATCTACGCGCAGATCGTGCCGCTGGCGCTGGCCTTCCAGGCGCGCTGGACGGAGGGCATCGCGCCCGAGGAGCTCAAGGTCTTCGAGCGCGTGCTCTCGACCCTGACCGAGCGCAGCCGCCACCTCGCCGGCAGCTATCGCGACGACGAGGGCTGATGGGGGCTCGCCTTTCGTCTTCATCAGCCCTCATCCTGATGAGCGCTTCGCAGAAGCGCGTCTCGAAGGATGCTCCAGGAGGTTCCGAGAACACTGGAGCATCCTTGGAGACGCCGCTGACGCGGCTCCTCAGGATGAGGGCTCGTCGATCAGAAAAACCGCGCGAGATTGCGGCGGATGCGCTCCAAAGGCGGCTCGCCCGCCGGGGGCGGCTCGAAGGTCAGGCCCGTGATCGTCTCGAAGGCGCGGACATAGACGTCCGAGGTCTGCGCGATCAGTTCGGCCGGGATCGGCGGCAGCTCTTCCTTGTAAGGATCGCAGCGGGCGACGACCCAGTTGCGGACGAAATCCTTGTCGAAGGATTCGGGCTTCTCGCCCGCCGCGAACCGTGCGGCATAGCTGCCGGCCATCCAGTAGCGGCTCGAATCGGGGGTGTGGATCTCGTCGGCGAGCAGGATGTTGCCCTCGGTGTCGGTGCCGAACTCGTATTTGGTGTCGGCGAGGATCAGGCCGCGCTGCGCAGCGAGCGCCTGGCCGCGGGCGAAGAGCGCCAGCGCAGAGCGGCTGACCGTGTCCCACTGCTCGCGGGTCAGCAGCCCCTCCTCGACGATCTGGGCGGCCGAGAGCGGCTCGTCATGGCCGCCGTCGAAGGCCTTGCTGGTGGGGGTGATGATCATCTCCGGCAGGCGCTCATTGTCGCGCAGGCCGTCGGGCAGCGTGACCCCGTACATCGCGCGCTGGCCCTGCTTGTACATCGTCAGGATCGAGGTGCCGGTCGTCCCGGCGAGATAGCCGCGCACCACGATCTCGACGGGAAGGATGTCGAGCCGCCGGCCGATGACAACATTGGGATCGGGATATTCGAGCACGTGGTTGGGGCAGATGTCGGCGGTCTGCTCGAACCAGTGGCGCGCGGTCTGCGTCAGCACCTGGCCCTTGCAGGGGATCGCTGCGATGGCGCGGTCGAAGGCACTCAGCCGGTCGGTCGAGATCAGGATGCGGCGCCCGTCCGGAAGATCGTAGTTCTCGCGCACCTTGCCGCGATAATGGTTCGGCAGTTCGGGGATGAAGGCGGCTTCCAGCGCCAAAGGAAGGGTCATGTCGGCATCGCCCGGTCGCAGCGCCCCGCGCGACAGGCGCGGACGGCTCGCCAGCCTTCTAGACAGTCCGCGGGCGGGCGCCAACCGCTTCCGCGACCGATTGCCCGGCGGCGGCGGATATGGCATGCGAACGCCACGCAGGCCGCATCCCCGGCGCCCGCGCTCCATAGTTCCGTCGCGTTTGGCGGCTGTTGTGCTCCGGCGAGCCCGCCAGCCCTGGACAAGGGCCGTCTGGCATTCGAGACCGACAAGCAGGTGACGTGATCCGACCCGCGATGATCCTCAAACGCCTCCGGCTGCGTTCCCCCGGCCGCCTCGGTGCGGCGCTGCTCGCGCTCGTTTTCACCGGCGGCGCGGCGGCGGCGCAGTCGCCGGCCTGCAATGCGTGGCGCTCGGAGCTCGCCAGCCTGCAGGGTCAGCGCGGCGGCGGCGATCCGCGGGCCGCGCAGATGGCGCAGCGCGTCGGCGCCCAGCTCGCCCAGGCGACGAACCAGTATCGCGCAATGGGCTGCGAGCGCGGCGGTTTCACCTTCTTCGGCGAGGGCCCGCCGCGCGAATGCGGCGGCCTGCGCGCGCAAATCGGCCAGTTGCAGGCGCAGTATGCCGGGCTGCAGCAACAAGCGCAGGGCGGCGCGCTGGAGCAGCGCCGGGCCCAGCTGGTGGCGGCGATCAACGCCAGTTGCCGGGCGCCGCAGCAGCGCGGCTTCTTCGAGACCATCTTCGGCCTGGAGCCGCGCCGCGGCGAGATCGATTCGACCCTGCCGGAACTCGACCCCGAGCAGCCGCTCGAGCCGGAGAAGCCGCGCCTCGGCGGGCCGCAGACCGTCTGCGTGCGCATCTGCGACGGTTTCTTCTTCCCGCTCGCGAACAATCCCGGCGGACGCGACAGCTCGGACGAGATGTGCCAGGCGCTCTGCCCGGGCACACAGACCTTGGCCTATGGCATGACCAATGGCGGCGAGATCCAGAACGCGGTCGCGCGCTCGACCGGGCAGCCCTATGCCTCGCTGCCCAATGCCGGCAAGTACCAGCGCAGCTTCGACGCCGCCTGCACCTGCCGCGCGCCCGGCCAGAGCTGGGCCCAGGCGCTGAAGGAGGCCGAGTACCTGCTCGACAAACGCAAGGGCGACGTCATCGTCACCGAGCAGCGCGCGGCCGAACTCTCACGTCCGAAGGCGACGGAACCCGCACGAGCGAGGGATGCAAGGCCCGATCCGCGGCGCCGTGGTTCGGCGCCGGTACCGCAACCGGCCGCGATCGACATTCCCGACGAGAAGCCGATGCCGTCCGAGAACTCGCCCACGGCCGGCACGGAATCCGCCGGCGTCGGCCCGGCCACGGTCGGCGAGCGCGTGCTCGACAGGGGCGACGGGCTCAAGCGCGAGACCCAGAGCGTGACCGGCGAACGCCGCACGGTGCGGATCGTCGCGCCAAACCTGGCGCCGAATCTCGGGAACGCCACCATCCGGCCCTGACCGGATGGCTGGTCCAGATCGCCGCCGATACGATGCGGCTCAGGCGCTCTCGCCCCTGAGCCGCCGCAGTGCCTTCTCGCGGCCGATCAGCGGCAGCAGCGCCGCCAGTTCGGGCCCGTGATCCTGCGCGGTCAGGGCCTGGCGCAGGGGCATGAACAGGGCCTTGCCCCTGGCGCCGGTCGCGGCCGCGACCGCCCCGGTCCAGCTCTTCCAGGTCGTCGCGTCGAAGGGCTCGGGCGGCAGCAAGGCGGCCGCCGTCGCGGCGAAGTCCGCATCGGCGATCACCGGCCTGATCGGCCCGCGCACGACATCGTCCCAGAGGCGGGCCTCGTCGAGCTTGGCGAGATTGCCGCGGATCGCGAGCCAGCAGCGTTCGCTGGTATCGACGCCCATCTCGGCCAGACGGAACGCCACGGCGTCATAGGGCAGCTGGTGCAGGGTGCGGGCGCTGAGCGTGTCGAGGTCGTGCTCGTCGAATTTCGCCGGCGCGCGCGAGACATGGGCGAGATCGACCAGACCCGCCAGTTCGTCGAGGCTCGCCACCGGGCGCACCGCATCCGAGGAGCCGGTCAAAGTGGCCAGCGCCGCCACCGCCAGCGGCTCGACGCCGGCCTCGCGCAGGCCGCGTAGCGAGAGATGGCCGAGGCGCTTCGAAAGCCCCTCGCCGCTGGCCGTGGTCAGGAGGTTGTGGTGGCCGAAGGCCGGCAGCGCCGCGCCCAGCGCCTGGAAGATCTGGATATGGACCGCCGTGTTGGTGACGTGGTCCTCGCCACGGATGATGTGGGTCACGCCGGTCGCAGCATCGTCCACCACCGAGGGCAGATGGTAGAGATAGGTGCCGTCCTCGCGGATCAGCACCTGGTCGGAGAGCGAGGCGCAGTCGACATGGGCGTCGCCGCGGATCAGATCGGTCCAGGCGACGATTCGCGGCTCCAGCAAAAAGCGCCAATGCGGCCGGCGGCCTTCGGCCTCGAGCTTCGCCCGGTCCTCGGCGGTCAGCTTCAGCGCGGCGCGGTCGTAGATCGGCGGCAGGCCGCGGGCAAGCTGGCGCTTGCGGCGGCGGTCGAGTTCGTCGGCAGTCTCATAGCAGGGGTAGAGACGGCCCGCGGCGCGCAGATCTTCCGCTGCGGCATCGTAGAGCGAGAGGCGCTGCGACTGGCTGATGACGAGATCGGGCGTGATGCCGAGCCAGGCGAGATCCTCGGCGATGGCGGCGGCATATTCCGGCTTCGAGCGCGCGAGATCGGTGTCGTCATAGCGCAGCATGAAGCGCCCGCCGTGGCGGCGGGCATAGAGCCCGTTGAACAGGGCCGAGCGGGCATTGCCGATGTGCAGATAGCCCGTCGGCGAGGGGGCGAAGCGCAGGAGCGGCGGGCGGGAAGGCGCGGGGCTGGTCATGGCGGCGCTTATGGCGCTTTTGGCCGGCAGCGACAATCGCCCCTGGTGTCATGTGCGGGGAGCATGGTGCGACGCAATTCGAGCCCTTGCAGCGCAGCATGATCCATGGCTGAGTGGCCGCACTCGACCGGACCCGGTGAAAATCCGGGTGGCTCTTCCGGCCGCCGATCCGCCGGACAACCCAACTGCCGATCCCGCCTGAAGCCCGCATCTGTCGCGGGTTCCGATCGCTATGGGTTTCTGATGACACGCTTGTCCAGCTATCGCCGCGAATGGTTCTCCAACATCCGGGCGGACATCCTCTCGGGCATCGTGGTGGCGCTCGCGCTGATCCCGGAGGCCATCGGCTTCTCGGTGATCGCCGGCGTCGACCCCAAGGTCGGGCTCTTCGCCTCCTTCGCGATCGCCTGCGTCTCGGCCTTCGTCGGCGGGCGGCCGGGCATGATCTCGGCCGCCACCGCCGCCACGGCCGTGCTCATGGTCACGCTCGTCAAGGAGCACGGCCTGCCCTATCTCTTCGCCGCGACGATCCTGATGGGGTTGATCCAGCTCGGGGCCGGCGCGCTGCGGCTCGGGCGCCTGATGAGGTTCGTCTCGCGCTCGGTCATCACCGGCTTCGTCAATGCCCTCGCCATCCTGATCTTCATGGCGCAGCTGCCGGAACTGATCGGCGTTCCCACGCTGACCTATGCGATGATCGCGGCCGGGCTCGGCATCATCTACCTCTTCCCCTATCTGACCAGGGCGATCCCCTCGCCGCTCGTCGCCATCGCCGTTCTGACGGCGCTGGCCTGGGGTCTCGGCCTGGATCTGCGCACCGTCGGCGATCTCGGCGAACTGCCCTCGACGCTACCGGTCTTCGCACTGCCGCAGGTGCCGCTGACCTTGGAGACGCTGCGGATCATCTTTCCCTATTCGGTCGCGTTGGCGGCGGTGGGGCTGCTGGAGTCCCTGCTGACCGCGCAGATCGTCGACGACATGACCGAGACGACCAGCAACAAGAGTCAGGAATGCTACGGCCAGGGCGCGAGCAATATCGCCTCCGCGCTGATCGGCGGCATGGGCGGCTGCGCCATGATCGGCCAGTCGGTGATCAACGTCACCTCGGGCGGGCGCGGCCGGCTCTCGACCTTCGTCGCCGGCGCCTTCCTGCTGTTCCTGATCCTCGTGCTCGACGACCTCGTCCGCATCATCCCGATGGCGGCGCTGGTCGCGGTGATGATCATGGTCTCGATCGGCACCTTTTCCTGGCGCTCGATCCTCGACCTGCGCAGCAATCCGCTGACCTCCTCCATCGTCATGCTGGCGACGGTGACGACGGTGGTGGCGACGCATGACCTCGCCAAGGGCGTGCTCGTCGGCGTGCTGCTCTCGGGCGTGTTCTTCGCCGGCAAGGTCGCGCGCCTCGTCGCCGTCGAGAAGCGCGACAGCGCGGACGGCATGGCCGCGACCTATGAGGTGCGCGGCCAGATCTTCTTCGCCTCGGTCGAAAGCTTCCTGCGCGGCTTCTCCTTCGAGGAGCGCCCGGCGCAGGTGACGATCGACCTGACCCATGCACATTTCTGGGACATTTCGGCGATCGGCGCGCTCGACAAGGTGGTGCTGCGGCTGCGCAAGAACGGGGCGGAGGTCGAGGTTCTCGGCCTCAACGAGGCCAGTGCCACCATGGTCGACCGCTTCGGTCGCCACGACAAGGGCGACACGGGGCCGGCAGCCGTCCACTGAGGACCAGGCGAGCCAGCTTCAGAAATCGAAGCTCTCGCCCGCCCGGCTGCCCCCCTGGACGAGCGCCTTATCAGGCGCATGGGCCGGCTCTCCTGCATCGGCAAAGCCATTGACGATGGGGTAGCGCCGGTCGCGGCCGAGATTTCGGCCGGTGACCTTCACCCCCGGCGCGGCCTGCCGGCGCTTGTATTCGGCCCGGTGCAGCAGCCGCTCGACGGCCAGCACCGTCTCGCGCTCGAACCCCTGAGCGACGATGTCCGCGACGCGCATCTCCTTCTCGATCAGGGCGATCAGGATCGGGTCCAGCACGTCGTAAGGCGGCAGACTGTCCTGGTCGGTCTGGTCGGCCCGCAGTTCGGCGCTGGGCGGCCGGGCGATGACTGCCTCGGGAATGACGACGCCGTCCGGTCCGAGCGCACCGGCCGGCTTCCAGCGGTTGCGCAGCGCGGCGAGGCGGAACACGTCGCTCTTGTAGAGATCCTTGATCGGGTTGAAGCCGCCATTCATGTCGCCATAGAGCGTGGCGTAGCCGCAGGACATTTCGGACTTGTTGCCGGTCGTCACCAGCATCCAGCCAAATTTGTTGGAGAGTGCCATCAGCAGCGTTCCACGCGCGCGGCTCTGCAGGTTCTCCTCCGTCACGTCCGGCTCGCGGCCCGCGAACAGTCCCGCCAGCGCGGCCTCCGTTGCCGCGACGGTGTCCGCGATCGGCACGGTCTCGTAGCGGACACCGAGCCCGACCGCGCAGGCACGCGCGTCCTCGAGACTCTGCGGCGCGGTAAAGCGCGAGGGCATCATGACGCAGGTGACCCGGTCGGCGCCCAGCGCATCGACCGCCATCGCCGCGCAGAGCGCTGAATCGACGCCGCCGGAGAGGCCGAGCACCACCCCGGGAAAGCTGGTCTTGCCGACATAGTCCCGCAGGCCCAGCACGCAGGCGGCGTAATCGGCCTCGTCCCCGGTCTCGATCGTGGCGATCTCTCCCGGCTCGCAGAGCCAGCGCCCGGCCTCGCGCCGCCAATCCGTCAGCACGAACGAATCCCGGAAGTCCGGGAGCTGATGAACGAGGCTGCGGTCACCGCCGAGCACGAAGGAGGCGCCGTCGAAGACGAGTTCGTCCTGTCCGCAGACCTGGTTGAGATAGACCAGCGGCAGCCCGGTCTCGACGACGCGGGCCACCGCGACATTCATGCGCTCGTCGCCGACGCCGCGCCTGAAGGGCGAGCCGTTCGGAGAGAGCAGAATCTCCGCGCCGGTCTCGGCCAGGCATTCGGTGACGTCCTCGCTCCAAATGTCCTCGCAGATCGGCAGGCCAAGGCGCGCAATCCCGCGAAACGGCACCGGCCCCGGTAACGGCCCGGCCGAGAAGATGCGGGATTCGTCGAAGACGCCGTAGTCCGGCAGCGCCACCTTGAAGCGCACCGCTTGGATGACGCCGCCGTCGAGGAGGGCGCAGGCGTTGTAGAGCTTGCCGCCATCGGCCCAGGGCAGGCCGAGCAGCACGGCCGGGCCGCCATCGGCGCTTTCGCGCGCCAGTTCCTCGCAGGCCTTGCGGCAGGCATCCTGGAAAGCGGGCTTCAGCACGAGGTCCTCCGGCGGATAGCCGCACAGAAAGAGCTCCGGGAACATCACGAGATCGGCGCCCGCATCCCCTGCCCGCCTCCTCGCCTGGCGGACCAGAGCGGCATTCCCGGCGATATCCCCGACGGTCGGGTCGGCCTGCACGAGCGCGAGACGGAAGGCTGCTGTCGTCATGGCGTGTCATTAGCGCGCGCCGCCCGGCCGGGCAACGCACCGGGGTGGCAGGCGGATCGGCGCTTAACCTCACGTTAGGGTTAAGCGGTCATGAATGGGATACGAGCCGCTCCTGCAAGACTGCCGGCCGTCGTTCGGAGAAGCGACCATGCGTACCCGCCAGACCCATCGACCGGGCCAAAACCTCGCCCTCGCCGCCCTCGCAGCCTGCACGCTGGGTGCCCTCTCACCGGCCCAGGCGGCGGACTACCCCGTCCTGCGCGGGTCCCAGATCGACGACGCGCCGCCCGCGCCGGAATTCGACAGCCGCATGAACTGGTCCGGCTTTTATGTCGGTGGCGGCGCCGGTGTGTCCTCGACCAAGTTCGAACCCGGCAACGGGCTGCAGAACCTCGCCAACTTCGCCTATCGCAACACGCTGCTCGGCAACGAGGTGAACATGGGGAGTCTGGTGGGCAATCTGCCGTCGAAAAGCGACAGCGGCTCGACCTTCTTCGGCTTCGCCGGCTACAATTTCGCCTTCGGCGACGTGATCCTCGGCCTGGAAGCGGACTACACCCAGTCCAACCACGAATATCTGATCAGCGACTTCATCGGACGGCGCAGCACGACCTCCGACGGCACGATCAACGACTACACCCTGACGACGCGGCATGGCGCCGCACTGAAGGATTACGCCACCGCGCGAATCCGCATGGGCTGGGCCTATGGCCGGATCATGCCTTTCGCCACCATCGGCGGAGCCGTCGGCCGTTTCGATACAACCTCGACGATCGACGCGACCTGGCGCTTCACCCGCACCAATGCCGTCACCGGCGCGATCGAGAACAACGTCGTCGCCTCGGGCTATCCGCTGCGAGTCGGCTCCAGCAAGAGCAATGTCTACGGCTTCGGCCTGACCGCCGGCGGCGGCATCGACATGGCGCTCACCGAGAACCTGTTCCTGCGCGCGGAATACCAGGTCATCCGCTTCGCCGATGTCGAGGGCACCACGACGACGATCAACACCGGCCGCGTCGCCGCCGCGCTGAAATTCTGACGCCGCAGCATTCGTCCGACATGAAAAAAGCCGGGGCGGCACGCCCCGGCTTTCCTGTTTCAGCCGCTCGGACGGTGGCGTCTCACTCCGCCGCCTCGACCTCCGGGCGCACGCGCCCGGCGCGCTCGCGCTTGACCAGTTCGGCGACGAGGAAGGCGAGTTCCAGCGCCTGCTCGGCATTGAGGCGCGGGTCGCAGACCGTGTGGTAGCGGTCGTTCAGATCGGCATCGGTCATGCCGCGCGCGCCGCCGGTGCATTCGGTGACGTTCTTGCCGGTCATCTCCAGATGCAGCCCGCCGGCATGGGTGCCTTCCGCCTGATGCACCGCGAAGACGTTCTTCACCTCGGTCATGATCAGGTCGAAGGGCCGCGTCTTGTAGCCGCTGGCGGCCTTGACGGTGTTGCCGTGCATCGGGTCGCAGGACCAGACGACGTTGCGCCCTTCCCGCTTGGTGGCGCGCACCAGGGCCGGCAGCGTGTCGAAGACCTTGTCAGCGCCGAAGCGGCCGATCAGGGTCAGGCGGCCGGCCTGGTTCTGCGGATCGAGCACGTCGATCAGCTTGAGCAGGCCGTCGACCGTGGTCGAGGGGCCGCATTTCAACCCGATCGGGTTGCGGATGCCGCGGAAGAACTCGACATGGGCATGGTCGAGCTGGCGCGTGCGGTCGCCGATCCAGACCATGTGGCCGGAGGTGTCGTACCAGTCGCCCGTGGTGGAATCGACGCGGGTCATCGCCTGCTCGTAGCCGAGCAGCAGCGCCTCGTGGCTGGTGTAGAACTCGGTCGAGCGCATCTCGGGATGCGTCTCGGGGTCGATGCCAATCGCGCGCATGAAGTCGAGCGCCTCGGTGATGCGCTCGGCGACCTCGTTGTAGCGCGAGGAAGCCGGGGCATCCTTGACGAAGCCGAGCATCCAACGATGCGCATTGTCGAGGTTGGCGTAGCCGCCCGTGGCGAAGGCGCGCAGCAGATTGAGCGTCGCAGCCGACTGGCGATAGGCCTCGAGCTGGCGGCGCGGATCGGGCGTGCGCGCTTCCGGCGTGAAGGCGTTGTCGTTGACGATGTCGCCCTTGTAGCTCGGCAGTTCGACGCCGTTGAGGGTCTCCGTCGGAGCTGAACGCGGTTTCGCGAACTGACCAGCGATGCGCCCGACCTTCACCACGGGCGAGCCGCCGGCGAAGGTCAGCACCACCGCCATCTGCAGGAAGAGCCGGAAGAAATCGCGGATGTTGTCGGCCGAATGCTCGCCGAAGCTCTCGGCGCAGTCTCCGCCCTGGAGCAGGAAGGCCTCGCCGCTTGCGACTTTCGCGAGGGCCTTTTTCAGCTTGCGCGCCTCACCCGCAAAAACGAGAGGCGGAAAGCCGGCGAGCTGCTGCTCGACCGCCCTCAGGGCTGCCTGGTCCGGATAATCCGGAATCTGCTGGACGGGCTTGGCCCTCCAGCTCTCGGGCGTCCACCGCTCCGACATGGGTCCTGCTCCTGACTTCACTCCGCGCCGGTTAACCTGTTCGTAAGCGCGAAGGCGCGCCTATACACCCAAGGCGCGGCGAAGGCCACCATGGCGAGCGAAAACGGCCAAGACCGGCGCGAAGGCGCTATGGTTAGCGAAAGCTGAATCGGCTCAGCCGCTTGCGGGCTGCGGCTGCCAGATCGATTCCGGTTCATCGCAGCGCGCATGAAGGCGGTGCGGTGGCGTTTCAAGCGGTTCGAGCGCCGATTCAACGCCGATGGCGGGCGTTGCGCGCCTGCCCCGGGACGGGCCGGCGCGATATCGCTGCGGCCGATATCCTCGCCCTTGCTGAGCAGCCGGGCGCCTCGACGGCTCGCGATAGCGCAGGAGAAGCCGTAGCCCCGCCGGCTCGGGTCAGCCCGCCCGCGGCGTCCGCATCGTCACCAGCTCTTCCGCAGCGCTGGGATGCAGCGCGATGGTGCGGTCGAAATCGGCCTTGGTCGCGCCCATCGTCACGGCGATGGCGACCGCCTGGATGATCTCGCCGGCGTCGTGGCCAAGGATGTGCACGCCCAGGACCTTGTCGGTCTTCGCGTCGACCACGAGCTTCATGTAGACGCGCTCGTTGCGACCCGAGATCGTCGCCTTCATCGGCCGGAAGGCGGATTCGAAGATCCGCAGCTCGTGGCCGCCTGCGGCCGCCTGGACCTCGGAGAGGCCGACCGTGCCGATTTCCGGCGTGGTGAAGACGGCCGAGGCGATCATGCCATGGTCCATCCGCCAGGGCTTGTTCCCGAAGGTCGAGTCGGCGAAGGCGTGGCCCTCGCGGATGGCAACGGGGGTCAGGTTGACGCGGTTGGTGACGTCGCCGACGGCGTGGATCGAGGGGATGCTGCTGGCGGAATCGGCATCGACGAGGACCTCTCCGACCGGGCCGAGTGCAACGCCCGCCTCGGCCAGGCCGAGCCCCCTGGTGTTGGGCCGCCTGCCCGTCGCCACGAGCACGACATCGGCGTCGATCGGATCGCCGCTGGCGCAATGGGCGCGGCGGCTGCCGTCGGCGAGGAGCTCGATGCGCTCGACGGTGCAGCCGAGACGGAAGCGGATGCCGGCATGATCGAGCGCGTCGCGCAGGCGGTTGCGGATGTCTTCGTCGAAGCCGCGCAGCACGTTGTCGCCGCGGTGGAGCACCGTGACCTCAACGCCGAGCCGCACGAAGAGGCTGGCGAATTCGAGCGCGATATAGCCGCCGCCGACGACGAGCATGCGCTTGGGCAGGCTCGGCAGATGAAAGATCTCGTTAGAGGAGATGCCGAGCTCGCCGCCGGGGATCGGCGGGTCGAAAGCGGGCCAGCCGCCGGTCGCGACGAGAATATGGCGGGCGCGGATGGTTTCGCCGCTGGTGGCGAGACGGACGGTGTGGGCGTCGACGACGGTGGCGCGCTCCTCGCGGATGGTCACGGCAGCGCCGTTCAGGCCCTTGCGGTAGAGCCCCGACAGGCGCGAGACCTCATTGGCGACGGCGTCGCGCAGCGTCGGCCAGTCGAAGCTCGGCGTCGGAACCGTCCAGCCGAAGCCGGCGGCATCCTCGACGTCCTCGGCGAAGCGGCTGGCATAGACGAAGAGCTTCTTGGGCACGCAGCCGCGGATGACGCAGGTGCCGCCGATGCGGTCCTCCTCGGCGATCATGACGCGGGCACCGTGGCCGGCGGCGATGCGGGCGGCGCGGGTGCCGCCGGAGCCGGCCCCGATGACGAACAGATCGACGTCGAACTCAGCCATGATGCGCCTCTTCAGATTCCGTTGGCGATGATGCGGGGACGTTGGCCGGCGGCGCGCAGAGCCACAGGGCCGCGGCCGCGAGCGCCGCGATCCACCAGCCCTGCCAGGCGCCATGCGCGACGGAGGCAACGGCGAAGGCGGATGCTGCGAGCGCCAGCCGCGGCGCCAGAGCGCGCGCCGACAGATGCCTCAGGCGATACAGGAAAGCCAGACCCGCAAAAGTCAGCAGCGCCGCGCCGACAGCGCCGGTTTCGACCCAGGCCTGAAGCGGCGCATTGTGCGGATGGCCGACGGCCAGAAGGGTGCGACGGGGCGGCGAGACGTCGGCGGCGACGGGGTGACGGTCGAGCGTCGGCGAGGTGCCGAAGCCGGTGCCGACCAGCGGCCGCGCCAGGGCCGCCTCGCCGAAGGTGAGCCAGATGTCGACCCGGTCGCGCGAGTGGGAGTTGGCGAGGCGCTCATGGAGGGACGCCGGCAGCACGGCGTCCCCCAGGCGGCCCGCCACCGGCGCCAGCGCCATCGTGGCGGCAAAGCCCGCCGCGACGGCCGCCAGCGCCAACCGCGGCGCGAACCGGGCCGTCAGACCGACGCTCATCATCACGAGGAAACCGAGCCCGGCGGCGCCGCTCTCGGAACCGAAGCAGGCCCAGCCGACGGCCAGGACGAGCAGCCCGAGCAAAGCGGCATCCCATCGGGTCGCGTCCGCCCGGGCGCTCAGCAGGGCGTAGACCGCCGCCGAGAGCATCAGGCAGGTCAGGACCGGGCGGTTGAAGATGTAGCTCTGGTGCCGGCCGATCTCGAGCGACGCCCGCAGCCACAGCCCGGTGGCCAGTTCGGCCATCATGAAGACGCTCGCGACGATGATCGCCACGGCGAGCGCGCGCACGAAGCGGCGGCCCGGGCGGAACCGGCCCGAGGCTATGATCGCGGCGCCACAGGCCGCCGGCAGGACGAATTCGCCCCAGGCGGCCAGCCCCTGAGCCGGGCGGTGGCTCCAGGCCAGCGAGATCAGGGCCAGAAGCATGAAGCCGCCGAGGGCGAGCCCGATCGGGCTGCGCAGGATGGCCGCGAGGCGCCGCCAGGCTGGACGCCAGCCCTCGGCCGTCAGCCCTGCGGCGACGAAGGCGACCGTGGCGAGCGCCAGCACCAGCGGCGCGGAACGGTTCGCGACCCACATCACCAGCGGCATGGCGACGAGCAAAGCCGTGCCCAGCGCGGCCAGCCTTGCCGGGAGGGGTCCATCGATGCGCCGCAGGTCCGCGGTGGGAAGAACGCCGAGATTCATGCCGCAGCGATTACGCCATCGCACCGGGTCCCACCAGTGCTTCGCGCTTCGGGGCACCCGATCGCGGCATCGCCGTGCCGCAGCCGCGAATTGTCTTGACACCCGATTGTTCAATCAGGCGCAATTGACGGTGGACGCGGCAGAGTGCCACTGGCGGCGTCACCCAATAATCGCGCGGGCCAATCCGCGAGCGGAGGAACACCATGTTGTCATCCATTCTCAAGCGCGGCGCCCTCGTCGCCGTCGCAGTTGCCGGGCTGTCCACGGCCGCCTTCGCCCAGCTCGAACTGAAGATCATGGCGCCGGCCGCGCCGGGCGGCGGCTGGGACGGAACGGCGCGCTCGATGCAGCAGGCGCTGACCGCGTCGGGCATCGCCAAGAGCGTCCAGGTCACGAACGTGACCGGCGCGGGCGGCACGATCGGCCTGGCCCAGCTCATTGGCGCCAAGGGCGACGGCTCGCAGCTCATGGTCAACGGCTTCGTGATGGTCGGTGCGATCCTGCTCAACAAGTCGCCGGTGAACCTCTCGCAGGTGACGCCGGTCGCCCGGCTGACCGCTGAGGCGCTGGTCATCGTGGTGCCGACGGACTCGCCGATCAAGACCGCCAAGGACCTCGCCGAGCGGGTCAAGGCCGATCCGGCCAAGGTGACCTGGGCGGGCGGTTCGGCCGGCGGCGCCGATCACATCCTCGCCGCACTCTTCGCCGAGGCCGCCGGTGGCGACCCGAAGAAGATCAATTACATCCCCTTCTCGGGCGGTGGCGAGGCGCTCGCCGCCATGCTCGGCGGACGCGTCACCGCCGGCATCTCCGGCTATGGCGAGTTCGAGGGCCAGATCAAGGCCGGCAAGCTGCGCGTCATCGGCGTCTCCTCCTCGGCGCGCCTGGCCAATGCGCCGGAAGCGCCGACCCTGAAGGAGGGCGGCGTCAATCTCGAGCTGATGAACTGGCGCTCGGTCGTGGCTCCTCCCGGCCTGTCCGCCGACCAGACCAAGGTCCTCTCCGAGGCGATCGGCAAACTGGCCAAGTCCAAGGAATGGGCCGAGATCCTGAAGGCCCGCGGCTGGGATGACGCCTATCTCGGCGGCGCCGAGTTCGAGGCCTTCCTGAAGGCGGAGCAGATCCGCGTCGCCAAGGTGATGACGGATGTCGGCCTGGTGAAGTGAGGCCGGCTTCACGCCATTGATGAAGAGGGGGCCGGCGAGCGGCCCCCTTTTTTGCCTCCGCCGCGCTTTGCTACCAGATCAGCCGATGATGGACCCGCCATGACGAACGATACACCGGCACGCGGCGCCGACAGGCCTGCCCTCATCGTCGGCCTGCTGCTGCTCGCCCTGGCGGGGGTGGTCTATTACGATGCCTCCCAGCAGACGATCACCTCGAATTACGGGCTCGGGCCGACGGCGATGCCGCTGGTCGCCTGTGCCGGGCTGGTGATCCTCGGCCTGGCCCATCTTGCGGTCGCGTTCCGCGGCGGCCTGCCGAAGCCGGACGAGGCCGATCGCGGCGCGCTCCTGTGGATCGTCGGCGGCCTCGCGGGTCTGATCGGCTGCATCGCGCTCGGCGGCGGGTTCGTGATCGCCATCACCATTCTGTTCGCCAGCACGGCGCGCGGCTTCGGCCGGCGCGCCCTGGCGGTCGACGCGGCCATCGGCTTCGTGCTCGGACTCGTCATCTTCCTCGTCTTCGCCAAGCTCCTGACCCTGCTGCTGCCGCTCGGCCCTCTCGAACGCCTGTTTCTCTGAGGAGCGCCGGTCATGGATACCCTGCACGCGCTCATGAACGGCTTCGGGGTCGCCCTCGAGCCATCCAAGCTGCTCTTCTGTCTCGTCGGCGTCTTCCTGGGCACCGCGGTCGGCGTTCTCCCGGGCATCGGCCCGGCCCTGACGGTGGCGCTGCTGCTGCCGGTGACCTTCAAGCTCGACCCGGCCGGGTCGCTGATCATGTTCGCCGGCATCTATTATGGCGGCATGTATGGCGGCTCGACGACCGCGATCCTGCTGAACGCACCCGGCGAGAGTGCCTCGCTCGCGACCGCTCTCGAGGGCTCGAAGATGGCCAAGGCCGGGCGTGGTGGCCCCGCGCTCGCCACCGCCGCGATCGGCTCCTTCGTCGCCGGGCTGATCGCGACGATCGGGCTCGCCTTCCTCGCGCCCTGGCTGGTCGAGGTCGCGATCAAATTCGGCCCCTGGGACTATTTCGCGCTGATGATCGTGGCCTTCGTCACGGTCTCCGCGACCTTCGGCGATTCCCCGCTGCGCGGGCTGACCAGCCTGTTCCTCGGCATCACGCTGGGCCTCGTCGGCATCGACAAGCTGACCGGGCAGGCGCGCCTGACCTTCGGCGTGCCGGAGCTGCTCAACGGCATCGAGGTGACGACGCTGGCAGTCGGCCTGTTCGCGGTGGGCGAGGCGCTCTTCGTCGCCTCGAAGCGCTTCCGCGATCCCGAGGAGATCATCCCGATCAAGGGCTCGCTGTGGATGAGCAAGCAGGACTGGAAGCGCTCCTGGGCGCCCTGGCTGCGCGGCACGGCCTATGGTTTCCCGATCGGGGCGCTGCCGGCCGGCGGCGCGGAAGTGCCGACCTTCCTGAGCTATTCGACCGAGAAGAAGCTGTGCAAATATCCGGAAGAGTTCGGCAAGGGCGCGATCGAGGGCGTCGCCGGGCCGGAAGCCGCCAACAACGCCTCAGCCGCCGGGACGCTGGTGCCGCTGCTGACGCTCGGCCTGCCGACCTCGGCGACCGCCGCGATCATGCTGGCAGGCTTCCAGCAATACGGGCTCAACCCCGGCCCGCTGCTGTTCGCCGAGAAGCCGGACCTCGTCTGGGGCCTGATCGCCTCGCTCTTCATCGCCAATGTGATGCTGGTGATCCTGAATCTGCCGCTGATCGGGCTGTGGGTGAAGCTGCTCGCCGTGCCGCAGCCCTGGCTCTATGCCGGCATCCTCGTCTTCGCCACGATGGGCACGATGGCGGTCAACAGCTCGCCGGTCGAGCTCGGCATGCTCTTCCTGTTCGGCTATCTCGGCTATCTGATGCGGCGCTACGACTATCCGGTCGCGCCGATGGTGGTCGGGCTGATCCTCGGGCCGATGGCGGAGGCGCAGCTGCGCCGCGCGCTGCAGATCAGCCTGGGCGACCCGATGATCCTGCTCGAAAACCCGATCTCGGCGACGCTGCTCGCCATCGCGGCCATCGCGCTGGTCGCGCCCTTTGCGATGAAGGGGCTGAACCGGTTCAAGGCTGCAGAGGACTGAGGGCCGCTCAGCGGCCGGCGCCGACCAGTCCGAGCCGGATCAGGCTCTCGCCCGTCGCGGCCAGCGCCTCGACCGCCAGGCGCGGCTCCCAGCCCAGCATGGCCTGCGCCTTGGCGCTGGAGGCGGTCTTGCGGCGGCCGAGCTCGGGCGTCGCAGCCTGCCGCGCGGCGGCGCTGAAGACGGCGACGAGCCGCACCAGCCAGTCCGGCAGCACGCGTGTCGAGACGCGGGCCGCGGCCGGGCCGAGCCGCTCGCGCAGCGCCAGGGCGATCTCCTGCATGGTCATGAAGTCGCCCGCGGTGGCGATGAAGCGTTCATTGACGGCGGCCGGGTGCGTCATCGCAAGCAGGTGCAGCTCGGCCACGTCACGGACATCGACGACGCCGAACATCAGCCGCGGCAGGGCCGGGAGGCGGCCTTCCAGCATGCTCTTGACCAGCAGGATCGAGGCCGACAGATCAGGGCCGAGCAGCGGCCCGAAAATGCCGACGGGGTTGATCACGGCGAGCTCGAGCCCCCTGCCCTCGCCATCGACATAGTCCCAGGCCGCCCGCTCGGCGAGGGTCTTCGACTTGGGATAGGCGGCGAGATCGGCAGCCGCAGCGTCGGTCCAGTCGCTTTCCGTGAAGGGCCGGGAGAGGACGCGGCCATAGCCGATCGCGGCGAAGGACGAGGTCAGGATCACCCGGCCGACGCCTGCGGCC
>CALRYW010000067.1:0-21963 GCA_943372485.1 Allobosea thiooxidans
AACTTCAGCGCGTTGCCGCCGGTGGTCGTCTCGGGGCTTCCGTACATCACACCGATCTTCATGCGGATCTGGTTGATGAAGATGACCATGCAGTTCGAGCGCGAGATCGACGCCGTCAGCTTGCGCAGGGCCTGGCTCATCAGGCGCGCCTGCAGGCCGGGCTGGACATCGCCCATCTCGCCCTCGATCTCGGCGCGCGGGGTCAGCGCGGCGACCGAATCGACCACGAGCACGTCGATCGCGCCGGAGCGGACGAGGGTGTCGGTGATCTCGAGCGCCTGCTCGCCGGTGTCGGGCTGGGAGATCAGCAGGTCGTCGAGATTGACGCCGAGCTTGCGGGCATAGACCGGGTCGAGCGCGTGCTCGGCATCGACGAAGGCGCAGACGCCGCCCTTCTTCTGGGCCTCGGCAATGGTGTGCAGGGCGAGCGTGGTCTTGCCGGAGGATTCGGGGCCGTAGATCTCGATGACGCGGCCGCGCGGCAGGCCGCCGACGCCGAGCGCGATGTCGAGGCCGAGCGAACCGGTCGAAATCGTCTCGATCTCGATCGCCTGCTGGTTCTTGCCCAGGCGCATGATCGAGCCCTTGCCGAAGGCGCGCTCGATCTGCGAGAGCGCCGCATCCAGCGCCTTGGCCTTGTCCATCGAGGACCCTTCCACCAGTTTCAGATTCGCCTGACTCACGACTCGCGCTCCTTATGGCAGGGGCGCGGGGACATCTCAATCCGCGCCGATGGCGTAGGATGGTCATGGTTTGTTCTGGTTCGCAAGTTCTTTTTCTGTTCTCTTTCCGGGGCTCCTGACAGGAGGTGGCAGGAGGGGCGCGATGCCTCCTGTCAGGACGCTGGCGGCGCCTGCAGGGCGGCGCCGAGACGCTCGAGTTCGAGCGTGTAGCAGTAGAGCGAGAACAGGATCGCGAGCAGCAGGCCCCCGCGCCAGATCAGGTCGGCCGTCGCGAGGTCGACCACCGGCGCATGGCGGAGGAAATAGACCGAGAACAGCGCGCTGCCGAAGATGAAGCCGATGCGGCTGGCGAAGGCCAGCAGATGCCCGAGCGGGAGGTTGCGGCGGATGGCGGGCAGGGCGATGCGATGCTGCCGGTACCAGTAGCAGACCTGGCCCAGAGCCGCCGCGAGCAGCAACTGCACCACGCTCAGGCGCGGGGAAAGGTGCGGCGTGCCGATGTTCTCGACCAGCAGGCGAACGCTCGCATGGATGTTGACCAGCACGATCAGCGCGCAGAGCGTCTGCGCGGCGAGCAGGATCGCGAAGCGGCGCGCGCCTGGTTCCGGCACCGCGCTCACCCCATCGCCGCCTTCACCGTCTCCACCAGCTGCTTCATCGTGAAGGGTTTTGGCAGGAACTGGAAGTCCTCGCCCTCGGGCAGGTTCTTGCGGAAGGCTTCCTCGGCATAGCCGGAGACGAAGACGACCTTGGTGGCGGGGTTGCGCTGGCGCAGCTCGCCGAGCAGCGTCGGGCCGTCCATCTCCGGCATCACCACGTCGGAGACGACGAGGTCGATCTTTCCGTCATGGGCGAGGAAGATGTCGAGCGCCTCGACGCCCGAGGCCGCCTCGTGGACGGTGTAGCCGCGCGAGACCAGCATGCGGGCGTTGAGCGCGCGCACCGCGTCCTCGTCCTCGACCAGCAGGATGATTCCGGCGCCGGTGTGGTCGGCGGCGACCTTCTTGGGCGCCTCCTTGACCGCGGCCTCGGCGGCGATCTCCTCCTCGCTGGGGACATGGCGGGGCAGAAAGATGCGGAAGATCGTGCCGCGGCCGACGACCGAGTCGCAGAAGACGAAGCCGCCGGTCTGCTTGACGATGCCGTAGACCATGGAGAGGCCCAGCCCCGTGCCCTTGCCGACCTCCTTGGTGGTGAAGAAGGGCTCGAAGATCTTGTCGAGATGCTCGGGCGCGATGCCGGTGCCGGAATCCTCGACCTCGAGCAGGACATAGTCGTCCACGGGCAGGGCGGCATGGGCGAAGCTGGCGCAGTCGGCGCGCTCGACATTGCGGGTGCGCACGGTGAGCTTGCCGCCGTCCATCATGGCGTCGCGGGCGTTGACGGCGAGGTTGACGATGACCTGCTCGAGCTGGCCGAGATCGGCCTTGACCGGCCAGAGGTCGCGGCCCTGGCGGACGTCGAGCGTAACCTTGTCGGCGACGACGCGCTTCAGCATCAGCGAGAGATCGGACAGCACGTCGCCGAGCTCCAGCACCTGCGGGCGCAGCGTCTGGCGGCGCGAGAAGGCGAGCAGCTGCCGCACCAGCGCCGCGGCGCGGTAGGCGTTCTGCTTGATCTGCATGATGTCGGGGAAGGAGGGGTCCGTCGGGCGGTGGCTCGCCAGCAGGAACTCCGAGGCGTTGATGATGACCTGCAGCACGTTGTTGAAGTCGTGCGCGATGCCGCCGGCGAGCTGGCCGACGGCCTGCATCTTCTGGGCCTGGTCGATATTGTCCTTGAGCTTGCGCTCGGCGGTGGTCTCCAGCGCATAGATGATGGCGCGCTCGCCGTCGCCATCCTCGGTCGCCGCCACGGGCGAAAGGTAGAGCCTGGCCGAGCGGGCCTCGTCGGCGGCCAGCGTCAGGTCGAGCGGGGTGATCTCGGAGCGGCCCTCCATCGCCTCGGTCAGCGCCCGGTCGAGCCCGCCGCCGGGGGCGACGAGGTCGTGGATGGTGGCGGGCTGAGGCCCGGTCGGGGTCAGGCGGGCGAAGGCGGCGTTGGCGCGCAGGATCGCGCCGTTGCGGTCGACGGTGGCGATCGCCATCGGCGTCGAGTGGAAGAAGCGGGCGAAGCGGATCTCGGCCTCGCTGCCGCCGTCGGTGCCGGCCTCGCCGGGGGCGCGGTTGAGGACGAGCGTGCGCGAGGGGCCGGCGCGGCCGTCGCTGCCGAAGGCGACCTGGTGGTGCAGGCGCACGGGCAAGGGGGCGCCGTTGCGGCGCTTGAGATCGACATCGAGCACTTCGACGCGCACATCGCCGGCATGGCCGCGGATGGCCTGGACGAGCGCAGCGGCGGCCGGCGTCGCGATGTCGTCGAGATGCAGGCCGCCGGAGCCGAAGCGGGCGAGGTCGAAATCGAGCCAGCCGGAGAGGGTGGCGTTGAGATAGGAGACCTCGCCATCGGCGTCGATCGAGACGAAGCCGGCGGGCGCATGGTCGAGATAGTCGATCGCGTGCTGGAGCTCCTGGAAGGCGTTCTCCTGGCGCTCGCGCTCGGGCGTGACGTCGGAGACCGACCAGAGCGTCGCGGGGCGCCCGTCGCGGCGCACCGGCGAGACCTTGATGCGGTACCAGCCGACGGCGCCGCGCCCGCCCAGCGCCGGCTCGAGCCGGACCTCCTCGACGAGCTTGCGGCTCTCGCGGGCGGCGGTGGCGAGGCGGTAGATCGCCTCCGAAACCTCGGCCCGGCCGGTGAAGAGGCTGCCCACGGGTCGCAGATCGCTGGCGCCGCGCGCGCCGGCCAGGGCGAGATAGGCCTCGTTGGCATAGACGATCGCGGTTTCGCCCTCGGTGACGACGACGCCCTCGTCGGCGCGGTCGACGATCGCCTTGGTCAGATCGTTGCGGGCGGCGCGGCCGGAGAACTGCACGAGCCCGATGGCGAAGGCGAAGAGGCCGAAGACGCCGACGACCGAGAGCAAAGCGAGCAGCCCCAGGATCAGCGGCTGCGCCCATTCATTGGCGATGAAGCCGAGCGCGACGGCGGCGCCGACGAGCAGCCCCGCCACCAGCAGGATGATGCCGATATGGCCCGGCTTGTCGGAGCGATCGATCGCAGTCGTGGTGCCGCCCATTGCGGTGTGGTCCGTCCCTTGTGGCGACGCGCCGGCGCGATGGCGACCGTCGAGGCTTCCCGGCGAGTTAGGCGCGGCGGCGCTTCAGGCGCAAGACGTATCCGATGACTTCCGCCACCGCCTGGTAGTGTTCGACAGGAATTTCTTCGTCGATGTCGACGCTGGCGTAGAGCGCGCGCGCCAGCGGCACGTTCTCGACGATCGGGACCTCGTGCTCGCCGGCGACCTCGCGGATCTTCAGCGCCACCGCATCGACGCCCTTGGCGAGGCAGAGCGGGGCGGCCATGCCGGGCTCGTAGCGCAGGGCGACGGCGTAGTGGGTCGGGTTGGTGATGATCACGGTCGCCTTGGGGACCTGCGCCATCATGCGCTTGCGGACGCGCTGCATCCGGATCTGGCGCAGCTTGGCCTTGATCTCGGGATTGCCTTCCGAGTTCTTGTACTCGTCCTTGAGTTCCTGCCGCGTCATCTTCTGGCGCTGGTACCAGGAGAAGCGCTGCCAGACGAAGTCGCCGAGCGCGACCACGGCGAAGAGCGCGAGTGCCGCCGCCATCAGCTTGATCGCCAGCACCAGCGTCGCCGGCAGCAGCGCCGCGACGTTCATCTGCGCGAAACCCTCGAGCCGGTCATGCTCGTTCCAGAGCGTGATCCAGAGCACGGCGCCGACGAGCCCGGTCTTGGCCAGGCCCTTGGCGAAGTTGACCCAGGCCTCCTTGCCGAACATGCGCTTGGCGCCGGCCATCGGCGAGATCCGGTTGAGCTTTGGCATCAGCGGGTCGAAGGTCCAGAGCGGCTTGTGCTGGATCAGCGCACCCGCCAGCGCCGCGACGAGGATGAAGGCGAAGGGCAGCCCCAGCGCAGCGAAGCCGGTCATCACGCCCTGCTTGGCGACATTGGCGAAGGCGGCACCGTCGGAGGGCACCTGGTGGGCGTTCATCAGGAAGGCGCGCAGTGAGAGCGCGCTGTCGCGGGCGGCCCAGCCGGCGCCGACCAACAGCGCCAGGGTGAAGCCGCAGAGCACGAAGAAGGTGCCGATCTCCTGCGATCTGGGAATGTCGCCTTTCTCGGCGGCCTGATCCAGCTTTCGCTGGGTCGGCTCCTCTGTTCTGTCCTCGTTGTCGGCCTCCTCTGACATCGGCGCTCAGCTCCCCGTGAACTGGCGCAGGAAGCCGCCGAGATCGCCCAGGAAGACGCTCATCATCACGCCGACGACGGCGAAGAGGACGAGCATGCCGCCGAGGATCGAGGCCGGGACCGCGAGGAAGAAGACCTGGAGCTGCGGCATCATGCGGGCGAGCACGCCGAGCCCGAGATTGAACAGCAGGCCGAAAACGATGAAGGGCGCCGAAATCTGCACCGCCAGCGCAAAGCCCTGCGAGGCGGCGCGCACCGCCAGGGCCATCACGTCGCCGAGCTCGGGATTGCCGCCCGGCGGCAGCAGCCGGTAGCTCTCATGGATTGCGACGATGGCGACATGGTGCAGGTCGCTGGTCAGGATCAGCGTGATGCCGAGCATGGTGAGCAGATTGCCGATCGAGGGGTTCTGCGTGCCGCCGGTCGGATCCACCGTCATCGCGAAGCCGAGACCCATGGTCTGGGCGACGAGCGTGCCGGCGGTCTGCAGGCAGGCCATGACGAAGCGGGCGCAGACGCCGATGACGAGGCCGATCAGCACCTCGCCGAGCAGAAGGGCGACCACGCCGGCCGTGCCGGAGGGCAGCTGCAGCAGCGGGCGCGCCATCGGCACCATCATGAGGGCAATGAAGAAGGCCAGCGACAGCCGCGCGCGGGAGAAGATGAAGCGCTCGCCGATGCCGGGCATGAGCATCACCATCGTGCCCACCCGTGCGAAGACGAGCACGAAGACGGCGCTGATCTCGGGCAGGATCGCGATCTGCATCGTGCCGCCTCGCCCTCGTCGCCAGTCGGGTCGCCGCTGGGCCGCGCCGCCAGGGAGGGCGAGGCACGGCAGCGGCAGGCTCATTCGCCCGTGGCGATTCGGACGGCGACCCGCCCCATATAACCCGCCAGCGCGTCGCCCATGAACGGCAGAAACAGCATCAGCGCGGCAAAGACGGCGATGATCTTGGGCACATAGACGAGCGTCTGCTCCTGGATCTGCGTCAGCGCCTGCACCAGCGAGACGGCGAGGCCGACGATGAGGGCCACCATCATCAGCGGCCCACCGGCCTTGAGAAAGACCATGATGCCGTCGCGGGCGACGTCGAGAATGGCTCCGGATGTCATGATATCGTCCTGATCGCCCGGTTCAGACCGGCATCCGCATGATTTCTTCATAGGCCGCGATGACGCGGTCGCGCACCGCGACCAGCGTCTCGATCGCGGCCTCGCTTTCGGCGACGGCGGTGACGACGTCGACGACGTCGGCGCGGCCGGCGGCGACGGAGGCCGCCTGCGCGTCCGAGCGCCGGCCGGCATCGGCGGTGGCCTCGAGCGCCTTGCCGATCATGGAGGCGAAATCGGGGCCCCCGCTGGCGGAGCCGGCGGTGGTCTGCGGCTTGCGGAGCAGATTGCCCGCGCCCATCCCCTGGATCGAGGCATAGGCGCCGGCGGCGAAGCTGGGCGTGGCCATGACGGTCGTTCCCTTCAGGCGCGCAGGATGTCGATGGTGCGCTGGATCATCCGGCGCGTCGACGAGATCAGGTTGAGATTGGCCTCATAGCTGCGCTGGGCCTCGCGCATGTCCATCGTCTCGATCAGCGAGTTGACATTGGGCATCTTGACGTTGCCGGCGGCGTCGGCCGTGGGGTTGCCCGGCTCGTACTTGACCCGGAAGGCGCTCTGGTCGCGCTGGACGCGGCCCATATCGACCACCTGGGCCTCGAGCTCGCGGTCGAAGCGGCGCTGGAAGGTCGGAATCTTGCGGCGATAGGGGTCGGCCCCGGCGCGTTCCGGCCCCGAATCGGCGTTGGCCACGTTCTCGGCGATGACGCGCATGCGGCCGGACTGGCTGCGCAGCCCCGACGTCGCCACCGCGATGCTCTTGAGAAGATCCATGTCGCCCGTTCTCCCTGGTCCGCGGCGCGGGCGCCGCGACGGCGCCCGACGGCGTCAGCGCCCCTTGCCGATCGCGATCTTCATCAGCCCGAGGCCCTTGCTGTAGAGCGAGGCGGCGAGCTGATAGTCGGACTGGTTCTGGGCGACCTTCATCATTTCGTCCTCGAGATTGACGGCGTTGCCGCTGGGCGTCGTCTCGAAGCGGCGGGCGCGGGCGCTGTCGAAGCCGTCGCTGCGGCCGCCGATGCCCATGTGCCCCTCGCTGGTGCGCGCCAGCGAGACACCGCTAACGCCGCCGGTGCCACCCGCCCGGATCGTCGGCGCCTTGACGTCCATCGGCCGGAAGCCGGGGCTGTCGGCATTGGCGACGTTCTCGGCCAGCACCTTCTGGCGCGACTGGTGGAAATGCATGCGCGTCTTGAGCGCCTGCATCAGGTTTCCGCCGGTGCCCAGGGCCGAATTCGCCATGACCGTTGCCCTCCCACTGCCGGCACGATTCCGCTGCACTGGGTAAATCTTGCCGGGTGTATGGTTAACGAGCGGTTAAAGCCTCCGGGTTTCGAGCATCCGGTTAACCACGGATTCACCATGTTTCCTGAAAGCGCGGGCGCTATGCTATAGCCAGCGTGTTCAACATCGGGTGGATTCCGGCAGCCGGGACCCGGCCCCGCCGTCGCTTATGAGGCAGACCTTGCAGAGCTTGTTTGGCTTCGATCTCCCGACCGCGCAGAAGTGGGTCATCGCCTTCGGCGTCATTCTGGTCCTGCTGGTGCTGCTGGGCCTGTTCGCGCGGCAGATCAAGGATGGCCGGCTGCGCATCAAGGGGCAGGGCGGTGGCCGCGCCCGGCAGCCGCGGCTCGGCGTGGTCGACATCCACGATCTCGACCGCCAGCGCCAGCTCGTGCTGATCCGCCGCGACAATGTCGAGCATCTCGTGATGATCGGTGGCGCCTCCGACGTGGTCGTCGAAACCAACATCCTGCGCAGCGGCGCGCGGGCGGCGATGCCCGCCCAGCCGGATCTCGGCCTGCCCGACCGGCCGCTGCCCTTCGACACGCTGATCCCGCCCGAGCCGCGCGAGCCGGCCGAGGACCCGCGCCGCGCCGCGCCGCCGGCCCCGGTGGCGCCGGTCCCGGCCTTCCCCGAGCCGCCGCCGCGCTTGCCCTCGCGCCTGTCGCCCACGGCGTCTGAGGCTGCCGTTACGGCCGCGGCGGGCGGTGCCGCCCTGCTGGGCGCGGCCGCGGTGGCGAAGGCGGCGATGCCGCCCGTGCCCGCGGCGCCCGCTCCGGCGCCCGTGATCCCCGAGCCCGTGATCACTCCGCCGCCCGTGCCGGTGGCTCCGGCGCCGTCGGTTCAGCCGCCGAATTTCGCGCGCGACCATGCGCCGGCCCCCGTCGCCAGCGCGGTCGAGCTCGACGACATGGCGCGCCAGCTCGACGAGGCGCTGAAGCGTCCGTTCTCCGCGGTGCGCCCGTCGTCGTCGTCGCCCGCAGCCGCAGCGCCGGTCCCGTCTCCCGTGCCGGAGCCGGTGGTGAAGCCGGCCGAGCCGGCACCCGCACCGCCCAGGAGCGAGGCCCCGCCGGTCTTCGTGCCGGCTCCCGAGCCCGTATCGGCGCCCGCGCCGACGCGGATCGTGCCGCTCGATGTCGAGGCGGAGCTGGAGATGGCGCTCGGCCTGAAGCCCGAGCGCATCGTGCCGAAGCCCGCCGCCGCGGTCGCCCCGCCCGAACCGCCCAAGGCGGCGGAGCCCCCCAAGCCGGTCGAGCCGCCGAAGCCGCCGCCGGCCCCTGTCGCCGCTGCTCCGCTCCCGCTGCCCCCCGAGCCGGCAGCGCCGGCTGTCGCCGAGATCGACTTGCGCCGGTCGGAGATGGCGGCCGAGCCCGCCGCGGCGAGCGAGCCCGTGGTCGCGGTCGCCGCGGCGCCCGTCGTGCCGCCGGCGATGCCCGAGCCGGTGGCCGAGCCCAAGCCCGAGCCCAAGCCCGAATCCCCGTCCAAGCCGGGGCCCGAGGCCGATCCCAAGGCGATCGACCCCTTCTCCGTCGATGCGATCGAGGCCGAATTCGCGCGCCTGCTCGGCCGCGACCCGCAGGCGAAGTCCTGAGCCGCGCGATCAACAGGTTTCGCGCGCACGCGGCACTCTGACGCCGCCGCGCCCGTTGCTGGCGCGGCGAACCCGGCTCTAGCGTGGCGCAGTCCGACGGGTTGATTCGGGCGCAACCACGGCCGTGTGCGGGACCATGATCTGCTTCTCTGCGAGATGGCGCCGCTGCCTGCGGAGCCCGCGCGCCGTGACCGGCAGGCTCGCCCTGTGGGCGATGCTGCTGGCCGTGCCCGCGGGGCCGGCGCTGGCGCAGACGCTTTCGCTCGATCTCGGGCAGGGCGGCGGTGTCGCCGAGCGCGCGCTCCAGCTGATCGCGGTCATCACCGTGCTGTCGCTGGCGCCGTCGATCCTGATCATGGTGACGTCGTTCACGCGTATCGTCGTCGTGCTGTCGCTGCTGCGTTCGGCGCTCGGTACGCAGACGGCGCCGCCCAACGCCGTGATCATCGGGCTCGCGGTGTTCCTCACCGGGTTCGTCATGGCGCCGACCCTGCGCGAGGCCTATACCACCGCCGTCGCGCCGCTGGTGGCGGGAGAGATCCAGCCGGCCGAGGCCTATAACCGCGGCATCATCCCGTTCAAGACCTTCATGCTGCGGCATGTCCGCGAGAAGGACCTGGCGCTGTTCATGGAGATGTCGCGCGAGCCGCCGCCGGCGACGCCGCAGGAGGTCCAGATCCATGTGCTGGTGCCGGCCTTCATGATCTCGGAGCTGCGGCGCGCCTTCGAGATCGGCTTCCTGCTGTTCGTGCCGTTCCTGATCATCGATCTCGTCGTCGCCTCGATCCTGATGTCGGTGGGCATGATGATGCTGCCACCGGTGACGGTGGCGCTGCCGTTCAAGCTGATCTTCTTCGTCCTCGTCGACGGCTGGGGGCTCGTCGCCGGCTCGCTCGTGAAGAGTTACGGCGGCTGAGGGGCGGATTCCGTCTCAGCTCCGCCCGGGGGCGGGCGGCGTGTCCGTGGGCGGTGCGCCGGCGGCGGCCGGTGTCGGCGGCGGTGGCGCATCGGGCGCCGGAGGCTCGGCCGAAGCCTCGGGCTTCTTCTGGCGCGGGGCCGCCGAATAGGCCGGATAGCGCTCGCGATAGGCCTGCATGAAGTCGGACAGGTTGTCGGCACCGGCCGCCGCGGCGGCGCGCGCCATGTCGCGGATGTCGGCCGCCTTGGTGCGGTTGGCCCCGGTGACGAAGGCGAAGGTGCGCGCGTCGCTGCTCTGCGCCATCTTGCTCGCGAACTTGCTGCGCAGCCGGTCGAGGGACAGTACCTCGTCGGACATGACATAGGAGATGGCCGCCCGCATCACGTCGGCGCGCTGGCCGTCGGTCAGGGGCGTCTCGCCGCGCCAGCTCTCGGCCAGGATGCGCTCATGCGACTCGCCGGCCTCGCGCCAGCGTCGTCCGGTCCAGTAGATGTCGGCCCGCAGACGGTCGATTTCGGGGCCCTGCTCGACCTCGAGCAGGTCGAGCGCCTGGTCGGTGCGCGAGAGATCGGACAGGGCCTTGGCCTCGAGCAGGAGGCGGGCGCGCTTGACATCGGCGGGCAACTCGACGAGGCGCGTGCTGTTCAGGGCGCGGATCGCCTCGGCCGGCTTGCCGTTCATCAGGTTGACCATGGCCAGCCGCGCCGCGACGGTGGAGCGGGCCGCGCCCGAGAGCCGCCGCTCGATCTGGTAGCGCAGGATCTCGCTGGCCTGTTCGAGCAGGTCGAGGCCGATGAGGCGGTCGGCGAGGAGCAGCGTGATCTCGTCGCCGCGCCGGCCGATCGGGAGGAAGTCCTTGAAGTCATAGAACAGCGCCAGCGCCTCGATGCGCGGCAGCTTGTCGAGGCCGGGGCCGGTGAACAGGTCGGCGAAGCGCTGGGCCGTCTCGTCCTGCATGCGCCGCGTCAGCGGGTGCTCGGGGAAGGTCTCGCTCGCCCGCCTCGCGACCATGAAGGCGTCGCGCCAGCGCTGTGCATCGCCATAGAGCCGTCCGAGTTCGGCCAGCGCCTCGATCTCGAGTTCGCCGCCGCGCCAGATGATCGAAACGGTCTCCAGACGCGCCAGGATCTCGTCCGGCCCGATATCGGCGCGCTTCTCGGCCTGGACGAGCTTGACCGCACGAAGCTGCGCCTCCGCCGCGACGGGCCGGCTGCGGGCCTCGAAGAGCGGCCGATAGGCCGCGAGGGCGCTGTCGGGCTTGCCGGCGGCATCGTCCAGCATCGCCCGGAGCAGCTCGAGTTCCTCCTGGTTGACCACGTCGGGTGGCAGGCCGGCCAGCAGCCCGACCTCGCGCTCGGCGGCCGTCATGTCCTGCGTCGCCAGGGCGGAGCGCGCCTTGGCGAGCCGCAGTTCCGCCTGGAGGTCGACCGGATAGCCATCGAGCATCGCGTCGCCGCGGCGGAAGCCGGCCATGGCGGGGGCATGGCGACCGCGCCGATGGTCGATCAGCGCGCGCCAGAGCCCGGTCTCGGGATCGTCCTTGATCGCCGGCGCGTCGAACGCATCGAGGGCGTCCTTGTGGCGGTGCATGCGGGCGGCGATCAGCCCCTTGAGAAACAGGGCCCCGCGGTTGGTGCGCATTGCGGGATCGTCCGCCATCGCGGCCGTGAGCGGGCCCTTGGCCTCCGGCAGGAGGCCGTTGGCGGCATAGAAGCGGGCCAGCGTCAGGCGCGTGTCGGATTTGCGGGCGCGCGAGGCGCCCACGATCTCGCGCATCAGGGCGCGCTCCTGCTCGCGGACCGCGCCGACGACGAGGCTGTTCCACTGCTCGGTGTCGAGCAGGGGCGTGCGGATGTCCGCCGCCTTGGCCTCGCCGGTCTTGTCCGGGGCGGCCACGTCGAGCGAGACGGTCAGGCCGCCGCTGCGGCCGATGCGGACCTGCTCGGTGCCGGCGCGCACGAGGAGGTCGTCGGCCCGCGGCATCACGACGACGCCATGCGCGGTCGGCAGCAGGCCGAACTCGACGAACTGGTAGGGCTTGGCAGTGACCCGGACGGGGCCGGTCGCGGTCGCCACGGCCATCGGCAGCCCGGAGGGGCCGGCCTCCAGCCAGTGAACGCCGGTCATGCCGCGCAGGGGCACGGCGACGACGGTGTGGCCCTGGTCGTCATTCGTCCGGGTCGGCGCCAGCGGCTCGGCCGGCCTGCCACCCTGTTCGCCGAAGGCGAGCGTCCAGGTCGTGGCGTCGTCGAAGAGGCGGGTGAGCGGCTGTCCGGCGAGGCGCAGCCGCACCAGCACGACCTTGCCCTCGCGGCTCACCGTCACGTCCTCGACGATCTGCGGCAGCACGCCCTTGAGATCGGCGGGGTCGATCGTGTCGCGCGTGTCGAAGACGAGTGTCGCCAGGCCGCCCTCGACGAAGCCGGCGGCACCCGTCCGGCGCGGGAAGCGGAAATCCAGCTTCGTGCCGTTGGCCGTGATCTTGACCGGCTGCGGATCGGGATCGGCCACCGGCGGCGCGACCGCGGCTGCGGGCGCGGCCGCCGCCTGCGCAGCCTGGGCCTGGGTCGGGGCAGGGGGCGTGTCGGTCGATGGGGCGGCTGCGGGCGGCGGTGCCGCAGCGGCCGTCGCCGCGGCCGGCTCGGCTGCGGGCGCCGGGGGCTCGGGCAGCGCCACGGCCGGGGGCGGGGCAGGCTTCAGCAGGTCGAGCAGCAGCCCGTCCTCGTCGCGGAAGCTGCGGACTTTCCAGTCTTTCGGCACCTTGAGGGCGAGCATCGTGGCGCCGGCGGTCGTCTCCTGCCCGCGCAGGGCGATGCCGTCGGGGAGGGCGTTGCGGATGGCGGCGGGGTCGACGGTCATCGGCCGGTCGAAGGTCAGCGTCAGCTCGCCATTGGCCAGGTCCGGCTTCAGGTTGGTTTCCGGTGTGACGTCGAAAATCAGGCGCTCCAGCGTCGGCAGGCTGGCGCTGCGCAGGCCGAGCGCCCAGCGCGACTGCGCGGCGGCGCGGGCGGCTTCGCGGGCCTTGGCCTCGGCGACGCGCAGCCGCTCGCTCATGTCTGCGAGCACCTCGGGCGGCGGGCCGGGCACCAGGCCCTGCCAGTTCGCGGGCAGCAGATCGATGAAGGCGCGCTCGCCCGCCTCGATCAGATTGGCGCGATAGGGCCGGGTCAGCGCGAGCCGCAGGCCGCGCCCGTCCGGATCGACCCGGGCGATCGAGACATAGGTCGGGAGTTCGCGCGCGATGCGGGCGACATCGACCTTGACGCTCGTGCCGAAGGCCACCACCAGCACGCCGTTGGAGACGCGGATGCGTGTCGGCGTCGGCTCGTCGAAGGTCAGCGACAGGCGGCCGAAGCCGGGCGGCATGACCTCGCCGCGCATGGTCGCGCTCGCCGCGAGCGCCGGCGTAGCGAGGCCGGCGGCGGCGACGAGGGCCGACAGGGCGATGCCGAAGGCGAGGGAACGCGGGAGACGCAAAGCCGGACACTCACGCAACACGACATGGTCGGAGCCGGCCGGACGGACCGCCCCGATCGCAGGACGCTAGCCTGTCAAGGATAATGCAGGGTTAAGGGCGCGCGCCGGCCGGTGCGGCGGATCAGCGCCGCCGCGGGGCGGGCGCGATCGCCGGCAGTTCGGTGCCGGGGAGGGCGGCGGCATCCAGCGCCGGGCCGGCCGCGACCGGGCTGCGCGCCATCGTCGCCAGCGCCACGGTCAGCTTCTCGGCCCGGTCGGGCGCCATCACGGCCAGCACCTCGGACATCTTGCGCGGGTTCATCTGCTGGACGACCGGGACGAGCACGTCGAGGCCGAGACGGTCGAAGACGCGGGCGGCGTCCTTGGGCTTCATCGCTTCGTACATGATGACGAGGTTCTTGATCGCCTTCGACTCCTCGCCCGCCGGCTTGGGGGCCCCACCGACACCCGCCTTGGTCTCGAGTTCCTTGAGATCGCCGACGCGGGTGTCGAGTTTCTTCTCGGCGGTGTCGAGCAGGCGCTCGCGCATCTCGAGTTCGCGCATGCGCGATTCGATCTCCTCGCGCCGGGCGCCGAGCCGCTCCAGCAGCGCCTTCTCGGCCGGGGAGGTCGGGGCGGCGACGCCGTTGATGATGCCCGCCTTGTTGAGCGGGTTGGCGGCGCGGGCGGCCTCTTCCTTGGCAGCGGCCTCGGCCTTTTCCGCATCCTTCTTGGGATCGGGCTTGTCGACCGAGCCGGTGGTCTCGGGATCGAAGAAGGGCGGGTCCGGCGTATGGGCATGGGCGATGACCTTGGCCATCGCCCAGACGTCCTTCTCGGGCTTGGCCGGCTTATCCGGCGCCGGCGCCGGGGCGGAGGCGATCACCGGCGAACTGGCCGGGATCTTTCCGGGATAGGGCTCCGACGTCCAGGCGAGCAGCTTCAGCGCCAGGAGACCCATGGCGCCGAGGATGACGGCTGGAAGCAGGCGGGGCCGCTCGATCACGCAGCGTGGCCCTCCAGCCGGCGCGCGGCGCGGGCCCGGATCGCGGCCGCCGACTGGGCGGCGCTCGCCAGCCGCGCGACCGGAGCCGGCTCGGCGGGGGCGAGGGCCTCGGGCGCCTTCGGCGAGACCAGCGCGGCGGCGCTGACGATCTGGCCGATGCGGTCCATCACGACCTGGCCGGCCTCGATCTGGGCGGCGAGGTCGGCGGCGTAGCGCTCGGCCGTCTGCAGCCGCTCGGCCAGGGTGCGGTCGCAGTCGCCGAGCGTGTTCTTGAGCCCGGCGATGGCGCGCTCGGCGGTGTCGGTGGCGGCGATCAGGGCGCCCACGGTCTGGCGCATGCCAGCCTCGTCGGCTTTCAGGCGCTCGATGCGCTTGGTCAGCACGTAGCAGGTGATGATGGTGGCGACGAGGAGGCTGGCGACCAGCACGTCGGCGATGAGGGTAATCGTCATCTGGATACGCCTGTCAGGAGTTCTGGCCGTGCTGGTTGGAGTCGAAGGCGGCGATGGTCGTCTTGGAGCGGCGCAGCGGGGTGACGACCTGCACCGCGATCTTGTCGTCGACCCGGCCGATGCGACCGTCGGTCACCACGAAATCGCCGCAACGCAGCGAGACGAAGGAATCGGGGCGGGCATCGAACATCAGCGTGTCGCCGATCTCGAGCTTCATCATTCGCTTCAGCGGCATCTGCGCCTCGTGCAGCACGCAGGTCACCGGAACCTCGGTCTGCCAGACCTCGGTCGCGAGGTGGTTCTCCCAGATCGGATCGCGCCCGAGCTTCTCACCCATGAAGCTTTCGAGCAGCAGATCGCGGATCGGCTCGATCGTGGCATAGGGCAGGACGATGTGGAGGGCGCCGCCGCGGCCTTCCATGTCGAACTTCAGCTCGACGCGGATGGCGGCGTTGGCGGGACGCGAGATCGCGACGAAACGCGGGTTCGATTCGATGCGGTCAATGGTGAAGGTCACCGGCGAGAGCGGCTTGAAGGCCGCCTCGGCATCGCCGAGAATCAGCGAGATGACGCGGCGGATCAGCCGAATCTCGATCGAGGTGAAGGGCCGCCCGTCGACGCGCGGCGCCGGCTGGCCGCGCTTGCCGCCGAACATCGTGTCCATGATCGAGTACATCAGGGCCGACTCGATCGTGACCAGACCGAAATTGTCCCATTCCTCGGCCCTGAAGACCGAGAGCATCGCCGGCTGCGAGATCGAGTTGACATAGTCGCCGAAGCGCACCGAGCGGATGCTCTCGAGGGTGACCTCGACGTTGTCGGTGAAGAAGTTGCGCAGGCTGGTGGTGAGCAGGCGGACGAGACGCTCGAAGATGATTTCGAGCATCGGCAGGCGTTCATAGGAGACCGAGCCGGAATCGACGATCGCCTGGATGCCGTTGCGCTCGTTCTTGTCGTCGCCGAGCGAGAAACCGAGCATCGTGTCGATTTCTTCTTGGCTCATCAGGCGGTCGGTCCCGCCTTCCGGCTCGCCTTCCTCCTCGACGATGTCGGGCATGGTGGCCCATTCGGCCGCCATGCTCTCCGGGCTCAGGGGCTCGTCCTTGGGAGGCGCGCCGGCGTTGTCGCGATCGCTCGTGCTCATGGGACTGTCGTCGCTTCCGTTACTGGACCTCGGCTCGACCCGGCCGGGTCACTGGATCAGCAGTTCCTTGAACAGCACCGCGTCGATCTTGGCCGGGAAGACCGTGACGTTGACGCGGCGCAGCAGCTCTTCCTTCAGCCGGTACATGCCGGCCGAACCTTCGAGGTCGGAGGGGCGCAGTTCGCGCAGGAAGACCTGGAAGGCGTCCTCGACACGCGGCAGCAGCGGCTTGATCTCGTCGGAAATCTTGGCGTCCGCGGCCTCCAGCACGACCTTGATCTTGATCATCGGCTGGCGCTCCTGCTGCGGGCCCCCGGTGATGCTGATCATCATGTCCTTCATCTCGATGAAGGCGACCGGCTTCTTGACGTTCTTGGCCGCCTCGGCCGCGGCGATCTGCTCGGGCGAGGGCTTCTTCATGAATAAGAACCAGCCGCCGCCACCGGCGCCCGCCAGCACCAGGACGCCGGCGACGATGATGATCAGCTTCTTCTTGCTCTTGCCGCCGCCTTCGGCCGCGCCCTCGGCAGGGGCGCCGTCTTCGGCGGGTTTGGGCTTCTTCGCCATCGCTGCATGCCCCGGAATGCCTTATGGCCCGCCTGCGGCGGACCGTCTGAGCCACCCTGAACAGTCACGGTTAACGCGTCGTTAAGGAGGGCAGAATCTGCCGGGTCGATCTTGCCGCCCGGCCGTGTCCTGCAGGGTCCGCATGAGCTGCGCCGACCATGATTATCGCGGAAAAACAGTGACTTGCCGGGATTAACCATCTTGGCATGGCGCTTGCGGACCCGAAGATGTGGCCGCTGCGCTGGGGAGCGTCGAAACGGTCGCGGAACGAGTATCGGGAGATCATGCCGTGGAGAACGCGCTTCTCGTCGGCCTGTCGCGTCAGATGGCTCTGAGGCGAGAGCTGGATGTCATCGCCAACAACATGGCGAATGTCAGCACGAACGGCTTCAAGACGCGCTCGGCGCGTTTCAACGAATTCATCATGCCCAAGGCCAGCGCCGACAGCTTCGAGCCGGCCGACAAGCCTTTGTCCTTCGTCGTCGACAAGGGCACGCCGATCGATCTGTCGCAGGGCGCGGTCGAGCGCACGGGCAATCCGCTCGACGTGGCGCTGCGCGGCGATGTCTTCCTCGTCGTGCAGACCCCGGCCGGCGACCGCTACACCCGCGCTGGCTCGCTCGACATCAACGCCCGGGGCCAGCTGGTGACGCAGTCGGGCCAGCCGGTGCTGGGCGATGGCGGCCCGATCAACTTCGGCGCGTCCGACAGCAATCCGCGGATCGCGCCCGACGGCACGGTCTCCACCGACCAGGGCCAGAGTGGCAAGCTGCGCATGGTGCGCTTCGCCGATCCGCAGGCGCTCGCCAGCGACGGGGCCAACCTGTTCTCGGCCACGGCGGCGCCGCTGCCGGCGGGGCCCGAGGCCCGGCTCGAGCCCGGCGCGGTCGAGCGCTCGAACGTCAAGGCCGTGATCGAGATGACCCGCCTGATGGAGGTCCAGCGCTCCTATCAGAACGTCGCCAACATGCTGTCGAAGGCCGACGAGCTGCGCAGCAAGGCGATTTCGCGCCTGGCCGACCAGCAGGCCTGATCCGGGACAGGAACCTTAACCCATGCGCGCCCTTCAGACCGCCGCCACCGGCATGATGGCCCAGGAACTCAACGTCCAGGTCATCTCCAACAACATCGCCAACGTCCGCACCACCGGCTACAAGCGCCAGCGCGTCCATTTCCAGGATCTGCTCTACGAGAACTTCCGGCGCGCCGGCACGGCGACCTCGGACCAGAACACGCAGGTTCCCGCCGGCACCTTCGTCGGCTCCGGCGTCAAGACGGTCTCGACCGGCCGCGTGATGACGCAGGGCAACCTGTCCTCGACCGAGAAGCAGTACGATCTCGCCATCCGGGGCGAGGGCTTCTTCCGCGTCCGCATGCCCGACGGCCGCACGACCTACACCCGCGACGGCTCCTTCGACCTCGACTCCCAGGGCCAGCTCGTCACCCGCGACGGCTACCAGGTCGAGCCGGGCATCACGATCCCCAACAACGCCACCAGCGTCAGCATCAACGCGCAGGGCACGGTCGAGGTGTCGCTGCCGGGCCAGGCGGCGCCGCAGCAGATCGGCCAGATCCAGCTCGTGCGCTTCGTCAACAAGGTCGGCCTGGAATCGATCGGCGACAACCTCTTCATCGAGACGGCGGCCTCGGGCCAGCCGATCGACGGCTTCGGCGGCGGCGAGGGCTTCGGCACGCTGCAGCAGAACTATCTCGAAGAGGGCAACGTCCAGGCGGTCACCGAGCTGTCCTCGCTGATCGCGGCGCAGCGCGCCTACGAGATGAACTCCAAGGTCATCACCGCCGCCGACCAGATGATGTCGGCGACGACGTCGATGTTCCGCGGCTGATCGGGAGGCTGACGCTCATGACCCGCTGCATGCTCCACCTCTCGCTCGCCGCCGCGCTGCTCATCGGCGCCCAGGCCGCCGCCGCGCAGGCGCCGTCGCCGGCCCGTCCGGGAATCACGGTCGCCGCGCTGGCGGCCGGCTCGGCGCCAGCGCAGGCTGCTGCCATTCCCGCCCAGCCGCGCCGCCTGCAGCTGCGCTCCGACCTCACTTTGTCGCGCGATCTCGTCTCCTTCGGCGACCTGATCGCGGGGCTTCCCCCCGAGGCGGCCCAGACGCCGGCTTTCCGGGCGCCGGCGCTGGGCGAGACCGGCACGATCCAGGTCGCGCGCATCGTCGAGGCGGCGCGTGGGGCCGGCATCATCGCCTCCGTCGCCGAGCTCGAGAGCGCCGGCCAGGCGCAGGTCGTCGTCACCCGCGCAGCGCGGCGGATCATGGCGTCGGACATCGAGGAGGCCGTGAAGACCGGGCTGCAGGAGCGCTACGGCGTCGATGCCCGCGCCTTCGCCCTGACCATCGACGGCGGCGCGCCCTCGATTTCGGTCGAGCCCGAACTGACCGGCGAGGCCGTGGTGAGCGATCTCGCCTATGATGCCCGCACCCGGCGCCTGCAGGCCCGGGTCACAGTCCCCGGCAGCATGGCGCTGCGCCTGAAGCCGATCCGCATCGCCGGCCAGCTCGTCGAGACCGTCGAGGTGATCGTGCCCCGGCGCGCGATTGCCCGCGGCGAGACGCTGGGCCAGGCCGATGTCATGGTCGAGCGCCGCCCGCGCGACGGCCAGATGAACGACCTGATCGGCGACCCGCGCGTCGCCATCGACAAGGTCGCGACCCGGGCGCTGATGGCCGGCGCGCCGCTGCGGGGCGGCGATCTGCGCCGCGAGGAGATTGTCGCCAAGGGCGACCTCGTCACGCTGGTCTACGAATCCCGTGGGCTGACCATCACCATGCGCGGCCGGGCCGGAGAGGCCGGCGCGATGGGCGATGTCGTCAGCGTCACCAACCCCCAGTCCAAGCGCGTGCTGCACGGCACGGTGAGCGGGCCCGGCCGGATTTCGATCCAGGCCGCCTCCGCCGGCCGCGTCGCCAGCGCGCCCTGATGTCCTCCGGAAACCGGATGAGTGCCATGATCCCTGTCGCGAACCCCACCCCCCGCACCCCCCTCCGCAGCGGGGCCCGCCTCGCCGGCCTGCTGCTCTTGGGCGTCTCGCTCAGCGCCTGCGGCGCCGCCGACCGGCTCGCCAATGTCGGCGCGGCGCCGGCGCTCTCGCCGATCGAGGACCCGACGGCGAGCAAGGGCTACAAGCCCGTGCAGATGCCGATGCCGACGATGGAGCACGCCTCCTTCGCGCCGAACTCGCTCTGGCGCACCGGCTCGCGCGCCTTCTTCAAGGACCAGCGGGCCCGGCTCGTCGGCGATCTCGTCACCGTCAAGGTCAAGGTTACCGACAAGGCGCAGCTCAACAACACGACCAAGCGCAGCCGCAAGAACGGCGAGGATGTCGGCGCCGACAACTTCCTCGGCTACGAGAACAAGCTCGACAAGTTCCTGCCCGACGGCGCCAGCGCCGGCTCGTTGATCAAGCTCGACTCCGCCGCCTCGAGCGAGGGCGCGGGCTCGGTCAACCGCTCCGAGACGCTGGCGACCAATGTCGCGGCGGTGGTCACCCAGACCCTGCCCAACGGCAATCTGGTGATCGAGGGCAAGCAGGAGATAAGGGTCAATTTCGAGGTGCGCGAGCTGATCGTCGCCGGCGTGATCCGGCCGGAGGACATCGAGAGCGACAACACGATCGAATCGACCAAGATCGCCCAGGCCCGCATCGCCTATGGCGGCCGCGGCCAGATCACCGACGTCCAGCAGCCGCGCTACGGCCAGCAGGTGATGGACATCCTGCTGCCGTTCTGACCCTCACCCGGACACGACGTCATCCCGGGCGGCCTCGAGGCCGTCCCGGGAGCCATCGCAGGGCGGGACGCCGCCCGAGCATGGACCAAGGCGTACGCCGCTTCGCAACTCGCCCCGGACGACGGCGGGTTCCCCAGGCCCCTCACGAAGGATTTCACCGACACGCTTCCCCATCCCGGCCGGCGCGGAACGCTCCCCGCAATTCCCCGCGCCAGCCGGCCGGCGGTCTCTCCCGAGCCGCCACCCCACCGGCCGCCCCGCCACGCTCCCCAAGCCTTGAGGGCGAGCGGCCGACAGAAAACCCCGCTCTCTCCCGAGGCGGGGTTTTTTGCGGGGGGGGGGAGGGGGAGGATGCGCCACTTCCTGACCTTCGATATCCGCCATAGACCGGACGCTCGGAGGTGAGCACGACGGATTCAGAAATCGACCTCGGTCGCTCCAGTACCAGCTAGGATTGAGGTGTGATTCAGCACCCAAGTGTGACCCCACCGCAAATGGTGTCTAAACCATTCAAGTGACGAGGTTGTCTTCTACGGGAGAGGGTTCACGACTTGAGACGAATTTCATCACGGTAGCTCGACGCCCGATCCACGCGGACTGCCACCTAAAGGACTTCCTCGCGGATGTCGCCACGGCTCGGCAGGTGCTGTTCGATAGCTACGCTGTGCAGGACTAATCGATATGGAAGCGAGGTCGACCGATGACCGATTTCAAGCCGGGATCTGGCGACAAAGTCTCTGCCGCCGGTAGAGGTTGCGGGTATGGCTTGCTTGGCATTGCGGTCTTGATCATTTTTTTTGTTGTAGCGATGCATTTTGACAGCAGATTTGGAGTCGCCCTATTAATATTAGTCTTGTTTTGGTTGCCGTTATTTTTTATTTATGTCTGCCCGGCCGTGATTATATTTTTACTCTTTTTTGTCGTACACAAGCTCCTGCCGAATAAGCGACCTTCGGGCAAGGCACCCGATCAACCTTCCGACACCGTGCAGAGAAATCCAAGGCGCCCCGGCAGCTTCGGTAACCGTCACCGTTGATCTTTAGGAAGAAATTGATTTCATCGGCGACGGAGCAGCTGAGACAATCGGGAACTGTCTCATGCGGCCTTATCCAAACTTTATGCCCGATTTTATAGCTAGCCGGCACGACTTGCTATCCCGCCATCGATCAGACCTGAATTTGAGCTGACACCGAGAAGGGGCGCGTGACATAACCTCCAGCTTCGTCGATCGCAAACATCAGCTTAACCTTGTGGTCAGCATACAAGAATTTGGTGCCGATAATTAAAGCGAGCATTAGTCTTCATTGCTCATCACTTGCTGAATGGAAGCTCGCGACCACACGTCAGAACCGCAGCTCGCCGAGCCTCGCCCTCTGCCCGCTGGGACGATGGCTGGGGGCGGCGCACTTCTTGCCGCCGGCGTCGTCGTGGCCATGATGACCCTCATGCAGACGCATGAGATACCTAGCCCGCCCGAGGCCGCGCCGGCGGCTCCATTAGGGCGTGACGAGCCGAGAACGCTCTCGGTGGCTGCTGGGTCGACCGTGGGCACTTTTGTCGTTCTGCAACAGCCCTTCCAGGACAACCCCGGAACCGTGCTAGGGTCGTGTCCCTGATGGTGGTGTAGCTTCTTGGAGCCACCTGGATGCCGGCTTTGGCCGGGCTGGTCAGGCGGCCACGGCTGGCAGGCTGACGATGGGATCATCGCTGATCGGCGCGATGCTTTCCAGCGTGATGTAGCGGGCGCGC
>CALRYW010000068.1:0-21955 GCA_943372485.1 Allobosea thiooxidans
CGCCGCACCTTGCTGGAAGCAACGTAATGCCAAATCGAAGTCAGCAGCATCTTCCGCAGCATCGCCAGCGGTAAACAGGTCTTCAGCTTTGCTCATGCCGCACACCGTGTTGTATGATCTGTGGCTCCATCGGGCCATCAGCCGACATTTGTTCGCCGCCCCCGATTCCAGAGCCAGAACGGCAGCCCCGAGAGCAGCGCCCGTAGCACCGCTTCGCTCTGATGCAAGCCGTTGAGCTCCCGACTACCACGTCATGATGCAAGGCCGGATTCTTCTCTCACAGCGGCTCGGGTTACATGCATAATCGAGATTTCGAACGGCGCCACTGATGCGTCAACTGGCACTAATCCGCTTTTTATATCAATTTCCAATTGTTTTTCTCTCATAGAATTCATTATCTCTTCCAGTCCGTCATGTAATCTGATTGAAGGCAATGTCTGTGATCCATCATCAGCAGTTTCTGTAAACATTCCTATTATATTAATCTCGTGACACGCCTCTGGTGTGGAATCCGCCGCACATTGCAGCGCACTGATAATACGATTTACAGAATCGGTTGTTGCGTAAATCATGACACGATCAGCACTTATATCAACGGCGATCATATCCGAACCCCGATCATTATCTTCTGTGTTCATCGATCCGATAACGAATTTAATAGCGCTTCCGCGATGGCCTGTCAGCCGACATTAACCCGCCGACCTCGGTTCCAGAGCCAGAACGGCAGCCCCGACAGCAGCGCCCGCACGGCCTCCGCGCTCTGGTGCAGACCGTTGAGCGAGACGCGCGGCAAGGCGTGGAGATGGTCGGCATGCTCCGCGAAGAGATGCCCCGGCCGCGTCGTCACGGCGCTGGCGAAGCCCGCCGCCTTCGCCAGCGCGAACTCCCGCGGCCCGGCCGAGGTGGGGTCACCGACCGGATAGGCGAAATGGCGGATGGGGAGGCCAAGCTGCGCTTCGAGCCGGGTCCTGCTCTCGGTGATCTCGGCGCGGGCGAAGGTCTCGTCATGCTTGGCCAGCATCGGATGCGTCAGCGTGTGCGCACCGATGGTCACGCCCGGCGCGCCGGCCAGCGCCCGCAGCGTCTCCCAGGGCAGGCATTCGCGTTCGACCAAGGCGGCGGGGTCGATGCCGGCCTGTGACGTCAGATCCGAAATCGCTGACAGCAGAATCGCTTCCGGCTGTTTGCGCAGACGCCAGTAGAGCGCCTCAAAAGCGCGCTGCTTGTCGGTGTCGCTGTCCGTCCGCGCCGTGAAGGGGCCGTCCGGCAGGGCGAGCGAGAGCGCCGGCAGCGCGCGAAGCGCCTCCTCCAGTTCCAGCCACCAGAGCCGCGCCGTGCGGTCGGCGAAGCCCGGCGTGACGAAAAGCGTCCAGGGCGCGGCATGCTTCGCCAGCACCGGCCAGGCCTGCTCGACAGTGTCGCGATAGCCGTCGTCGAAGGTCAGCGCGACGAAGAAGCGGCCCGGGCGCGGCGCCGCAAGCCGGGCGAGCGCCTCGTCCAGTGACACCAGATCGTAGCCCTCGGCGCGGACCAGCGAGAGGGTGCGGTCGAGGAAGTCGGGCGTGATCTCGAGCAGGCCGTTCGGCCGGAAGCCGCCCGCACCCTGCGGCCGGACATGGTGCAGGGTCAGGATCACGCCGCGGCCCTGCGCGAGGCCCCTGCCCCAGCGGTCGGCGCCCGTGGCCGCGATCGCCTTGAAGACGGCGGAGAAGACAAGGTGGCGCAGGTTCATCTGTCCGTTCCGCGGCAACCGCTCGCTAACGCTGTTTGCCGATCCAGGCTCGGCTCCGGCGCGATCTTGCCCAGTCCGTTCACAATAGCGGGTTAAGGAGGCGGCATCGCCGTTGCTCCCGAGGCTTTCAGATCCATGTCAGCGCTCGTCGAACCCAGTCCCTCCGCTCCCACGCAGCGCCGCACGGACGCCCCTGTCGCGCGCGCACCGGGCACCGCGAAGAGCTGGTCCAGCCTGTCGGTGGTCGAGGACATCGCCGCGCTCGCAGAGGACTGGCGGGCCCTGGAAGACCGCGCCCTGCTGACGCCCTATCAGGCCTATGGCTGGGTGCGGCCCTTCACCGACACGGTCGGTGCCGCCGAGCGCATGGCCTTCCGCCATGCCGTGCTGCGCGATGCCGGCGGGGCGGCGCTGGCGATCCTGCCGCTGGTGATCACCCGCCGCAGCGGCATCCGCTTCGCCGAGTTCATCGGCGGCAAGCATGCCAACTACCATATGGGCATCTACGACCCCGCCTTCGCCGCCGGGCTCGACGCCGCCGGTGCCCGGCTCATGCTGGCCGAGATCGGAGCCGCCATCGGCGGGCTCGACGCCTTCATCTTCGTCAACCAGCCGACGCAGTGGCAGGGCGTGGCGAACCCGCTGGCGCAGCTCGCGGGCGGCCCGAGCCCGAGCGGCGCCTACAAGCTCAGCCTCGTGCCGGGCGATGGCGAGGCCTCGCTGCGGCGCTCGATGAGCAGCCACGCGCACAAGAAGCTCAAAAACAAGCGCAACCGGTTCGTGACTTACGGCCCCTCCGAGATGGTCCGAGCCCGCACGCCGGCCGAGATCGCCCGCGTGATCGACGCCTTCCTCCGGCAGAAAGCAGCCCGCTTCGCGATGATGGGCATTGCCGACCCGTTCGCACCGCCGGCCGTGCGCCGCTTTCTCGAACGCGGCGCGCAGGCGGAGGGGGACCGGCCGCCGGTGCTGGAGCTCTATTCGCTCGACGTCGCCGGACAGTCGGTCGCGACCTATGTCGGGGCGGTCCAGGCCGGGCGCTTCTCCGGCATGGCGACCTCCTTCGCCATGGACAGCGAGGTCGCGAAGACGAGCCCGGGCGAGATCCTGCTCGTCGACCTGATCCGGCTGAAATCGCGCGAGGGCATCACCGTCTTCGATCTCGGCGTCGGGGAAGCCCGCTACAAGACGACGATCTGCGACGAGCGCGACGACCTCGTCGACAGCTTCCTGCCGCTGACCGCCAGGGGCCATGCCTTCGCGCTGTTCAGCCGGGCCAAGCGCGAGGCGAAGCGGCGCATCAAGGCCTCCCCCGTCGCGCTGAAGCTCGCCCACCGCGTCTCGGGCTGGCTCAGCCGCGGGCGCAAGCCCGCCGCCGACGAGTAGCCGGGCTCAGAGCGGCGCGGGGTCGCGCTCGCGCAGCTCGCCCATCCGGGCCGGCTCTGGCGCGTCCAGCATCAGGGTGACCGGCGCACGGGCCAGGTCCGACAGACGATAGGCCGCCTCGACGGCATGGCCGTTGCCGAGCTGGCCCGCCATCACGAGCCCGCCCTGGGCGCGCTTCGCCAGAGGACCGAGGACCTGCGCCTCGTCGCTCGAGGCGGCGGCGACGAAGACCCAGTCATAGGTCTCGCAGAGCGCGTCCAGCGCGACCTCGACGAGGTCCGGCGCCGCCAGCACGGCGTCGCGGCCGGCGCGGCCAGGGCCGATGCGGTGCAGCCGCGAGCCGGGCTTGCGGGTGATGATGTCGGAGAACAGCGCCTCGCCCGCCAGGAGTTCGGAGAAGCCCGGCTCACCGCGGCCCTCATCGGCCGCGAGATCGACGATGATGCAGCGGCAGCGCTGCGACAGGAGATCGGCAAGGTCGTGCGGCGTGGTCGCGCCCTCCCCCGACCCGTCGAGCACGAGCACCATCGGCGCCATGCCGCGGGGCGGCTCGTCGATGCGCTCGGCGAGATCGGCGAGCGTCTGCTCGGGACGGGCGAGGTCGAGCGTGATCTGTCCCAGCCGTCCGCCATGGGTGAGCAGGCCCGCCACCCGCTCGCGACGGGCCTCGGCCTGCGATTCCTCGCTGCGATGCGCGCCGGTGCCGGCGCCACCCACCCAGCCCGGCGTGCGCCGCGGCTGGCTCGGGGCCTGGTCGCGCTGGCCGTTCAGGAGTTCGCGCGAGACCACGGTGGCCAGCGCGGTGAGGAAGGTCGCCAGCGTCACGACCAGCACCGTCGGCAGCTTCTTGGGGAAGGAGGGCTCGGTCGGCTCGATGGCGCGGGAGATGACGCGGGCATCGGCGGGGGTGGCGTTCTGGGTGTCGCGCGCCACGGCCTCGCGATAGCGCAGCATGTACTGTTCGAGCTGCTCGCGCAGCGTCCGCGCCTCGCGCTCCAGCGCGCGCAGCTGCACCTCGCTGTCATTGCCGGTCGAAACGCTCTTCTTCTGCCCGTCGAGGGCGGCGGTGAAGCTCTCGACGCGCTGGCCGGCGATCTTGGCCTCGTTCTCCAGCGTCCTGACGGTGCGCTCGGCGGCGGCCCGCAGCTGGCCCTCGAGATCGGCGAGCTGGGCGTTGAGTTCCTTGATGCGCGGATGCTCGGAGAGGAGGTTGCGCGATTCCAGCGCAATCTGCGCGCGCAGATTGATGCGCTGCTCGATCAGGCGCCGCACCAGCTCATTGTTGGCGACGTCGGGGATCTCGAAGGTGCGGCCCTGCTTGATCGCGTCGCGGATCAGGCCGGCCTTGGCCTGGGCCTCGGCCTGCTGGCTGCGGGCGGCGGAGAGCTGGGTCGAGAGATCGCCGAGCTGCTGGGCGTTGATCGTGGTGTTGTTGGACCCGACGAGCAGCCCGTTGCGCGAGCGGAAGTCCTCGACCTTGGCCTCGGCCTCGCTGACGCGCTGGCGCAGCGGCTCGATCGTGGTCGACAGCCAGGAGGAGGCGCTGCGGGCGGAATCCTGCTTGGCGGCCTCCTGAAGCTCGAGATAAGCGTTGGCGATGATGTTGGCGCCCTTGGCGGCGAGCGCGGGATCCTGCGAGGTGAACTCGACCGCGACGATGCGCGAGCGCCCGACGGGGTAGACCAGCAGCCGGTCGTAGTATTTCTCCAGCACGCGATCCTCGGGCGAGCGATCGGCCGGATGGCCGCCGAGCCCGATCAGGACGCCGACCTTGCGCAGCGCGTTGAGCGCGCCGGCACCGGAATCGAACTCCGGATTGCCGACCAGCCCGATGCGCTTGATCGCCTCGCGCGCCAGGTCGCGCGACATGATGATCTGGACCTGGCTCTGCACGGCCTCCGAGTCGAACTGCCCGACGCTGTCGGTCGAGGACTGCCCGGGCAGCGTGAAGAAGGTGCCGCGATTCTCCAGCAGAATGCGGGCCTCGCCGGTGTAGCGCGGCGTCACCAGATTGACCGCGACGAAGGACAGGCCCAGCGCCGCCAGCGTCGGCCCGATGATCCAGGCGCGGCGGCGCTTGATCGCGGCCCAGAGCGCCGTGAGATCGAGCATGTCGCCGCGGCCGTCGTCGCGCGCGGCCGGCTCGCGCAGATCATCCCTGACATGGCTCTCGGTGTGAGCGGTCATGACCCATCCATTCACGCAAAACTCGCGCGCCCTGAACAGGACGCAGTCGCGATCAGAACCCAGTAAGGTTAGTGCCGGGTTAAGAGGGCGCGTTTCGCCTGTCTCGATCCCGGCCAGACAGGATCGGGCGGAAGCTTTTCTTAACCATATCGCGCCCATGCTTCGCGCAGCTTCGCATGGGTATTGCTTGTGATGAGTCGACGTCTCGCTTCCCTCGCTCTGGCCGTCGCCATGACGGCGGGCGCCTGCGCGCCGCGCGTCGGCCCGTCCGACTACGCGCTGGCCCAGCCGAGCGGCCCCTATCGTCTCGCGACGGGCGACCGCCTGCGCATCATCGTCTTCGGGCAGGACAACCTCTCCAACATCTATGCGGTCGACGGCTCGGGCCGGATCGCGATGCCGCTGATCGACGCCGTCGAGGCGCAGGGGCGCACCACCCGCGAGCTGGAGCGCGCGATCGAGGCCAAGCTGCGGGCCGGCTATCTGCGGGAGCCGAAGGTTTCGGTGGAGGTCGACACCTACCGCCCTTCTTCGTGCTCGGCGAGGTCACCAATTCCGGTCAGTTCCCCTATGTACCCGGCATGACCGTGCAGACCGCGGTCGCCATCGCCGGCGGCTTCACGCCACGGGGGCAGCGCTCCTATGCCGAGGTGACGCGCCAGATCGAGGACCAGCTCGTCACCGCGAGCGTTCCGATCACCTATGCGGTCCAGCCCGGCGACACCATCGTCATCAAGGAACGCTGGTTCTGAGCCTGCGCGGAGAGCCCCGATGACGGACGCACCGCGCCTGCGGATCCTGCATGTCTTCCGGGCGCCGCTCGGCGGGCTGTTTCGCCATGCCATCGATCTCGCGAAGGGGCAGGCTGAGCGCGGCCATGCGGTCGGCATCTTCTGCGATTCGACGACCGGCGGGCGCCGCGCCGACGAGGTCTTCGCGGAGCTCTCGGTCCAGCTTTCTCTGGGAATCACGCGCGTGCCGATGTCACGCTATCCGAGCGTCACCGATGCGCGCGCGCAGCTCAGTGCGATGCGCCTGCGCAGCCGGCTCGATCCCGACATCGTCCATTGCCACGGCTCCAAGGGCGGGGTGTATGGACGGATGCCCGCCCTCTTCAGCCCTGGGCGGCGCTATGTCACGGCCTACACGCCCCATGGCGGCAGCTTCAACTACAAGCCCGGCGGCACCGAGCATAAGGTCTACATGGCGGTCGAGCGGCTGCTCGAGCGCGCCACCGACATGTTCCTGTTCGAGAGCCGCTTCATCGCCGGACGCTTCGAGGCCTATGTCGGCCACATGCCGACGACGGACCACCGCATCGTCCTCAACGGCATCTCCGACCCCGAATTCGAGCCGATCGACCACAGCGAGGCGACATTCGACCTCGTCTATCTTGGGGAATTGCGCTCGGCCAAGGGCATCGACACGCTGATCGAGGCGCTCAGCCTGCTGCAGAGCCGCGACGGAATCACGCCGCGCATGCTGATCGTCGGCTCGGGGCCCGACGAGGCGGAATTGCGCGCGCTGACCGTGTCGCGCGGCATCGCAGACCAGTGCGTCTTCGAGCCGCCCGGGCCGATCCGCAAGGCCCTGTCGCGCGCGCAGGTCATGGTCGTGCCCTCGCGCGCCGAATCCCTGCCCTATGTCGTGCTCGAGGCGGCGGCGGCGGCCCAGCCTCTCGTCTCGACCGATGTCGGCGGGATCAACGAGATCTACGGGCCGCGCCATCGCCACCGGCTGATCCAACCCAACGATCCGCTCGTCATGGCCGATGCGATCGGCCGGGCGCTGGCGGCAGCGGAGGCGGATCGCCACGCGGAGGCGAGCGATCTCGCCGCCCATGTCCGCGACACGTTCCGGCTCGCCCCGATGATCGACGGCGTCACCGCCGCCTATCGCGATGCGCTGGCCAGGCGCCGGGGCGCCTGACCGCTCAGAGCAGCTTGAGCGCGACGACACCCACGAGCACGAGCGCGATCCCCGCCCAGCCTGTGGGCCGGATGCGCTGGCCGAAGACCAGCGCGCCCATGATCGCGGTGATCACCAGCCCGGCCCCACCCCAGACCGCATAGGCGACGGAGAGATCCATGCCGCGGATCGCCTGGGCGAGCGCGGCGAAGGCGCCGATCACCAGCGCGAGGCCGGCCAGCCCCGGCAGGCGCCGGCGCATGCCGTCGGAGAGCTTGAGCAGGCAGGAGCCGAGCACCTCGAGCACGACCGCCAAGGCGAGCCAGGCGAGAGCCAGCGTCTGCGGCAGCAGGGCGGAGGTCATGCCGGCCTCCCCTGCGCCGTGCGGACCGGGGCGTCACCGACGCCACGCTCCAGCAGGAGGATGCCGGCCAGGATCGCCGCCAGGGCGACGATACGCTCCGCCGTCAGATGCTCGCCGAACAGCAGATGGCCAACGACAGCGATGCCGACGATGCCGAGCCCCTCCCAGACCGCATAAGCGACGGCAAGGGGGATCACCCGCAGCGCGATCGAGAGCAGGGCGAAGGACAGGCCGATCAGGGCCAGCGGCAGGAACGCCACGAGCCAGGGTGCGGACACGACGGATTTCAGCGCGGCCGTCGCGACGATCTCGACGGCGATGGCCGCGAGCAGGAAGAACCAATGGGAAGACATGTTGCACACGGGCGAAGCCGGCAACGGGCACCACGGAGGCAGTGCCGGAGGGCTCAGCGAGAGTTTGAGTTTGAGATCAGCATCCGGTCGAAAAAGGCTTTCGGCATTTCGATCCCGAAAGCAGCACGGCGACGGCGCTCCGACGGCTGGGCCGGAACTTCAATCGCGCCAAAATGTGCTTCTCAGACACTCATCACGCAGCGATATAGCCTCGCGATTGCTTTGCGTCAACCTCAAACGTCTTTTTTCAAGCCATTCAGCTGATCGGCGCCGCGCAAAACATGCTGTTTCGACTGCAACAATACCTTGATCGGGCTGGGAAAAATCCGATTTCCGCAGTGTGGCGGGCGGCCCCGTCGCCCCAGGCGCTCGCAGCCGGGTTCGCGGCGGCAACGGGCGCGCCACGAAACAGCGATCGGTCGGGTTAAGCCTTCCGTGAGCATTTTCCGGTAGGCCAATGGCACGATCGGCTGGCCGGCAGAAGGCAATGCGTCCGGCGATGCCGACCGCGACGGGGATGTGACGTCATGGGTGCCTTCGATGTCCGCGATCTGATGAAGGCGGATGCGGCCGCCTCGGCCACGCCGGAGATGTTCGGCCCGGCGCGAAGCGGGACGCGCGTGTTCCATCCGCTCGCCGAGCGGATCGCAGCGATCCCGGTCAAGCCGACGCTGTCGCCCGTGATGATCGAGGGGCTGGTGCGCCTGCTCGACGTGCTCGCCATCCTCGCGGCGGGCGGGCTGATCTACTGGCTTTATGCGGCCGGCAACACCGAGAGCACCCTGCCCTATCAGGTCACGGTTCCGGCGCTCGCGGTCGGGGCGCTGGCGGCTTTCCAGGCGCTGCATCTCTACCATGTCGGTGCGCTCAGGAATTTCATCGCGATGGCGGTGCGGCTCGCCAGCGGCTGGACGCTGCTGTTCCTGATCACGCTCGCCGCGTTCTTCTTCCTCAAGATCGGCGACCAAGTCTCGCGCGTCTGGCTGCTGGGCTTCTACAGCGTCGGCGCCGCCACCCTGCTGGTCGAGCGGCTGGCGGTGACGCTGGCGGTGCGGCATCTGACGCGCTCGGGCCGACTCGAGCGGCGGACCGCCATCGTCGGCGGTGGCGAGGGCGGCGAGGCGCTGATCAAGGCGCTGGAAGCCCAGCGCGACACCGGCCTGCGCATCTGCGGCGTCTTCGACGACCGCAACGACGACCGTTCGCCCGATCTCGTCGCCGGCTATCCCAAACTCGGCACGATCGACGATCTCGTCGAGTTCGCGCGGCGCACCAAGCTCGACCTCGTCATCTTCACCCTGCCGATCTCGGCCGAGGCGCGCCTGCTGGCGATGCTGCGCAAGCTCTGGGTGCTGCCGATCGACATCCGGCTCTCGGCGCATATGTCGAAGCTGCGCTTCCGGCCGCGCTCCTATTCCTATTTCGGCGCGGTGCCGGTGCTCGATGTGTTCGACCGGCCGATCGCCGACTGGGACATCGTCGTCAAATGGGCCTTCGACAAGGTCGTCGGGGCGTTGGCGCTGATCGTCCTCTCGCCGGTGATGCTGGCCACCGCGATCGCGATCAAGCTCGATTCGAAGGGGCCCGTGCTGTTCCGGCAGAAGCGCTACGGCTTCAACAACGAGCAGATCGAGGTCTTCAAGTTCCGCTCACTCTATCACGAGATGACCGACCACACGGCCGCCAAGCAGGTGACGAAGGACGATCCGCGCGTCACCCGCGTCGGCCGCTTCATCCGCAAGACCTCGCTCGACGAGCTGCCCCAGCTCTTCAACGTCGTCTTCAAGGGCAATCTGTCGCTGGTCGGCCCGCGGCCGCATGCGCTGCACGCCACCGCCTCGAACCGCGCCTATGAGCAGGTGGTCGACGGCTATTTCGCACGCCACAAGGTCAAGCCCGGCATCACCGGCTGGGCGCAGGTCAATGGCTGGCGCGGCGAGACCGACACCGAGGACAAGATCCAGCGCCGCGTCGAGCATGACCTCTACTATATCGAGAACTGGTCAGTGCTGCTCGACCTCTACATCCTGATCAAGACACCCTTCTCGCTGATGACCAAGAACGAGAACGCCTATTGAGCGCGCTGGCCGACAGGGGCCGTGCGGAGCCGGCGCGCCGCGGCGGCCTGCGCATCTCCTATGCCGCGCTCAAGCGCGGCGCGCTCTGGCTGCTGGCCGCCTCGAGCGGGCTGGCGCTGATCGAGCCCTCGCCTTACGAGGTCGTGTTCCTGCTCGCCGTCTTCGTCTTCATGATCACCGGCATCCGCTTCTCGCAGAAGCTCCTGCCGCTGGCGCTGCTGCTGCTGCTCTACAATATCGGCGGCACCTTCTCGCTGATCCCCTGGATGGATGAATCGGCCTCGGTGCGGTTCACCGCCGTCTCGGTCTATCTGATGGTCACCGCGGTGTTCCTCGCCGCGATCATGGCGGACGACGCGCTCGGGCGGCTCGAAACGCTGCGCCGGGGCTATCTCTTCGCCGCCTGGGGCGCGGGCCTGGCCGGTCTGCTGGGCTATTTCGACGTGGCGGGGCTGGGGTCGATCTTCACGCTCTATGGCCGCGCCTCGGGCACCTTCAAGGACCCCAACGTGCTCGGACCCTTCCTGGTGCTGCCCATCATCTATGTGCTGCAGCACATCCTGACCGGTCGGCTCGGGCTGATACGCGGGCTCCTGCTGATGAGCGTGCCGGTGGCGGCGCTGTTCCTGACCTTCTCGCGCGGCGCCTGGGGCAATCTCGTCGCCGCCGCCCTGCTGATGATCGCGCTGACCTTTCTGACCGCCCCGAATGCGGCGCGGCGGGCCAGGGTCGTGGCGCTGACGCTGACGGCGCTCGGCCTGCTGACGGTGGCGCTGCTCTTTGCGCTCTCCTTCGAGACCATCCGCAGCGTCTTCGAGGTCCGCGCCAGCCTCGTCCAGGAGTATGATGGCGGCGTCACCGGCCGCTTCGGCAACCAGCTGCGCTCGATCCCGCTGCTGCTGGAAGAGCCGAACGGCTTCGGGCCGCTGCGCTTCCGCTGGCTCTTCCCGGAAGATCCGCACAATGTCTACATCAACGCCTTCGCCTCCTATGGCTGGCTCGGCGGCTTCTCCTGGCTGGCACTGATGGCGGCGACCTGCCTGGTCGGCTGGCGCCTCGTCTTCCAGCGCTCGCCCTGGCAGAACCATGCGATCGTGCTGTGGTCGGTGCTGTTCGTCACGATCCTGCAGGGGCTGCAGATCGACACCGACCATTGGCGCCACATGTATCTGATGCTCGGCCTGGTCTGGGGGCTCGCCGCGCTGCCGGCGCCGCCCGCTGCGCGGCCTCAGCCGCGGTCCTTGCGGACGACGACATAGGCGTAGGTCGTCACGAAATCCCAGCCGATCTTCGCGGCCAGGGCGTTGAAGGCGTGGTCGGCCTGCTTTAGCCCGGGCATGCGGTCGAAATAGCCGTGGCCCCAGAAGGGCTGGATGTGCACATCCGAGAAGCCGGCGCGGGTGAGCATCGGCGTCAGCCTGGCGCGGCTGCCGCGGCACCAGTCGTAATGGGCGGGGAATTTCGGATCGCCGCCACCGTCGCGCCGCGCCGGAAACAGCGCGTGGACGAGGGCGCGCGAGGCCTTTTCGGGCAGAATGTGGTTGAGCGCGAAGACGGGGGCCCAGAGCGTCGGAAAGAAGGCGAGTGCGACGCCGCCGGGCGCCAGCAAAGCGTGGATGTTGGTCCAGGCGCGCTCGACATCGCCGACATGTTCGAAGACCATGCGCGAGACCATCAGATCGTAGCCGCCGCGGGCGATGTCGGGCTCGGAGAGATCGCCGGCGATGTCGAAGCAGGCCCTCTTCAGCCCGGCCGGCGTCAGCGCCAGTTCACCGGCATCGATGTCGTTGACGGTCAGGTCGAGGCCGCGGCGATGCGCCTGCTCGGCGCTGAACAGCGGATCACGCCCACCGCCGATCTCGCAGACCCGGCGCAGACCATAATGCTGGGCCAAGGCGAGGATGGTGGATTCGTAATGGTCCCAGGCCCATTGCGAGTGCCAGTCCGGCGCGAGCCCGTCGAACAGGGCCGCGATGGTTGCGGGGGACTGCGCCGCCGCGCGCAGCGCGGGCCGCACCGGATTCGCCGTGACCGTCGCCAATGACATGATCGTCTCCGCCTGCAGCCCTCTCCGTCCGCAGAAAACCATGCGCGCCGCGCCGCCCTCCCGCAATCACAGCCTTAATCGAGGGTTAATGGCGAGACCCCCCGCCCTGTCCCGCCCTGGCGCAGCTTCGACCCTCGCCTTAAGGCCCGGTGAAACAAGCGCGCGAAGCCGATTGCATCCGCGCGACGCCGCCACTATAAGCCGACCCGTCGGAGCGTAGCGCAGCCCGGTTAGCGCACTTGTCTGGGGGACAAGGGGTCGGAGGTTCGAATCCTCTCGCTCCGACCATTTATTCGAGCCGGACAGCCGAGCCACGAGCCTTCGCTTCGTCCTGCATGAGGTTCTCCACAGGCTCCCGCTTCGACCTGTCTTGAACACTTCATCATAATGACCGAACGTCAGGGTTCTTCCCTAGCGGAGGCGGTAACGTCATGTCTGCGTCGTCGCGTCGTGTCGTGTTGCGGGTGTCCGGCCAAGGGGCCGTGTTCCTCAGGGTCCTCGCCGTCCTGATGATCGGGATGGCAATCATCCTGCCGCTGCTGGCCTGAGCACGCTGCGATCGGCGGCGACGCGCGCGATGCGTGATGCGGCTCGTATTCTGCGCCGACCGCGGGTAAGCTTCGTTCCTGAGACCGAAGACGGAGGGACGAGACCGATGGCAGGGGACAACCGGGGCCCGCGCGCCTGGCACGACGTCAACAGCGTCCAGGAAGCACCGCGCGAGAAGCAGAAGTCGAGCGGCCGCATCGCCGCCGAAGAAGCCGCCGCCCGCAAGAAGATCGAGGCGCTGCGCGCCCAGCGCCTGGCCAAGCAGGCGGCCGAGCCCCCGCCACCGCCGCCGGCCGCGAAGACCCCGAAGCGCAAGGCCGCCGCACCCTCGACCTGATCGCCCCAGATCACCCCATGCCGGCGGCGGCCAGACGCCGCCGGAAGGCCGTCAGGCGGCCGCCAGCCAGCTCAGGAGGAGGCCGATCTCGGGCTGGGACAGGCCATGGCCCGCCGGCAGCGTGCGATGATCGACGCTCGCCCCGTTGCCCGACAGCGTCTGGGCCAGCCGCCCGACATCGTCAGCCGGGACAATCGGGTCCATGGCACCGGACAGGATCAACACCCGCTTGCCGGTCAGATCCGCCTGAGGCGGCTGCGCGAAGGGCGACATCGCCCGCAGCAGAGCCGCCCCGGCGAGCACCTCCGGCCGCAGCAGCAGGAGGCTGGCTGCGATATTGGCGCCGTTCGAAAAGCCCACCGCGACCGGCTGCGCCAGCCCGTAACGGGCGCGGCTCTCCTCGATGAAATCGGCCAGTTCATGGGTGCGTCGGCGCAGGTCGTGCTCGTCGAAGACGCCCTCGGCGAGCCGGCGGAAGAAGCGCGGCATCGGGCCCTCGAGCACCTTGCCGCGCGGCGAGAGCAGCGCCGCGCCGGGCGCGACCGCCCGGCCCAGCCCGATCAGATCGCGCTCGTCGCCGCCGGTGCCGTGCAGCAGCAGCAGCGGCGCGCGGCCGGGATCGCCAGCCGGCTCATGGAGATGGATGAAGTCGGTGGTCGCGGTCGCGTCCATCGGGGGCTCCTTCGGATGCCAGGACAACATCCGCTCCGCCCGGCGCGGCGGCAGGGCGGAACGGTCGGATCAGGCCAGTTCGGGCAGCACCGCCTCGATGCGGGCGCGCTGCGGCTCCAGCCCGGGCGGGAGCTTCAGCGCCTGGCCGAGGCTGTCGGCCGGCTCGTCCACGGCGAAGCCCGGCCCATCGGTCGCGATCTCGAACAGGACATGGCCGGGCTCGCGGAAATAGACGGAGCGGAAATAGTTCCGGTCCCGCTGTTCCGTGGTGTGGATGCCGTGGTTCTGCGCGAGCTTGCGGACCATCGCCTCCTGCGCCGCGTCATCGGCGGCCCTGAAGGCGATGTGGTGGACGGAGCCGGCGCCCTGGCGGGCCGGCAGGAAGCCGCCGGCGACGCGCAGGTCGACGATCGCGCCCTGGGCCGCGCCCTCGGCACGGTAGCGCACCAGCGTCTCCTCGCGACCGATCTCGCGGAAGCCGAAGACGTCGTCGAGGATCGCCCCGGTCGGCGCCGCATCGGCGACCAGCAGGCTGACGCCGTGGAAGCCGCGGATCGCATGCTCGGCCGGGATGTCGCCCTCGGCCCAGGCGGGCTCGGCCTCGATGCCGGGCACGCCGACCACCGCCAGCCGCATTCCATCGGGATCGCGGAAGGCCAGCACCGTCTCGCCGAAGCGCTTCACCGGCACGTCATGGGGCACGCCATGCTCGACGAGGCGATGCGCCCAGTAGCCGATCGCCCCTTCCGGCACCCGGAACACCGTCTCCTGCGTCTCGCCGACGCCGAGGCGGCCCGGCGCGGCATGCTCCCAGGGGAAGAAGGTCAGGATCGAGCCCGGCGCCGCAACGGCGTCTCCGTAATAGAGGTGGTAGGTGCCGGGATCATCGAAATTGACCGTCTTCTTGACCAGACGCAGGCCAAGGACGCGGCCATAGAAATCGAGATTGCGGCGCGCCGGACCGGCGATCGCCGTGACATGATGAAGACCGTTGATCTGCATGGCTGACATCCTTTCGACGCCGTGCTGGGCAGGGCTGCCCCGTTGGCGAGGAGATTGGGCCGCCCAACGCGGAATGCCAGAGTTCATCCATTGCACTGACGCAATCGAGTGATTGATAGATGTCCATTTGCATTGCGCCAAGTCCGAGGCGATCTCTTGGGGCGAGACCAGCCCGGTCCCGCTTCAGGAGACTGTCCCCATGATCGATACCCGCCTCGCCCCCTATGGTGCGCTTGCCCTGCGCGTCGCGCTCGGCCTGATGTTCATCGCCCATGCCCATCTGAAGATCGCGATCTTCACCCCGGCGGGCTTCGCCGGCTTCCTCGGCCAGGTCGGCCTGCCGGCCTTCCTCGCCTGGCCGATCATTCTGGCCGAGCTTCTCGGCGGCCTCGCCATCCTCGTCGGCTTCCATGGCCGCCATGTCTCGCTGCTGCTGCTGCCGATCCTGCTGGGTGCGCTCTTCGTCCACGCCCCCAATGGCTGGGTCTTCAACGCGCCCAATGGCGGCTGGGAATATCCCGCCTTCCTCGCGCTCACCGCGCTCGCCCACGGCCTGATCGGCGACGGGGCGCTGGCGCTCAAGACCACCACGCCCGCCATCGCAGCCCGGCCCGCCACGGCCTGACGGCCGCGCCTATCCCAGGCTCCTTCGCCGTCTTCGAGCCCCCGGCCTTGAAGGCGGCGATGTCCTGTCGGAGATTGGCGCGATGAGCGCACCCGACAAGACGCCCACCGGCAAGGCTCCCGCGAGCAGGCCTATCGCCGGCAAATCTCCGACGGGCAAACCCCTGTCCTGGGACGATTTCCGGCTGATCAACGCGATTGCGGAGCGACGCACGCTGCCGGCTGCGGCGGCCGGGCTCGGGCTCAACCACTCCACCGTGTTCCGGCGCCTCGGCCAGATCGAGGAGGCCGTCGGCACGCGGCTGTTCGAGCGCCACCGCAGCGGCTATGTCGCCACGCCCGCCGGCGAGGAGATGGCGCGGCTCGCCGAGCGCTTCGACAGCGACATCAGCGCCTTTGCGCTCAAGCTCGCCGGGCAGGAGATCAAGCCCGCGGGCGAACTGCGCGTCACCACCAACGACACGCTGTTGGTCGATCTGCTGACGCCGGTCTTCGGCGGCTTCCTGACGCAATGCCCCGACATCCGCCTCGAGGTGCTGCTGAGCAACCAGGCGCTCAACCTGTCCAAGCGCGATGCCGATGTCGCGATCCGGGCGACCGACCATCCGCCGGAAACGCTGGTCGGCCGCAAGGCGGCGCGGATCGCCTGGGCCCTCTATGGCCTGGCCGCCGATTTCCCGGAGGGCGGGAGCGAGCCCATCGAAGCTCTCTGGCAACGCAGCTGGGTGTCGCTGGGCGAGTCGTTCGGGGCGCTCAAGGCCGTGCGTTATCTCACCCAGCATGTCGCGCCCGAGCGCATCGTCTACCGGGTCAACACGGTCCTGGGGCTGGCGGAGGCGGTGGAGGCCGGCATCGGCATCGGCTTCCTGCCCTGCTTCATCGCCGACCGGAAGCCCGCCCTGACCCGGCTGGCGCCGCCCGACCCCGGTTTCTCCGCCGATCTCTGGCTCCTGACCCATCCGGATCTGCGGCATTCGCCCCGGGTGCGCCTGTTTCTGGACTTTATGGCCAACGAGCTCGGTCGGATGAAGCCGCTGATCGAAGGCGGGCTGGCGCTGTCGCCGCGTGACGCGCCATGAGCGGCGACGAGGACGCGGGGACGATAGGGTGCGAGCCCCTCCAACGCGCGTGCGCAGCCGGGATGGGGTGCGCGTTCAGCCGGGCTGGACACCGGCCCCCGCTGCGCCGGGTTTCTTCACGCGGCCAGCTGTTCTAGGCTGTCGCCATGGAGATGCTGGTTCCCCTGATGATCGGCCTGACGCTGATCTGGCTGATCGGCCGCGGCACGCCCTGGAACGCCAAGCTGCTCACGCTGGCGGTGACGCTGGCCGTGATCGTGCTGATCGTCTTGCTCGAGCGCGGCGGCTACTGGCCGGAGGCCTGGCGGCGCCCCTAGAGACCCGGCACTCAGGCGACCAGCTTGAGCCCGACGATGCCGGCCACGATCAGCCCGATACAGGCAAGGCGCAGCGCAGTGGCGGGCTCGCCGAGCAGGAGGATGCCGAGGATCGCCGTTCCGACCGTGCCGATGCCGGTCCAGACCGCATAGGCGGTGCCGACCGGGAGGCTCTTCAGGGCGAGACCCAGCAGCCCGAGGCTGACCGCCATGCTGGCGAGCGTCAGCACGGTGGGCACGAGGCGGGTGAAGCCGTGCGTGTATTTCAGGCCGATGGCCCAGCCGATCTCGAACAGGCCGGCGATGAAGAGATAGAGCCAGGCCATAACGGAACTCCTCGTCAAAAGGGCGAGGTCGTCCACGCCGGATCAACAGGCGCCGCTGCGCGCGGGTCGTCCCCGGAAGGCGATCTAGGATGGGGCCCTGGCGCTTTCAACCTGTGACGTCAGGCCAGTTCGGCCGGCGGCTGCAGGGCGCGGTCGAGGATGCGCTTGCACTCGCGCAGTTCGGCGAGGACCGCGGTCAGCAGGGTGATGTCGTCGAGCCCGGGCGGCACCGGCGCGCGGCCCGGCGGCGCCGGATGGGCGGTGGCCCCGTCCCGCCCCCTGGCGGCGTCCGGCGTCGGACCGACCGGCGCGCCCCGGCCGATCGCCTGGACATGGCGCGGCCCCTGTTCCTTCAGGATGCGCTGCAGCCCCTTGATCGTGTAGCCTTCGCCATAGAGCAGGCGGCGGATGCCCTTGAGCAGGGCGACGTCGTCGGGCCGGTAGTAGCGTCGGCCACCGCCGCGCTTCAGCGGCTTGATCTGGGGAAAACGCGTCTCCCAGAAACGCAGGACATGCTGGGGAATGTCGAGGTCTTCGGCGACCTCGCTGATGGTTCGAAAGGCATCCGGGCTCTTGGTGTCCATGTCGGCCTCTGTGTCGCCGTTGTGGAACTCCAGGCTCACGCGTCGTCGCCCTCACCCAACTGCCCGTTGATGCGGGCCTTCATCACATTCGACGGCTTGAACACCATGACGCGCCGCGGTTCGATCGGCACCTCGACGCCGGTTTTGGGATTACGCCCGATTCGTTCGCCCTTGTCGCGCACGACGAAGGAGCCGAAGGAGGACAGCTTGACGTTCTCACCGCGCGCCACGGCGTCGCAGATCTCGTCGAGAACGGCCTCGACGAGCTTGGAGGACTCCGTCCGCGACAGGCCGATCTTCTGATACACCGCCTCGCAGAGGTCCGCCCGCGTAACCGTGTGCCCCGCCATCCATATCCTCCAAGGCGTTATCTCGGCTGGCGGGTCTGCCACCTGCCTTTCGCCATTCCGGACGATGAACGCTAGGCGTACCCGCAGCCGGGGTCAATGCTCGAACGGGCGCAGATGCACCCAGCTTGTGAAAATTGCATGAAAACGGCGCGAAAATCCGGAGAATATGACGATTTATCCGCCCTTCCGCTCACCACCGGATCAAGGCCGACCCCCAGGTGAAGCCGCCACCCATGGCCTCGATCAGCACGAGCTGCCCCGGCTTGATGCGGCCGTCGCGATGGGCTTCCGCCAGCGCGAGCGGGATCGAGGCCGCCGAGGTGTTGCCATGCCTGTCGACCGTGATCACCACCCGCTCATGGCCGATGCCGAGCTTGTCGGCCGTCGCGTCGATGATGCGACGATTGGCCTGGTGCGGCACGAACCAGTCGATGTCGGCGCCGCTCAGGCCGGTTTCCGCGAAGGTGTGGCGCACCGTCTCGGCGAGATTCTGCACCGCATGGCGGAACACCTCCTTGCCCTCCATGCGCAGGAAGCCGACCGTCCGGGTCGAGCCCGGCCCGCCATCGACGTAGAGCTTGTCCTTGTAGCGGCCATCCGAACGGATATGCGTCGCCAGCACGCCGCGATCGGCCAGGCTGCCCTCGCCCGGCGCCGCCTTCAGCACGACCGCGCCGGCGCCGTCGCCAAAGAGCACGCAGGTGGTGCGGTCCTCCCAGTCGAGGATGCGCGAGAAGGTTTCGGCGCCGATGACGAGCGCGGTGCGGGCGGCGCCCGTGCTCAGGAACTTGTCGGCGGTGGTGAGCGCGAAGACGAAGCCGGAGCAGACCGCCTGCAGGTCGAAGGCGACACCGTCCTCGATGCCGAGCGCCGCCTGGATCTGCGTCGCGGTCGCCGGGAAGGTGTGGTCGGGCGTCGCGGTCGCGACGATGATGAGGTCGATCTCGGCGGCCTTCATTCCGGCATCGGCGAGCGCGGCCTGCGCCGCCTTCAGGCCGATCGCCGAGGTGGTCTCGTCCTCAGCCGCGACATGGCGCTGCCGGATGCCGGTGCGCTGGACGATCCACGCGTCGGTGGTGTCGACCCGCTCGGCGAGTTCGGCATTGGTGACGATGCGCGCGGGCAGGTAGGAACCGCAGCCCACGATCTGGGAACGCAGAATTGACAAGGCTATTTCCTTACTGGGCGGCGGCCGCCCGCGCCGCGGCCTCCTGTTCGGCCGAGGCCGCCACCATCTCCCGGACCTTCGCCATCAGGTTCTCGCGCGCCATCTCGTAGCCGAGCTCGGTTGCGCTGGCGAAACCGACCGCGTCGGTGCCGCCATGGCTCTTGATGACGATGCCCTCGAGCCCCAGGAACACGCCGCCATTGACCTTGCGCGGGTCCATCTTATCCTTCAACGCGGCAAAGGCGCTCCGGGCGAAGAGATATCCGATCTTGGCCATCAGCGAGCGGCTCATCGCCGCTTTGAGATAGGAGCTGATTTGCCGGGCGGTACCCTCCGCCGTCTTCAGCGCGATGTTTCCGGTGAAGCCCTCGGTGACGACGACGTCGACCGTGCCCTTGCCGAGGTCGTCGCCCTCGACGAAGCCGTGATAGTTGAGATGCGGCAGGTCGAGCTCGCGCAGGATGCGCCCGGCCTCCTTGACCGCCTCGACGCCCTTGATCTCCTCGACGCCGACATTGAGCAGGCCGACCGTCGGCCGGTCGAGATCGAAGATCACCCGGGCCATGGCCGCGCCCATCACCGCGAGGTCGACGAGATGGCGGGCATCGGCGCCGATCGTCGCGCCGACATCGAGCACCACGCTCTCGCCGCGCACCGTCGGCCACAGGCAGGCGATCGCCGGCCGGTCGACCTCGGGCATCGACTTCAGGCAGAATTTCGACATCGCCATCAGCGCGCCGGTGTTGCCGGCCGAGACCGTGACGTCGGCCTCGCCGGTCTTGGTGGCGTCGATGGCACGCCACATCGAGGATTTATAGCGGCCATAGCGCAGCGCCTGGCTCGGCTTGTCGTCCATCTTCACCGAGACCTCGGTGTGGTGGAAGGTGGTCACGGCCTTGAGCTTCGGGTGCTGGTCGAGCAGCGGCAGCACCTGCCCTTCGTCCCCGAAGATCACGAAGCGCGCATCGGGTCGACGCTCCAGCGTCAGCGCGGCGCCGGGGATGACGATGGCAGGGCCATGGTCTCCGCCCATCGCATCGAGCGCGATTGTAACCGGTCGTGTCATGGAGTGATGGTTGATCCCAGGAGCGGCCGACCTGCTTGCCGGGGCGGCTCGATGCGGGCGGGACAATAGCGACTTGGGCGTCCGCCGCAAGCCGCACGGCGCCCCGGACGAGGCCTCATTCGCCGCGCTTGAGTCGCGCCAGCATCGCGAAGGGCGATTCGGGCGGCGGCTCCGGCGCGGGCTCGGCAAAGACCGCGCCCGGCTTCCTGGGGTAGGGATCGAGCGCGAGCGCCAGGAATTCGAGCGTCACGGCCCCGAGATCGATCGTGCCGTCGACGATCGGTTCCGGCGGGTCCACCTCGTTGAGCCGGACCTCGATGTCGATCTCCGCCTCCTCCTGGTCGCCCCTGCGCCGCGGAAGCTCGGGCTCCTGCGGCGCGAAATCGAGGCTCATCGGCACGGTCAGCGTCACCGGAAAGGCCTCGAGCGTGACGGTGCAGGTCTGGTGGAACGCCGCCGCGATCTCGCCTTCCAGCTTCACCCGCTCGCCGTTGCGGGCGAGCACGTAGCGCGCCTCCAGCGATTCGAGCGCGGGCAGCCCGAGCAGATCGGCGATGCCGGCCCGCTCGGCCGGTTCGGCCTGCACGGTCACGCGCGTGCCGCGCATCTTGATGTCGTCGACATGAATCGGCCGGGTCATGGGCGAAGCGGCTTGGGGGGTCATCGCGCCGTTCCCTCCTGCGCCGACGGAAACAGGGCGGTCTCGTTCAGGAGCCCTTCGAGATCGAGTTCCGCCAGACGCCGCTGCACACGCCGCGCATAACCGGACAGCGCGGTCGCGGCCTCCGGCGCGTCCGGCGTGGCGTTGCGGCGCAGCGCCTCGGCGAGCTCGCCCGGCGTGTCCGAGACCAGCGCCGCCTCATAGGCCTGCACCCGCCCGTAGAACATCTGGCCGATCTTCTTCATGCGCTTGGGCACGGCGATGTCGCTGACGCCGCCATTGCGCACCCCGAGTTCGAGATAGGCGAAGTTCGCATCGACCAGATCCTGCGCGACCTCGTCGGCGGGCGGCGGCAATTCGCGCAGGCGCCGCAGCACGAGAAAGACGTGCAGCGTGAGCGATTCGAAGCGGCCCTCGAAGCTGTCGGCGATGCCGCCTTCGAGGTAGAAAGCCGGCTGCCGCGACGCCTCGACCACCCGCGCGAAGACGGCATCGACCGGCGCCTGACGCTTCTCGCGCTTTCCGAACAATCCGAACATGGGGTCAGCACTCTCCGGCCTGCGGCGGCGAAACGTCATTGCCTTGCCAAAGCCATCCTCGGGCGTTACGCCAACCTCGACCCGTTTGACAAGCGGCGCGGGCCCCGGCCCATCGCCGCAGCGCCACTGGATACGCTCCGCATGAACGCCGTCTCCCGCCGCACAGCCCTTCTCGGCCTCCTCGCGACGACGTCCCTGGCTCTCGCGGCCTGCGGCCCCAATGCCGGCGGCTTCAAGCTCGCGACCTCGTCGGGCCTGAACGAGGAGTTCAAGCGCGGCTTCGTCGCCGACGATGCGCTGATCGCGCAGATCAAGGTCGGCATGGACGTGCAGCAGGTGCTGTCGATCCTCGGGACGCCCTCGACGACGTCGACGGTCGGCAACCGGACGTTCTACTACATCAGCCAGACGGTCTATCGCCGCTTCCAGTTCCAGGAGTTGACGGTCGTCGACCAGACCGTGCTGGTGATCTCCTTCAACAAGGGCTTCAAGGTCGAGCGGATCGCCAATTACGGCCTGCAGGACGGCGTGATCTTCGACTTCATCAGCCGCACCACCGCCACCGGCGGCGAGGAGCAGAGCTTCCTGCGCAACCTCTTCCGCGGTGTGACGCGCTTCAACCCGCT
>CALRYW010000069.1:0-21949 GCA_943372485.1 Allobosea thiooxidans
CCGGCCCTGCGCGCGGAAGCGGAGCCCGCGCTGCAGGTGCCGGCGGCTCGTCTCGACGACGCCGCCATGCAGCCGGCGCTGCGCCCGGCCGAGCCGACGCTGCGGGCCGATCTGCAGCCGGAGCTGCGCAACGCGCTCGACGAGCTGCAGCCGGATGATTTCGAGGCGGCGGCGCGCGTGATCGAACGCGATACGCTGGTCGATCTTGCCGCGCCGGTCCAAGCCGACGAAGCGCGCCTGCGCCATCGTGAGGTCGTCGACCAAGCCGGTGCTGCGCTGGAAACGGGCCGCGTTGCCGAGCTCGCCGAAAGGCTCGATCCGCCTGCTCCGCTGCAGACGCCGCTGTCCAGAGGGGCCGACAAGCCAAAGGCGACGCGGCCGGGCAAGCCGCAGTCCCTTGCGCAGTTCATCGCCCGCAACGGTGGGTTGGAGCTCACCGACGAGACCCGATACTACGCTTTCGACAAAACCTTCGTGCCCGGCGGCGGGCCGCTTGCGCGCAAGTCTGGCCGCTCGATCGACGGCTTCTGGCGCGAGCGGCTGATCGAGGAGGGCTTTCTCCCGCGCGATGCGGACGGCTATTCGAGCCGCGACATCTGGGCCGAGCTGTCGCAGAAGCTCCAGGCAGAGCAGCAGGGTCGCCGTAGCTACCGCATCGCCGATGAGGCCGATGTGATGGAAGCGCAGGCGCGGGCCGATTTCGAAGCCGGCCAGGTCCGCTACGAGGCCGAGCTTGAAGCGCAGGCGCAGGTGATCCGCGATGCGCATGCCGGCTTCGGCCCCACCGACATCGACAGCCGCTCGCTTTACGAGGCGGCCGAGCTGATGGTGCGCGGCGACGTGCTCGACCCCAACGATGCACTGGAGCGCGTCTTTATGCGCCAAGTGCTCAACGACGAGCTTTCCCCGGCGGCGCGTCAAGACTATGATCTGCCCGATTACGACGGAGAGTTCGATGCGCTTCAGCGCGGAACAGCACGGCAGGTTCGCGGCGAGGCTGGAGGCGATGGCGCAGGCCGAGCAGAACGCGGACAAGCGCAAGGACCTGCAGGAGCGCGCGCAGACGGCGCGGCTTCTGGCCAAGGTGGCGGAAGCCCGTTCGAAAGCCGTCTCCTAGCCGTTGACGGCGATGACGGTGCGGCTGCCCGCCTTGCCGATGCCGGCCGATTGATCGACGAAGCCGGCGATCATGAATTCTACATCCCCGATGGATTTGGCGACTTCGTCAAGGCGAGTGCGCGCGACTATTTCGAGCGCCTGAAACAAGACGCCGATGCCGCCGCCGAGCTCAAGGCTTGCCTCGGAGGCGCGCCATGAGCGTCTGGGCTTGTCTGTTTGGAAAGGTGGCGGCCGGCCGTGTCGACGAGCGCGCGGCGCAGGATCTGCGGCGGTGGGTTTCCGAGAAGGAAGCTGAGTTCGGGCAGCGCTACAGTCAGGCGGAGGCGCTGAGGAAAGCGGCGGCCGAGATCGCCGATGCAGCCGCGATCACGGCCGCGCGCAAGGCTGATATGGCCGCGCGCTCGCTCTCCGCGCAGATCGACGTGCTCGGCCGGCTCGGCCAGTATGAAGCCGCCGTCAAGGGCCTGCGCGACACGGCCGGCGATTGGGGTTTCGGCTCGAAAGCGCCGGCCGCGCTGTCTGCCGATCATAAGTCGCTGCTCTGGCCGGCGGTTCGGGCCATGCTCGCCCGCGACCCGCACGAGATCGACGCGGGGCTCAACGTCCATTACCTCGCCCGTGAGCTGCGGGCGCAAGCTCATGGCGCGTTCGCCGACCAGATTGAGGCCCTGAGGCCCAAGATGTTCGGGCTGAAAGACGAGCGGGTCAAAGAGCTCGATCTCCTCGGCGCGCTGTTTGGCCGAGCGGATGCCAGCGCGGAAGCGCGTATCGCGGCGGATGCTTGGGACAAGGTCGCAGAGCAGCTGCGCCAGCAGTTCAACGATGCGGGCGGCACCATCCCGCTGCGCAAGACGTGGCGATTGCCGAACCCGACGCTCGATCGGGTCAAGGTCGCCTCAACGCCGCTGGAGCAGTGGCTGTCGGACATGCGGGCGATGAACGCGCGCGACGACGTGCTCGACTTCACGACGGGCAAGCCGCTCTCGGATGACGAGTTTGATCGCGTCATGCGCCAGATCCACGCGAGCGCCATTTCGGGCTGGAACGACGGCGCGCCCACCGCCGCCCCGCGCGGCATGACGATGCTCGCCAACAGCCGCAGCCAGGCGCGCGTCCTGTCCTTCAAGGATGACGCCGCCTGGGTGGAGTTCGCGCAGCGCTACGGCGAGCATGACAGCCCGTTCGCGGCAATGATGGACCATGTCGCAGGGATGGCCGACGACATCGCGCTGATGCGCCTGTTCGGCCCAAACCCGGAAAGCGTGCGCCGCTTCATCGGCGATCTGTTCACTCGCGAGGCGGGCCGCCTGACCAGGACCGCGCCGGATGGCGCGACGCCGCAGGAGATCGCCGCGCTCGTCGCCCGCAATGACAGGGCGGCGTCTTCGGCCGCGACCGGCCGCAGCCGCTTTGATGCGCTGTGGGACCATACGACGGGCAAGGCCGACATCCCCGTCAACACCGAGATGGCGCGCACCATGGGCAATGTTCGCTCAGTGCTCGTCGCAAGCCAGATGGGGTCTGCGATCATCTCGTCGCTGACTGACCCCATGCTCGCGGCGATGACGGCGCGCTTCAACGGCCTGCCGGCGATGTCGGTGATCAGCCGCGCGATCGGCATGGCGGCAGATGGCACGAGCGAGATCAAGGCGGCGCAGATGGGCCTGGTGGCCGACACGCTGGCGCATTCGCTGCAGGGTCATGACCGCTACATGGGCGAGGTGATCCGCTCGGGCGTCGCTGGCAAGCTAGCCTCCGCCGTGATCCGGGCATCCGGCCTGCGCCGCTGGACCGGTCTGCTGCGGAACGCGTTCGGGATGGAGGCGATGGCGCAGGCTGCGAACTATCGCGGCCTGGCTCATGACGCCCTGCCTGATAACTACCGGGCCGGGCTCGATCGCTACGGCATCGGAGCTGCGGAATGGGATGTGCTGCGCAGTGTCGCGCCGCATGAGGCTGAGCCGGGGGCTGCGCTGCTGCGGCCAGCGGATCTCCGGGAAGCAGGCTATGGCGAGCTGGCCGACCGCTTCTCGCGCTACCTAAACACCGAAATGGACTATGCCGTCATCGAGGGCGACCCGCTGACGCGGTCGATGCTGTACGGCCAAAACCAGCCCGGCACCGTCATGGGCGAGGCGCGCCGCGCGGTCGGCATGTACAAGTCCTTCCCCGTCACCTTCATCCTGCTGCACTTCGCCAGGGCCACCGCGCGAGGGTGGGACGGCAGCCGCATCAACCATTCGGCAATCGCGTTTTCGGCGATGTGGGCCATGGGCCTGGTGGCGCTGCAGGCCAAGCAAATCGCCAACGGCAAAGACCCCCAGAGCATGGACCCAAGCACCGGCAACGGCCTGCGCACCTATGGCGCGGCCATGCTGCAGGGCGGCGGGCTCGGCATCTTCGGGGACTTCTTCGGTTCGGATCAGACGCGCTACGGCAACACCTTCGCCGCGACGCTGGCTGGCCCCGTGGCGGGGCTTGGCGAGGCTGTCGTCGGGGACTGGCTGATCAAGAACCTGCAGCTTTCCGCCAAGGGAGAGCAGACGCATTTTGCCGGTGACGCGCTTTACACAGCCGCCCGATACCTGCCGGGCTCCTCGCTCTGGTACGGCCGGCTCGCCTTTCAACGGGGCGTCGTCGATCAGCTCGCGCTGATGATCGACGATCGCGCCCCGGCCCGTTTCGCCCGCGTCGAACAGGAAGCTCAGAAGTCGTTCGGCCAGAAGTTCTGGTGGCGGCCGGGGCAGACCCAGCCGTCGCGTGCGCCTGATCTCGGAGTATCCCCATGACCGTCAACACCGAACTCGCACGCGCCACCTTCGCCTGGACGGGCGTCGAAACCTCCTTCGCCTGCGGCTTCCCGGCCGACAAAGTCGCCGATCTCGTGGTGTTTTTCCGCACGGTCGCGGGAGTGCAATCGCAGTTGACGATCGGCGTGAACTACAACGCCACGCTGGCGGCCGGGACGAAGATCGCGACCGTGACCCCGATCGCCATGCCAGCGGCGACGGGGACGGTCACGGTCACGCGGCGCACTCCTGCCCTCGTGTCGGAAACGCTCGTCGATGGCCAGGACTTCTCCAATCAGGTCATTCAGGCGCTCCATGACAAGGCCGCGATGCGCTCGGCGGAGGACCGCACGCGGCTGTCGCGCTCGCTTGTGCTGGAAGAAACGGCCGAGATCGGCAGCGGCTCCTACGATGCGCAAGGTTCGTCGATCCGCAATGCCGCGCCCGGTGCCACCGCCAACTCGCTGGCCACGGTGGCGCAGCTGCAGGAAATCGCTGCGGCTGGCGGCAATGTGCCAGTGCCTGTCGTCGGACAGACCGGTTGGGCGCTCATCGTCACAGGGGAGGGCACCTATGCCTGGCTCGCAATCCGCGAGGTGCCGGCCGCCCTTCTCGCTGATGTCGGCAAGCCGCTCGTCGTTACCGCTGCCGGTGTCTACGGTTTTTCCGATGCGACCATACTGCGGGTCGACGCGACGCAGGCGCACAGCGATGCCAACAAGGCGCGCGGGCGCAGCAACCTCGCCGCTCTCGGCCTGAACGAGAGCGGCCTGCGCAACCTGTTGATCAACAGCTCCTTCCGCATCAACCAACGCGCTTTTGCCGGCGGCACGTTGGCGGCCGGTGTCTATGGGCATGATCGCTGGAAGGCCGGCGCGGCTGGCTGCACCTATACCGTCTCGGGCGGTGTTGCGACTATCACAGCCGGTGCGCTCGCGCAGGTTGTCGAAGGGCTTTCGATCGAGAACAGCGGCGATCACGTCATCAACTGGACGGGCACTGCGACCTGCACGGTTGATGGCGTTGCCAGGGTCAAGGGCGACACGGTCGCGCTGACAGCCGGCAGCAACGCAACTGTCGCCTTTGCCGGCGGCACTGTATCCAAGATGCAGCTTGAATTCGGGAAGGCGACGGCCTTCGAGCAGCGGCCGATCGCTCTCGAGCTGCAACTCTGCAAGCGGTATTTCGAGAGCATCGAGTTGGCTTACCTGCCGGGGATCTCGCGGACCTCGGCCGACGCAATGGCCGCCTGGCAATTCGAGGTGCGCAAGCGCGCAACGCCGACGCTCGCGTATGCCGGGACGCTGTCTGACTTCAAGGTCATCGCCGGCAACTCGGTCTATTCCAACACCCTCGTCCCGACCTTTGAAGGCGCTTCGCCTCACAGCGTCCTGGTCAAGGTCAATGTCGGCAGCAGCCTGTCAGCCGGCGGCGGCGCGATTGTGAGCCTCAACGATACCGCCCGCATCACTGCTTCGGCCGAACTTTAAGGGAGAACCCGTCATGTTGCGCACCACGAAAGCCGGCCTCGATCTCCTATCGGTGTTCGAGGACACCAGGCTCAAGGGCTATGTTTGCCCGGCCGGCGTTGCGACGATCGGGCGAGGCCTGACGACGCCAGCGCTTCGCGCGGCCGGGCTGACGATCACCTATCTGGACGCGCCGCCTTCCGGCAGCGTCCTGGTCGGGCGCTCCATCGCTCCGGCCGAGGAAAAGCGGTTGTTCGCAGCGGTAGTCGATCATTTCGAGAACGACGTCGAGCGCCGCATCGCCAAGGTCAAAGACGCCGCGCCGCATGAATTCGACGCCATGGTGTCGCTGGCCTGGAACATTGGGCTCGGCAACTTCGCGAACTCGTCGGTGCTGCGGCTCTACCTGCGCGGCGACCGGCGCGGCGCGGCCGAAGCCTTTGCCGCCTGGAACAAGGCCACGGTGAACGGCCGCAAGGTCGTACTCAGGGGGCTGGTGCGCCGTCGCTCGGCCGAGCGCGCGCTGTTCCTCGGCGATTACGAGGCGGCCTCTGCCCTGGCGGGGACGAGCCTCGGGCCGATGCCGCAGCGCGTCGCTGTGCCCGAAAAGCGCGAGCCGATGCTGAAATCCGTTTCGGGCAATGCTCAGATCGGCATTGGCGGGGCTGGCATCTTGCTCGGCGTCGAAACGGCACGCGAGGCAGTCAACACGGCCGGAGAGATGCGTGAGACGGCGCTGTCGGCCGGCGGCCTGTTCGGTCTGTCAGGCAATCAGGCCGTCATGATCGGGGCCTGCATCATCATCGTCGGGCTTGCGGGCTGGACCTGGTGGCGGCGCAGGCAGCGGGCCGCTGTTGAGGACCGGATCGATCTGACAGATCCGGTGGATGTCGCCGAGCTCTCAGCTGCAGAGGCTGCCGCATGATCGGGCTGGGCCTCAAGCTCGCCCTCGCGGCCGGCCTCGCGCTTGGGATCGGCATCGCCGGGGCGCGCATCGTCAACCTCATCGTGGATGGCCGCGTATCAAAGGCCACCGAAGCCATCAACCAGGATCAGAGAGATGCGGCAGACGCGATATCGGAAGCTCGGGCTCGCGTGCGCGCTTGCCATCTTGGCGGCGGCCTGTGGGACCGTTCGACCGGCCAATGTGTCCGGCCAGTGCCGGGCGCTGGGCAATGAGCTCCAGCTGGCGCTTACGCGCGAAGCGACGGACGAAATCTATGAGGCCGGCATCGCGGCCGGGTGTTGGACGAGGGCAGCCCATGTCGCTCAACGCTGACGGAAAGTTTCTCGACCGGCTCATCCCGTCCCTGATCTCGGCGGCGCTGGCCGTGACGGTTGCGATCGGCGGCCAGGCGCTCGGCTTCTGGAGCGACAGCAAGGCAATCGACAAGGCCGCGCTGGCGTCGATCGAGCGCCTGGACAAGGAAATCGCGGAAATGAAAGTCGAGCAGCGCGCCGCCCGTATGGGCGCAGATCTCGACCGGCAAAAGCTCGCGGAGCTCTCGGCCGACATGCGCAACGTCTCGCGCTCGACGGCGCGGATCGAGGGCCTGCTTGACCGCGTACTGATGCCCACCCCGCCCCGAAACCCCTGACACTGGAGGCCCGCGATGGCCGCGAACTTCACCCTCTGCTTCCCGATCGAAAAGCTCTCGCAGACGCTGCAGCTGCCGGTCCTCAATGGCCGCTATCTGGCGACCAAGGATCAGGCCCCCACCGGCACCTGGACCGAAGTCGCACTCGGCGAGCTGCCGGCCGGCATCAACGCTGCGCTCGTGCACATCTCGACTGACATTGCGGTGCGGTTTTCTGTCGCCGTGACGGCGCCGGCCGGCGGCGATGTCGGTTCGCAGATCCAGCCGGGCGGCGAACGCACGGTCGGGATCAGCCGTGGCGAAAAATTCTGGATCAAGTGAGGCCATCCGATGCACAGCCTGTCAGCTCTCGGCTCCATTCCCCGCGCCGGATCGGGCTTCTCTCCGATCGGCGCTTCCTTCGACGCGATCTATAATCGCGGCCTCTACGCCGACAGCGGCTTCCCCAGAGCCTTCGCTGACATCCACTCGCTGACGCGAGCGTCGGCGAAGTACGCCTCGAATGCCGCAGGGGTTTTTTCGCTTTTCGCCAGTGGCGTTCCCGCGATCACAGATCGGGGCATTCTGATCGAAGAAAGTCGCACTAATCTTGTCCGAAATAACTCCATGCAGGGAGCCATTGTTGGGTCACCAGGGTCGTCCCCCAATAATTGGTTTAGGACAGGCAATACGCCCGGCTTTAGTAGTGAAATTCTCGGTTTTGGTTCTGTAAACGGAATTGACTATATAGATATCAGAATGGTTGGCGACGGTACAGTTGCGCCTAGAATAAGCGCAGATAGTGAAATACCATTTGTTGGCGGTCAAACATATACGCACTCATGCTTCCTGCAGAAACTAGCTGGAAGCAACATTAACTTCACACTGAGAAATATTGACTTGCTGCCTGCCTCAATTATTGGATCAACAACAACCATTTCGCCAACATCAGAACTATTGAGATATTCAAATGTTAGAGCTAGTTCGGCGGGAACAACTCTAGGCAGAATTGATATTGTTCCAGAAAATGGAGCTTCGCCATTTGATGTTTCTATTCGCATTGGCTGGCCACAAGTAGAACTCGGTGCCTTTCCAACTTCTCCCATCCGCACAACGAATGCTGCGTCGACGAGGGCTGCGGATGTTATTACTATTCCAAGCGCGTTTGCATCCCTTACGCAAGGGTCTGTATATAATGAAAGGGAAGACACAGCGGGGCCTGCTACTTCAAATCGAGTTATTTTTAACAACTATATTGATAACAACAATGTAAATTATCATCTAGTACAAACTAATGATAAAGATGTACTTATTATTAACACTGGAGGCGTATTACAAACCGCTCTAACATCCGTAAATTCAGTTGTAGCGGGTGCGCTTTACAAAGTTGCCTATAGATATGGACAGGATGATATAGCAATTGCACGTACAACATCTTTGTCTCCTTCGATACAAACAGATACAGGGTCGACAATGCCTACAGGTGCCGCATCAATCAGGGTCGGGGGTTTCGGCGGTTCTGCTTTCTTGAATGGCTATCTTCGCCGACTAACCCTCTATCCCCGCAAACTCACCGACGCCGAACTCGGAGCACTCGTCGCATGATGTACGATCAGCTTCACGCCTTCGCTGACGAGGCGGCGGCTATCGCGGCCTTCGGAGACGGCGAGAGCGCGGCCTCTTGGCTGCATGATGGCGTCACCGTCATGCGAGCTTTCCCCGTGCTGCACGACCCCGACGCGGACACGACAGACGAGAACGGCAACCCGGTGCGCGGCGAAAAGCCGGCGGGCGGCTACTGGCTCGGTATCGCCACGGCAGACCTTGCCGCCCATGAGGCGTGCAAGGCGATGCCTTCCTGCCGCTTTCCGTTCATTCGGCCGGAAACAGAAACACCTTGGCGGCAGTGTCTCGACCGTCCGGCTCATCCTGGTGATGCGGTCGTCATCATCCGCTGCAACTCCTTCGCTGGGTCGGGCTACGTCTACGACTGACGGAGCGCCCGCTGTATCGAAAAAGGGGTCCGATGGCCCGCAAGACCCGCGTCCATGATCGCTGTCAGCCGACCGTCATTCGCGATCGCCATTGCGTGGCGATCGCCATGCCCGTGCTGCGTCCGGACGGCTCGGCCGATGTTCTTGTCGGCCGGGTCGACCCTGAGCAGGCGGCGCACATTGCGGGCGAGCTGCTGGCATTCGTCTCACAGCACCTGTCCGATGAGCGCGCAAGAAAAGCGCGAGAGTTGCGCGATCTTGTCGCCAGTGACATCCCGTAACGCCTTGATAACAAAGCGTTTGATATAGCCTTAGGAATTAACCTCAAAAAAGTCTGAAGCGGGCCCGAAGACTTGCCGAGAGGTTAATGGGCGGGTGGCGTCGGCGCGCACGGCATCGGACGCGGGGGTCGCGTCACGCGTTATCCCTGCGCCCTCTCCGTCATCCTGAACGACCGCAGTTCGGCAGGGATCCATCACAGGACGCGGCGCCGCCCGATGATGGATCCCGGCCTGCGCGGCTATGCCGCTTGTTCAGGATGACGGGTAGGTTGAAAGAGGGAGGCTGTGATTTAGGCCGCGGCCTTCGTCACGGCCTCGACGATGTCGTCGACGGCGCGCATCACGAGGGCCGCGTCGTCGCCTTCCGCCATGACGCGGATCACCGGCTCGGTGCCGGAGGGGCGGATGACGAGGCGGCCGCTCTCGCCCAGCAGCTGCCGCGCCGCCTCGATGGCGCTGACGACGGGTTTCTTCTCGAGCGGCTTGCCGTTGGCGTAGCGGACGTTCTTGAGGATCTGCGGCAGCGGCTCGAAGGCGTGGCAGACCTCGGAGACCGGCTTGTCCTGCCGCTTGACCGCCGCCAACAGCTGCAGCGCCGCGACCAGGCCGTCACCGGTGGTGCCGAAATCCGACAGGATGATGTGGCCGGACTGCTCGCCGCCGAGATTGAAGCCGTGGCTGCGCATATGCTCCAGCACATAGCGGTCGCCCACGGCAGTGCGCGCGAGGCTGAGGCCCAGCCCCGCCAGATAGCGCTCGAGCCCGAGATTGGACATCACGGTGGCGACCACGCCGGGCTGCGACAGACGGCCATCCTCCTGCCAGGTCCGCGCGATCACCGCCATGAGCTGGTCGCCATCGACGACCTGGCCGCGCTCGTCGACGATCAGCACGCGGTCGGCGTCGCCGTCGAGCGCGATGCCGATATCGGCGCGCAACTCGCGGACCTTGGCGATCAGCGCCTCGGGGGCAGTCGAGCCGACATCCCGGTTGATGTTGAAGCCGTCGGGCTCGACGCCGATGGCGATGACCTCGGCTCCCAGCTCCCAGAGCGCCTCGGGCGCCACCTTGTAGCCGGCGCCGTTGGCGCAATCGATGACGATGCGCAGGCCTTCCAGGTCCATGTTGCGCGGCAGGGTGCGCTTGGCGAATTCGACATAGCGCGCATGGGCGCTCTCGATGCGCTTGGCGCGGCCCAGCGTCGGTGAAGACGACAGGCGCGGCGAGAGATCGGAATCGATCAGCGCCGAGATCTCGCTCTCAACCTCGTCGCTCAGCTTGTAGCCGTCGGGACCGAACAGCTTGATGCCATTGTCCTCATAGGCGTTGTGTGAGGCGGAGATCATCACGCCGAGATCGGCGCGCATCGAGCGCGTCAGCATGGCGACGGCCGGCGTTGGCATCGGGCCGAGCAGCATCACGTCCATGCCGACCGAGGTGAAGCCCGCGACCATCGCGTATTCGATCATGTAGCCGGAGAGGCGCGTGTCCTTGCCGATCACGACGCGGTGGCGGTGTGTGCCGCGGTGAAAGGCCAGGCCGGTCGCCTGCCCGACCTTGAGGGCGAGGTCCGGCGTGATCACGCCATTGGCGCGTCCGCGAATGCCGTCGGTGCCGAAATACTTGCGTGTCATGTCGTGTCCGTCCAACCGGGCGAGGAGCCCGCTCGGCTGCGTTTTATAGCGGGAATAGGTTTCCGCCTTCTCACGATTTGTGACGGATCGTAGACGGGGGGCTGGCCGCCCTGGCTGGTGGTTGCCCAACTCTAAACGCGCCGGCGTCCCCGACGCAGCGAAGTGCAGGCCCGGGCCCCGTTCCGGAACGGTCGAGGCATGGATCCCGGGCCGGCCTGCGGTCGCCCGGGATGACGGCGTGCGAGGAGACGGACGCGGCTAGACGCGCCTCATCGCTCACCCGAAGGCGAGCTGGACCTTCATCGCCTTCGACTTGTCGGCGGCGAGGTCGAAGGCCTCGATCGCGCGCTCGATGGGGATGGTCGCGGTCAAGAGCGGCGAGAGGTCGATGGTCTTCGAGCCGATCATCGCGACCGCCCAGTCGAACTCCTCGTGGAAGCGGAAGGAGCCGCGCAGGTCGAACTCCTTGGCGACGACGACGTTCATCGGCAGGGTGAAGTTGCCGCCGACGCCGATCTGCACGATCACGCCGCCCGAGCGCACCACGTCGAAGGCGCCGGTCAGCGCATGCTGGTTGCCCGAGGCCTCGAACATGACATCGAAGGCACCCTTCTCGGCGCCGTACTCCGCCTTCAGCCGCTCCGGCTCGGCCATGACGTTGATGGCGCGGCTGGCGCCCATCCTCAGCGCCGTGGGCAGGGGGCCGTCGACCACGTCGGTGGCGACGATCTCGGCGGCGCCGGCCGCCCTGGCGGCGATGATGGTGAGGATGCCGATCGGCCCCGAGCCGGTGACGAGGACGCGCTTGCCGAGCAGCGGGCCGGCCCGCTTGACGGCATGGAGGCAGACCGCGAGCGGCTCGGCGAAGGCGGCCTCGGCGGCGGTGACGTGGCCGGCAACCTTGACCGCCTGGCGCTCCTCGATGACCAGCATCTCGCGGAAACCGCCCTGGACATGGGGGAAGCGCATGGCGCTGCCATAGAACTGCATGTCCGTGCAGTGCTGCTGCTGGCCCATCTGGCAGTAGCGGCAATGGCCGCAGGCGCGACTGGGATTGACGGCGACGCGGTCGCCCACTTTCACGCGCGTGACCTCGGCGCCGACGCATTCGATCCGGCCGGCGATCTCGTGGCCGAGAATCAGCGGCTCGCGCACGCGGATCGTGCCGAAGCCGCCATGCAGGTAGTAATGCAGGTCCGAGCCGCAGATGCCGCCGGCCTCGATCTGGACGCGGACCTGGCGCGGACCGGGTTCGCCGACCGCGACCTCGTCGATGCGGAGGTCCTTTTCGGCATGGATGACGACGGCGCGCATGGCTTCTTCCCTGATGTTGGCGGTCTTATCAGCCCTCATCCTGAGGAGCGCTCCACAGGAGCGTGTCTCGAAGGATGAGGGCTGAGGGAGGCCCGACAGCCTCGCCGATATTGTCTAATCGATTGAAAGCTGCTTACCCAGTTTCGCCGAGCCGGCGCAATTCGAAAGATGCCGGCGATCCCGTTCGCGAGGTTCCGCCATGTCTCTGTCGCTGTTCAGTCTGGAGGGCAAGATCGCCCTCGTCACCGGGTCGGGCCAGGGGATCGGGTTGGCGCTGGCGGAAGGGCTGTCGGAGGCCGGCGCGCATGTCGTGCTGAACGGACGCGATCGGGCGAAGCTCGAGCGCGCCGCGCAGGCGATCTCGGCCGCAGGCCGCACGGTCTCGGTCGCGCCCTTCGACGTCACCGACCAGGCGGCGGTCGAGGCCGGCGTCGCGGGAATCGAGGCCGAGATCGGGCCCATCGACATCCTCATCAACAATGCGGGCATGCAGAAGCGCGCGCCGATTCACGAGTTCCCGGTCGAGGGCTGGCACGAGGTGATGGCGACGAACCTGCACTCGGTGTTCTACGTCACCCAGGCCGTGACCAAGCGGATGCTGCCGCGCAAGCGCGGCAAGATCATCAGCATCGGCTCGGTGATGAGCGAGCTCGGGCGGGCGACGATCATCCCCTACACGGCCTCGAAGGGCGCGGTGAAGATGATGACGCGCGGGCTCGCGGCCGAGCTCGGCAAGCACAACATCCAGGCCAATGCGATCGGCCCGGGCTATTTTACTACCGAGATCAACAAGGCGCTGATCGCCGACGAGGCCTTCACCGCCTGGGTCTGCAACCGGACGCCGGCCGGGCGCTGGGGCGAGACGAAGGAGCTGGTCGGCGCGGCGATCTTCCTCTCCTCGGCGGCCTCCGACTACGTCAATGGCCATCTGCTGATGGTCGATGGCGGGCTGACCGCGGTGGTTTGAGCGGCTGTGCCGCGCCCTCTCAGGCCTTCACCAGCCGCTGCGCGTGCCAGGCGACGTGCTGGGCCATGAAGGTCGAGATGAAGTTGTAGGAGTGGTCGTAGCCCTCCCGCATCTGCAGCTCGAGCGGGATGCCAGCGGCGGCGCAGGCGACCTCGAGCAGCTGCGGCCGCAGGCCCTCGTCGAGAAAGCCGTCGGCAGTGCCCTGGTCGACCAGCAGATCCTTGACCCGGTGGCCGTCGGCGATCAGCAGCGTCGCGTCGTAAGCGCGCCAGCGGCCCTCGTCGGGGCCGAGGTATTTCTCGAAAGCGGGGCGCGACCAGCCGGCGGTCGAGGGCTGGGCGATCGGCGCGAAGGCGGAGACGGAGGCGTAGCGTTCGGGGTTCTTCAGCGCGAGCGTGATCGCGCCATGGCCGCCCATGGAATGGCCGAAGATGCCCTGGCGGGTCATGTCGACCGGGAATTGCCGCGCGACCAGCTCCGGCAGCTCGTCGCGGATGTAGCTCTCCATCCGGTAGTTCTCGTCGTAGGGCGCCTGCGTCGCATCGAGATAGAAGCCGGCGCCGGAGCCGAACTGCCAGTTGCCGGGCTCGTCGGGCACGTGCTCGCCGCGCGGGCTGGTATCGGGGCAGATGATGGCGATCCCGTTGGCGGCCGCGGCGGCGCGGTACTCGCCCTTGTCCATGACGTTCTGATGCGAGCAGGTCAGCCCCGAGAGATACCAGAGCAGGGGCACCGGCCCGTCCTCGCTCTGCGGCGGCAGGAAGATCGCGAAGGTCATCGGGCAGGCGCAGGCGGCGCTGTCATGGCGATAGACGCGCTGCGAGCCGCCGAAGGCCTTCGAGGAGGAGAGGAGTTCCATGGGGTGTCCTTTTTGATGCGGGCGCTTGTCTTTCCGGGGCGATCCATAGGATCGAACCCGGAAGCCACGACTTGGTGCGGCCCTCGTCGAGCCGGCTTGTCTCAAACGTCCCACCCAGTCGTGGGTTCCGGGTTCAGCGCCAGGCGCTGCCCCGGAATGACAGAGGTCGTGTTTCACTGCCCGCCGAACGAGGCGGCGGAACGGCGCCTCAGTACACCACCACGCTGCGGATCGACTTGCCCTCATGCATCAGGTCGAAGCCATGGTTGATCTCGTCGAGCGAGAGCTTGTGGGTGATCAGATCGTCGATGTTGATCTTGCCCTCCATGTACCAGTCGACGATCTTGGGCACGTCGGTGCGGCCGCGCGCGCCGCCGAAGGCCGTGCCCTTCCAGACCCGGCCGGTGACGAGCTGGAACGGGCGCGTCGCGATCTCCTTGCCGGCCTCGGCGACGCCGATGATGATCGACTCGCCCCAGCCGCGATGGCAGCATTCCAGCGCCTGGCGCATGACGTTGACGTTGCCGGTGGCGTCGAAGGAGAAGTCGGCGCCGCCGCCGGTGAGATCGACAATCGCCTGGACGACCTTGTCGTTGCCGACCTCGGTGGGGTTGACGAAGTCGGTCATGCCGAATTTGCGCGCCATCTCCTGCTTGGCCGGGTTGATGTCGACGCCGATGATCTTGTCGGCGCCGACCATGCGGGCGCCCTGGATCACGTTGAGGCCGATGCCGCCCAGACCGAAGACCACGACATTGGCGCCCGGCCAGACCTTGGCGGTGTAGATCACCGCGCCGATGCCGGTGGTGACGCCGCAGCCGATATAGCAGATCTTGTCGAAGGGGGCGTCCTCGCGGACCTTGGCGAGTGCGATCTCGGGCAGGACGGTGAAGTTCGCGAAGGTCGAGCAGCCCATATAGTGGAAGACCTCGCCACCGTCGCAGGAGAAGCGGCTCGTGCCGTCGGGCATCACGCCCTGGCCCTGTGTCGCGCGGATCGAGGTGCAGAGATTGGTCCGGCGCGAGAGGCAGGACTTACAGCTGCGGCATTCGGGCGTGTAGAGCGGGATGACATGGTCGCCGGGTTTCAGTGAGGTGACGCCGGCGCCGACCTCGCGGACGATGCCCGCGCCCTCATGGCCGAGGATCGCCGGGAATTTCCCTTCCGAATCCAGGCCCGACAGCGTGTAGGCGTCGGTGTGGCAGATGCCGGTCGCCATGACCTCGACCAGCACCTCGCCGGCCTTCGGGCCGCCGATCTCGATGGTCTCGATGGTGAGCGGCTTGCCGGCTTCCCAGGCGACGGCGGCGCGGGTCTTCATCGGGCGGTTCCTTCCTCGGTTTCTCGGGTCATTTCAGATAGGGGCGGATCAGGCGCATGATCTCGCCGATCTCGGCCGGCTCGCTCGCGGGGACTGGGTCATGCGCGTCGTGGTCGCCGCAGGCCTGACCCAGCAGCGTCTCGCGCAGATGGCTTTCCAGGACCTCCGCCATCAGCCCGGTGGCGGCACCGCGCAGGGCGGAAAGCTGCTGCAGCAGGGCGCCGCAGGGCTCGCCGCGCTCGACGGCGGCGATCAGGGCATCGGCCTGGCCGCGGATGCGCTTGAGCCGCGTCACCGCGCGCTTCTTCTCTTCGGGCGTATGCGGCATCGGCTCCCCGATACTGGGGTGGAGTATCGTTGCGCCTGTTCTAGGATGCCGGGCCGGAGCCGTCAACGCTGCCGGTTCGCCGCAGCCTTCAGCCCGGCGGCGTCAGGCTCGCGATCCGCGCGAGGCCCAGCGGGGCGATATCGGCGAGCTCGGCCAGCGGCTTCCAGGCGGCGGCGTGAACCTCCTCGATCTGGGCGACGAGCGGGGCGCCCGGATCGGCCAGGAAGAGATATTGCAGGTCGTGATGGACATGGGCCGGCTCGCCGCGGGACGGCTTGCCGGGGACGTCGTGGCTGTCGATGACGAAGGGCGCGTCGGTGTCCCCATGCCAGGGATGCAGCCGCAACCCCTGCACGCCAGTCTCCTCGAGCGCCTCGCGCGCGGCCGAGGCGTGGAAGCTCTCGGCCTCCTCCCAATGCCCGCCGGGCTGGAGCCAGCGGCCGATCACGACATGGTCGATCAGCAGGATGCGGCTGTGATCGGGCGAGAGCACATAGGCGCTGGTCGTGACATGGCCGGGAAAGGTGTCGCGCGAGTCGAGCGCGTGGCCCTGGTCGATCTGCCAGCGCAGCAGCGAGAGATGCTCGCGCGGGCCGGCGATCTCGGTGCGGTAGCGCGCAACGGCTGCGGTGAGGCGGGCGGCGAAGGTCTGGATCATGGCGTGGGTCTAGCCGATTCGAGGGCGGGTTGGCAGCAGCGCTCGTCCCTTCTCCCCACAAGGGGGAGGCTCCGGAAGCGCGACGCGATACCCCTCCCCACAAGGGGAGGGGTTCCCCGCGTCTCACGCGCGTCATGCTCGGGCTTGCCCCGAGCATCTCGGGACGAGGGAGGGTCAGAACCGCGACGCCCCTTCCCTTCTCCCGGATGGGAGAAGGTGGCGCGGAGCGCCGGATGAGGGCCTGCCATCTCCGCAAAAGGCACAACGGCTCCGTCTCGCTTCAGTAAGGAGCGGCAGTCCCTCATCCCTGCCCTTCTCCCATCCGGGAGAAGGGTTCCCCGCGCTTCACCTCAAGCGCGCACAGCAATTTCCCGCCCGCGCTCGCACGCAGGCGTCACAAACGAGGGGCAGCGGAGCGCCGCGAGGCGCGTTGGGTATCAAGCCGCATCCGTTGAGCCAGGATGCGGCGCTGCGGGATTGAGCCACCCGCCGCACGCCCCGTGGCGCTCCGCTTGTCGGCGATTTCGGACCTCGGGCCGCGCTTATCGGGTCGAAGGTCAGTCTTCGCCGCGAGCCCTCGAGCGCCAGTTCCCCTCATCGGGTTGTCGCGCCGTCAGGCGTGGGACGAAGGCGTGAGCCATAAGACCGGTCCAGCGAGCTCCTCGCACAGGGGCCGTAGTACCCCATGCAGACAAGCTTGCGCAGTCTGCATCACTTTGGGTGGAAGACGCCGCCGCGGGCGGCGGCTTTCGGCGGTGCCCCGAAGCCTCCCGGGACTGGCGTGCAAAGCCAGCCGCAGGCGCCGCGCCCATCCCCACCAATGGCGTGCCTTCCGGATGGCTGCCCCTCGGGGATGAGGTGGGGGCATCGTAGGGTGAGAAAGAAGCAGCGGGGATAAGATAATGGCTCCTCCCCCTCGACGATGAAGCGCGGGGAACCCCTCTCCCGGATGGGAGAGGGGCAGGGGTGAGGGACCGCCGTTGATCGTCGATGCGATCGGCGGCAGCATCACGGCTCATGACGTCCGAACAGCGCCACTTCGCGAGACGGCTTCGGCGGCAAGCCACCGGGCCCGAAGACATCCTCTGGTCGCTGCTGCGCAACCGCCGTCTCGATGGGCTCAAGTTCCGCCGGCAGGTGCCGCTGCTCGGCTACACCGTCGATTTCGTCTGCATCGATCGCAGGCTCATCGTCGAGGTCGATGGACACCAGCATGGCTGGGAAGCCGCCTATGACGCCGAGCGTACGGCTGAGATCGAGCGCCACGGCTTCACAGTGATCCGCTTTGGGAATGCCGAGATCATCGATGATCGGGATGCCGTCCTGGCGGCGATCCGCAAGGCGGCCGGCGGCTAGGGCGAGCCTCAAGCGGCGAGGGCAGGCCCTCACCCCTGCCCCTCTCCCATCCGGGAGAGGGGTTCCCCGCGTTTTCTCTTCTACGGTTCAAAGCTTCCCATAAGCCGGTAGCGTCAGGAAATCCTCGAACTGCGGTGCGAGGGAGAGCTCCGAGAACAGCGCGATCGCCTCGGGGAAGCGTCCCCTGTTATAAGTCTCCGCGCCGAGTTCGGTCTTCACGCGGGCCATCTCTTCGGTGAGGCAGCGCCTGAACAGGTCGGGGGTGACCCTGGTGCCGCCTTCGAGTTCGACGCCGTAGCTGACGAACTGCCAGATCTGGGCGCGGCTGATCTCGGCCGTCGCGGCGTCCTCCATCATGTTGTAGATCGGCACCGCGCCGCGGCCGCGCAGCCAGGCCTCGAGATACTGCACGCCGACGCGGATGTTCTCGCGGAAGCCCTCTTCCGTGCGCGTGCCCTGATGGACTTCCAGCAAGTCTTCGCGCCCCACCTGCACATCGTCGCGCGTCTTGTCGAGTTGGTTGGCCTGCGGCATCAGCCGGTCGAAGACCTCCATGGCGACGGGGACGAGGTCGGGATGGGCGACCCAGGTGCCGTCATGGCCGTTGCCGGCCTCGCGCTCCTTGTCGGCCTTGACCTTGGCGAAGGCCGCCGCATTGGCCTCGGGGTTGTTCTTGACCGGGATCTGCGCGGCCATGCCGCCCATGGCGAAGGCGCCGCGGCGGTGGCAGGTCTTGATCAGCAAGAGCGAATAGGCGTTCAGGAAGGCCTTGGTCATCACGACCTGCGAGCGGTCGGGCAGGACATAGGCCGGGTTGCGGGCGAGCTTCTTGATGAAGGAGAAGATGTAGTCCCAGCGGCCGCAGTTGAGGCCGGCCATATGGTCGCGCAGCTCGTAGAGGATCTCGTCCATCTCGAAGGCGGCCGGCAGCGTCTCGATCAGGACGGTGGCCTTGATCGTGCCGGTCTTGAGGCCGAGCGCTCCTTGCGCGGCGACGAAGACGTCGTTCCAGAGGCGGGCTTCGAGATGGCTCTCGAGCTTGGGCAGGTAGAAATAGGGGCCCGAGCCCTGGCTGAGCGCGGCCTTGGCGTTGTGGAAGAGATAGAGCCCGAAATCGACCAGCGAGCCCGAAGCCGTCTCGCCGTCGATCTCGATATGGGCTTCCGGCAGATGCCAGCCGCGCGGGCGGATGATCAGGACGGCGGGGTTGGGTTTCAGCGCATAGGCCTTGCCGGTGGTCGGATCGGTGAAGTCGATCGCGTTGGCCCAGCGGTCCTTCAGGTTGATCTGGCCCTCGACCATGTTGGCCCAGACCGGCGAGGAGGCGTCCTCGAAATCGGCCATGAAGACCTTGGCACCGCAGTTGAGCGCGTTGACGATCATCTTGCGATCGACAGGGCCGGTGATCTCGACGCGGCGGTCGAGCAGGTCGGCGGGGATCGGCGCCACCCTCCAGTCGCCCTCGCGGATATGGCGGGTCTCGGCCAGGAAGTCCGGCGTCTCGCCGGCGTCGAAGCGCTTCTGGCGCTCGGCACGCAGCGCCAGCAGGCGCTTGCGCGTCTCGTTGAAGCGGCGGTGCAGGTCGGCGACGAAGGCGAGCGCGTCAGGGCTCAAAACCTCATCATAGCGCGCGGCGAGCGCGCCCTTGACGACGACGCCCTGGGGCAGGGTGAGGGAGGCTTGGGTCATGGCGGGCTCCGGCTGACGGTCTCGTTGCCCCTTATCGCCCGGGACGATCCTTCGCGAAACGACCAAAAACGCCGAGGACCTTTGCCAAATCCGAAAAGGTGACAGCATTCGTTAACGATTGTGACAGGGCCGTCCCCGGCCCCCGCGCAAAAGCCGACGATGCCGACAATTCGAGCGATCGGATTCATCCCCCCGCAACAGGGGCGGGGGTGTCCTGACCGCTGATTTTCGGGGGATAATCCATGAAGGTCAGATCCATGATGCGGCGGCTGAAGCGGTTGGGCTCGGACGAGCGCGGCAATGTGATGGTGATGTTCAGCTTCGCCATGGTCCCGGTGATCGGGCTGACCGGCGCCACGATCGACTATTCCCGGGCCTCGGATGCCCGCCAGATGCTGAATGCGGCGGTGGATTCCGCGGCGCTGATGGCGGCCCGCGACGCGACCAAGCTCAGCGACGGCGAATTGCGCGACCGGACCAACAAGTGGATCGCCGCCAATCTGAGCGGTGACGCCGCCAGGACCTTCACCAGCGCCACCATCACCATCGACCGGACGGCCCGAACGATATCCGTGGCGGCCAATCTCTCGATCGACACCAGCCTGACGCGGCTGATCGGGCACGACAGCGTGCAGGTCGCCAGCACCTCGCAGTCGACCTGGGGCACGAACACGATCGAGCTGGCGCTGGCGCTCGACAATACCGGGTCCATGGCCTCCTCCGGCAAGATGACCGCGCTGAAGGCGGCCTCGCTCGACCTGATCAAGATCATGAAGGACGCGACGCTGGTCGCCGACCAGATCAAGATCTCGGTCGTGCCGTTCGCAACGCAGATCAAGGTCGCGACCACGCTCAAGGATGAGCCCTGGCTGCGTTTCGACCAGGGCAAGACGACCTGCACGACGGATCGCTGGGGCAACCGCACCTGCAACACGGTGACCATCACCAAATCGACCTGGACCGGCTGCATCAGCGACCGCGACCAGTCCAACGACGTCAAGGACAATGAGACGGTCTCGGCCTATGGCACGCTCTACCCGGCCGATTACTGCGCGCAGTCGACGCTGGCGCCGATCCTGCCGCTGACCTCGGACTGGACGGCGCTGACCAACGCGATCAACAGCATGACCCCGGTCGGCAACACCAACGTCACGATCGGCGCGAACTGGGGCATGGCGACGCTGACGCCGGGGGTTCCGTTCACCGAGGCGAAGCCCTTCACCACGCCGCGGCTGCAGAAATACATGATCCTGCTGACCGACGGCGAGAACACGCAGAACCGCTTCACGACCAATGGCAGCGCGATCGACGCCCGCACGACGCTCGCCTGCCAGACGGCCAAGGACGCCGGCATCCGCATCTACACGGTGCGCGTGATCAATGGCGACCGCACACTGCTGCAGAGCTGCGCGAGTACGCCGAGCATGTATTACGAGGTCAGCAGCGCCTCGCAGCTGACGCCGGTGTTCCAGCAGATCGCCCGCGAGATCAGCCAGATCCGCCTGACGCAGTGAGCGTGGCGAAGCGCGCCAGGAACAGCTCCTGCGCGGCCTGTGTGTCGAGCGGCTGCAGCAGCGCCGTCACCGCCCGCGGCAGCGCCTGCGGCCGGCCGAAATAGCGCAGCGCCTCCTCGCGGGAAAAGCCGGCGAGTTCGGTCGCCTCCAGAAAGGCGGCGATGGTGTCGGCTTCCTTGGTTTTGCGCTTGAGCAGGGCCGGCGGCGCCGCCGGCAGGCTAAAGCGCAGATGGATGGCGCCGAGGAGGCGCGTCTCCACCGCCTTGTAGGCGTCGCCCATCACGACCTTGAAGGGCGAGATCATGTCGCCGATGACGTATTCGGGCGCGTCATGCAGCAGCGCCATCAGCCGCCAGCTCTGCGACCAGCCGGGGTTGAGATGGTCGGCGATCGCCTCGACCAGCAGGCTGTGCTGCGCCACCGAGAAAGAGTGGGGTCCTTGCGTCTGGCCGTTCCAGCGCGCGACGCGGGCGAGCCCATGGGCGATGTCCTCGATCTCGACATCGAGCGGGGAGGGATCGAGCAGGTCGAGACGGCGGCCCGACAGCATGCGCTGCCAGGCGCGCGGCGGTGCGGGGGCGCGGGCCATGGTCAGGCGGCGGGCTTGATGTCGCGCGCCAGCGCGGCGCATTCGTCGCGGCGGAAGCAGCCGGTGAGGTGGTCGTTGACCAGCCCGCAGGCTTCCATGAAGGCGTAGACGATGGTCGGGCCGCAGAAGGTGAAGCCGGCCTTCTTCAACTCCTTCGCCATCGCCTCGGAGATCGCCGTCTGCGTCGGCACCTCGCTTTGCGTGCGGAAGCTGTTCTGCAGGACGCGCCCGTCGAGATGCTTCCAGAGGAAATCGGCGAAGGGCTCGCGCTCGCTGATGGCGAGATAGGCGCGCGCGCTCTTGATCGTGCCCTCGATCTTGCCGCGATGGCGGATGATGCCGGGGTCGGCGAGCAGGCGCTGGACATCCGCCTCGCCGAAGCGCGCGACGGCTTCCGGATCGAAACTTGCGAAACCGGCGCGGAAGGCGTCGCGCTTCCGGAGGATGGTGATCCAGGACAGGCCGGCCTGGAAGCCGTCGAGGATCAGCTT
>CALRYW010000070.1:0-21908 GCA_943372485.1 Allobosea thiooxidans
CCCCCTCCTTTCCGTCCGCGATCTCTCCGTCGCCTTCCGTCAGGGCGGTCGCGAGACTTTGGCCGTCGATCGCGTCTCCTTCGACCTTGCCAAAGGCGAGACGCTCGCCATCGTCGGCGAGTCCGGCTCTGGCAAATCGGTCACGGCCCTGTCGATCCTGAAACTGTTGAACTATCCGTCCGCGCATCACCCCTCCGGCAAGGTGCTGTTCGAGGGGCAGGACCTGATCGCGGCCGATGAGGACGCGATGCGCAAGGTGCGCGGCAACGACATCACCATGGTGTTCCAGGAGCCGATGACCTCGCTCAACCCGCTGCACACGATCCAGCGGCAGATCGGCGAGATCCTCGAGCTTCACAAGGGTCTGCGGGGCGAGGCCGCGCGGGCGCGCACGCTCGAGTTGCTGGAACTGGTCGGCATCCGCGACGCCGCCAGCCGGCTCGACGCCTATCCGCACCAGCTCTCCGGCGGCCAGCGCCAGCGCGTGATGATCGCCATGGCGCTCGCCAATGAGCCGCATCTCCTGATCGCCGACGAGCCCACCACGGCGCTCGACGTCACCGTGCAGGCGCAGATCCTGAAGCTGTTGAAGGAACTGCAGGAGCGGCTCGGCATGGCGATGCTGTTCATCACCCATGACCTCGGCATCGTCCGGCGCATCGCCGACCGGGTCTGCGTGATGCTGAAGGGCCAGATCGTCGAGCAGGGGCCGGTGGCCGCGATCTTCGGCACCCCGCAGCACGCCTACACCCAGCGCCTTCTGGCGGCCGAGCCCAAGGGCCGCCCTGCCCCGGTTCCCGACAATGCCGCGACGCTGGTCGAGGCAGGGCCGATCAAGGTCTGGTTCCCGATCAAGACGGGCTTCCTGCGCAAGACGACCGGCCATGTGAAGGCGGTCGACGGCATTTCGGTCAAGGTCCGCGCGGGAGAGACACTCGGCGTGGTCGGCGAATCGGGCTCCGGCAAGACCACGCTCGGTCTCGCGATCCTGAGGCTGATCTCGTCGGAAGGGCCGATCATGTTCCTGGGCCACCGGATCGACGGACTGTCGAGTGCCCAGGTCAGGCCGAAGCGCAAGGACCTGCAGGTCGTCTTCCAGGACCCCTATGGCTCGCTGTCCCCGCGCATGTCGGTGGCGGAGATCGTCGCCGAGGGGCTGACGGTCCAGGCGAAGCAGCAGAGCTATGCGCAGCGTCGCGAGGTGGTGGCGCAGGCGTTGAGCGATGTCGGGCTCGATCCCTCTGCGATGGACCGCTACCCGCACGAGTTCTCGGGCGGGCAGCGCCAGCGCATCGCGATCGCGCGGGCCATGGCGCTCGATCCCCGGTTCATCGTGCTGGATGAACCGACCTCGGCGCTCGACATGTCGGTGCAGGTGCAGATCGTCGAATTGCTGCGCGACCTGCAGGCGCGGCGCCAGCTCGGCTATCTCTTCATCAGCCACGACCTCAAGGTCGTCAGGGCGATGGCTCATCGCGTGGTGGTGATGCAGAACGGCCGGGTGGTCGAGGAAGGTCCGGCCGAGACGATCTTCTCGCGGCCGCGCGAGGCCTATACGCAGGCGCTGCTCGCCGCCGCGTTGAACCTCGAACCGGCGTCGAGCGCCGCGGTCCGGGACTGACCATGGCCCGGGCGATCCTGATCGTGCTCGATTCGGTCGGCTGCGGCGGCGCCGAGGACGCGCATCTCTACGGCGATGACGGCGCCGATACGCTCGGCCATATCGCCCTGGCCTGTGCGGAGGGTCGAGGCGATCGCGCCGGGCTGCGCAGCGGCGCGCTGGCCCTGCCGAATCTCGTGCGACTCGGGCTCGGCCATGCCTGCGAGGCCTCCACGGGAACCCCGCTGGCGGGGATCGTGCAACCCGCCCGCCCCGAGGGCCGCTATGGCTATGGCGTCGAGCGCAGCCAGGGCAAGGACACGCCGTCCGGGCACTGGGAGATCGCCGGCTGTCCGGTCTCCTTCCCATGGGGCTACTTCACCGCTCTCGAGCAGTCGTTCCCGCCGGAGCTGGTCGACGCGATCATCCGCACCGGCGCCCTGCCCGGCATCCTCGGCAACCGGCACGCCTCGGGCACCGCGATCATCGACGAGCTCGCGGCTGAGCACATCGCGACCGGCAAACCGATCTGCTACACCTCCGTCGACTCCGTGCTGCAGATCGCCGCGCATGAACAGCATTTCGGGCTCGAACGCCTCTACGACCTGTGTCGAAAGGTGCGCGTGCTGGTCGATCCGCTGCGGATCGGGCGCGTCATCGCCCGCCCCTTCACCGGGACGCCGGAGACGGGCTTTACGCGCACGGGCAACCGCAAGGACTTCGCGATTCCGCCGCCGGACGAGACGATCCTGGACCGCCTCGCGGCACGGGTCCGCCCGGTCGTCACCGTCGGCAAGATCGGCGACATCTTCGCCCATCGCGCCACGGGCGAGGAGATCAAACCCTTCGGCAACGCGGCCATGTTCGAGGCCGCGCTCGCCGCCTGGGAGCGATTGCCCGATGGCGGGTTCTGCTTCGTCAATCTCGTCGATTTCGACACCGAGTTCGGGCACCGCCGCGACGTGCCGGGCTATGCGGCGGCCCTCGAAGCTTTCGACGCGATGCTCCCGCGGCTCGAAGCGGCGCTGCGCCCCGGCGATCTCGCGATCCTCACCGCCGATCACGGCAATGACCCGACCTGGCCGGGCACCGACCACACCCGCGAGCATGTGCCGATCCTCGCCTTCGGCCCCGGCATCGCGCCGGAGCCGGTCGGCCGCCGCGAAAGCTTCGCCGACATCGCGGCAACGCTCGGGCACTGGCTCGGACTCGGCCCGGTCGGGCCCGGCCGCGGCTGGTAGCTCAGGCGGCCGCGACCCGCTGATGTGGCAGCCTTATATTCAGGTTGTCAGGCGGTCCTTGATGCGACGCATCAGGCCATCCCGGACAGCGCGATAGGCCTCCAGGACCTGGTCGCGTGATCCCTGCACCGCCGTGGGGTCCACCGTCGGCCAGTATTCGACATCGGCCGCGACGGTCCGGGTGAGATCCAGCGCCTTGTGGTGCGCTTCCGGGGACAGCGAGACGATGAGGTCGAAGTTGAGGCCCTCCCACTCCTCCAGTTCTTGGATCGATTTCGGCTTGTGCTTGTGCGCATCGATCCCGATCTCGTCGAGCACCGCCAGCGCGAAGGCATCGACCTCGCCGCGCCGGGCCCCGGCCGACTGGACATAGACCGATTTGCCGAAGAAATGCTTCGCCATGGCCTCCGCCATCGGCGAGCGCACGGCGTTCTGTGCGCACATGAAGAGCACGCTCTGGACCTTGCGCGAGGATGGCGGCTCCAAGCTCACCCCTTCCAATGCAGCGCATAGATCAGGGTGAAGAGACGCCGGGCGGTGTCGAAATCGATCTCAACCTTGCCGGCGAGCCGCTCGACCAGGATTCCCGCCGCCTCGTCGTGCAGCCCCCGGCGGCCCATGTCGATCGCCTCGATCTGCGACGGCGTCGCGGTGCGGATGGCAGCGTAATAGCTCTCGCAGACCATCGCATAGTCCTTGACGATGCCGCGAAAGGGCGTGAGCGACAAATGATGCGTGATCACCGGGGCTCCATCCGCCTCCCGGATCTCGAAGACCAGCCTGCGCTCGACCATGGCGAGATGGGCGAGATAGGGGCCGCCGGCATGCCCGGGCAGCACGAACCGGTTGCGCTCGATCAGATCGTAGATGGCGACGGCGCGCTCATGCTCCTGATCGGGCGACCCGCCTCCGAGCGAGGACGGATCGAGCGTCACGCCGACGAGGCACTGGGTCGCGGTCGTGTCGGACTGGGGCATCGTTCCTCCGGTTGCAACGGGGGCGGCCATGCCTCCTTGGGCACGGGCCCTCAGAGGTTCAGCCTGATGGTCACGGAACGGCCATGCGCCTGCAAGCCCTCGGCCTGCGCGAGTTCCGTCGCGGCCGGCGCCAGAGCGCGCAGCGCCTCGGGCCCGCACTGCAACAGCGATGTCCGCTTCATGAAGTCGAGCACGCCGAGCCCCGAGGAAAACCGGGCCGAGCGCGCGGTCGGCAGGACGTGGTTGGGGCCGCCGACATAGTCGCCGATCGCCTCCGGCGTATGGCCGCCGAGGAAGATCGCGCCGGCATTGCGGATCATCCCCGACAGGCGGTGCGGATCGGCCGTCATGATCTCGAGATGCTCGGGTGCCAGCCGATCGACCAGCGGCACCGCCGCCTCGAGATCGGCCACCAGAAGGACCGCACCGAAATCCTCCCAGCTGCGACCGGCAATTGCCGCGCGCGGCAGCGTCCGCAGCTGCGCTTCGACCGCACGCTCGACCCGCTCCGCCAGATCCGCATCGTCCGTCATCAGGATCGACTGGGCCGAGACGTCATGCTCCGCCTGGGCCAGCAGATCGGCGGCGATCCAGTCGGCATTGGCTGTCCCGTCGGCGATGACGAGCACTTCGGAGGGGCCGGCGATCATGTCGATTCCGACCTGGCCGAAGACCCGGCGCTTGGCCGCGGCGACATAGGCATTGCCCGGGCCGACGATCTTGGCGACGGGCGCGATCGTCTGCGTTCCATAGGCCAGCGCCGCCACGGCCTGAGCCCCGCCGATGCGGTAGATCTCGTCCACGCCGGCCAGCCGCGCTGCGGCGAGGACGAGGGGGTTGCTCTCTCCCCGCGGCGTCGGCGCCACCATGACCACGCGCGGGACGCCGGCGACCTTGGCGGGGACGGCGTTCATCAGAACCGAGGACGGGTAGCTCGCCGTGCCACCGGGCACGTAAAGCCCCACCGCCTCGATCGCGCTCCAGCGCCAGCCGCTGCTGACGCCGGCCTCGTCGGTGAACCAGGCGTCCTGTGGCTTCTGGCGGAGATGATAGGCCTCGATGCGCGCCCTTGCGGTCTCCAGCGCGGCGATCTGCGCCGGTGTGCAGGCGGCGGCGGCGGCGGCGATCTCTTCGGCCGAGACGCGCAGGGTGGCGGCCGTGACGTCGAGGGCGTCGAAGCGGCGGGTGTAGTCGATGACGGCGGCATCCTCCCGCTCGCGCACCGCGGCGATGATGTCGGCGACGATGCGGTCGACCTCTTCGGAGACTTCCCGCTTGGCCGAGAGCAGATCGCGAAACGCCGCTTCGAAGGCGGTCTTGCTGTCGTCGAGCCTGATCGGCATCGCTGTCCCCGGCTGGTGCTGTTCGGCTGGTGGTGGCTGGTGGTCGACGCGTCGGCGGCGAAGCGCCTCAGGCGTCCTCGGGATGCTCCGGCTTGCCGAGCGCTTCCCAGACCGGGCCGAGATCCTTCATCTGCGCCTCGATGCACTCGACCGCGAGCCTGATCGCCGCGCCTTCCGAGAAGTGAAGGGTGATCTCGCCCGTCGGCGCCTCCCCCGCGGTGAAGCCGATCGCCAGCAGGCTGAGCACCCGGTCGCTCATCGCCTTGTCGATCCCCGTGCTGCGCACCGACATCACACGGTCGAAATGCAGGGCCGCCAGCCGCCGCCGATGCTGACCCCGCGCCGCCCCCTCCCAGTCGAACCGCCTCGCGGCGAGGGCGAAGCGCCTGTCCGCAGGCAGCCAGACGACATCCGCCACCTTCAGGACGGCGTCCTGGAGGTGGGCCGAGAGGATCGCGAGATCATCAGCATCGAGCGCGATCAGCTTCAACGGGTCTGCGGCGTCATCCGACATGGCGGTGTTCTTGGCCGTGGCATCCCCTGACGTCAACCGCTGAGACGCTCGACCAGGGCACCGCAGCGCGTCAACTTGGCCTCGAGAGCCTCGAAGCCGCGGTCAAGATGGTAGACCCGGTTGATCGTGGTCTCGCCCTCGGCCGCCAGACCGGCGATCACGAGCGAGACCGAGGCGCGCAGGTCGGTCGCCATCACGGGCGCGCCGGTGAGCTTGGCGACGCCCTCGACATGGGCACAATCGCCCTCGAGCCGGATCTTCGCGCCGAGGCGGGCGAGTTCCTGCACGTGCATGAAGCGGTTCTCGAAGATCGTCTCCCGGATCCGGGAGGTTCCCCTGGCCTTGGTCATCAGCGCCATGAACTGGGCCTGCAGGTCGGTCGGGAAGCCAGGAAAGGGGTCGGTCTCGACATCGACCGCCTCGAGCGGCTGCCCGTTGCGGCGCACCCGGATGCCCTCGTTGGTCGAGGACACTTCGACCCCGGCCTTGACCAGGACGTCGAGCGCCGACTGCAGCAGGTCCGCCCGCGCCCCTTCGAGCACAACGTCGCCACCGGTCATCGCGACCGCCATGGCATAGGTCCCGGTCTCGATCCGGTCGGGCAGGACGGCATGATGTGCGCCGCCCAGGCGCGCGACGCCGTTCACGACGATGCGGCTCGTTCCCGCGCCCTCGATCTTCGCGCCCATCTTGGTCAGGCAGGCGGCGAGATCGGCGACCTCGGGCTCGCGCGCGGCGTTCTCGATGACCGTGGTGCCCTGCGCCAGGACGGCGGCCATCAGGGCGGTGTGCGTGCCGCCCACGGTGACCTTCGGGAAGACGATCTCGGCTCCCTTCAGCCCGCGGGGGGCGCGGGCGATGGCATAGCCGTTCTCGATCTCGATCTCGGCGCCGAGCCTCTCGAGCGCCATCAGAAGCAGATCGACCGGGCGCGTGCCGATGGCGCAGCCGCCCGGCAGAGAGACCTTGGCCTCCCCCATGCGGGCGAGGATCGGCGCGATCACCCAGAAGCTGGCGCGCATCGTCGAGACGAGTTCGTAAGGCGCGCAGGTGTCGACGATCTGGCGCGCTGTCAGCGCGATCGTCTGGCCCGTCTCGGCGGACTGGCCGATGCGCTTGCCGGCGATCGAGCGGTCGACGCCGTGATTCGAGAGGATGCGCGACAGCGCGCTGACATCCGACAGGCGCGGCACGTTGGCCAGGGTCAGCGTCTCGTCGGTGAGCAGGCTCGCGATCATCAGCGGCAAGGCGGCGTTCTTGGCGCCGGAGATCGGAATGGCGCCGTCGAGGCGCTGGCCGCCGGTGATGCGGATCTTGTCCATCATGAAGTCCTGCTGTGCCGCCCGGCGATCACCGGTGGCGAGGAAGATCTGTGTTCAGGACCGGTGAGAGTCGGCCTGGGCTCGTGGCGCCTCGTCCTGCGCGGGCGCCTCCTCCGCGCGACGAGCCCGGGCCTGAGCCTTGCGGCGCTTCAGGTTCTCCCGGAGGGCGGCGGCGAGGCGCGCCCTCTTCTCCTCATCTGCGGCTGTCTGGCGGTTCACGGCAACAACTCGGTACCGGGGTTGAACGCTCATTTCGCGGCGAATTCGCGGCGCATCGTTAGCCGCCCGCGCCGCTTTGGACAAGCAGGACGGCGGCGCGGCACACCGATTGCGCGGCCTCGCTCACGGCTGCGTCGCGTGCCCCGTCCCGGCACGCCCGGAAGATCAGGACCTGACGTTAGGTAATAAAGATTAACGTAATTAACCATTCGAGCGAGATTTCATTTACAGTTTGTTAACTTCACGTACGTTGTCGGCATCGCACCAGACCCTCGGCGATACGGGATGAGCAGCATGTTTCAGTCAGTTGCTTCGGTCATGGACTTCCCTCCTGCAGCCCTGCTCGACAGCTGCGAGGTCATCGACGCGATCCGCCATCGGGCCGGCTTCCTGCCGGAGACGCAACTGGCCTACGAGCCCGCGATCCAGACGCTTTGGGTCACGATCCGGCCGGAGCTGAAGCCCGTCTTCACGCTGCAGCTGCTGGACAGCCTGGTGAAGATCCAGTCCGCGATCGTCGCGCTCTGGGGCGCGCCAGACCAGTATCATCGTGCGCCGGTCCGGTTCCTGGCCTTCCGCGGCAGAGGCCCGTTCTTCACACTCGGCGGTGATCTCGATTTCTATCTGGACTGTCTGGCCAAGAACGACCGCGCGGCGCTGGCCGAGTATGCCCGGCTTTCGGCGGCCGGCGCGGTGCTGAATGCGAGTGGCCTCAACGGCCTGGTCGTCACGCTCTCGACGATCCACGCCAAGGCGATCGGCGGTGGCATTGATGCGCCGCGCTCCTGCAACGTGATGATCGCCGAAGAACAGGCCTCGTTCGTCTACCCCGAGATCAAGTTCAACCACTTCCCGATCACCGCCGTTGCCATCCTGTCGCGGCGGATGGGCGCGCGGGCGGCGGAACGGATGCTGATGTCGGGCGAGGAGATGAGCGCGCAGGCCTTCTTCGAGGCCGGCGGGCTGGAAGCGGTGGTGCCGACCGGTACGGGCGAGGCCTGGATCCGGAAATACGCCCAGGATTCGCTGCCCATGCACGCCGCCAAGACGGCGCTGTTTTCAGCCTTCAACCGGCGTGCGGGGGACCTGCAGCAGGAGCTCGACGAGCTCGGCCGGATCTGGACCGACTGCATGCTGCGCCTGACACCGAGCGCGATCTCGAAGCTGCAGCGGATCGCCCAGACGCAAGACCGGATGCTGGCCCGGATGTATCAGCGACCGGCGGCCGGAGGCCTCCAACTCGGCCTCTGAACCCGACCGCCGTCATGGCGACGGGCTCGCGCAGCAACACCAAACATTTACCTCTCGGCCTTTAAAAGCTTTTAATCGGGGAGTTATTGTAGGCGCTGCGGCAGCGCCTGCGGCGGCCACCTAGGCGGGATGAGATGGCGCTCGGGCTGAGGGATTGGTGGAATGCCAGGCAGCGGCGCCCGGGCGAGGGCTTCGACCAGCCCAGCTACGCCCTGCTCGTCAGCTCCCTGTTCTCGTCGCCGGCCTCGATCATTCCCGGCGGCGTCGCGGGAATCCTGACCCCGTTCCTGTGCTGGATTTCCACCGGCCTGCCCCTGTTCGAAACCCTCACGATCGTGGTCGCGCTGATCGTGCTGCTGCGTCTGGCCAACTTCGTCGCCTACCGCAAAAGCGACCATTCCCGGGACGGCTATGAGGAAACCCGCCGCTGGGACCGGGATTACTTTCTCGGCGCCACCGCCTTCAGCGCCGTGCTCGGCTACAGCTGCTACGCCGCGTTGACGCATACGGACGATCCGGCAGCCCACATCACCTCGGTCGCGTCGACCATCGCCATCGCCTCGGGCTACGTCTCGCGCAATGCCGGCCGGCCGAAATTCGTCGCCGTCCAGTTGCTGACCTTCTGCGTGCCGATGGCCTTCGGCCTGATCCAGGCCCATAATCCCTATTATCAGTACATCGGCTATTTCGCGTTCCTGTACGTGGCGGCCAACATCGCCATCACCAACTCGCTGCATCGCAACCTGCTGGCGCTGAGCGATGCGACCAAGCAGTCGAAGGCCCTGGCCTCGGCGCTGCATTCGCAGAACCTGACGCTCGACGCCGCCCTCAACACCATGATTCACGGGCTGGCGATGTTCGACCGCGATCTCAAACTGGCGGTCAGCAACGCGCCGCATCTCGCGCTCTACGGTCTGCCGGAGACCCTCGCCCTGCCGGGCACGCCGATCTCCGCCATCGCGCGCTTCCTGGTCGAGCGGCAGGTGGTCGCCGCCGGCCAGCTGCGCGATCTGCGCGAGGCTCTGGCCGAAATCCAGGTCACGCAGCAGACGACGAGCCGGGAAATCCAGACGCGCAACGGCCGGGTTCTGGTCGTGACCTTAGCGCCTGCCGCCGAAGGCGGCGTGCTGATGTCGACGGAGGATGCCACCGAGCGAAAGGCGACCGAGGCGCGGATCGAGCAGATGGCCCGCTTCGACGAACTGACGGGCCTCGCCAACCGCTTCGAGTATAACCGCACCATCACCGATGCCTTCGGGCGGCTGGAGCGGACCGGCGAGCCCTTCGCCCTGCTCTATGTCGATCTCGACGGCTTCAAGCAGGTCAATGACAGCCTCGGTCACGACATCGGCGACCGCGTGCTGATGGAGACGGCCGAGCGGCTGCGCGGCGCCATCCGCAGCAGCGACCAGCTGGCGCGCTTCGGAGGCGACGAGTTCCTGCTGATCCTGCCGGCCGCGAACCACAGCATCGTCACCGCGATCGCCCAGCGCATGATCGATGCGATGACGGGCGCCTTCGCCCTCGACAACAAGACGGTCTACGTCACGGCGAGCATCGGCATCGCGATGGCGCCCACCGATGGCGCCAACCCGGCGGATCTGCTGCGCCACGCCGACACCGCGCTCTACAAGGCCAAGGCCGCCGGCCGCAACACGCTGATGTTCTTCAATCCGGCGATGGCCGAGGAGATGCTGGAGCGCCACGAACTCGAGGTCGACCTGCGCAAGGCCTGCGAGGACGGCTCGCTGGAGCTGTTCTACCAGCCGATCATCGACCTGCGCACGGGCGAGGTGGTCTCACGCGAGGCGCTGATGCGCTGGCGCCATCCGACGCGCGGCATGGTTCCCGCCGGCCAGTTCATCCCGATCGCCGAACAGTCCGGCCTGATCGCCACCTTCGGCGACTGGGCGATCCGGCAGGCCTGCAAGGACGCCGCCTCCTGGGAGAAGCATGTCGGCGTCTCCGTCAACATCTCGCCGCTGCAGTTCCGCGAGCCACGCCGCATCATCGAAGCGGTGAAGCTGGCCCTGATCACATCCAGCCTGCCGTCGCACAGGCTGACGCTGGAGGTGACCGAATCGCTGTTGATCGAGGACAACAAGACGACGCTCGGCGTCATCGATGAGTTGCGCACGCTCGGCGTGACCTTCGCGCTCGACGATTTCGGCACCGGCTATTCCTCGCTTGCCTATCTCTCGACCTATCCCTTCGCCCAGGTGAAGATCGACCAGAGCTTCACGCGGACGGTCCACTCCAGCGAGGCGTCCAAGGCGATCATCGAGGCCGTGTGCCAGTTGGCACGCCGGCTCTCGATGAATGTCGTGGTCGAGGGCATCGAGACCGAGCAGCAGCGGATCGCCGTCCAGCTTCTCGGGGCCCAGCGGGCGCAGGGCTATCTTTTCGGCAGGCCCGCGCCCCTGGCAGCCCTTGTCGAAAAGGGCCGTCACGTGGCCTGAACGGTCAGGGCGTGACGAATGGGCACGGTTCCCCGGCCCTCCGCCACAGCGCAGAAAGCGGCTCGCGCGACGGACCCGCCTTGATTCTGCTCGAGCGACGACGCATCAGCGACAATGGCCTTTCATCTGCCAGCCAGGGAGACGGCATGATCGCATCCGACGGCCCCTTCGCATCGCTGCCCGGGCGCGCGCCGTGCGTGTTTTGGCCGCGCATGGGAGCGCCTGCTTGAGCGACCCTGCGACGCCCCCCCCTCAGTCCGCGCCCCTGACGCCGGACCTCTGCGTGATCGGCGCCGGGACCGGCGGGCTCGCCTTCGCGACCGCTGCCGCGGCCTTCGGTGTCGCCATCGTCGTCGTCGAGCGCGACCGGATGGGCGGCGATGTCGGCAACGCCGTCATCGAGGCGCTGGCGGCCGCCGGAGCGCGGGCCCAGGCCGTCCGTGAGGCGAGGCGGTTCGGCATCGTCGCGGCGGAGCCGGAGATCGACGACGCGCAACTGCATGACCACATCCAGCGCGTGCTGACGGCACAGGCCCCCAACGTCTCGGCCGAGCGCCTGACCGCGCTGGGCGCGACCGTGCTCCGGGGGGAAGCGCGCTTCGTCAGCCGCAGCACGGTGGTGGTGGCGGGCCAGGCCATCAAAGCGAGGCGCTTCGTGATCGCCACCGGCGCCCGCATGGTGGCGCCGGCCCTTCCCGGCCTCGACGGCACCCCACATCTCTCAGTGGCGGATCTGGCCGCCCTGACGCGCCGGCCGGAGCGGCTGATCGTGCTCGGTGGCCAGGCCACCGGCGTCGCGATCGCGCAGGCGATGCGGCGCCTCGGAAGCCAGGTGGAGTTGGTCGACGAGGGCGATCTGCTCGGGCGCGAGGATCCGGAGGCGGTCGCCATCCTGCGCCGGACGCTCCTGCGCGAAGGGTTGGCGCTGCACGAGCGCGCCACGATCGAACGCGTCGAGCGCGCGAAGGGCGGCGTGCGACTGGTCATTGGCGGTGGTGACAGCGGCTCCGAACGAACGATCGAGGGCACGCATCTTCTGCTCGCCGGTCCCGCCGAGCCCGCCATCGACGGGCTCGACCTCGAACTTGCCGGCATTCGCCGCGGACCGGCCGGGATCCAGGTCGATCGCCGCCTGCGCTGCACGAACCGCCGCGTCTATGCGATCGGCGACTGTGCCGGCGGCGCGCCCGGCTCGATCGGGGGCGGTCATGTCGCCGAGGAGCAGGCCCGGCTCGTGCTGCGCAACGCCCTGTTCCGGCAGCCGGGCGCCTTCGCACCGCTGGCGGCGCCCCAGGCGACGCGCACCTTTCCGGCGATCGCCCGAGTCGGCCTGTCGGAGGCGGACGCCCTCGAGAACGGCCCGGTCCGCATCCTGCGCTGGCCCTATGCCGAGAGCGCGCGGGCCCAGGCGGAGCGGACGACGGACGGCTTCGTGAAGCTCGTCACCGACGCGAAGGGCAAGCTGCTGGGTGCGAGCATCGTCGGCGCACAGGCGGACGAGTTGATCGCGACCATCGGTCTGGCGCTGAAGCGCGAGATGAGCGCCGCTGAACTGGCGGAGCTGCTGGCGCCCTGGCCGTCGCTGTCGGAGGTCTCGAAGCGCGCCGCGGCCTCCTTCCTGATGCCCCTCGCCACTAAGCCGCTGCTGCGCCGCATCATCGGCATCCTGCGCCGTTTCGGGTAGGTATGCCGCCGATGCAGCCTCAGATGCCCGACAGGGAACAGATCTCGATCAGCCTGCCGCGCGGGCTGACGCGGCTCGGCCTGTCGGCCAAGCTGCTCGTCCTGACGGTGCTGTTCGTCATGCTGGCAGAGGTGCTGATCTATCTGCCCTCCGTCGCCAATTTCCGGCGCAACTGGCTCAACGACCGGCTCGCGGCGGCGCAGATCGCCGTGCTGGTGCTGGAGGGGGCGCCGCAGGACGGCTTGCCTGAGGGCAGCGAAAACCGCCTGCTGATGGGCGTCGGCGCCCGCGCGATCGCAGCGCGCGTCGGCGGGGCGAGGCGGCTGCTCAGCCTCGATTCAATGCCGCCCGCGGCGGTCTCCCGTACGGTCGACCTGCGCAGCATGGGCTGGGTCGAAGCGATCGGCGACGCGCTGGAAACGCTGGTGATGCCGCCGGCCCAGATGCCGATCCGCGTCATCGGCGAGGCGGTCGGCGGGGCCGATTTCGTCGAGATCGTCATCGACGAAGCGCCGCTGCGGCACGCGCTGCTGAAATTCTCGGGCAATCTGCTGGTGATCTCGCTGATCATCTCGGGGCTGACCGCAGTAGCCGTCTATCTCGCGCTCAACTGGATGATCGTCGGCCCGATCCGCCAGCTCGCCGCCAATGTGATGGAGTTCGAGATCGACCCGGAGAATCCGCACCGGATCATCGAGCCGACGCAGCGGGCCGACGAGATCGGCGAGGCGCAGCGCGCACTGGCGCGGATGCAGATGACGCTCGCGGGCGAGTTGCGGACCAAGAAGCACCTGGCCGAGCTCGGCCTCGCGGTCAGCAAGATCAATCATGACCTGCGCAACATGCTGGCCGCCGCCCAGCTCATGTCGGACCGGCTGACCGAGACCCGCGACGCCAAGATCAAGAGCTTCGCGCCGCGGCTGATCGCGACACTCGGGCGCGCGATCGATTTCTGCCAGGCGACGCTGGCCTATGGCCGGGCGGCCGAGGCGACTCCCGTGCTGAAGGACGTGGCGTTGCGCCAGCTCGTGGCCGAACAGGCCGAGATGCTGGGCCTCGCGGAGGCCGCACTCGTTACCTTCGCCAACGAGGTCCCGAGCGATCTCGTGGCCCCATGCGACCCCGACCAGATGGCGCGCGTCCTGCTCAACCTGATGCGCAACTCGGTGCAGGCGCTGACGCAGGCCGGCGCGGAGGCCGGCTTGCGGCCGATGCTGGCCGTGCGCGCCGAGCGCGACAACGGCTCGGTCGTCCTGCGCGTCGCCGATAACGGCCCGGGCGTGCCCGAGCGGGCCCGGGCCAACCTGTTCCAGGCCTTCCGCGGCTCGGTGACGCCGGGAGGCACGGGACTCGGGCTCGCCATCGCGGCGGAGCTCGTGCGGCTACATGGCGGCATGATCACGCTGGAGCCGTCGGAGACCGGGGCGGTGTTCAAGGTGACGCTGCCGGCGGCCCGATCGGCCAGCGCCTGAGCGGCCCAGCCCGAACTATTGGCTCGCCCAGATCACCCGCGCCATGAAGGCGATCTCGGCGAGGGCCAGCACGCGGTCGCCATGCTCGGGATTGAGCGAGGCGAGCTCGACGGTTTTTGCCGTCTGGCGCTTGAGCTGCTTGGCCAGCACCTCGCCCTCGACGGTCTTGACGACGACGCGGTCGCCACGGCGCACGGTCGCCGTCGGCGAGACGATGATGGTGTCGCCGTCGCGGTAGAGCGGCAGCATCGAATCGCCGGAGATTTCCAGCGCGTAAGCCTTGTCGTCGGTGACGCCGGGGAAGGCGACCTCCTCCCAGCCCGTGCCGACCGGAAAGCCGCCATCGTCGAAGAAACCGCCAGATCCCGCCTGGGCGAAGCCGATCAGGGGGATCGTGCGCGAGGGTGCCGCGCCGCGCCGCATCACCACGCTCATGAACTCCTCGAGCGAGGCGCCCGTGGCGGCCAGGATCTTGGCGATCGATTCGGTCGAGGGCCAGCGCTCGCGCCCGTCGGGCCCGATGCGCTTGGAGCGGTTGAAGGTCGTGGCGTCGAGGCCGGCCTTGCGGGCCAGGCCCGAGGCGGTGAAGCCATAGCGCTGGGCGAGCGCATCGATCGCGGTCCAGATCTGATCGTGGGAGAGCACCGCGCGCCTCGCAGGGATGTTGCCGTCAGCCGGGGATGACGATAGGAAATATCCCCTAATCCATGAGACTTCAATCTGATTTTGATCGGGGCAACGATAAAAATTGGCGAAGCCTCCTGACAGCCGCTAAGCCGTCCCGCAGCCCCCAGCCGCCGAGGTCGCCCGTGCCGCTCATCTACAAGATCTGCCCCGACAGCCTGTGGCGCGCGGCCGAAGCCGAAGGGCGCTTCGACGGCGCCGCCATCGATCTCAGCGACGGCTACATCCACTTCTCGACCGGCGCCCAGCTCCGCGAAACCGTGGCGAAGCATTTCGCCGGTCAGCGGGATCTGCTCCTGATCGCGGTCGAGGATGACAAGCTCGGCGCGGCGCTGCGCTACGAGCCCTCGCGGGGCGGCGACCTGTTCCCGCATCTCTACGCGCCGCTCGGGACGCGGGACGTGCGCTGGGTGGCACCGCTCGCCCAGGGGCCGGATGGCGCCCACCTCATTCCGGGTGACGTCGCGTGATCGGCTCCCTGTTCAACCTCGCCCGGCCGCTGATCCACAAGATGGATGCCGAGACCGCCCACCGGCTGACGGTCGCGGCGCTGGCGGCCGCGCCCCCGCTGCGGCCGCCCCCGGATGATCCGGTGCTGGCGACCGAAGCCTTCGGGCTGTCCTTCTCCAATCCGGTCGGTCTCGCGGCGGGCTTCGACAAGCATGCCGAGGCGGTGGACGGGGCGCTCGGCCTCGGCTTCGGCTTCGTCGAGGTCGGCGGTGTCACGCCCCTGCCCCAGCCCGGCAATCCCAGGCCGCGGGTCTTTCGCTTGGTCGAGGATGCGGCCGTGATCAACCGCTACGGCCTCAACAGCGACGGCATGGAAGCCGTGGCGCAGCGGCTGGCGGCCCGGCGGGCACGCGGAGGCATCGTCGGCGTCAATCTCGGCGCCAACAAGGACTCGGCCGACCGCGCGGCGGATTATGCGGTGCTGACGCGCAGGCTCGCGCCGCTCACCGATTTCGTCACCGTCAATGTCTCCTCGCCCAATACGCCGGGGCTGCGCGACCTGCAGGCGGAAGCCGCGCTCGACGATTTGATCGCCCGGGCGCTGGAAGCGCGCGACGAGGCGGCGGCAGGCGGGCGACCGACGCCGATGCTCTTGAAGATCGCGCCCGACCTCACCCTGCCGGAACTCGACGGCATAATCGCGGTCGCCCGGCGCCGTCACATCGACGGGCTGATCGTCTCCAACACCACCATCGCCCGCCCGGCCAGCCTGCGCAGCCCGGCGAAGACGGAGACAGGCGGGCTCTCGGGCAAGCCGCTCTTCGAGACCTCGACGCGCCTGCTCGCCGAGGCCTTCCTGCGGGTCGAACGCCAGTTCCCGCTCATCGGTGTCGGCGGCATCGACTCGGCGGAAGCCGCCTTCGCCAAGATCCGCGCCGGGGCCGATCTCGTGCAGTTCTATTCCGCGATGGTCTTCCAGGGGCCCGGGTTGGTGAAGACGGTCAAGGCCGGCCTCGCCGCTGAGGCGCGCCGGGCCGGGCTGCCGAAACTCTCCGCCCTGGTCGGGCGCGAGGCCGCCGCCATCGCAGCCGGAAAGGGCCTTTAGATCCAGCGCCGCTCTTTGCGGACGCGGCGGCGATTGTCGGGATGAAGCCGCGGCCGTCAGCGGCGCGCGGCGAAGAGGCGAGACAGCAGCCAGAGCGGCACGACGAGGAGCGCGCCGCCGATGATCCACTGGCCGACCTCGCTCAGGGCGCCGAAACCGAGATCGCCGAGAGAACGCACGAATCGCATTGCGGCCTCGAACAGGGCGCGCGGCGAGAGGCCGAGAAAGGCCATGGCAGCCCCGACCAGCAGCGAGATGAAGAGCAGCCGCACGAGCACGCCGAGCGGCGAGCCGCCGAGAAAGCGTTCGATCCTGCCATTGGCCATGGTCTAGCAAGTCCCCGATCTGCGCCCATCAGGCGCCCGGATGGTTGAACCCCGGCTGAACGGGCTGTCAACCCGCTCGCGGGTCAGGAGGTCGCGGAGGCCCCGGCCGTGGCCCAGGCGGTTCCGGCGATCTTGGCGGCGGCGATGACCGCCTGGGTGCGGCTGTCGACATCGAGCTTGGTCAGGATCGCCGAGACATGCGCCTTCACCGTCGCTTCGGAGACGCCGAGTTCATAGGCAATTTGCTTGTTGAGGAGCCCTTCGGACAGCATCATCAGCACGCGCACCTGCTGCGGCGTCAGCGTCGAGAGGTTGCGCACCATCGTCGCGGTCTCGGCATCGACGGGCGCCGTCAGATCGACCCCCGGCGGCGTCCAGACGCCGCCGTCGAGCACGGCCCGGATCGCCTCTCCCATCTGCTCGACATCGGCCGTCTTGGGCAGGAAGCCGAGCGCGCCGAACTCGATGCAGCGGCGGATCACGGCCGGGTCGTCATTGGCGGAGACCACGATGACCGGGATCTCGGGATGGTCGGCCCGCAGGAAGAGCAGGCCGGAGAAGCCCTGCACGCCCGGCATGGTGAGATCGAGCAGGACGAGATCGGCGTCGCCGCCGCTGTCGAGCGCTTCGGTCAGCGCCTCCAGCGAGCCAACCTCGCTGACATCGGCGCCTTCGAGGGCGGTCGAGACCGCCTGCCGGAGCGCGCCACGAAAGAGCGGATGATCATCCGCGATGACGATCCGTGTCGACGGCTGTCGTTTCATGGGATCCCATCCTCATGCCCGGTCCGCATTGTGCCTCAATCGGACACCGGTTCAAGCCATCGGCGCGAGCGGCCGCCGACCCGGCAGGCTGTGAACCATCGCGTGCCGGTGCGCAATCAGCCATTCGGCGGCAGCAGCGCCTCCAGCGCCTCGATGCGGTCGGCCTCGAACGGGGGCTTGTCCCAGCGAATCCGGCTGATGCGGGGAAAGCGCATGGCGACACCGGACTTGTGCCGCGTCGAGCGTTGCAACCCCTCGAAGGCGACCTCGAAGACGAGCCCGCTGTCGACCGTATGCGTGACCTCGCGGACCGGACCGAAGCGGTTGAGCGTGTGCTTGCGGACATAACGGTCGAGTTCGACCAGTTCCTCGTCGGTGAAGCCGAAATAGGCCTTGCCGACCGGCACCAGCTCGTCCGCCCCGCCAGCGCCGGCGCGCCAGACGCCGAAGGTGAAATCCGAATAGAAGGACGAGCGCTTGCCGTGGCCGCGCTGGGCATACATCAGCACGCAGTCGATGAGCCTGGCCTCGCGCTTCCACTTCCACCAATGGCCCTTGGGGCGGCCCGGCAGATAGGGCGAGTCGAGGCGCTTGATCATGCAGCCCTCGACCGCCTCGGCATCCGCGCCGGCGCCCGCAGCCGCGGGGTCGGCGCGCGCCGCGGCCAGCGACTCCCAGTCGCTGAAGGCGATCGGCGGGGAGAGATCGACGACCGGGCGGGCGAGGCGGACCACGAAAGCCTCCAGCCGCGTCCGGCGCGCCGAGAGCGGCAGCTCGCGCAGATCATCGTCTCCATCGACGAGCAGGTCATAGGCGCGGATATGCGCGGGGTGCTCGAGCAGCATCTTGGGCGTCACGCTCTTGCGGTTGAGCCGCTGCTGCAGGCTGTTGAAACTCTGGACCGCCGCCTCGCGCCGCACCAGCAATTCGCCGTCGAGCGTGCCATCCAGCGTCAGCGCCTCGACCACGTCCGGAAAGGCGGCGGCGATGTCCTCGCCGGTGCGCGAGAACAGCCGCGTGACGCGCTCGCCATTCGGCCGCGTGCCGGTGACGGCCTGGACGCGGATGCCGTCCCATTTCCACTCGGCCTGGAATTCGGCCGGGTTCATCTTCTCGAAATCGCCATCCTCGATCGGGTGCGACAGCATCACCGGACGGAAGGGTGCGGGATCGGTCGCCTCGGGCCGCGGCCCCCTGCCCTCCAGCCAGGCGAAGAGTGTGGCATAGGGCGGCTCGAGCCCGTGCCAGACCTGCTCGACCTCGTCGGCGGGGATGCCGCCGAGGCTGGCGGCTGCCGTCTTGGCGAGGCGCGCGGAGACGCCGATGCGTAGGCTGCCGGTGATCAGCTTCAGCAGCGCCCAGCGGCCGGTCTCGTCGAGCGCGTCGAGCCAGGAGGCGACGAGGCGGGGCAATTCGGTCTTGCCGACGCTGCGCAGTCCCTCGACGACGTCCGGCAAATGGGGCACGTCGTTCGCCCCCCGACGCGCCGGCCACATCAGCGCGACCGTCTCCGAGAGATCGCCGACATAGTCATAGGAGAGCGCGAACAGCACCGGGTCCGTCCGCTCGGCGATCAGGGCCCGGACGAGCCCGGCCTTGGCGTTGGGGAAAGCGAGCCCGCCGGTCATCGCCGCCAGGGCAAGACCACGGTCGGGATCGGGCGTGCTGCGCAGATAATCCGCGATCAGCGCCAGCTTGGCATTGCGGCGCGGCTCATAGGCCAGCCGGTCGAGAAGCCAGGCGAAGCGGTTCATGGTGCCCATCCCGGCCGTAGTGGCAGGCGGACCCGCCAGCCGACATTGCGGTCCCGCATCATTCAGTTTCCGTTCATGAAGGCGCCCGCAGGCTGATCTGTCTGAGGGGAGTCCACCTGCCAATGCTTCCTGCGATCCGAACCCTGGGGCTCGCCGCCGTCCTCGCGACTGCACTGTCGGGTGTCGCCGTGGCCGGCTCCTTCACCTGCCGCGAAACGCCGATCGTCGCGCCGAACCAGAAGCTCGCCGCGCTCGCGCCGCGCATCGCCGCCGGCGGCAAGCTCGAAATTCTCGCCATTGGCTCGTCCTCGACCGAGGGTGTCGGCGCCACGACGCGCGACAGGAGCTATCCGTCGCGCCTGCAGACCCTGCTCTCGGCAGCCTGGCCCCGCATGCAGGTGACCATCGCCAATGCCGGCATCGGCGGCGAGATCGCGCCCGAGACGCTGACGCGGCTGAAGAAGGCCCTGACCGAGCGCCGCTACGACCTCGTGATCTGGCAGGTCGGCACCAATGACGCGGTGCGCGGCGATGATATGGCGGCGTTCCGGGCGATGATCGCCGATGGTATCGCCATGGTGAAGCAGGCCGGCGTCAGCCTGGCTTTGCTCGACCCGCAGTATTTCCCCGGCATCCGGGAGCCGGCGCGCTACCAGAGCTATGTCGCGGCGATCGCCGAGATGGCCAAGCGCGAGAGCGTGCCCGTCTTCACCCGCTACGAGACGATGCGGGAGTGGCACGAGGCCGATGCCCAGGCCTTCCGGGCCGCACTCGCGGCGGACAGCTTCCACATGAGCGATGCGGGCTATGACTGCCTCGCCCGCGACATGGCCGCGGGGCTGGTTTCGCTCACGGCGTCGGGCCGCCCTGTCGTCGCGCAGACGAAATAGGCCCCCAGCCTCAGACGGCGACAGCATCGGCGCCCTCCGCGACGGTCTCGGCTTCGCCCTCGTCGCCATAGCCGACGAGATGCAGCGGCTTGGCGCGCAGGCCGACGCTCGTGCACCAGTGGACGAGCGCGTCCGCCTCGCCATGGGTGACCCAGATCTCGCCGGCGCCGGTCTCGCGAATCGTGGCCTGGAGGTCGTCCCAGTCGGCATGATCGGAGACGATCAGGGGCAGTTCGACGCCCTTCTGGCGGGCGCGGGCGCGAATCCGCATCCAGCCCGAAGCGAAGCTCGTGACGGGGTCGGGGAACTTGCGGGCCCAGAGATCCTGGATCGCGCTCGGCGGGCAGATGACGATCTCGCCGCCCAGCGTCTTGCGCTCCGCGGCGACGACCTTGCGGACCTCGCCCAGCTGCGCGCCCTCCGACAGGTAGAATTCGGTCAGCTTCTCCATCGCGCCATGGAGATAGAGCGGGCGCTCGTAGCCGGCTTCGCGGATCAGGGCCATGACGCGCTGGGCCTTCCCCAGCGAATAGGCGCCGACGATGTGGGTCCGCTCGGGAAAGAGCCGGACCGATTCCAGGAGCTTGGCGACCTCGGCATGGGCGGGCGGATGGCGGAAGACCGGCAGGCCGAAGGTCGCCTCGGTGATGAAGATGTCGCAGGGCACGGGCTCGAAGCCGGCGCAGGTCGGGTCGCGCTCGCGCTTGTAATCGCCCGAGGCGACGATGCGCAGGCCGCCCCATTCGACAACGATCTGGGCCGATCCGAGCACATGCCCGGCCGGCACGAAGGTGAAGTCCACCGGCCCGATCCGCACCGTCTCGCCCGGCACGGCCTCCTGCCGCTGGCCGGTGAAGCCATCGCCATAGCGCAGCGCCATGATGGCGAGCGTCTCGCGGGTCGCCAGCACGGCGCCATGGCCGGCGCGGGCATGGTCGGAATGGCCATGGGTGATCAGCGCCCGCGCCACCGGCCGCACCGGGTCGATGTAGACATCGGCCGGAGGGCACCAGAGGCCGGCCGGCGTCGGGATCAGCAGATCGGAGGGTCGCATCGTCCCCGGCGCGTTGGGTCTGGCCAGCGTCATGCTCCTCAGATAGACCCGCGCGCATGATCGAAAAGGCCCCGACCGCGCATTCCGCCAGTTCCGGCGATCCGACGCTGGACCGCCGCTATGGCTGGGCCGAGGCCGCCTTCAAGGAAGGCGACGCGAAGGCCTGCGTCGAGATCCTCGACCAGACCCTGGCGCAAGCCTACCACTTCACCGCGGCCTGGCATCTCTATGGCCTCGCTCAGGAGGCGCTCGGGCACAAGGAAGAGGCGGCGACCGCCTGGCGGCAATGTCTGACGCTCGACCCCAACGACCATTTCGGCGCCCGGCTCGACCTTGCCCGCATCGGCGCGATGCCGGCGGAGGACGCCACCTCCGAGAATTTCTCCGGCACGCTCTTCGATGGCTATGCCGAGCGCTTCGACAGCCACCTCACCCAGGCCCTGCATTACAACGCTCCCGATCTGATACGGGCCGCGCTGGCTCGCCTCTGCGACAACGCCGGCCGGCCGATGCGGTTCGCGACCGCCTTCGACCTCGGCTGCGGCACGGGGCTGATGGGCGAGGCGATCCGCGACGCCTGCGGTTTTCTCGCAGGTTGCGATGTCTCGCCGCGCATGATCGAGCGGGCGCGGGCCAAGACCCTGCCGGATGGCTCGCCGCTCTACGACAAGCTCGCCGTGGCCGGCCTGACCGCCTTCCTGGCCAGCCGGCCGGATGCCGGCGCCGATCTCGTGCTCGCGGCGGATGTCTTCGTCTATCTCGGCGAACTCGCGCCCGCCTTCGCCCAGAGCGCGCGCGT
>CALRYW010000071.1:0-21516 GCA_943372485.1 Allobosea thiooxidans
CGAAGGCCGCCAAGGCGCCGGCCAAGAAGCCCGCGGCCAAGGCTGCGACCAAACCCGCTGCGGCGAAAGCGGGCGCAGCCAAAGCCGGGGCGAAGGCCGCCGCGGCCAAGCCGAAGGCTGCGGCGGCCAAGGCGAAGGCCGCCGCCAAAGGCTGAGGCGACCAGGGCGGCGGGCGCTTCAGAGAAAGCCGATCCAGCACTCCGCCGTGGCTAAGTCACCCGCCAGCCCTGGCATCGACCGCCGGGCGATCCTGCAGGGCGAGGCTGGCGACCGGCCCGGCGCGGTTGCGAGCGGGCGGGATCGCGCCGCTCACCTGCGCGTCAACGCGAGGCGATCAGCGAGGTCGGTGCGTCGCGCATGCTGGCGACGACCACGATGCGCTTCACCTCGCCGCGCAGATAGGCCTGCAGGAAGCGGTCATAATCCTTGAAGGAGATGCAGCCATTGGACTGGCCGTTAGGTCCGAGCAGATAGGGGTGGGTCAGAAGGCCGGCGCGGCCATAGATTGCGCTGCTGCCCCCGACCGGATGCATCCGCAGGGCGCGGTGGCCATGGAAGAGGGCTTCACGCTCGACAAGGTTGTAGGTGTGGGGCGGCGTCGCGCCATGCATCCGGATGTGGACATAGCGGGGATCGTCCATCTTGTCGCCAAAGCCGGAATGGGCCTCCAGCTTCTCGCCATTGGGCATGTGCACGGTCTTGGCGCTGATGTCGTAGATCGCGGTGGCTTGTGCGGCCCCGGGCGCGGGCCCGAAGGACGGGCTGAGGCGGCGGCCGCGCGAATGGTCGACCGCGTCGTCCTCGGGCGCGGCATAGGCCATGGCCGGCCCCTTGGGCTGGGGCGCGGCACCGAAGAGCTTCTCGAAGAAGGAGCGGTTGTCCTCGGCCGGCGGGACCGGCGTCGCGGCGGCGACACGGGCGGCGCGCCGGGTCGGCTGGCGCAGCGCGATGGCGGGCGGCTCGGCCGTCTGCGGACCCTTGAGTTCGGCCGGACGCGGCGCCGGCAGCGGCGCGTCCTTCACGATGCGGGTGACGGCCTGTGACTCGGCTGCGGGTACCGCGACGGACGCAACCGCCGCAGGAGCCGGCTGGGTTGGCGGCGATGAGGGAGCAGCCACAGAGGCGGGCGGCAGGCGGGCGGCCTGGACGGGTGCCTCGCTGCGCTGGAGCCCGGCCGGGAGCGGCGCCTGCGCGCCGAAGGCCGAGGGCGTCGTTCCGAGCGCAAAGCCGGGCCTGAGCAGGTCGCGATAAGCGGTGGAGGACGAGGCGAGCGAGCCGGTGACCGTGACGTCGCGCTGGGCGCCCACGGGGGCGGGACGCGGCACCTCAGGACCGGGATCGAGCGCGACATAGCCGACGCCGCAGGCGACGATGATGGCGGCGATCTGGACGAAGACGTTGTGGCCGACCCGGTAGCGGGTTCGCGACGCCATCCGCAGCCTGTAGCCCTGACCCGACATCCCGTAACGCTCTCGACCCGACTCAACACACAGGCGCCGTCGCAACGGGACGGCGCGAGCCGGCAAAGCGGCCTGCCTGGAGTAGAGGCGGTCTTGGTTAAGGCGGGGTGAAGGCCATCCGGCGATTGCGACAAAAACCAGCGGGGCGGACCGATAGCCCGGCCCGCCCCGCGGTGATGTCGAACCCGCGGCCGAGGCCTTCGGTCAGAGCGGCTTGAGGCCGGCCTCGATCGCGGCGCGGCGGCCTTCGAGGAAGGGCGGCAGCGACAGCGCCTCGCCCATTGTCTCCGCCGGCTCGTCGGTGGCGAAGCCCGGCTCATCGGTCGCGATCTCGATCAGGATTCCGTTCGGCTCGCGCAGATAGAGCGAGCGGAAATAGAAGCGGTCGACCGGGCCGCTGTTGGGGTAGCCGGCGGCGCGCAGGCGCTCGGCCCAGGCGTCATAGTCGGCAAAGCTCGGGGTGCGCAAAGCGAGATGGTGGACACCGCCGGCACCTTCGCGCGCCTGCTGCAGATCCGGCTCGACCGCGACATGCAGTTCCGCCGCTGGGCCGCCCTCCCCGATCCTGAAGACGTGGATCTCGCCGGTCGCATGAGCGGCGTCGCGATAGCTGCCGATACGCTCCAGCCCCAGCAGCTGCGTCAGCACGATTTCAGTCCGCTCAAGCTTCGGAACCGACATGGTGACCGGGCCAAGGCCGCGGATCTGATGCTCCGGCGGGACCGGGCTCTTCTCCCAGACCACGAAGGGAATCGCGCCACCATCAGCGGTCAGGGTGAGGCGCTGACCCTCCGGATCCTCGAAATCGACCGCGGCCCGGCCGTTGATGGCGCGGATCGGCGTCACCGCGATGCCAGCGGCCGTCAGACGCTCGCGCCACCAACCCAGCGAGGCCTCATCGGCGACGCGCAGCGAGGTGCGGACGATCGAATGGGTCCCGCGGCGGGCGGGCGGGGCCGGCCAGTCGAAGAAGGTCAGGTCGGTGCCTGGCGAGCCGGCGCCATCGGCATAGAACAGGTGATAGGCGGAGGTATCGTCCTGGTTCACCGTCTTCTTGACCAGGCGCATGCCCAGCGTCTCGACATAGAAGTGGCGATTGCCCGGTGCATCGGCCGAGATCGCGGTGACGTGATGGATTCCGGTGAGCTTCATCTGATGGCCCCTTCACCAATCTCGCCGAGCCAGAACGGGCTCGGCTCCTGGGCCAGAGATAGCGCCCGCGGCGGGCAATGGAATGGATGCGCCGGCAATGAGGAGGTTGCAGCCACGCAATCGGGCACAGACGATCAGGGCCTCGATGTCTGCGGCGTGGCAGAGGTCTCGGGCAGGTCGGCCTTGTCACCCGGATTGATGGGCGTCGTGCAGTCCTGCGGCCTTTTCGTGCAGTCGTAGACCATGGTCGGAGCCGCCGATTCGCCCGAACGCCCGGCATTCGGTAAAATCATGTTCTGGCCCTTGTCGATCTCCGTCGGGTTCGTGGTCCTCGGGCCGAGGCCGCCGCTGGCCCTGGCCTCTGCCGGCGAAGAGGGGGCCGTCGTGGTCTGGCCCTGCGGCTGGGCCAGGGCGGCGGAGGTCAGGGCCGAGAGAGCGGCGGCGAGCGCGAGGCCCGGAAGCGAGCGGAACATCGGATAACCCTTTCCTGGCCCGCGCAGCGTGCGGGCATCGGATCAGGCAACCCTGCGGCCGGCCGGATGTTCCAGTCCGGGCCGACGCCGCCACGCGGCCTCAGGGGCTGAGCGCATGCCGGCTCGGCTTGGCCTTGAGCTTGAGCGCCTCCAGGTCCTGCCGCTCGCGCGGGGTGTTGCGCATGAGCTGGTCCTTCCCCGGCCCATACTGCACCGGCTGCATCAGATCGACGCCGTACCAGGCGGCCGAACGCAGCACGAAGGACGGGTCCGACAGATGCGGGCGCCCGAGCGCGACGAGATCGGCCCGGCCGGAGGCGACGATCGTGTTGGCCTGGTCGGCCGTGGTGATGTTGCCGACGCACATGGTCGCGACGCGGGCCTCGTTGCGGATCTGGTCCGAGAACGGGGTCTGGAACATGCGGCCATAGATGGGCCGCGATTCGCGCACGGTCTGGCCGGTCGAGACGTCGACGAGATCGCAGCCCTCGGCGGCGAAGGCCTCGGCGATCGCGACCGAATCCTCCGCCGAGAGGCCGCCTTCAGCCCAATCGGTCGCGGAGATACGAACCGACATCGGCTTCTCGCGAGGCCAGATTTCGCGCAGTGCCCGGAACACCTCCAGCGGATAGCGCAGGCGGTTTTTGACGGATCCGCCATAGTCGTCGCCGCGGCGGTTGGTCAGCGGCGAGAGGAAGCTCGCCAGCAGATAGCCATGGGCGCAGTGGAGCTCGAGCATGTCGAAGCCGGCGCGCGCGCCGCGCTCGGCCGCCGCCACGAACTCCGCCTTCACGCGGTCCATGTCGGCGCGCGTCATCTCGCGGGGCACCTGGCTCTCGGGATAATAGGGCAAGGCCGAAGCCGAGAGGATCGGCCAAGCGCCCTCCGCGAGCGGGCGGTCCATGCCCTCCCACATCAGCCTGGTCGCCCCTTTTCGCCCGGCATGGCCGAGCTGGAGGCAGAGCTTGGCGGCGGAGTTGGCATGGACGAAAGCGACGATGCGGGTCCAGGCGGCCTCCTGCGCATCGGTGTAGAGACCGGCGCAGCCGGGCGTAATCCGCGCATCGGCGGCGACGCAGGTCATCTCGGTGAAGATCAGGCCGGGCCCGCCGATCGCGCGCGAGCCATAATGCATCAGGTGCCAGTCGCCCGGCACGCCGTCTTCAGCCGAATACTGGCACATCGGCGCGAGCACCATGCGGTTCTCCAGCGTGAGATCGCGCAGCTTCAGCGGCTGGAAGGCCGGCGGCACGGCGCTGCCGTCCTTGCGGCGGCGGGCGAGCGGGCCGAGTTCGCCCGCGACCATCTCGTCGACGGCGGCGACCATGTCGGGGGCGCGCAGCGCGAGATTGTCATAGGTGATCGCCTTGGAGCGGGTCATCAGGCCGAAGGCGAAGCGCAGCGGATCGAAATCCCAGAAGCGGCCGAGCTGCTCGAACCAGACCAGCGAGACATCCGCGGCGTGCTGCGTCTTCTCGACCTCTTCGCGGCGGGTGCGCTCGAAAAGGGCGAGCGCCTCCGTGACCTGCAACCCCGCTGCGTGGAAAGCCTTGTGCAGGCCGATCGCATCCTCCATCGCGAGCTTGGTGCCCGAGCCGATCGAGAAATGCGCGGTCGCCTTGGCATCACCCAGCAGGACGACGTTCTCGACCACCCAGTGGCGGCAGCGGATCATCGGGAAGTTGCGCCAGAGCGAGCGATTGGTGATCAGCCGGTGGCCCTGCAGCTCCTCCGCGAAGATGCCTTCGAGGAAGGCGGCGGAGGCCGCCTCGTCCATCGCGCCGAGCCCCGCCTTCCGGAAGGTCTCGGGGTCGGTCTCCAGCACCCAGGTCGAGCGGCCGGCCTCGTACTGGTAGCAATGGGCGATGAAGACGCCGTGCTGCGTCTCCTTGAAGAAGAAGGTGAAGGCGTCAAAGGGCCGCGTCGAGCCCATCCAGGTGAAGTGGTTCGGCCGCAGATCGACCTCCGGCTGGAACCGGTCGCGCCAGCCCTCGCGGATGCGGCTGTTGATGCCGTCGGAACCGACCACGAGATCGAACTCGTGCTTCAGCGTCTCGATATCGGCCGCCTCCTCGCCGAAGCGAAGGGAGACGCCGAGTTCGCGCGCCCGCGCCTGCACCAGGAGCAGGAGCGAGCGGCGCGAGCAGCCGCAGAAGCCATTGCCGGAGACGCGGTGGACGCTGTCCTTGAAGTGGACCTCGATGTCGTCCCAATATGCGAAATTGTCGCGAATGGCGGCGTAGCTCGCCTCGTCGGCGGCCTTGAAGATGTCCAGCGTCTGGTCGGAGAAGACGACTCCAAAGCCGAAGGTGTCGTCGGGCTGGTTGCGCTCGAAGACCGTGATGTCGAGATTCGGCCAGTCCCGCTTCATCAGGAGCGCGAAATAGAGCCCCGCAGGCCCGCCGCCGACCACCGCGATACGCATCTGAAGCCCCTCTCCCCGAACCGACTGCAAAATTATTTTAGGCCTAAAATAATTTTCACTCAAGCGACGCCGTCGTCGCCTTGACCGAGATCAAACGACGCAGGTCCCGCGCCGGCAAGATGGGCATTGCTGGTGGTTTTGAGCCTTTGAAAAGAAGCTCCACCCCGGCTGTCGCAGCCGCTTGCAAAATGCTTTAGACCTAAAATACATTGTCGCATCGGGAGGCGGATTGGATGCTCCTTTCAGGGCGGCACGCGGTGGTGACGGGTGGAGGGCGCGGGATCGGCCGCGCCGTCGCCGCACGCTTGCGCCGCGAGGGGGCGCGCGTCTCCATCATCGGCCGCGATGCGGCGGCGCTGGCCGCGGCCTGTGCGGCCGGCGACGCCGACGCCCAGGCCGCCTGCGACGTCACCGATGCAGCCGCGATGGCCGAGGCGCTGGCGCGGCTGTCCGCGGATCAGCCGATCGACATCGCCATCGCCAATGCGGGGGCCGTCGAGACCGGCCCCTTCCTGCGCAGCCCGGCCGAGCGCTTCCGCCGGATGACCGAGATCAACCTGATCGGCACCGTGAACCTGTTCCACGGCACCCTGCCCGGCATGATCGCGCGCGGGCATGGCCGGCTGATCGCGATCGGCTCGACCGCCGGCCATCGCGGCTATGCTTATGTCTCGGCCTATGTCGCAGCCAAGCATGCGGTGATCGGACTGGTGAAGTCGCTGGCGCTGGAGACGGCGCGCAACGGCGTGACCGTCAACGCGGTCAGCCCGGGCTATGCCGATACGGACATGGTGGCGAGCGGGCTCGACGCCATCGTCGCCAAAACCGGCGTCAGCCGCGAGCAGGCGCTGGCGGACATGGTCAAGGCCAATCCGCAGGGGCGGCTCGTTTCGCCCGACGAGATCGCGCAGGCCGTGCTCTATCTCTGCGGGCCGGCCAGCGGCTCGGTCACCGGCCAGTCCCTGACGATCAATGGCGGGGAGTTCTAGGCGATGGAGAGCATCCTCCCCGGCCTGATGCTCGACCGCGAGACCAAGGCGAGCGAGCGTCCCGGCGACCACAAGGACGAGTTGCGGCTCTGGCTGCGGCTGCTGACCTGCTCGACGCTGATCGAGACCGAGATCCGCAACCGGCTGCGCGAGGAGTTCAAGACGACGCTGCCGCGCTTCGACCTGATGGCGCAGCTCGACAAGTCGAGCACCGGCATGACGGTCGGCGAGGTGTCGCAGCGGCTGATGGTCTCGAACGGCAACGTCACCGCGGTCGTCGCCGGGCTTCTGGCCGACGGGCTCGTCGACAAGCGCGCCGCCACGCAGGACCGGCGCGTGCAGGTTCTGACGCTGACGGCGCAGGGCCGCAAGGCCTTCAAGGCGATGGCCGAGCGGCATGAGGGCTGGATCGCCGAGCTCTTCGCGGGGCTCGACCAGCCGGAGCGGGCGCAGCTCTTCCGCCTGCTCGGGCAGACCAAGGCCTCGCTGCACCGCGCGATCGCGGCCCGCGCGCAGGACGCCAGCAAGCCGGACGAAGCCGGCAAGGGAGATGCCTCGTGACCACGCTGGCCAACGCCACGACCCTGCCGCTCGCGGGCTTCCAGCCTCAGCATTTCGCGCTGTCCGTCGCTGGCAAGGTCGCGACGGTGACGCTGAACCGGCCTGAGAAAAAGAATCCGCTGACCTTCGCAAGCTACCGCGAACTCACCGATTTCTTCTTCGCTGCGCAGAAGGAGGAGGACGTCAAGGCGATCGTGGTGACCGGCGCGGGCGGCAATTTCTCCTCCGGCGGCGACGTCTTCGAGATCATCGGGCCGCTGGTCGCGATGGAGACCAAGGAGCTGCTCAAGTTCACCCGGATGACCGGCGAACTGGTCAAGGCGATCCGATCGTGCCCCCAGCCGGTGATCGCTGCGATCGACGGCGTCTGCGCCGGGGCGGGCGCGATCATCGCCATGGCGTCCGACCTGCGGCTCGGGACCGCGGAGAGCAAGATCGCCTTCCTGTTCAACCGTGTCGGGCTTGCCGGCTGCGACATGGGCGCCTGCGCGATGCTGCCCCGGATCATCGGCCAGGGCCGCGCGGCGGAGCTGCTCTACACCGGCCGGACCCTGCGCGGCGAAGAGGCCGAGCGCTGGGGCTTCCTCAACCGGCTCGTCGCGAAGGAGGCGGTTCTCGCCGAGGCGCAGGCGCTGGCCGCCGAGCTGGCGGATGGGCCGACCTTCGCCAATGCCATGACCAAGCGCATGCTCGAGATGGAATGGGCGATGTCGGTCGAGAGCGCGATCGAGGCGGAAGCCGTGGCGCAGGCGCTGTGCATGCAGACCGAGGATTTCGCCCGCGCCTATCACGCCTTCGCCAACAAGCATAAGCCGGTCTTCGAGGGCAACTGAGATGGCTGCGACGAACCTCGACGGTCTCCTCGGCGACACGCTCGACTGGCCCTTCTTCGAGGACCGGCATCGCCGCTTCGCCGCCGAGCTTTCGGCCTGGGCCGACGCCACCCTGCCCGGCCTGCCGCATGACGACGTCGACGCCGCCTGCCGGGCGCGTGTCGCGGCGCTGGGCGAAGGCGGGTTTCTGCGGGCGGTCGTGCCGGAGGCCTATGGCGGGCTGAACCCGACGCTGGACGTGCGCACGCTCTGCCTCGCCCGCGAAATCCTGGCGGCGCGCGACGGGTTGGCGGATTTTTCCTTCGCGATGCAGGGGCTCGGCACCGGCGCGATCACGGTCGCGGGCTCGGAGGCGCTGAAGCAGCGCATCCTGCCCGGCGTCTGCGAGGGCGCGCGGATCGCCGCCTTCGCGCTCTCGGAGAAGGAGGCCGGCTCCGATGTCGGGGCAATGGCGACCGCGGCCACGCCCGACGGCAACGGCCATGTCCGGATCGACGGCGAGAAGAGCTGGATCTCCAATGGCGGGATCGCCGACCATTACGTCGTCTTCGCCCGCACCGGCGAGGCGCCGGGCGCACGCGGGCTGTCGGCCTTCCTGGTCGAGGCGGAGACACCGGGCCTGAGCGTGACCGAGCGGATCGAGGTGATCGCACCGCATCCGCTGGCGACGCTGCGTTTCGAGGCCTGCCGCGTGCCGGTCGAGAACCGGATCGGCGGTCCCGGCGACGGGTTCAAGGTCGCGATGGCGACACTCGACATCTTCCGCTCGACGGTGGGCGCCGCAGCGCTGGGCTTCGCGCGGCGGGCGCTGCACGAGACGATTGCTCATGCCAGCACCCGCAAGCTCTTCGGCGGCACGCTGGGCGATCTCCAGCTCTCCCAGGCCGCCATCGCCGACAGCGCGGCCGAGGTCGATGCCGCCGCCCTTCTGGTCTACCGCGCCGCCTGGACCAAGGATCGCGGCGCGGCGCGCGTCACCCGCGAGGCCGCGCTCGCCAAGCTCGTCGCGACGGAGAACGCTCAGAGGGTGATCGACCGGGCCGTCCAGATCCATGGGGGCTTAGGCGTCACCAAGGGCGTCAAGGTGGAGGAACTGTACCGGGAGATTCGGGCGCTGCGGATCTACGAAGGCGCCTCCGAAGTCCAGAAGGTCGTGATCGCGCGCGACCTCCTCAAGGCCAAAAGCTGATACGACGAGGGTGACGGCCATGACATTCCTGCGCTCCGGCCATATCGACAGCTTCGCGCGCGACAACCTGCCACCGCCGGAGCAATGGCCGGCGATCGACCTCGCCGGGGCCGGGCTGAGCTATCCGGAGCGGCTGAACGCCGTGAGCGTGCTGGTCGACGACCATGTCGCCCAGGGCCGCGGCGACCGGCCGGCGGTCATCGGCGACCATGTCACCTGGAGCTATCGCGACCTCGCTGAACGGATCGACCGCATCGCCCATGTGCTGACGCGCGATCTCGGGCTGGTGGCGGGCCATCGCGTGCTGCTGCGGGCCGCCAACACGCCGATGATGGTCGCCGCCTATCTCGCGGTCATCAAGGCCGGTGGCGTCGTGGTCGCGACCATGCCGATGCTACGGGCGGGCGAGCTGGTCTATCCGCTGCGCAAGGCGAGGATCGCGCTGGCGCTGTGCGACCACCGCCTGATGGCCGAGCTGGAGGGCGCCCAGCGCCAGGTGCCGGAACTCACGCGCATCGTCGCCTTCGGCGCGGAGGGCAGCGAGCTCGAGACGCTGATGGCGCAGCCGGGCTATGGCCGCTTCGAGGCGGTCGACACCGCCAGCGACGATGTCTGCCTGATCGGCTTCACCTCCGGCACCACCGGCGAGCCCAAGGGCACGATGCATTTCCAGCGCGACCTGCTGGTGATCTGCGACACCTATGCCGCCAAGGTGCTGAAAGCCTCGCCCGAGGACCGCTTCATCGGCTCGGCGCCGCTCGCCTTCACCTTCGGGCTCGGCGGCATCGTGCTCTTCCCCTTCCGCATCGGCGCGGCGGCCGTCCTGCCCGACAGGACGGCGCCGGCGGATCTGCTCGACGCGATCGAGCGGCACAGGGCGAGCGTGATCTTCACCGCGCCGACGGCCTATCGCGCCGTGCTCGACAAGCTCGACGGGCGCGACATCTCCTCGCTGCGAATCTGCGTCTCGGCCGGCGAGACCCTGCCCAAGCCGGTCTTCGACGCCTGGCAGGCCAAGACCGGCCTGATGCTGATGGATGGCATCGGTGCGACCGAGATGCTGCACATCTTCATCGCGGCGCCGCTGGAGGCCATCCGCCCGGGTTCGACCGGGCTTCCGGTGCCGGGCTACGAGGCGAAGATCATCGATCCCGAGGGCCAAGACGTTCCCGACGGCACGCCGGGCCGGCTCGCCGTGCGCGGGCCGATCGGCTGCCGCTATCTCGCCGATGCGCGCCAGAAGGCTTACGTCCAGAACGGCTGGAACGTCACCGGCGACACCTATATCCGCGATGCGGACGGCTATTTCTGGTATCAGGCGCGGTCCGACGACATGATCGTCTCGTCGGGCTACAACATCGCCGGGCCTGAGGTGGAGGCCTGCCTGCTCGCCCATCCCGACGTGATGGAATGCGGCGTGGTCGGCGCGCCCTGCCCCGAGCGCGGCCACATCGTCAAGGCCTATGTCGTGCTGCGCGAGGGCATCGCCGGCGATGCGGCGATGCTCAAGACCTTGCAGGACCATGTGAAGGCCGCTATCGCGCCCTACAAATATCCCCGCGCCATCGACTTCGTCACGGCCCTGCCGAAGACCGCCAGCGGCAAGCTGCAGCGCTTCGCGCTGCGCCAGATGGCGCAAGGCGAGGCCTGAACCCTTCTTTCAGACGAGCCGGAACGGCCCCGAACCGAGGCGACGCCCATGTCGAGTGAATCCCTATCCCGCGCCATCCTGCCGGAGGGCTGGCCGCTGCCGCGCGGCTATGCCAACGGTATGGTCGCGGAAGGCCGCGTGCTGGTCACCGGCGGGCTGGTCGGCTGGGATGAGCACGGCGTCTTCGCCCAGGGTTTCCTGCCGCAGCTCGAGCGGACCTTCCGCAACATCAAGGCCGTGGTCGAGGCCGGCGGCGGGCGGATCGAGGACATCGTGCGGATGACCTGGTACGTCACCGACATCGAGGCCTATCGCGCCAGCCTCAAGGAACTCGGGCCGGTCTATCGCAGCGTCCTGGGCCGCCACTTCCCGGCCATGGCGGTGGTGCAGGTGGTCTCGCTGGTCGAGCCGGAGGCGCTGGTCGAGATCGAGGCGACGGCGGTCATCGCCTGAGGCGATCGGGATTTGTGTTTCGCTCTGTTGCCGAACGGCGCAACCGAAACACCGGCTTACCAACCGCCGGGCCGAAGGCCCCTACCCCTTAAGCTGCCGCAACCGGGTCCGGCCGGACAATCGCAGGCGCCGCCATCCGGCGGTAACGCGATGGAGTCCAGTCATGTCCAGCATCAGTGGCGTCAGCGGCGGGTTTCGCCCGCCTCCGCCCAAGCCTCCGAGCTTCGAGTCGGTCGATACCGACAGCAGCGGCGGGTTGAGCATCGAGGAGTTCAAGGCCGGGGCCCCCAGGGGCGCCGACCGCAGCAAGAGCGAAGAGCTCTTCAAGGCAATCGACAGCGACAGTAACGGGTCGGTCACCAGGGAGGAGCAGGATGCCTTCAAGGCCAAGGCCGAGCAGGCCCAGCAGCAGCTCCAATCCTTTCTGTTGGGGTTGCAGGCCGGCGGCAGCAGCGAAAGCGGCACCGGCGAGAGCCAGGAGGAGACCGACATCTTCGCCCAGCTCGACGCCAACTCCGATGGCGGCGTCGCCAAGGACGAGTTCCTCTCGGCCTTTTCCTCCGGCACGAGTTCGTCGAGCGACCTGCTGAGCAAGCTGTTCGACGCGATCGACACGGGTTCGGACGGCTCGATCTCGAAGGACGAGAAGAGCGCCTTCCAGACGGCGCTCGAACAGCGCAGCCGCCCGTCGGATCCGCCGCCGGGCAGCGCCTCGCAGGCCTATGGCAGCACCTACCAGCTCGGCGCGGCGAACGCGCCCCGCACCACTTATTCGCAGGCGGCCTGAGTCAGCCCGCGCCGATGACGCCGGCCGCCAGAAGGCAGGCCGGCGCCTCTCACACTCTCGAGCAGCGGCTTCAGATGCTGCGCGTGGCGCCGCCGTCGATGCGGATCTTGGCGCCGGTGACATAGCTCGCCCGCTCGCTGGCGAGGAAGGTCACGACATCAGCGAACTCCTGCGGCGTGCCGTAGCGGCCGGCGGGAATGGTGGCGCGCGAGGCCTTGGCGGCCTGCTCGGGCGTCGTGCCGGTGCGATCGGCGGCAGCCTGATCGAGCTGGTCGACGCGCTCGGTGTGGATGCGGCCCGGCAGCACGACATTCACCGTCACGCCCTGCGAGGCGACCTCCGCGGCCAGCGTCTTCGACCAGCCGACCACCGCCGAGCGGATGCCATTCGACAGCGCCAGCCGCGGGATCGGCTGCTCGACGCCCGAGGAGGCGATGGTGATGATGCGGCCATAGCCGCGCTCGACCATGCCCGGCAGCATGCCCTGTGCGAGATGGAAGAGATTGGCGGCCATCGCCTCGAAATGCTTGAGCCAGTCGTCGCGGCCGGCCTCGCGGGCCTCGGCCGGGGGCGGACCACCGGAATTGCCGATGAGGATGTCGATGCCGCCGGCCTCCCGCAGCACGGCCATGAGCGATTCGACCGACGTGAGATCCGAGAGGTCGAGGCTGGCGGCGAAGATCCGGCTGCGCACCACCTCGGGGCATTCGCCGACCCAGGCATCGGTCGCCGCGACATTGCGGGCGGCGGCGATGACCGAGGCGCCCTCGCTGGCCAGCGTGCGGGCGATGGCGGCGCCCAGCCCCCGGCTCGCGCCCAGCACCAGCGCGCGCTTGTCGTGAAGGCCGAGATCCATGGTCTGCTCCGTCAGGTTGGCGCAGCAGGGTCGCGGCGCGTCATCGCCTGCTGATAGCGGGTCGAGGCTCGCGAGGAAATGGCCGGCGCGGAATGGGCGGCGCGCTCACGCCGCCGCGGTCAGCGCCTGTTCCGCCAGGATGCAACGCACCACCCGGCCCTCGCCGAGCTGGACGACCGGCGGCAGCGCCGCGCGGCAGCGATCCTGCGCGTGCTTGCAGCGCGGTGCGAAGGAGCAGGCCGAGGGTGGCTCGGTCAGCGCCGGCGGCGCGCCGGGGATCGCCTCGAGCCGCTCGCCCTTCTTCGCGCCGTGCAGGTTCGCGGCGAGCAGGCCCCTGGTGTAGGGGTGCTGGGGATCGCGGATCAGCTCGCGCACCGTGCCGGTTTCGACGATCTGCCCGGCATACATCACCGCCAGCCGGTCCGAGACTTCGACCGCGACGCCGATGTCATGGGTGACGAAGAGCATGCCCATGCCGAGGTCGCGCTGGAGCTGGCGCAGCAGCAGCAGGATCTGGATCTGCACGGTGGCGTCGAGCGCGGTCGTCGGCTCGTCGGCGAGCAGCAGCTTGGGACGGGCCGCGAGCGCGAGCGCGATCATGGCGCGCTGGCGCATGCCGCCCGACATCTCGTGCGGATAGGCCTTGAGCCGGCGTTCCGGCGAGGGAATGCGCACCAGTTCGAGCAGTTCGAGCGCGCGCGCCATCGCCGCCTTCGCCGGGATCTTCTCGTGGCGGATGATCGCCTCGGCAATCTGCTGGCCGACGGTGTAAACTGGATCGAGCGCGAGCGCGGGATCCTGGAAGATCATCGAGGTGACGGCGCCGCGGTAATCTGCGAGGTCCTGCGGGTTCAGCGCCAGCACGTCGCGCCCGTCAACCCGAACCCCGCCGCCGATATCGGTGCGGCTCTCCGGCAGGAGCCGCAGCAGCGTCTTCAGCGTCACGCTCTTGCCGGAGCCGGATTCACCGAGAATGCCGAGCACCTGGCCCGGCTCCAGGGTCAGCGAGACCCCATTGACGGCATGGACGGTCTGAGCGCCGCGGAAGCGCACCGTCAGGTTCTCGATCTCGACGAGAGGCGTGCTCATTCGCGTGTTCATGCCCGTGCTCATGCCGCGACCTCCAGGGCCGGCGCGTGGCTGTGGCCGGAGCCGGGCACCTGCATGTGGCAGGCGACCTGGCGGGCGCCCTCGCCCACTGTCGCCAGGATCGGCTTCACCTTGGCGCAGACCGTCTGCGCATGCGGGCAGCGCGGATGGAAGCGGCAGCCTTCGGGCGGGTTGATCGGGTTCGGCGGATCGCCGGCGAGCGGGGCTTCCATGGTCCGGTTGTCGGGATCCATGGACGGCATCGCCGAGAGCAGCGCCCGCGTATAGGGGTGGCGCGGATCGCCATAAAGCTCCTCGACCGGGCCGATCTCCACGACCTCGCCGAGATACATCACCATGACGCGGTCGCTGATGAAGCGGACGACGTTGAGGTCATGGCTGATGAAGATGTAGGTCAGGCCAAACTCCTCGCGCAGATCGGCGAGCAGGTTGAGCACCTGCGCCTCGACCGATTTGTCGAGCGCCGAGACGGCCTCGTCGAGGATGACCAGCCGCGGGCCGAGCGCGAGCGCACGGGCGATGTTGACGCGCTGGCGCTGGCCGCCGGAGAGCTCGTGCGGATAGCGCGCGGCGAAGCGGGCGGGGTCGAGCCCGACGCGCTCCAGCAGGTCGCGCGCCTTGAGGATGGCGTTGGCCTTGGAGACGCCGTGCACCGTCGGCCCGAAGGCGATCGAATCCTCGATCGTCAGGCGCGGGTTGAGCGAGGCGTAAGAGTCCTGGAAGACCATCTGCGCCTGGCGGCGGTAGTCCTTGAGCGTCAGGGCCTGGCCGCCGACGATCTCGCCGTCGAACAGCATCTCGCCCTTGTCCTGCGGAATGAGCTGCATGACGACGCGCGCCGTCGTCGACTTGCCGCAGCCGGATTCGCCGACGACGCCGAGCGTCTCGCCCTTCATCACGACGAAATCGACGCCGTCGACGGCGCGCACGACGGCGCCGCCGCCGAGCGGGAAATGCTTGGTCAGCGTCTTCGCCTGCAGCAGCGGCGTGCCGGCGCCGCCGCGGTCGGGGTGGGTCTGGTGATGGGTCGCGTCGACCTTGTCATGCGCCATGGTCAGCCCTTCACGTCCATCGCCGAGCGCAGACCGTCGGAGAGCAGGTTGAACGAGATCGAGGTGATGAAGATCGCCGCGCCCGGCAGCGCCGCCACCCAGGGCTGCACATAGATCGCGGTGCGCAGCGTGTTCAGCATCAGCCCCCATTCCGGCGTCGGTGGCTTTGTGCCGAGCCCGAGGAAGGACAGGCCCGACGCCAGGATCATCGAGACCGAGATCAGGCTCGTCGCGTAGACGAAGATCGGGCCGAGCACGTTGCCGAGCACATGGACGCGGATGATCGTGATCGCGTTGGCGCCGCTGGCCCGCGCCGCCTCGACATAGTCCATCGCGCGGACCTGGGTGGTCACGCTCTCGGCGATGCGCGCGATCGGCGGGATGAAGACGATCGTCAGCGACAGCAGCGAATTGGTGATGCCGGCGCCCAGCGCCCCCGAGAGCGCGATCGCCAGCAGCACGGAGGGGAAGGCGTAGAACACATCGACCGTGCGCATCACGATGGTGTTGAACTTGCCGCCGAAGAAGCCCGCGGCGACGCCGATGACCGAGCCGATGATGAAGGCGATGAAGACCGGCACCACGCCCATGAAGAGCGACAGCCGCGCTCCGAAGATGAGCCGCGAGAGCATGTCGCGGCCGAGTTCGTCGGCGCCCAGCGGATAGCCCGGCGTGCCGATCGGCCGCAGGCGCCGCAGCATCGACGAGCGGGTCGGGTCGGCCGGCGCGATGTAATCGGCGAAGATCGCCATCAGGATGATCGCGAGCACGACGAGGCCGGCGCCAACCGCGACCTTGTCCTTCCTGAAGCGGCGCCAGACGCCCGACCAGTAGCCGGGCGACTTCGCCAGGGGCGGCACGATGACCGCAGCCTTGCCTTGCGCGATGGCGGACATCTCAGCGCCTCCGGACGCGCGGGTCGAGCAGACCCTGCAGGATATCGACGAGGACATTGAGCCCGACAAAGAACATGGCGAGCACGAGGATGGTGCCCTGGAGCAGCGGCAGGTCGCGCTGGAAGATGGCGTTGCCGAGCAGGAAGCCGGTGCCCGGCCAGGAGAACACGGTCTCGATCAGGATCGATCCGCCCAGCAGATAGCCGAGCTGCAGACCCATGACCGCGAGCGCGGTCGGCGCCGCGTTCTTCACGACATGGCGGAAGACGCCGAAATCCAGCAGGCCCTTGGCGCGCAGCGCCGGCACGAATTCCTGGTTGAGGATATCGGCGACCAGCGCACGCACGGTGCGGGCGATGATGCCCATCGGGATCACCGACATCGTGATGGCCGGCAGGATCATGTAGCTGACATGCTCCCAATCCCATTTCCACGCCGCCGAGCCACCCGGCCCGGCCCCGCCCGGCGGCAGCCAGCCGAGCTGCACCGAGAACACGATCACCATCACCATGCCCAGCCAGTAATGCGGCACGGAGACGCCGAGCACCGCCAGCATGGAGGCGAACTTGTCGAGGAAGGAACCGCGGAAATAGCCGGCGACGAAGCCGAAGAAGCAGCCGAAGACGAAGCCGATGACGGTCGCGAGACCGGCGATCAGCAGCGTGTTGCCGACCGCGCGCCAGACCTCGGCCGCGACGGGACGGCCCGTCGCGATCGAGGTGCCGAGATCGCCCTGCAGCGCCTTCAGCAGCCAGAGGCCGAACTGCACCGGCAGCGGCCGGTCGAAGCCGTAGATCTTGCGCAGCTCATCCTGCATCGCCTGGGAGGCGTCGGGCGGCAGCACCGAGGTGAGCGGATCGCCCGGCGCGATATGCACCAGGAGGAAGCAGAACAGGCTGACGCCGAAGGCAACGGGCAGCACGTAGAGGATGCGCTTGGCGAGGTATTTCAGCATGGCAATCGCCTTGGCACTGTCCGTTCACTCACACGCGCCGTCATCCCGGGCGAAGCGCAGCGAAGACCCGGGATCCATTCCGGGGCGCAAATCGGACAGGCTCCGGAATGGATCCCGGATCGGCGCGGCTTCGCCGCTTGTCCGGGATGACTCGCGCCTTTCTTGTGTTCGCTTCGCGCCAAGAACAACCTCACTTCGCCATGGTGATCGGCGAGAAGTCCTGAAACCAGTTCTGCGCCTGGACGAAGCCCTTCACCTTCGGGCTCATGGCGCGCGGATTGACGTCGTGCGTCACCATCAGGAACAGGGCCTCGTCGACATATTTCTCGTGGATCTTCTGCAGCAGCGCCGTCTGAGCCGTCGCGTCAAAGGTGTTGCGCACCTGGTCGAAGAGCTTGTCCATTTCAGGATCGCAATAATGACCCCAATTGGTCCCGGTCGGCGGCGCCAGATTGCACTGAAGATGACGGATCAGACCGGTGAAGGGATCCTGAATGAAGTAGGTGAAGTTGAGGCCGGTGCCGCCCCGCGATGATTCGTGCTTGGCGCCAGCACGCCAGATGTTGATCAAGGTGTTCCATTCGACAACCTCGAAATCGATCTTGATGCCGACATCGGCCAGGTTCTGCTGGACGAACTCGTTCATCGGCAGCGGTTGCATCTGGCCCGAGCCCGAGGGCGAGATCAGAATCTTGGTGGTCAGCGGCTTGGCGGGCGAGAAGCCGGCCTCGGCCAGCAGCCTCTTCGCCTCGGCCTGGTCGAGCTTGAGCTTGAACTTGGGGTTGCCGAACCACTGGTGGCCGGGCGGGTAGAAGCCCTCGGCCGGGATCATCAGCCCGCCGAGGAGTTCCTTCAGACCCTGCCGATCGACGGCGAGGTTGGCGGCCTTGCGGACGCGGATGTCGTTCCAGGGCGATCCCTCGGTGCGCGAGAGATGCCAGGTCCAGTTGTGCGGATAGGCGTTGGTGATGATCTGGAAGCCCGCGCTCTTGAGCGAGGGAATCAGATCCGGCGACGGCGCCTCGATCCAGTCCACCTGCCCGGCCCGCAGCGCCGCGGCGCGCGCATTGGCCTCCGGCAGCGGCAGCAGCACCAGCTTGTCGAGCTTGGGCACGCGGGCCTTGTCCCAATAGCCTGGGAAGGGCGAGAGTTCGGCGCGCTCGCGCGGCTGGAAAGCGGTGAGCTGCCAGGGGCCGGTGCCGGACGGGGTCTTGGCGAAGGCCTCCCAGCTCTTGCCGAGCTTCTCCCATTGCGCCGGCGAGGACATCATCACCCAGGCGATCTGATAGGGCAGCGTGGCGTCGGGCGCCTTGGTGGTGATCTCGACCTTGTATTTGTCGATCACCTTGTAGCTGGCGACGGCGGGAATGCGCGAGCGGCCCTGGGCCGCCTGGCGCTGATCGAACTGCGGCGAGTCGTTCTTCAGGAGCTTGTCGAGGTTCCAGACCACGGCGTCGGCGGTGAACTCCGAGCCGTCGTGGAACTTGACGCCCTCGCGCAGGACGAAGGTCCATTTGGTCTTGTCGGTCGCGTCGACCGACCAGCTGGAGGCCAGGCCCGGCGTCAGGTCGGAGGCCTTGTCGGCCTTGCTGAGGTCCCAGTTGATGAGCGCGTCATAGACCGTATAGCCCATGAAGCGCATGCCCTCGCCGCCCTGGTCGGTCTGGCCGGTCGTCAGCGGGATGTCGGAGGCGGTCATGCCGATCCGCAGCGTGCCCTGGGCTTGAGCCGAGGCGGCGCAAAGGGAGACGCCGGCGGCGAGGGTCAGGGCAAGGGCGGTACGGATCATCTGCGGGCTCCGGTTCGGATGGGTTCCAGGCTGGTGTCGCAAGGGCTGTGCCAGCGCCACTCCTTCCTTCTCCCCTCGCGGGAGAAGGTGGCAGCGCGCAGCGCTGACGGATGAGGGGGCGCCGCGACCTTTCCGCTTCAGCCGAGGGCAACAAGGCCAACCGGACAGGACACGGCGCCCCCTCATCCGGCGCTACGCGCCACCTTCTCCCGCGAGGGGAGAAGGGAACGCGCTGGCGGTATCGATCAGTCCATCGACATCGGAGCGAGGTCGATGAACCAGCTCTTCGGCTGGACCACACCCTTGACCTTGGCGCTCATCGCGCGCGGGCCGACGTCATGGGCCACCCAGACGAAGGGCGCTTCCTCGACGATGCGGGCATGGAGCTTGGCGAGCGCCGCATCGCGCGCGGTCCCGTCGAAGCTGGTGCGGGCATCGGCGATGAGTTTGTCGAACTCGTCATTGCCGAAATAGCCCCAGTTGTTGGAGACGGGCGGGAAGGCCTTCGTCGAGGTGAAGCGCACCATGGCGAAGAACGGGTCCATCGCCGCGAAGGTGACGTTGGTGGCGTTGGCGCCACGGGCATTGGGGTGCTTGGCGCCCTCGCGCCAGTTGGTGAAGACGGCGTTCCACTCGCCGACCTCGAGCGCCACGTCGAAGAAGCACTCCTTCAGCGCCTGCTGCATGAACTCATTCATCGGCAGCGGCTGCATCTGGCCCGAGCCCGAGGCCGAGGTCAGCACCTTCACCTTTGCCGGCTTCGACGCCGAATAGCCGGCTTCGGTCATCAGTTTCTTGGCGGCGGCGAGATCATACTTGATCTCGAACTTCGGGTTGCCCCACCAGGGATGGCCGGGGGGAACGGTGCCCTTGGGGATTTCCATCAGCCCGCCGAGCAGCGTCTTCAATTCCTCGCGGTTGACGCAGAGATTGGCGGCGTGACGCACCTTCTTGTCGAGCCAGACCGAGCCCTCGACGAAGGAGAGCTGCCAGGGCCAGACATGCGGCTGGGCGTTGGTGTAGACGGTGAAACCGCGCTGCTTGATCTGCGGCACGGCGTCCGGCGAGGGCGATTCGATCCAGTCGACCTGGCCCGAGAGCAGGGCTGCGGTGCGCGCATTGGCCTCCGGCAGCGGCAGCAGCACGATGCGGTCGATCTTCGGCACGCGCTTGGGGTCCCAATAGGCCTTGTTGGCGACCATTTCGAAGCGCTCGCGCGGCGAGAGCTTGACGCCCTTGAACGGGCCGGTGCCGGACGGATCGGCCGAGAAGGCCGCCCAGGCCTGCTTGGCGCGCTCGGCCGGATCGGTGACGGAGGCCGGGACAGCGGCGAGCTTGGCGGCCCAATGCGCCGGGGACGCCATGAACAGGTTGGTCAGGTTGATCGGCAGGAAGGCGTCGGGCTCGCTCGTGGTCAACTCGACGGTGAGCGGGTCGATCGCACGGGCGCTCCGCAGCGTCGGCATGCGCGAGACGGTGACGCCGATCTGGTCCGGGGCGAAATGCGCCGCCTCCTTGTTGAGGACCTTGTCGACGTTCCAGACGACGGCGGCGGCCGTGAAGTCGGAGCCGTCCTGGAACTTGACGCCGGGACGCAGCTTGAAGGTCCATTTGGTCTTGTCGGTGGCGTCGACCGCCCATTCGGTGGCGAGGCCGGGAATGACGACGCTCGCCTTCTCGGCGGAGGAGAGATCCCAATGGGTCAGCGCATCATACATCGGGATGCCGGTGAAGCGGTTGCCCTCGAAGCCCTGGTCGGGCTGGCCGTGGGTCCGCGGAATGTCCGCCGCCGTCATGCCGATGCGCAGGACCTTCTCCTGGGCGAGTGAGGCGGTGACGAGCGCCGTCGAAAGGCCGAGGCCGAGAAGGGCGGAGCGGGTGAAGCTGGATACGGACACGTTTTTCTCCCCTGTGGTTGGCCGCGCGCTCCTGCGAGCGGCGGCACGAGGTTAGCAACGGGCATGCCATACGAAGGTCGTACGACTTGAACTTTGGGATAGCGCCTCACGACCCAAGAGACCCGCCATTTCGCCCAGGAGTGCGGCGGCGAGACACCGCACGTATGCGACCGGAATTTTTTGCTCACTTATTAGGCGATTTGAGCAGAGATGCAGCAATCAATGAAAGTCGCGGGATTTCGGCAGGATGCGGACGTCGCGGGGGTGACGGCCGCGCGGGGTCTGGGGATGCTTGAACTCGTCCGCCCGCGTCAGCGTGATCGTGGCGCTGTGGCTCTCGGACAGGCTCGCGAGAGCGGCCGTGCGGTCGACAACGCGCTGCGCCATCAGATGGACCACACCCTCGGGGCTCTTCTGCACCCGGCCCTCGATCTGCAGCAGGCGCCCGCTCATCACCTCGCGCCGGAAGCGCTCGAACAGCCGGGCCCAGAGCAGGATGTTGGCGATGCCGGTCTCGTCCTCCAGCGTGATGAAGATCGCCTTGCCGTTGCCGGGGCGCTGGCGCACCAGCACGACGCCGGCGGTCGCCGCCCAGCTGCCGTCGGGGCGGCCGTCGAGCTCGGCGCAGCTCAGCACGCGGTCGCGCCGGAACAGCGGCCGCAACATGCCCATCGGGTGCCCCTTCAGCGAGAGCCGCACGGTCTGGTAGTCGGCGACGATCTGCTGCGGCAGCGGCATCACCGGCAGCGGGACGACCTGCTCCTCGCCGAGTTCGCGCGCCTGGGCGGCGGCGAAGAGCGGCAGGGCCTCGTCGTCCGGCAGGCGGCGCACGGCCCAGAGCGCCTCGCGGCGGTCGAGGCCGAGCGAACGGAAGGCGTCGGCATCGGCGAGCAGCCGCATGGCACGGCCCGGCAGATCGGCCCGGCGCATCAGCTCCTCGACATCGGCGTAGCCCCCGCCCCGCCGCGCCGCGATGCGCAGGCCCCA
>CALRYW010000072.1:0-21509 GCA_943372485.1 Allobosea thiooxidans
CGCGCCCGCTACATCACGCTGGAAAGCATCGCGCCGATCAGCGATGATCCCATCGTCAGCCTGCCAGCCGTGGCCGCCTGACCAGCCCGGCCAAAGCCGGCATCCAGGTGGCTCCAAGAAGCTACACCACCATCAGGGACACGACCGCGACGGGGATAACCCCGCGCCGTCTCGGGCAGACCGGGGTGCTCTTCAGTTCGCCCGGTTCCAGCTCACCGAGCGGCAGATCAGCCCGCCCAGCACGCAGCCCGAGGTGGTCAGTTTGTCGCCGGCCAGCGTCATCGTGCCGGAATAGGTTTTGCCGTCTTCGGGGTTGAAGGCGCTGCCGGTCCATTTGCCGTCGCCGGATGGTTTCATGTCGTAGAAGATGCGCTGGCCGACCTTGGCCGGGCCATTGGTATCCTTGAGCCAGGCCAGCGTGCCGCACATCGCCTCGCCGCATTTGGCGAAGCGCACCCGCGAGGCGCCGCTCTCGCGCAGCCAGGTGCCGGCGACATCCTGGGCGAGCACGGCTCCTCCCGAGGCGACGCTGAGCGCGAGGGCGCCGAATCCGGCCAGCCCCGCGCGCGAAAGACACGATCCGATGGTCATGAAAACCTCCCTGTCAGACCACGCTATGCTGCATGGTTCAGATATGAACCTTAAGCCGAAACCGGGCCGCTTCCAAGGGCCTGTCGCGACCGCGCCGCGCCGGCTTCCGCAGCGGAGGGTGAATCCTCCGTTGACGGGCGTTTCCGCATTGGCCGAAAAGCGCTCTGAAAACACTGCGTTTTTCGGAATGGAAGGCTGAATCGAGCGTTGATTTAACCGCTCGCTCATTCCTCGTTGAGCTTCGATTCATCGCGAATTTTAGCGAGCCCTTTAAACGCCGCCGCCAGTCTCCTCCGCACGAGCCGGGACCTTTGGACGGGTGGCCGGCGCCAACGAAAGACAAGGGTGGTTGTCATGGCACGCATGGAAATGAGCGCGATCCCGGCCTCGCTGGTGGTCCCGAGCGAGGCTTCGGCCGAGGCCTATTACGAGCTGGGTCTGATGTATGCCTCTGGCCGCGGCATCCCGGTCGATCTGGTCACGGCGCAGAAATGGTTCAACGTCGCCCAGGCCCGCGGCTGCGGCCGGGCCGCGGCCCACCGCCAGGAACTGGCGCTGGAAATGACGCGCGATCAGGTCTCCCAGGCCCTGCGCGAAGCCAGGACCTTCCTGACGCGCCATTGAGCCTGATCCGGCGGGACGGCCGACGAGCCTTGTGGGGCGGGGAGGGCGCGGTTATAAGCGCGCCGCGTTCCCAGAGTTTCTGGCCCCAAAATCGTCCCCGAGGATCCATCGATGGCTGTTCAGCGTACCTTCTCCATTCTCAAGCCCGACGCGACCCGTCGCAACATCACCGGCGCGGTCAATGCGGTCATCGAGAAGGCCGGCCTGCGCATCGTCGCGCAGAAGCGCATCCACATGACCAAGGCCCAGGCCGAGACCTTCTATGCGGTCCATTCGGCGCGGCCTTTCTTCGGCGAGCTCGTCGAGTTCATGACGTCGGGCCCCGTGGTCGTGCAGGTCCTCGAGGGCGAGGACGCCATCGCCAAATATCGTGAGGTGATGGGCGCCACCAACCCGGCCAACGCCGCCGAGGGCACCATCCGCAAGCTCTTCGCCGAATCGGTCGGCGAGAACACCGCCCATGGCTCGGATGCGCCGGAAGCGGCCGCCGTCGAGATCGCCCAGTTCTTCTCCGGCAACGAGATCGTCGGCTGATCCGACGGCCACATCGGCTTTCATGAGAAAAGGGGGCGGGTCGTGATCGACCCGCCCCCTTTTTCGTGCCGCCGCGGCGCGGGCCGGGCCGCGATCATTGGCCCCGGCCGTCAGAAGCCCAGGTCGAAGGCGTAGCTCGCGGAGACGCCGACCGTGATCGAATCCCGTGATCCGAAGGTCCGCACGACCGGCGATTTCGCGGCGTCGCCGACGAGATGCTTGTATTCGACATAGGCCGTGGTCTGGAAACGCTCGGACCAGTTATAGGTCGCCTGCGCGATCGCGCCGTAGGACAGGACGCCGCTGTTGAAGCGCTGCAGCAGCCCGCCGGTGCCGGCGGCGCCGGGGATCGAGCCGAAATAAGTGCGCACATAATCGGCGCTGGCCACCGTCATGCGCGGGCCGATGCCGAGCTTCCAGGTGTCGTTGATGCGGGCGAAGGCGTCGAGCTTCACCTCTGCGATCAGCCCGTCATGGGCGACGAAGCCGCGACGCAGATCGACGCGGGCACGCAGCCAGGAGGCCGGGTAGAACTCGGCGAAGGCGCCGGCCTCGGCGCCGAACTTGACGTTGGGCACGCCGATCAGCGCGGGGTTGACGCTGGATTTCCGCTCCCAGAGCAGATTGCCGGAGAAACCGACGCGCCAGGCGGTGCCGGAGAAGAAGCCGATCGAGATCGCGTCGTCCTCGGCCGACCACCAGGTGCTCTTCAGCCCGCGGCTTAGCGAGATGATCGGCTTGGGCCGGAAGATGTAGTCGTTGGAGCCGAGATAATCGGGCTGGCGATGCAGGCCGGCGCCGAGCGTCAGCGTCCAGTTCTGGGCCGATTGCGGCGAGGTGAGGGTGGTGTAGTCGGGGGACTGCGCCGACGCCCGCTCGGGCGGGGACAGCAGGAGGCAGGCGACGAGGCCCGCCAGGAACGCAACGCGACGCATGGCACTCAACTCCGGCGCGACGGCGCCACTCAAGACAAGAGATCCGCAGAATGAAGCATTAGGATTAACCCCGGGTTGATGCTGCGCTGCGCGCGCGAGGATGCTGCGACCATGCATGCCCGGCGCCGCCGACTCCACCGCAGAGGCCGGTTTCCTTTTTTTCGCCATGCGTTACGAAGGGGCTATGACCGAATTGCCACGCATCGCGCATCATCCCTCGACCTGTCCGCATGACTGCCCTTCGGCCTGCTCGCTGGAGGTGGAGGTCATCGACGGGCGCAGCATCGGCCGGGTCCGCGGCAGCAAGCGGCAAAGCTACACCGATGGCGTGATCTGCGCGAAGGTCGCCCGCTATGCCGAGCGAATCCACCATCCCGACCGGCTGCTGCATCCCCTACGCCGCACCGGCCCCAAGGGCTCCGGCCAGTTCGCGCGCATCTCCTGGGACGCGGCGCTGGACGAGATCGCACAGCGCTTCCTCGCCATCGAGGCGGAGCATGGGGCGGACGCCGTCTGGCCCTATTACTATGCCGGTACGATGGGTCTGGTCATGCGCGACGGCATCAACCGCCTGCGCCACGCCAAGCGCTATTCCGGCCAGTATTCGACGATCTGCACCACCACGGCCTGGACCGGCTTCATCGCCGGCACGGGGCGCCTCGCCGGGCCCGACCCGCGCGAGATGGCGCAGTCCGACTGCGTCGTGATCTGGGGCACCAATGCCGTGCACACCCAGGTCAACGTGATGCATCACGCGATCAAGGCCCGCAAAACCCGTGGCGCCAAGATCGTCGCCATCGACATCTACCACAATGCGACACTCGCCCAGGCCGATCTCGCTCTGGTGCTGCGGCCGGGCACCGATGCGGCGCTCGCTTGCGCCGTCATGCACATCCTCTTCCGCGACGGCCATGCCGATCGCGCCTATCTCGCTGCGCATACCGATGCCCCCGAAGAGCTCGAGGCGCATCTGCAGAGCCGCACGCCTGAATGGGCGGCGGCAATCACCGGGCTCGAGGTGGCGCAGATCGAGGCATTCGCCGCGCTCGTCGGCACGCGCAAGAAGAGCTTCTTCCGCCTCGGCTACGGCTTCGCCCGCCAGCGCAATGGCGCCGTCTCGATGCATGCCGCACTGTCTGTGCCAACCGTGACCGGCGCCTGGCAATATGAGGGCGGCGGCGCCTTCCACAGCAACAGCGGCATCTACAACTGGCGCAAGAGCCTGATCGAGGGGCTCGACGTCCGCAATCCGACCGTGCGCGAACTCGACCAGTCGCAGATCGGCCGCATCCTGACCGGCGATGCCGAGGCCCTGCGGCAGGGCGGGCCGGTCAAGGCGCTCTTCATCCAGAACACCAACCCGGTCTCGGTCGCGCCCGAGCAGGAACGGGTCAAGCAGGGCTTCGCCCGCGAGGACCTCTTCACCGTCGTCCATGAGCAGTTCATGACCGAGACGGCGCAGATGGCCGACATCGTGCTGCCGGCGACCCAGTTCCTCGAGCATGACGACATCTATCAGGGTGGCGGCCACCAGCACATCATGTGGGGCGGCAAGCTCGTCGAGCCGGCGGGCGAATGCCGCTCGAACCATGATGTGATCTGCGCCCTGGCCAAGCGCCTGGGCGCGCAGCATCGCGGCTTCGAGATGACCCCGCGCGAGATCGTCGACTGGACGATGCGCGAGAGTGGCCGCGGCCCGCTCGACGAGCTGATCGCGAACGAATTCCTCGATGTGCAGCCGGAGTTTCGTACAGCGCATTATCTCGACGGCTTCGGCTATCGCGACCGCAAGTTCCGCTTCAAGCCGGACTGGCCGAAGGTGCCCAACGCCAATGCCGGCCCGGTCGGTCCCTGGCGGGAGATGCCGGCGCTGCCCGACCAGTGGGACGTGCTCGACAATGTCGATGCCGACCACCCGTTCCGGCTGGCGACGAGCCCGGCCCGCAGCTTCCTGAACTCGACCTTCACGGAGACTCCGAGCTCCGTGAAGAAGGAGGTCGGCCCGACGCTGATGCTGCACCCCGACGATGCCGCCCGCCTCGGCATTGCGGCCGGCGACGAGGTCATCGTCGGCAACAGCCGCGGCAGCGTCCATCTCGCGGCCGTTTTGTTCGAGGGTGTGGTCCGCGGCGTCGTCATCGCCGAATCGATCTGGCCCAACGCCGCCCACAAGCACGGGCGCGGTATCAACACGATCACCGGCGCGGACGGCCCGGCCCCCTTCGGCGGCGCGGCCTTCCACGACAACAAGATCTGGATCAAAAAGGCGTGACCACCCACCCTTGATTTTTCGGCGGTGCTATGGACCATCCGTCGCGCAGGCAGGCCGTTCCCGGGACTGATGCGCCTGCTCTCGAAGGACGAACGAAATCATGATGATGCGGCGGATGGGTGCGGTCTTCCTGGCCGGTGGGATCTCTGTGCTGGCGACGCTGGGCGCGCAGGCCGCGAGCGGGACGAGCGCCCTGCCGCCGCCCGATCCGACGGCCAAGAACCTGACCCCCTACATGATCCAGCTGCGCGCCTTCGACGCCTGCCTGGTGACGCAGTCGCGCCTGCTGGGCACGACGCGCGAGGCGGTCCACACGCCCTGCAGCTGCTACGCCAAGGGCACCATCAAGGCCATGACCAAGGACGAGATCCAGGCCTTCCGCGACACCGGCTATTTCAACGATTCGGCGCGCGAGAAGGGCCTGGGCTTCATTGATCGCTGCAAGCTCAAGCGGCCGATCTGACCGGCTGCGCCGCCGCGAAGAAGCGCTCGCGCATCCGGCCCGCATAGGCCGTGAGCGTCGGCCGCTGCTCGACCAGCGTACGGAACGGCGAATCGAACAGCGGTGCCAGCGCCGCGATCAGGAACGCGCCCGGCGCCGCATCGCCGCCGCCCGGCTGCACGCCGCCGAAATAGGGGCGCTCGCCCAGGATCGCCACCATCGCGTCGAGTGCCCGGGCCGAAAGCTGCAGTCGCTCGGCCGGGCTGTGGCGGCCAATGCCATGGCCGTCGACGTTCCGCCGGACCTTGCGGCGCACCAGCGCGCAGACCAGCGGCCGCAGCGGCGCCGGCACCGGCTTGAAGAACTGCGCCGGACCACGGGCGAAATTGCCATCGTCGAGCCAGCGCTCAGCGACCATGATCCAGTAGATCTGGTCTTCCAGCATCCTCTCCAGAGCCCAGAGGGTGGCGCGCCGCTCGGCCTCGAGCCCGGCATCGAAATCGATGCCGTGACGCGCCTCGAGATGGAAGCGGATGAAGCTCGAATCGCAGATCGTGACGCCGTCCTCGACGATCAGCGGCAGCTTGCCCTTCGGCGCCCGGCGCAGATCGCCGATCCGTCTCTCATAGGGCAGGCCCGAGAGCTTCAGCAGGATCTCCGCCTTGATGCAGAACGGGCTCGGATCGGGCAGGCCGAAGGCCGGTCCGAAATGGTGCAGCGTGATCATGGTTTTCCCTCCTGGTGCAGGACGACGACCGGACGCTACTGACATAGTCCTGACAGGATTTGTCAGCACCATCGGTCATTCTCCGATCGTCCGAGGTCAAGCGGGAACGACCGACATGCAGCGCGCCGAACGATTGCTCGACATGATCCAGAGCCTGCGCCGCCGTCGCCGCCCGGTGACCGCCGAGACGCTGGCCGCCGAACTCGACGTCTCCGTGCGCACGGTCTACCGCGACATCGCCGCGCTGGTCCGCCAGGGCGTGCCGGTGCGGGGCGAGGCCGGCATCGGCTATGTGCTGGATGCCGGCTTCGACCTGCCGCCGCTGATGCTCTCACCGGACGAGATCGAGGCCGTGCTGGTCGGGATGCGCTGGCTCGGCGAGCGCGCCGACCCGGTCCTCGCCCGTGCGGCGGAGGACGTCGTCAGCAAGGTCGCCGCCGTGCTGCCGCCGCATCTGCGCCCGATCCTGCTCGACGGAGCGCTCTTCGCGCCGCGCTATGGCCGCGATGCCCCGACCGACCAGGTCGACACCGCCGCCGTGCGGGCCGCCATCCGCCTCGGCCGCAAGCTCGAGGTCCGCTACCGCGACGAGAGCGGCCAGGACACGCAGCGCATGATCTGGCCGATCGGCATGACCTTCTACGACCGCGTCCGCATCGTCATCGCCTGGTGCGAGCTGCGCCAGGACTTCCGCCATTTCCGCACCGACCGCATCACCGATCTCGTGGCGCGCGAGGAGCGCTATCCCGCCCGCCGGGCCGATCTCTTCCGGCGCTGGCAGAAGGAGGAGGAAGCGCGCTGCAAGGAGGACGCAGAGCGGCGCGAGCAGGCTCAGCGGCTGACGAGCGCGCCGTCGACCAGCGCGACACTGCCGGAGGCGACCGCGGCGAGCGCCTGCGGATAGAGCACATGCTCCTGCGCGAGGACGCGGGCCGCCAGGCTGTCCTCGTCGTCGCCCGGCAGCACCGGCACCCTGGCCTGCGCGATCACCGGTCCGGCATCGAGCTCGGGCACGACGAAATGCACGCTGCAGCCATGCTCGCTGGCACCGGCCGCGAGCGCCTGGCGATGGGTCTGCGTGCCCTTGAACAGCGGCAGCAGCGAGGGATGAATGTTGATCATCCGGCCCGCCCACCGCTGCACGAACCAGGGCGTCATGATCCGCATGAAGCCGGCCAGCACGACGAGATCGATCTGGTTGACGCGCAGGACCTCGTCCATCGCCCGCTCGAAGGCCTCGCGATCCCGCGCGAAGGCCCGGTGGTCGACGGTGGCGGTGGCGATGCCGAAGCCGCTCGCCCGCTCCAGCCCCGGCGCGCCGGGGACGTTCGAGAGCACGAGCGCGATCTCGGCGGGATAGCCCGGCGCGCGCGCCGCCTCCGCCAGCGAGACCATGTTGGAGCCACGCCCCGAGATCAGAATCCCGACGCGCGGGCGGATCGTCGGGGCTGTTGTCGCTGAAGTGCTCATCTCAGCCCTCATCCTGAGGAGCGGGCGCAGCCCGCGTCTCGAAGGATGCTCCAGTTGGTTCCTGAGCCTCTGCGATCATCCTTCGAGACGCGCTTCTGCGAAGCGCTCCTCAGGATGAGGGCTGGGGGGAGGCCGCGTGTCGTCACAGCGCAAGCTTGCCGCGATAGGCGACCTGCTCTTCGCCGGCCGCGACGGGCACGACCGCGCCGAGCCTGACGGGAGCCTCGCCCGCCGCCAGCAGGGCCGCCATCACCTCCTCGGCCTTGGCCGCCTCGGCCGCGACGATCATGCCGATGCCGCAGTTGAAGGTCCGCAGCATCTCGCGCTCGGCGACGCCGCCGACCTTGGCCAGCCAGCCGAAGACGGGCGGGACGGGAATGGCAGCGAGGTCGAGCGAGACGCCGAGCCCGTCGGGCAGCACCCGCGGAATGTTGTCGGGGAAGCCGCCGCCGGTGATGTGGGCCAGCGCCTTGATGCCGTCGGTGGCCTTGATCGCCTGGAGCAGCGGCTTGACGTAGATCCGCGTCGGAATCAGCAGGGCCTCGGCCAGGTTGCTGCCGGGCGCGAAGGGCGCGGGCGCCTCCCAGCCGAGTCCGGAGAGGGCGACGATGCGCCGGACCAGCGAATAGCCATTGGAATGGACACCGGAGGACGGCAGCCCGAAAACGACGTCGCCGGGCTGGAGATCCGCCCGTGGCAGCAGCGCGCCGCGCTCGGCCGCCCCGACCGCGAAGCCGGCGAGGTCATAGTCCTTCTCGGCATACATCCCCGGCATTTCGGCCGTCTCGCCGCCGATCAGCGCACAGCCGGCCTGGCGGCAGCCATCGGCGATGCCGCGCACGATTTCGATGCCGACCTTGGGGTCGAGCTTGCCGGTGGCGTAGTAGTCGAGGAAGAGCAGCGGCTCTGCGCCCTGCACGATCAGGTCATTGACGCACATCGCGACGAGGTCGATCCCGATCGTCGCATGCAGCCCGCTTTCGATGGCGATCTTGACCTTGGTGCCGACGCCGTCATTGGCCGCGACCAGGATCGGGTCGGTGAAGCCGGCGGCCTTCAGGTCGAACAGCCCGCCGAAGCCGCCGATCTCGGCATCCGCGCCCGGCCGGCGGGTCGCCCGCACCAGGGGCTTGATGGCGTCGACCATGGCGTTGCCGGCGTCGATGTCGACACCGGCCTGCGCATAGGTCAGTCCGTTCGCGCCGGGCTTGCTCATGGGGGGATCGCCTCGCTTCCGTTCGCGGGAGCGATAGGCAAGCGGGCGACGCCTTGCAAGCCGTCGGCGCGCCTCGGCGTCGGAAACCCGCGGAAAACGCGGAGCTTGCCGCGGATCAGCGCAGTCCGGCGAGCCTGCCGCCAGCCCGCAGGAACCGCGTCGGATCGACCGGCTCGTCGTCTATGCGGGTCTCGTAGTGCAGATGCGGGCCGGTCGAGCGGCCGGTGCTGCCGACCCGGCCGATCACGGTGCCGGTCGTCACGCTCTGGCCGACGGAGGCGAGGATCGCCGACATATGCGCATAGCGCGTTGTGATGCCGTTGGCGTGCTCGATCTCGACCATGTTGCCATAGCCGCCGGAATACTCGGCGACGATGACCTTCCCGGGCGCCGTCGCGCGGATGGGGGAGCCGGTCTCGGCCCGGAAATCGACGCCGGTATGCATCGCCGGAGCCCGGGTGAAGGGATCGACGCGGTAGCCGAAATTCGAGGAGAAATCGGCCTCTCCGGCCATCGGCTTGGCGAGAGGCAGCTGCTCGGCGAGGCTGCGCAGCCGCATGACGGAGGCGATGCGCGGCTGAAGCGCGCTCAGCGTCGCCTCGAACGGGCCGGCCGCGGGATCGATCTTCAGTGGCACGAACGGCCCGCCGACGCCCTTGGCGACGCTGCTCTGGGCCGCCAGCCTGTCGGTGTCGAGACCGGTCTCCGAGAGGGCGCCGCGCAGGCGCTTCTGCGATTCCTGCAGCGTCTCGTCCATGTCGCGCAGCGCCGCGAGCTGGGCGCCGGCCGTATTGGCCAGCGCGCGGTCGAGGCGGGTGAGGGCGGTCTCGACCCTCTGGGCCGGCGGCTGCGGCTCGGCCTTGCCGGACCGCCAGGGCGTGTCCTGCGGCTCACCCGCACCGCGCAGGCCGGGAGCGTCGGGGGCCGGCGTCGGCTTCGTCGGCATGATCGGCGCGAAGCTTGTCACGCCCGAGGCGCGGATCGGCTCCTCGGGCTTGATCAGGCGCGGCCGCAGCGGCGCGGCCTTTGAGGCCGGCACGATCCCGCCGGCCTGCAGCGTGTCGGCCAGCGCCGTGACCAGGGACTGGCGCGATTCGAGCTCGGCCTGCCGGGTGGCGAGCTCATCGACCCGCGCCTCGACCCCGTCCTGGTCGAGCAGGGCCCGGCTGGCGAGTCGGTCGACATCGGCCCGCAGCGCGGCGATTCGGTCCTCATAAGCGTATTGCCGCGTCGTCTCGCGGGCGATCAGCCGGGCCGCCAGGTCGTCCTTGCTGAGCACGTACCAGCCCGAGAGCCCGCAGCCCGCCGTGGCCAGTCCGAGCCAGGCGAGGCCCAGGAGAACGGTCGAGCGCCGGATCGTATAGGTCTTGTGGGTCACGAGCCCCGAGACGGGAAGCGCGGGGGCTGACGAAGCGGAATGGGACATGTTACGCGGAACCGGAAAGTGACGCTGCCGATACCGCCATCAGACCCCGTTAAGGTTAATCTTTCGCAAATCGAGGCCTGAACGTCTCACAATCCCTGTGCGGCGGCGAGAACCTCCTCGGCATGGCCCGCCACCTTCACCTTGCGCCAGATCCGCGCGATCTTGCCGTCGGCATCGATCAGGAAGGTCGTGCGCTCGACGCCCATATAGGTGCGGCCATACATGCTCTTCTCGACCCAGATGCCGTAATCCTGCAGCGCCTGCTGGCTCTCGTCGGCGATGAGGGCGAAATCGAGCTTGTGCTTGGCCTTGAACTTGTCGTGGCTCTTCACCGGATCGGGCGAAATGCCGAGAATCGCAGTGCCGGCGGCCGCGAAAGCGGCCCGCAAGCCGTTGAAGGCGATCGCCTCCTGCGTGCACCCCGGCGTATCGTCCTTGGGGTAGGCATAGAGCACGAGCTTCTGACCTTTGAAGTCAGCCAGCGACACCATGCCGCCCCCGTCCCGCATGAGCGTGAACGCCGGGGCCATGTCACCTTGGTTGAGAGCCATCGAAACGCCTTCCTTTCGTCGCCTTCGCGCTGCATGGCGCAAGCCATCTCCGCCCGCCATGATAGGGTGAGGCAGGACGCCGGGAAATGGTGCGTCTTGCCGAATCGCCCGGCCCGGCGGCATCGACGACAGGGTCACGACGGCCGGCCTGATGCGCCTACGACAGGGAACCCGCGGCGGATCATCCGCCCGAGAGGATCGAACAGACCTTGCTGGATCAGGACGCGAACAGGCCGACAGGCGATTCGGCGGCGGCACAGGCCGGGGCCGATTGCGACGTCGCCGCGGTCAAGCGGCGCGCGAAGGCCGGGCTTCTGACGATTGCCGTGGCCGGCGTTGTCGCGCTGCTGACGCTCGCGGGCGCCGCCGCGACACTCCTCGTCACGGGCCTGGTGCCGCTGTCGGGGCTCGAAGGGCGCATCACCCGGGCGATCGAGGAGCGGTTGGGCAAGGAATGGACGGTCGAGGCGGCGAGTGCCGAGCTCAGCCGCACCGACGGGCGATCGCAATTGCGGGTCCGGCAGGTCGCGTTCCGCCATAGCAGCGGGGCGGCGATCCGGGCGCCCGAGGCCATCCTCGGCTATGAGCCGCTGGCGCTGCTGCGCGGCGACATCCGGCTCACCTCGGTCGATCTGCGCGGCGTCAATGTCCGCCTCGGCGTCAACCAGGACGGGGCCCTGATCGTCAGCGCGGATTCCGCGCCGGCCGAGCCCGCGCTGCCAGCGACCCTGCCCGACTCGGCACAATGGAACGCCTTCACCGGGATCATCGCAGCGATATCGACGCTCGCCCAGGGGGACGGGCTGCTCGGCGCGCTCGAGACGGCGGGCATGAACGGCGCGCGGCTTGCGCTCGTCGATCCCGAAGGCCGCCAGAAGGCCGGCTTCGAGGATGTCGAGATCCGCCTGATGCGGACGGAGAACCGCGGCACGCGCCTGACGGTCAAGGGCCGCACCGGCCAGCGCTGGAAGGAACTGGCGATCGACCTGACCAGCCAGCCGGACGGGACACAGCGCGCCGATCTCGACATCGTGCGCTTCGAGCCGGCCGAAGTTGTCGCGCTGGCGCTCGGCTCGGGCGGCCTGACGCTCGAGGGGCTGCCCCTGCGCGGCAGGGCCAGCCTCGTCCAGACGCCCGACGGGCGGCGCTCGATCGAGGCGCGGCTCGACGTGCTCCCCGGCGTGATCCGGTTTCCGGACGGGCCGATGCCGCCGATCGCGGTCGATGCGGCGCATTTCGAGGTCGCCAGCAGCGGCGATTTCTCGACCATCGACGTCAACTCGCTGGCGCTCTCCGCCGGGCCGACGCAACTCGTGGCGCATGGCAGCATCCGCGCCGAGGACGGCGCCTGGCGCGCCGTGCTCGAGGCGAAGGGGCAGCTTGCCGGCGTCGACCGCGATCCGCCCGTCACCATCGACAGCGCGCGTGCCGATCTGCGCATCGACCCGCGCCAGAACGAGGTGCGGATCGAATCGATGTTGGTTCAAGGCCCGGCGATCCATGCGCAGGGCAAGGGGCTGGTCCAGCAGGTCGGTCCGTCGCCCCTGCAACGCTTCTCGATCCTGGCGACGGAGTCCGATCCGCGGGCGGCGCTGGCGCTCTGGCCGCGCTGGACCTCGCCCGAGGTCCACAGCACACTCTCGCGCCAGTTCGTCGGCGGGCGGCTCGCCTCGCTGCGGGTCGAGATGGACCTGCCGGCGGAGGACCACGCCAGGCTGCTGCAGGGGGCTGGCATTCCCGACGAGGCGCTGACCGTCACAGTCGATGCCTCGCAGGTCCGGTTCGAGCCCGGCGCCGGCCTGCCGCCCCTGGTCGATGGACATGTCACGGGCCGGGCCACGGGACGGACGGTCAAGCTGGCGATCGAGTCGGCGAATGCCGAGCTCGGCAACGGCCGGCAGCTCCAGATGAGCGAGGGCAGCTTCGAGATCCCCGAGACCTGGATGCCCCGGGCCCGCGCCCGCGCGGCCTTCCGGACGACTGGATCGATGGAGGCCCTCGCGGCCCTCTTCGCCTTTCCCGCGCTCAAGGATTTCGCACCCGGCGACATCGACCCGGCCAGCCTGCGCGGCACCTCCGATCTCCGGAGCGTGGTCGCGCTCGCTCTGGTCGATGATCCCCGCCCCGGCGAGATCGTGATCAGCAGCACGGGGACGCTGTCGGGCGTCGCCTCCGACACGCTGCTGGGGACCGAGAAACTCGAGGGCGGGATGCTGTCGGTGCAGTTCGACAAGGCTGGCCTGGCCGTCAGGGGGGACGCCCGGGTCGGCGGGGACCGGGCCCAGGTCGAGATCCGCCAGGATCCGAAGGGCAAGGGCGAGGCGACCCTGTCGCTGACGCTCGATAATGCGGCAAGGCAGAAGCGCGGGCTCGGGCCCGAGGCTGGAATCAACGGCCCGGTCGCGGTGCGGGTCACCAAGGCCCTGGGCAAGGGCGTGGCCGGGACGCCGCGCGTCGAGGCCGACCTGACCCGGGCCGCGCTCGACGGTGTCATTCCCGGGCTGAGCAAGCCGGCCGGCAGGGCTGCGAAATTGTCCTTCCTCTATCGCGCCGATGCCGATGGCCCCGATCTCGACGATCTCGTCTTCGACTCCAATCCGGTGCTGTTGCGCGGCAAGGTCGAGCTGACCCGGCAAAATGCCTTTGACGCCGCCAGTCTGTCGCAGGTGCGGCTGTCCACTGGCGACAACCTCAAGGTCGATGCCAGGCGCGAGGGCAGCCTGACCCGCGTCGTGGTCCGCGGCGCCGTGGCTGATGTGCGCCCTTTCATCCGCGACCTCCAGAGCGCGTCCGGCCCTGCCGCGCGCGCCGGCAAGCCCGCCGGCAAGGGCGGCGACCTCGATCTCGACCTCGACGTGCCGATCCTCACCGGCTTCAACAACGAGGCGATCACCAACGCCACGCTCAAGCTGCAGAAGCGCGGCGGCGATCTCCGGACGGTCGCGTTCCAGGGCCGGATCGGGCGCGCCGAGGTCTCGGCGCGGCAGAGTTCGAAGGTCGGCGAGCCGGCCGGAGGCCTCGTCGTCCAGTCGGAGAATGGCGGCGCCCTGCTGCGCTTCGTCGATCTCTACCGCCGGGCCTTCGGCGGCGATCTGATCCTCAATCTCGGCCCCGGCGAAACGCGCCAGAGCGGCGAGCTGCTGTTCCGCAACTTCGTCGTCCGCGACGAGCCGGCCCTGCGCCGGGTTCTGGGTGGCCAGTCGGCTCAGGCGCTCGCCGGCGACCGCGCCGACAACGCCGCGCCGCCCCTGCCGATCAATGTCAGCGAGGTCGGCTTCATCAAGCTGCGGGCGGAGTTCACGCGCTCCGCCAGCCGCCTCGACGTCTCCGATATGGTGATATGGGGCCAGCAGGTCGGCTTCACCCTGCAGGGCAACGTCGATTACGGGCGCGACCGCGTCGACATCGGCGGCACCTTCGTGCCGGGCTATGCCTTCAACAACGCCTTCGCGCAGGTGCCGGTGGTGGGGGCGCTGCTCGGTGGCGGCAGCCAGTATGGCGGGCTCTTCGCCGTCAATTTCCGGATCGCCGGCGCCGCCAGCGCCCCGACCATGACGATCAACCCGCTCTCGGCGATCGCGCCCGGCATCCTGCGCCGCTTCGTCGACCCGCTCGGCGGCGCGCCCGCCCAGCAGCCGATCCAGCCCAACCCGCCCGGCCAGCCGCCGACGCGCTGAGGCCCGGCTAGTCCGGCCGCAGCAGGATGTGCTTCTTCTTGCCGAAGGAGAGCTTGATCGCGCCCTCCGCGAGGTCGGCGGTGCCGAGCATGGCGCGCTCGTCCGTGACGACGGCGTCGTTGACGCGCAGGCCACCGGCCTTGACCTGCCGGCGGGCCTCGCCGGTCGAGGGCACGAGCCCGGCCATGACGAAGGCGGTCAGCACGCCCATGCCCGGCTCCAGCTCCGCGCGCGGGATCGTCACGCTCGGCAGGTCGGCCGCCGTCTCGCCCTGCTCGAAGGTCTTGCGGGCGGTCTCGGCCGCGGCATCCGCCGCCTCGCGGCCATGGACGATGGCGGTGATCTCGGTCGCCAGGATCTTTTTGGCCTCGTTGATCTCGGAGCCGCCGAGCGCTGCGAGCTTCGCGATCTCGTCGAGCGGCAGGCGCGTGAACACCTTGAGGAAACGGCCGACATCGGCGTCCTCCGTGTTGCGGAAATACTGCCAGAAATCATAGGGGCTGAAGACGTCGGCGTTCAGCCAGACCGCACCATTGGCGGTCTTGCCCATCTTGGCGCCGGACGCGGTGGTCAGCAGCGGTGTCGTCACGCAATAGAGCTGCGGCCCGCCCATCCGGTGCGAGAGATCGACGCCGTTGATGATGTTGCCCCACTGGTCGGAGCCGCCCATCTGCAGCCGGCAGCCATGGCGCCGGTTGAGCTCGACGAAGTCGTAGCCCTGCATGATCATGTAGTTGAATTCGAGGAAGGACAGCGACTGCTCGCGATCGAGCCGCAGCTTCACCGAGTCGAAGGAGAGCATCCGGTTGACTGAAAAATGCCGGCCGACCTCGCGCAGGAACGCGACATAGTTCAGCTTCAGCAGCCAGTCGGCATTGTTGGCCATCAGCGCGTCGGTGGGCCCCTCGCCATAGCGCAGGATCCGGCCGAAGACCCGCTTGATGCTCTCGATGTTGGTCGCGATCTCCTCGACCGTCAGCAGCTTGCGCTGGTCGTCGCGGAAGGAGGGGTCGCCCACCATCGAGGTGCCGCCGCCCATCAGCGTGATCGGCCGGTGCCCGGTCTCCTGGAACCAGTACAGCATCGTCAGCGAGATCAGGTTGCCGATGTGGATCGAGGTCGCGGTCGCGTCATAGCCGACATAGGCGGTCTGCACGCCCTGCCGGCAGAGCGCGTCGAGGCCCTCCGGATCGGAGATCTGGTGGACGAGGCCGCGCTCGTCGAGCACGCGCAGGAAATCGGACTTGTAGGTGGTCATCGTGCTGCTCGGATCGTTCTGGGGCTGTCGGCCGTGCCGTCATTCCGGCCGTAGCGAAGCGGAGTGCCGGAATCCATCATAGAGCGTCGCCCTCCGATGGATCCCGGATCAGCGCCGCTTCGCGGCTTGTCCGGGATGACGCCGTTGTGGCAAGCGGTTCAGACGCTTTCCTGTTCGCTCTTGATGATCTCGGGCCCGACCATGCGGTCGAGATAGGCGCCGACCTGGCTCATCAGCACGTCGACCTTGCCGTCGAAGAAGTGGTTGGCGCCGTCCACGACCGTGTGCTCGATCTGGATGCCCTTCTGCGTCTTCACCTTCTCGATCACCGCCATGACCTCCTTGACCGGCGCGACGCGGTCCTCGGAACCATGCACGAACAGGCCCGATGAGGGGCAGGGCGCCAGGAAGGAGAAGTCGTAGCGGTTGGCCATCGCCGCGATCGAGAGAAAGCCCTCGATTTCCGGACGGCGCATCAACAGCTGCATGCCGATCCAGGCGCCGAAGGAGACTCCGGTGATCCAGCAGCTCTTGGCCTCGGGATTGAGCGCCTGCATCCAGTCGAGCGCGGCGGCGGCGTCCGAGAGCTCGCCCGCGCCATGGTCGAAATGGCCCTGGCTGCGGCCGACGCCGCGGAAGTTGAAGCGCAGCGCCGAGAAGCCGCGGTTCACGAAGGTGTAGAACAGGTTGTAGACGATCTGGTTGTTCATCGTCCCGCCGAACTGCGGGTGCGGATGCAGGATGATGGCGAGCGGCGCACCCCGCTTCTTGGCCGGCTGGTAGCGGCCCTCGATCCGGCCGGCCGGTCCGTTGAAAATCACCTCGGGCATCGTCTGGTCGCCTTTGTGTTGGGCTGCCGCCGCCTCGAACGGACCGGGTGCCGGCGGAATGCCGCCGCACTGGCCCGGCCGCCCTTGACGACGCCGCCGCTCGCGCCCTACATCAGGCGCTTAGAATGGTTCTAACGGCCGTGAACAAGTCGGGAACATGGGCAGGCACCGCTTCGGATGGCTGCGCTGTTTCCCGGCCAGAGCCGGTTCGGACGGGCGGCTATAGCACGGCGCCGGGGTGCGAATTCAAGCATTTCGTGCCCGCCGGCCTGTGAAGCAGGATTGGAGCAATCGCGATCGTGACCCTCCCGGCACGCGCCTATCTCGATCACAACGCCACGACCCCGGTCCGGCCGGAGGTCGTGCAGGCGATGCTGCGCGCTCTGGAGCTGCCCGGCAATCCGTCTTCCGTCCATGCCGAGGGCAGGGCGGCGCGCAGTGCGGTCGAGCGTGCGCGTGAGCAGGTGGCCGGGCTGGTCGGGGCCAAGGCCGCCAATGTCGTCTTCAGCGCAGGCGGCACCGAGGCCAACGCGACCCTGCTGTCGCCCGCGCTGATGGACTGCGATGGTGGGCGCGACTGCATGCGGACCCCGGCTTCGCTGCTCCTCTACAGCGCCTCCGAGCATCCTTGCGTCCGCGACGGCCACCGCTTTCCGGCGCAGGCGGCCGAGGCGCTGCCCGTCGATGCCGACGGCCTCGTCGACACGGCCGCGCTCACGGCCCGGCTGGAGCGCCTCACCGCGGAGCATCCCGGCGCGCGCGCGCTGGTCTCCGTCCACCTCGCCAACAACGAAACCGGCGTGATCCAGCCGCTCGCGGCCATCGCGACGATCGCAAAGCGGTTCGGTGCGCTCGTTCACAGCGACGCCGTCCAGGCCGCCGGCAAGATCGTGGTCGATATCGAGGCGCTCGGCGTCGACGTGCTCACCGTCTCGGCCCACAAGCTCAGCGGGCCCAAGGGCGTCGGCGCCATCGTCTTCCGCACCGGCGCGCTCGAACTCGCCGACAAGCTGCTGCGCGGCGGCGGCCAGGAGCGCGGCTGGCGGGCCGGCACGGAGAACGTGCCCGGCATCGTCGGCTTCGGCGTTGCCGCCGGCCTCGCTGCGCAGGCGCTCGCCACCGAAGGCCTGCGCCTCGGCGCTCTGCGCGACCGGCTGGAGGGGGGGCTTCTGGCGCTGTCGCCTCAGACCGCGCTCTTCGGCCGCGCCGCGCCGCGCCTGCCCAACACCTCGGCCTTTGCGACGCCGGGGCTGAGCGCCGAGACGACGCTGATCAAGCTCGACCTCGCGGGCGTCGCCCTGTCCTCGGGCTCGGCCTGCTCCTCCGGCAAGGTCCGGCGTTCCCATGTGCTGACCGCCATGGGCGTCGACCCCGTCTTGAGCGCAGGGGCCTTGCGGGCGTCGCTCGGATGGACCACCTGCGAGGCCGACATCGACCTGTTTCTCGCGGCCTATGCGAAAGCGCTGGCCGCGATCCCTGATCGGAGCACGCGGGCTGCCGCCTGACGCGTTCCGCACGACGAAGACCAAACCGGCGGGCCTTGAACCCGCGACAGGAGAGCAGACATGGCAGCGGTCCAGGAGACCATCGATCAGGTCAAGTCGATCGACGTGACCGAATACAAATACGGCTTCGTCACCGAACTCGAGGTCGAGAAGCCGGCCAAGGGCCTGACCGAGGACACGGTCCGCTACATCTCCGGCCGCAAGAACGAGCCGGAATGGATGCTCGAATGGCGGCTCGACGCCTTCCGTCGCTGGAAGACGATGACCGAGCCGGCCTGGTCGCGCGTGCAGTACCCGCCGATCAATTACCAGGACATCTACTACTACGCCGCCCCCAAGGGTCCGGCGCCGCAGTCGCTCGACGAGGTCGATCCGGCGATCCTGGAGACCTACAAGAAGCTCGGCATCCCGCTCAGCGAGCAGGAGATCCTGGCCGGCGTCGCGCCGGAGAACCGCGTCGCCGTCGACGCCGTGTTCGACTCCGTGTCCGTCGTCACGACCTTCAAGAAGGAGCTCGCCCAGGCCGGCGTGATCTTCTGCTCGATCTCGGATGCGATCCACGAGCATCCCGAGCTGGTGAAGAAGCACCTCGCCACCGTCGTTCCGGTGACCGACAACTATTTCGCGACGCTGAACTGCGCCGTCTTCACCGACGGCTCCTTCGTCTACATCCCCAAGGGCGTGCGCTGCCCGATGGAGCTGTCGACCTATTTCCGCATCAACGAGCAGAACACCGGTCAGTTCGAGCGCACGCTGATCATCGCCGACGAAGGCTCCTATGTCAGCTATCTCGAAGGCTGCACGGCGCCCAAGCGCGACGAGAACCAGCTCCATGCCGCGGTGGTCGAGCTGATCGCGCTCGACGATGCCGAGATCAAGTACTCGACCGTCCAGAACTGGTATCCGGGCGATTCCGAGGGCAAGGGCGGCATCTACAATTTCGTCACCAAGCGCGGCGATTGCCGGGGCAAGAACTCCAAGATCTCCTGGACGCAGGTCGAGACCGGTTCGGCGATCACCTGGAAATACCCGTCCTGCATCCTGCGCGGCGACGGCTCGCGCGGCGAGTTCTACTCGATCGCGGTGTCGAACGGCGCCCAGCAGGTCGATTCCGGGACCAAGATGATCCATCTCGGCAAGAACACGACCTCGAAGATCATCGCCAAGGGCATCGCGGCCGGCAAGTCGGACTCGACCTATCGCGGCATGGTCTCGGCCCACCGCAAGGCGACGGGCGCGCGCAATTTCACCAATTGCGACTCGCTGCTGATCGGCGACCAGTGCGGCGCCCACACCATCCCCTATATCGAGGCCAAGACCGCGACCGCGGTTTTCGAGCATGAAGCGACGACCTCGAAAATAGGCGAGGACCAGATGTTCTACTGCCAGCAGCGCGGCCTCTCCGAGGAGGAGGCGGTGGCGCTGATCGTCAACGGCTTCGTCAAGGAGGTGCTGCAGCAGCTCCCGATGGAGTTCGCCGTCGAGGCGCAGAAGCTGATTACGATCTCGCTGGAAGGCTCGGTCGGCTGATATTCACCAGCCCTCATCCTGAGGAGCCGCCAGAGGCGGCGTCTCGAAGGATGCTGGGTTCGCACTGGAAACATCCTTCGAGACGCGCTGCGCGCTCCTCAGGATGAGGGCTCACGAAAGAACGAAACCATGCTCGAAATTCGCAATCTCGTCGTCAAGATCGCCGACGAAGACAAGCAGATCCTCAACGGCCTCAACCTCACCGTGAATGACGGCGAGGTCGCGGCCATCATGGGCCCCAACGGCTCCGGCAAATCGACGCTGAGCTATGTCATCGCCGGCAAGGAGGACTATGAGGTCCTCGACGGCGAGATCCTGCTCAATGGCGAGAATGTGCTGGAGATGGAGGCCGATGCCCGTGCTGCCGCCGGCATCTTCCTCGCCTTCCAGTACCCGCTGGAGATCCCCGGTGTCGCCACCATGACCTTCCTGAAGGCGGCGATGAACGCCCAGCGCCGTGCCCGCGGCGAGGCCGAGCTGCTGACGCCGGACTTCATCAAGGCCGTCAACGGCGCCGCCGACAAGCTCGGCATCGCCAAGGACATGCTGCGCCGGCCGCTCAATGTCGGCTTCTCCGGCGGCGAGAAGAAGCGCATGGAAATCCTGCAGATGGCGCTGCTCGCCCCGTCGATGTGCATCCTCGACGAGACCGATTCCGGCCTCGACATCGACGCGCTGCGCATCGTCGCGGACGGCGTCAACGCGCTGCGCGACAAGAGCCGCGGCTTCCTCGTCATCACCCATTACCAGCGCCTGCTCGATCACATTATCCCCGATACGGTCCACGTCATGTCGAAGGGCCGCATCGTGAAGACCGGCGGCAAGGAGCTGGCGCTCGAACTCGAGAAGTCGGGCTATGCCGGCTATGGGGAGGCGGCCTGATGTCCGTCGTCACCCCGCTGAAGACGGCGGCCGAGCAGGCGCTGAGCGCCCAGTTCGCCGCCGCCAAGGCCGAGCTGCCCGGCGCCCTGCCGGTCCGCAAGCTGCGCGAGGATGCGTTTGCCGGCTTCGAGGTCCGCGGCCTGCCGCATCGCCGGCTGGAGACCTGGCGCTACACCGATCTGCGCGGCCTGCTGCGCGAGGCGCGCCCCCTGGCCGAGAGCGCGGTCGTCAGTGACGCCGTGCGTGCGCGTCTCGCCGAACTGGCGCTTGACGGCGTCCGTCTGGTGCTGGTCGATGGCGTCTTCGTTCCCGAGCTGTCGACGCTGGAGGGCCTGCCCGAGGGGCTCATCGTCCACAGCCTGGCCGATGCGCTGGTCTCGGGTCGCGACGACCTCGCCCGCATCCTCTCCGGGCCGGGCGTGGCCAGCAGCGATGCCGGGCTGATGCTCAACACGGCGCTGATGCGCGACGGCGTCTTCATCGAGATCGCCGCCGGCACGGAACTGGCGCAGCCGCTGACCATCCTCTCCCTCGCCTCGGGCGAGGAGGAGCGCGCGATCTTCCATCGCTCGGTCGTGCTGGCCGGAGCCGGTGCGAAGGCGACGATCGTCGAGATCGGCGAAAGCGTTGGCAGCGCCGCCTCCCAGATCAACGGCGCCATCGTCTTCGAGACCGGCGACGAGAGCGACGTCCAGCATGTCCGCATGATCACGCGCCACCGGCCGGAGACCGTGCAGGTCCAGAGCCTGCTCGCGACCGTCGGCGGCCAGGCGAAGTTCGAATGCTTCGCGCTGGTCTGCAATGCCGGGACGCTGCGCCAGCAGCACTTCGTCCGCTATGCCGGCGAGCATACCGAGATCGGCCTGCGCGGGGTGAACCTGCTCGGCGGCAGCGAGCATTCCGACGTGACGCTGGTCATGGACCATGAGGTCCCCCACGGCACCAGCCGCGAGATGTTCAAGTCGATCATCGGCGGCGAGGGCACCGGCGTCTTCCAGGGCAAGGTCATCGTGCGCCAGCATGCCCAGAAGACCGACGG
>CALRYW010000073.1:0-21077 GCA_943372485.1 Allobosea thiooxidans
GCCCAACGGGACGGATGCTCGCCCTCGTGGTCCAGCAACATCCGAACCGCGCGGACCCGCACCTCAGGCGAAAACTTGTTCGTCGTCTTGCTCGTCATGGCTCCACCTTCTCAGGAGTTGGAGCCTCCGACAAACCCGGGGCGGTTCACCTTTAACGCACATTCGATCGCATAGCCTGCGAGATAAAAGGCTGCTGAATGTCGCCGCGCCTCAATCAAAACCTGCGCATCCTTCAACCGCATCTCCGCCAACGCCTTGAGATCGCCAGAACTGGGCTCCGCCACGTTCTCCCTCCCTCTATACCGCGATCGGAGCCTTGATCACCGGGTGCGGGTCGTAGCCCTCGATCGTGACATCGGCGAAGCTGAAATCCTCCAGCCGCGTGATCGACGGGGTCAGACTCAGCCGCGGCAGCGCCCTCACCTCCCGCGTCAGCTGCAGCTTCGCCTGGTCGAGATGGTTCACGTAGAGATGCGTGTCGCCGAAGGAATGCACGAAGTCGCCAACGCCCAGACCCGTCACCTGCGCCACCATATGCGTCAGCAGCGCATAGCTGGCGATGTTGAAGGGCACGCCGAGGAAGACGTCGGCCGAGCGCTGGTAGAGCTGGCAGGACAGTTTTCCATCGGCCACGAAGAACTGGAACAGGCAATGGCACGGCGCCAGCGCCATCTTCGGGATGTCGGCGGGGTTCCAGGCGGAGACGATCAGCCGGCGCGAATCCGGATTGCGCCGGATCTCGCCCACCAGCCAGGCGATCTGGTCGATCGTCCCGCCATCGGGCGCGGGCCAGGAGCGCCACTGCTGGCCATAGACCGGGCCGAGATCGCCCTTTGCGTCGGCCCATTCGTCCCAGATCGTGACGCCGTTCTCCTGCAGATAGCGGACATTGGTGTCGCCGCGCAGAAACCAGATCAGCTCGTGGATGATCGACTTCAGATGCAGCTTCTTGGTCGTGACGAGCGGGAAGCCCTCGCTCAGATCGAAGCGCATCTGGTGGCCGAACACGGCCAGCGTGCCCGTGCCGGTGCGGTCGTCCTTGCGGACGCCCTCGTCCAGGACGCGTCGGAGCAGGTCGTGATACTGGCGCATGAGCGAATCTCGATCGAAACGGCGCCACCATAGCCGCAGGCCGCGGCGCTGGCGCGGTCGGCCCGGCCGCCTTCCCCTGTTTTCTCGCGTCCACCATCTCAACTGGCCGTGCCAGCCGCAGGCAGGGGCCGCAACCAAGCGGAGCCGGCTCACGCGATTGCGAGCGGAGTTGAGCGGCGCAGGTCTTTGCCGCGCATATTCCGCCACCATCTCCTGCCCGAGAGCTGAAATCAGGAGATGATGATGACACGATCGCGCCGCGCCTGGCCGGCTCTGGTTCTTCTGGCCTGTGTCGGCGTCTCGCTGTCATGCCTCCCGGATGGGGCGGGCGCCCTGCCCGCCGGGACCGGCACCGCCCCGGCGGGCACCGTCGCGGCTTCCGCACAGGCGTCTTCGAAGATCTCGGAGGCCGCGGCCCGGCGGATCGCCTGGGGCTCGGGCATCGACCATATCGAGGACATCGTGCTGGCCGATGGGCGCTGGCAGGTCGCGGGCCGCGACCGCAGCGGCACCGAAATCACCGTCGACATCCATGTCCGCGACGGCCGCGTGCTCGGGCAGACCGGGCTTCTCGCAAATTAAGCCGGCTGGGGCCCCATCGGCTCTTTCCCCCGCCCTCCGCAGCCCCTATATTGACCGTGCCGTTCGCAAGACCGGCTATGGCGATAAACGAGCGTCGGAATAAGCTTTTCGGACCCGGGGGCGGTACCCGGCGCCTCCACCACAGCCCTGCGGCGCGAGCCATAGGGCGGCCTGCGGGATCTTGGACCGCGGGCTTGCCAGGCCACCGAGTGGCAGGGTTGCGGCGGGGGCGAAATAGGATCGACGAGAGTGTAAAGGCCGTTCTTTTGCCCGGTATGGTTCCGCCGTAATAGGGCTAACGCATAGTTGCCAACGACAACAATGCTCGGGTCGCTGTCGCCGCGTAAGCGGTGCTGGTTCCCAAACCTAAGTCCTTCCGTTTAGCGACGTAAGGCGGGGCCCGGAGGCGCCTGGCAACAGAAGCCTCCACTTCATTCGATGCCTGGCCGGCTGCTGCCGCGGGATGCTGGAAGCGGAAACCTCGACCCGATGTCCAAGGACGTTCTTCGCTACGATCTGATGGTGCAGGACGCGCTCAAGGGCGTGGTGCGCAAGATTCTCGCGGAGGCGGGGCGGGATGGTTTGCCCGGCGACCACCATTTCTACGTGACCTTCCGCACCGGTGCGCCGGGCGTGCGAGTCTCGCAGCGCCTTCGCGACAAGCATCCCGACGAGATGACGATCGTCCTCCAGCACCAGTTCTGGGATCTGAGCGTCAGCGAGCATGCCTTCGAGGTCGGCCTGTCCTTCTCGAACGTGCCCGAGCGGCTCCTGATCCCCTTCGACGCGATCACCACCTTCTTCGACCCCTCGGTCCAGTTCGGCCTGAAGTTCGAAACCCAGGACACCGAGGGCGCCTCCGCCAACGATGCGGCCGCCACGCCGCGGCCCCGCGGGGCGGGCTCGGAGCCGAGCGAAGCGCCGGCCGCGCCCCTCGCCCTCCCCGCCAAGGCGACACCGGCGGGTGTGCCCGCGATCAAGGCGCGCACCGAGGCCCCGGCCAAGGGCGGATCCAAGACCGCCAAGCCGCAGGCCCAGGAGCCCGCCGCCGAAGCGACCGAACCCGCGCCCGATGACGGCGGCGGCGCCCAGGTCGTGAGCCTCGACGCCTTCCGCAAGAAAACCTGATCGGCCCGCGAGCCCACCCCGACCACCGCAACGGGCTCGTCCTCCGGCGCATCGCCGCCCCCGGGCAGCCCTCGCAGAGCAGGCTGCCCATGTCCGACACCCGCACCGAGACCGATTCCTTCGGCCCCATCGCCGTTCCGGCGGACCGCTACTGGGGCGCGCAGACGCAACGCTCGCTCGAGAACTTCCGGATCGGCGGCGAGCGCGAGCATATGCCCCTGCCGCTCGTCCATGCGCTGGTGCTGGTCAAGAAGACCGCCGCCCATGTCAACGCCCGCCTCGGGCTGATCGACCCGCGTATCGCCGGCGCCATCGGCCAGGCGGCCGACGAGGCCTTGTCGGGTCAGTTCGACGACCATTTCCCGCTGGTGATCTGGCAGACCGGGTCCGGCACGCAGACCAACATGAACGTCAACGAGGTGCTGGCGAACCGCGCCAACGAGCTTCTCGGCGTGGGGCGCGGGGCCAAGAGCCCGGTCCATCCCAACGACCACGTCAACCGCGGCCAGTCCTCCAACGACTGCTTCCCGACCGCGATGCACATCGCCGCCGCCCTCGAGATCACGCGCTCGCTGCTGCCGGCCCTGCGCGCCCTCGAAAAGGCGCTGGCCGACAAGGCGGCGGCCTTCAAGGATCTGGTCAAGATCGGGCGCACCCATCTCCAGGATGCGACGCCCGTCACGCTCGGCCAGGAATTCTCCGGCTATGCGATGCAACTCCATCTCGGCGTCAGTCGAATCGAGGCCTCGCTCGGCGGGCTCTACGCGCTGGCCCAGGGCGGCACCGCCGTCGGCACCGGCCTCAACACGCATCCCGATTTCGCCGCCCTCTTCGCCCGCGAGGTCGCGGCCCTGACCGGCGTGCCCTTCCGCAGCGCCGAGAACAAATTCGAGGCGCTGGCGAGCCATGGCGCGATCGCCGCTGCCCATGGCGCGCTCGCGGCGCTGGCCGCCGACCTGTTCAAGATCGCCAACGACATCCGCCTGATGGGCTCGGGCCCGCGCTCGGGCCTGGGCGAGATCAGCCTCCCCGAGAACGAGCCCGGCTCGTCGATCATGCCGGGCAAGGTCAACCCGACCCAGGCCGAGGCGCTGACCATGGTCGCGGCCCAGGTCATGGGCAACCAGACCACGATCGGCTTCGCCGCGAGCCAGGGCCATTTCGAGCTGAACGTCTTCAAGCCGGTGATCGCCGCCGCCTTGCTGCAGTCGGTGAGGCTCTTGACCGACGCGGCCGACAGCTTCCGCGCCCACTGCGTCGAGGGCATCGTCGCCAATGCGGACCAGTTGCAGGAGTTGCTGTCGCGCTCACTGATGCTGGTGACGGCGCTGGCGCCGGCCATCGGCTATGACGGCGCTGCCGGCATCGCCAAGGCCGCCCATCACAATGGCACGACCCTGCGCGAGGAAGCGCTGCGCGCCGGCGTCGCCGCCGACCTCTTCGATGCCACCGTCAGGCCCGAGCTGATGCTCGGCCCGGCCTGAGCGGGCGCCCCGCCATGGCCGAGATCGTCAATCTGCGCCGGGCCCGCAAACAGCGCGCCCGTCAGGAGGCGGAGCAGCAGGCGCAGCAGAACCGCATCGCCTTCGGCCGGACCAAAGCCGAGCGAAGCCTGACGCAGGCCGAGCGCGACAAGGCCGCCCGCGCGCTGGACGGACACCACCTCGCTCCGCCCGACGACGAGCCGACGCCGTGAGCGCCGAGCGCAAGCGCTCGCTCACCGTCGCCGGCCACCGCACCAGCGTCTCGCTGGAAGAGCCCTTCTGGGAGGCGCTGAAGGAGATCGCCGCCGCGCAGGGCCAGACCGTGGCAGGCCTGATCGCCGCGATCGATGGCAGCCGCGAGGGCGTGAACCTCTCCTCGGCGCTGCGCCTGCATGTGCTGGCGCATTACCGGCGGCTGGCGGCGGGCCCCGGGGCCTGACGCGCAAGGCCGGCACCCCGCCGTCGTCAAATGGACAAAAAATCTTTTTGATACAAAAGGTTGCCGGCCGATCCTGAAGCAACCGCGCAACATCCTGAATCCGTGCGCGAGGCCGCCGTTCAGTTGGGCGGAACGCTGCGCGAAAGCGGCCGCGGCACCGACTGGATATCGATCGGTGGCGCCAGCGGCGGCGCGGGCTGCAGCACGGGATCGGGGAAATTGGCCCGCGGCGCCGTGGGCAGGATCAGCGGTCCGGGCTGCGTCTGCGGTGTCGCGGCGCGCTCTGCAGCGGCCCGCTCGGCAGCCGCACGCTCTGCAGCCGCCCGCTCGGCAGCCGCACGCGCCCGCTCGGCCCGCTCCTCCGCCTCGATGCGGCGGCGCATCTCCTGCTCCATCCGAGCCTGCTCGGCCCGACGCTGCTCTTCCGCCCGCCGCTCCTCGGCAAGGCGGCGGGCCTCCTCGGCCCGGCGTTCCTCCTCGGCGCGCTTCTCCTCGGCGAGGCGGCGCTCCTCCTCCGCCTTCAGGAACTCGGCGAGCTTGCGCGCATTCTCGCGCATCTCGCGCTCCGCCCGCAGACGCCGGGAATGGGCCGCCCGCTCGCGGGCATCGGCCTCGAACGCCTCCACGCGCTCGATCTCGCGCGCCAGCGCCCGCGCCGCCACCATGTTGGAGAGCGCGTTCACATCCGTCTCGCGCCGCGGCGCGGCGAGCGGCCCGCGCCAGGCCACGCCGACCTGCGGCGCATCGGCCGGCCAGCCCTTGGGCAGCGCCCCCAGCGGCTTGAGGCCGAGGCGCAGATCGAGCGTCAGCGCCCGCAGATCGACGATGCCGCTCGCCTCCGTCCGCAGACCGCTGCGCTCGAAGGTCAGCGGTTGCAGCCGCACCAGCCCGCCCGCGAGCGTGAACGGCACGGTGACGCTGCCGAGCGCCCAGCTATCGCGGTCGAGCGCCTCCGACAGGCGCTGCTGCAGCCGGGCGGCATCGCTCTCGGACGCATCCTCCCCCGTCGTTGCGATGATGCGGGCATAGGCCGCGGGGTCGAAGCGGCCAAGGCGCGCCTCCGCAAAGGTCAAGGCGCCCGCGCCGCCCAGCCCGGCGATCAGCCGCGCCGGGCTCTCGCCCGAGCCGCCCGCCTCGACCTGGCCGGACACCTTGCCGCCGAGGCCACCGCCCGTCAGCGGCGCGAGATCGACGCCGTCGAGCGTCACGCGGCCCGAAAGCTGCGCAAGCCCGCCCTCGCGCCGTGTGGCGAAGCGGCCGCCGACGCGGCCGCCGCCAAAGGGCGCGGTCAGATCGTCCAGCCGCAAGCCATCCTGATCCGCGCGCAGGGCAAACCGCGCGTCGCGCAGGATGATGCCGTCCGCCGCCGTCACCGCGCCGGCCTCGATCGCGAGGTCGAACTCGGGCAGGCTCGTCGGCGGGCCGAAGCGCGCCGTCGACCAGGTCGAAGCGCCCGACGGAGCAGCCCCCAGCGCCGCGCCCAGCAACGCGCGCAGATCGACCGAAGGCAGGGCGAGACGGCCGGTCAGCCGACCACCCTCGCGCGCCAGGGCGAGCGTGCCCTTCGCCGTCGAGCCGGCCAGGTTGAACACCGCCTCGTCGAGCGTGACCGCGTCCGGCCCGAAGGCGAGGCGGGCATGGGCGTCCACGAGCCCCTCGGGCAGGAGGCGCGCAGCTCCCTCGGGCAGGATCTGGCCCGGCCCTTCGGCCTGAAGCGTCAGCCGCGAGCCGGCCGAACCGTCCCGTTCCAGCACCACGGACAGGCCCGGGCCGGCCAGCGTGGCGGCAAGCCTCGCGGCATTCTGCTCCAGCACCAGTTCGCCCGGGCCGGTCTGGCGCGGCGCCGGCAGCCCGAACGCCTGGAAGGCCTGGCGGCGGTCGGCGAGATCGAAGCGCAGGCGGGCGCCGGTCCAACGGCCGCCGCTGTCGAGCCGCCCGGTCAGGGAGAGCCGCCCGGCCTGCGCCGCACCGTCGAGGACGAGGCTGGTCTCGCCGCTCGGCGCCCGGGTCAGGCGAAAGCCCGCATCGAGCCGCGCCAGCCCGTCGCCGACGCGGCCGAGCACCGGCCGCGCCGTCTCGGGGACGAGGGGACCGGCCAGGGCCGCGAGCGTCTCGAAGCGCGGCGCCCGGATGCGGCCCGCGATCTCGCCACCCTCCGCGAGCAACGCGCCAGAGCCTGAGACATTGACGCCGCCGAATCCGTCGATCGCCAGGCGGCTGAGGCGCCAGACCGCGCCCTCCCGGCGCAGGTCGAGACTGGCCGAGCCCGGCGGCGCGTTGCGGAAGCGGGCCTGCGTCAGGCTGAGGTCGAGCGCCAGATCACGCGTGCCGATCAGCCCGGCGAGGCTCGCCCCCGGTGGTAGCGTGTTGAGGTCGAACCCGTTCAGCACCGCCTTTGCGACGAGCCGCTGCGGCGTGACGTCGCCCGAGAGGTCGAGCCGCACGCCGGAGGAGCCCGTCACCATGAGCCGCTGCAGGCCGACGCGCCCGCCATCCCAGGCACCGATCGCCTCGGCATCGATCTGGCCGAGCGCCGCGACGAGATCGGCCAGCTCCGGGTCGAGCCCGGCTCGGGCGAGGACGAGCGCGATCCGCCGCGAATCATCGGCTTTGAGGTTGAGCCGCCCGGCCACGCCGTCGAGATCAGCTGCCCCGCTCGCCCCCAGGAGGGCGCCCGCCACGCGGACGGAAGCGGTAGCCTCGGACAGGCCATTGCCGTCCAGCCGGCCGCGCAGGCCGAGGGCGGAGAAATCCTCGCCCCGCCAGATCAGCTGGTCGAGGTCGAGTGACAGGTCGAGGCGCCCCGGCAGCGTCTGCAGCACGCGCTCGAAGCCCGGGCGAGCGGCCAGCGCCTCCGCCAGGGCATCCGCATCCAGCCGCCGCGCCCGCAGGGCGAGCGAGCCCGTCCCTGTCGCCGGGAGGAACTGCCCCTCGCCCTCCAGCCGCGCCGCACCACCGGCAATGTCGATGGCCAGGCCAGCGACATCGAGCTGGCGAGCGCCGCCCGTGACCTTGCCAGACAGCGCCAAGGCGCCCCCCGGCGACAGCGTGAAGGCCCCGTCGAGACCTGGAGCCGCACCGGACGCCGGCAGGATGAAGCTGCCGTCGAAGGTCAGCTGGATGTCCTGCCCCGTCACGAAGGCCTTGGCCCGCAGCCTGCCGTCGGGCTCCATCGCGCCGGTGCTGACGCGCACGGACGCACCCGCCGCCTCACCTTCGATCCGCCAGGGACCCGTCAGCGTCGCCGCCGAGATGTCCGCGGCGATCGGTCCGATACTCAGGGGCTCGCGGCCCGCCTCGCGCCAGATCAGCACCGAACGGCCGACGGAGAGGCGATCGAGGCTGGTCTGTGTCGGCAGGCCCGAGCCGGTGCGGGCCGGAAGGCGCAGCGCGCCGCCCTCGTCGAGCGCCACGACCACCGTCGCGCCCTCGGCCCGCGCATCCGCGATGCGGAACTCGCCGCGCATCAGGGCAGACAGGGCGAGCTCGACGGTCAGCGTCTCGACCGCGGCGCGGCTCGCCTGCACGTCATCGCCACCGAAGCGGACATCCTGGAGCGTCAGCCGCGGCGAGGGCAGCAATTGCAGGCCGATGCCGCCGCTGATCCGGGTCTCGATGCCCAGCGCGCTCGCCAGCCGCTCCTCGAAATGCGGCCGGTAGCCACGCCAGTCGACGAAGCCCGGCCCCACCAGCGCGGCGAGCAGCGCCAGCACCAGCAGGCCGGCCAGAACTGTCAGGGTCTCACGCAACGTCCGGCATTGTCCTCGTCATCGGGAGGGCGACTGGGATCATGCAGGCAAGTCGCGGCGAGATCACGACATTTTCAGACAATGCCGCATAATTTGCCGAACCGCCCGTCCGGCGCGCCGTCAGAGAACGAAAATCTTGCCCGGGTTGAGGATGTTCTGCGGATCGAGCGCGCGCTTGAGCGAACGCATGACCTTCAACGCGGGCGCGCCGTGCTCGGCCTCGAGATATTTGATCTTCTTCTGGCCGACGCCGTGCTCGCCCGTGCAGGTGCCGCCCATGGCCAGCGCGCGCTTGACCAGCCGGTCGAGAAAGCCCTGGACGCGCGCGACCTCGTCGGGATCGGACAGGTCGAGCAGCGGCTGCGTGTGGAAGTTGCCGTCGCCGACATGGCCGGCGATCGGCGCGATCAGCCCGGTCGCCTCGATGTCGCGCTTGGTCTCCTCGACGCAGTCCGCGAGCTGCGAGATCGGCACGCAGACATCGGTCGCCAGCGTGTCGGCGCCCGGCCGCAGCGCCCGGCCGGCCCAGTAGCCGTTGTGGCGGGCTTCCCAGAGCCGGGTCCGGTCCTCCGCTTTGGTCGCCCAGTCGAAGGGGCCGCCGCCGAATTCCGTCGCGATCTCGCCGAAGCGTTCCGACTGCTCCTTCACCCAGGCCTCGGTGCCGTGGAACTCGACGAAGAGCATCGGCGTCTCCGGCAGGCCGAGCTTGGAATGGAGATTGAAGCCCTTGATCATGACCTCGTCGAGCAGTTCGATGCGCGCCACCGGAATGCCGGTCTGGATCGTCATGATGGCGGTGTCGCAGGCCGCCTTGATCGACGGGAACGGGCAGACGCCCGCGGCGATCGCTTCGGGGATGCCGTGCAGCTTCAGCGTGATCTCGGTGATGATGCCGAGCGTGCCTTCGGAGCCGACCAGCAGGCGGGTCAGATCATAGCCGGCCGAGGTCTTGCGGGCCCGCGTCGAGGTCTTGACGATCGAGCCGTCCGCCATGACCGCCGTCAGGGCCAGGACATTGTCCTTCATCGTGCCGTAGCGCACCGCATTGGTGCCCGAGGCCCGCGTCGCCGCCATGCCGCCGATCGAGGCGTCGGCGCCAGGATCGATCGGGAACATCAGCCCCATGTCGCGCAGATGCTCGTTCAGCTCCTTGCGGGTGACGCCCGCCTCGACGACGCAGTCGAGATCCTCGGCATGCACCGCGATGATCCGCTTCATCTGGCTGAGATCGACGCAGACGCCGCCAAACGGCGCGTTGACATGGCCTTCCAGCGAGGTGCCGGTGCCGAAGGCGATGACCGGCACCCTATGGCGCGCGCACAGCGTCACGATTTCGGAGACCTCCTGCGTGTCGTGGGGATACACCACCGCATCCGGCGGCTGGTTGGGGATCCAGGTCAGCGTGTGGCCGTGCTGCTGGCGCACGGCGAGGCTGGTCACCAGCCGATTGCCGAAGGACGCCGCCAGGGCCTGCGTCACGGCCGCAATGGCGGCCGGCGACGGCGGCAGCGTCGCGGCGGGAGCGGGGGCTTCGTGCAGGGCGGTGGCGGGAAAGCTCATTGTCAACATCCGACTCTGGAGTTTACATTTGAAACAAGTCGACGTCGCAGCTCATTGCGATGTCGTCAGGCATCCGGGCCGATCCTCCGCAGTCCCGAACCGGGACGGCGGAAAGGTCATGATGCGGTAAGGTAGACCAACGCAACTGGCAACGGGTAGGCCCGATCCTGCACTGCCGGTGCGGCCATCATGCGCCCGCGCGCGCTGGCTGAGCGCAAACCACGCCTGCAGGAGACGCAGCGTAGAAGGAAGGGAGGCGGCCATGAAACACGACATCCGCGCTCCGGCGCTGTTCTTCGCGCCCTTCGTCTCCTCGGCGATGCGGGTCGAGCCGCAATGGATCGACTATAACGGCCATCTCAACATGGCCTATTATCACGTCCTCTTCGACCGCGCGGTGGACGAGGTCTTCTCGCTCGTCGGCCTCACCCGCGATTATGTCGACAGCCGCCAGGCCTCGACCTTCACCGCCGAGTGCCACATCCTCTACAAGCGCGAGTTGACCGAGAGCGACCAGGTCCGCGTCACCGCCCAGCTCATCGCCTTCGACGACAAGCGGCTGCATTACTATCTCGAGATGCGGCACGCGACCGAAGGCTGGCTCGCCGCCACCAGCGAGAATCTCTCGCTCCATGTCGACCTGACGAGCCGCAAGGTCTGTCCCTTCCCGCCCGACATCCTCGCCAGCATCGCCCTGATGAAGGCAGCCCACAGCATGATGCCCCTGCCGGCCACCATCGGCCGCATCATCGGCATGCCCGAAAAGACCGCCATCACGGTCGAGGGCATGACCGGCGAACGCGAGACCGAGACGCGGCACTGAAGCGCGACAGCCGCCGCGAGCGTTGGCGAGCCAGCCCTCAATCCGGATCGGGAATGCACAGGATCTGCCCGCAGGCCTTGCAGTGCACCGCATCCGGCTCGTGGCGTTGCAGGCCGCAGCGCGGGCAGGGGTAGGTCACCTTCGCGGGCCGGAAGATCGCCTGGGCCAGGCGCACGAACAGCGAGATGCCGATGATCATCACCGCCACCGAGGTGAGCTTGCCGGCGGTCCCCGGCAGGGTGATGTCGCCGAAGCCGGTCGTCGTCATCGTGGTCACGGTGAAATAGAAGGCGTCGACATAGCCTTCGATCCCCGGCCGCCCGGTGAAGAAGAAGCTGTAGATGAAGCCGGTGACGACGAAGAGGAAGGTCGTCAGGTTGATCACCGCCCGCGCCGCGTCTTCCCTGTCGCGGAAGCGGGAGCGCCGCCATTGCTGCCAGATCACGCCGCGCTGTGACAGCGTCCAGAGCCGCAGGATCCGCAGAAAGCCGAAATTGTCGAGCCAGCCCGGCGCCAGCAGCGTCGCCAGAATGACGAGATCGAGCAGCATCGTCGGCTGACGCAGCAGCCGCGGGATGTTCGAGGCCGCGAGCATCCGCGTCACGATTTCCGCGGCGAGGATCGCCGCGACGGAATAGTCGATCCAGAGAAAGGCCGGCCGATCGCGGATCAGCGGTGTCGCGATGAAGAAGGCGATGATGACGATATCGATGACCGTCGTCGCGAGCTGAAACCGCAAGGCGGCCGGCGAGCGCCCGTGATAGAGCTGCCGGAGACGGTCACGCAGGCTGCCGGGGGCGTCGGGCGCATCGCAGGGAGGCAATCCGGTCATCGGGCGGCGCTATCACGCGCCCGTCAGGGCGTCCAGCGCAGGCGTGATTAGCGACAGCGCGCATTCCGGTCTAGTTTGCCGCCAAGGACAAAAATCTGGGGGCAAGCGCCATGGTCAAAGCGGTCTGGAACGACACGGTCATCGCCGAATCCGACGACACCATCATCATCGAGGGCAACCACTACTTCCCGGATTTTTCGCTGCGCAAGGAGTTCATCAAACCGAGCGAAACGACCAGCGTCTGCGGCTGGAAGGGAACGGCGAACTACCACTCGCTCGTGGTGGACGGGAAGGAGAACCGCGATGCCGCCTGGTACTACGCCGATCCCAAGCCCGCTGCCGCGGAAATCCGCGGCCGCGTTGCCTTCTGGAAGGGCGTTCAGGTCGCCTGAGCCGGCCTCAGGCGGCTCGCCTGAGCACCGCAAGCGCGGCGTATCCGCCATGGAGCGAGGTCGCGCGCAACGTCGCGCCGGCCTGCGCCGCTGAGGCCGCGAGCACCTGGGCCAGCTCCCGCCGCGGCGTGACGTGGAACAGCGCCAGCCAGCGGTTCAGCACCGCGCTGAACGGTCGCGGCAGATCGCGCTGGTCACCGAAATCGACGATGTGGAGTTCGCCGCCCGGCGCGAGACGCCGCAGCGCCTCCTCGACCACGCCCTGCCAGGGCGGGATCATCGACAGTGCGTAGGAAATCACGATCCGGTCGAAGCCGGCCCGGCCGAACAGCGCCTGCGGCTCGAAATCCGTGGCATCGGCCTGGGCGAGCCCGATCCGGTCCGTCAGGCCGGCGCGCGCAACCGAGCGCCGCGCCGTCTCCAGCATCGCAGAGGAGACATCCAGGCCGAAGCAGGCCCGTCCGGGATAGGCCTGCGCGATCCGCACCAGGTTGCGGCCGGTGCCGCAGCCGATCTCCAGCACGCTGCCCGCCTCCGGCGGCGCGAGGTCGTCGATCAGCCGGTCACGCCCTAGCAGGTAGAATTTGCGGCTGGCGTCGTAGATGTGCCGCTGATGGCGATAGATCGCGTCCATCAGGCCGGCTGCATCGCCGGCGGGCGCGAGCGTGCTCACGCCACCGCCTCTGGCCGCACATAGAGGTGGAAGCCGCCATAGATCGCCGAGCGGTCGCGGGCACACAGCGCGCGGCTCTTCTCCTCCTCATAGCGCCATTGCTCGAGAATCTCAGCAGGCACGCGCCCCGGCAGCAGGCGCTCGTCGGCAGCGGTGCGGAAGATCACCCGCGCGCCCGGCCGGGCGGTCCGGGTGATCTGCGTCCACAGCGCCGTCAGATCGGCGTCGCTCATCCAGTCCTGCGCGTCGAGCAGGACATAGGCGTCGCAGCTCTTGGCGGGCTGCGCCTCGAGGAAGGCCGTGATCGCGCTCTGGTGATAGGAAACGCGGCCCGACCGCGCCCTGACGCGCTCGAAATGCGTGCGCTGCAGATAGGGCGGCAGCGCGGCGTCCTCCGCAGGCTCGTAGCCGCGCCCGAAGGCCTGCCGGGCGAAATAATTGGTCTTCAGGTCGAAGCCGCAGGCCAGCCGCTCGAGCCGGTCGCGCAGTGCCCCGCGGATGCCGTCCGCCCCGTCGGCGGCGAGCGCCTTGTACTGGGCCGGCGGAATGCCGAGCCCGTAGAGCGAAGCCGGCTGGCGGATCAGCCAGCGCACGAAGGGCTTGTCGAAGACCGGCGCCAGATGCCGCTCGAACAGGACGCGCTGCTCGGCGAGATCGCGCGCCTCCAGCATCTTGCGCGGGTCGCAGCCCAGCGCCCGCCCGAGCAGATGACCGGCCCCGATGAAGCGGCCGAGCAGACCGAAGCGATAGACGTTGCGCGCGAACATGCCGATCCGGCGGCGCCCGTCGAGCCCCCGGCCCTCCCAGTAGCTGCGCGAGGTGGCATCGAGATGCGGCGCGATCTCGCGCTCGTAGAAGGCGACGTTGGCAGAGGACTGCGCCTGCCCGAAGAAGCGCATGAATTCGTCATGACGCGTCATCCGCGCCAGCGCCGCGACCTTCAGCCTGCCCAAAGCGATATGGGCGCCGTTGAGGTCGATCGCGCTGATCTTCGCCGGGTCCGCCGTCAGATAGGACAAGACGTTGCAGGAACCCGACGCGATCGCGACGACATGGTCGTCGGGCTTCAGCGCCAGCGCCTCCATGTCGACGACCGGATCCTCCCAGATCTGGGGATAGACCAGACCCGAAAAGGCGAGCGTGAACATCCGCTCCAGCAGGCCCGCCTTGGAGAGGGGCTTGTTGCGGTGAACCGCCGTCGTGAGCCCCATGCTGGTCGTGCGTCGCACCGCACGGGCCGTCTGTGTCGCCTGATCCGTCACCGGCCCCTCGCTCACCATCCCTCGATGGCGAGCCGACTAGTGGAGTCGCATGACGCTTCGGTGACGCTGCGAGACGCAGCGTCACTGCGCCGTGACGCCGGCCGCCTTGATCACCGGCGTCCATTTGTCGACCTCGGCACGGACATGGGCGCCGAGCGCCGCCGAGCTCTGGCCGGCATCGTCGGGGATGATGCAGCCCAGTTCCAGCAGACGCCCCCTGACGCCCGCATCCGCCAGCGCCGCCCGCCCGGCGGCATTGAGCCGGTCGACGATCTCCTTCGGCGTGTCCTTCGGTGCGAAGATCGCGTTCCAGCCGACGGCCTGGAACTCGGGCAGTCCTCCCTCGGTGCTGGTCGGCACGTCCTTGGCGACGTCGAGCCGGTTGGGCGTGGCGACGACATAGGTCTTGAGCTGGGTGAGCTGCGGCACGATGCCCACCGTCTGGTCGCAGACATAGTCGAGCTGCTTGGCGAGCAGGGCGTTCATCGCGGGACCGGAACCACGGAACGGCACGTGCTGAACCGGCGCCCTGATCAGATGATGGAAGAACACGCAGGTCAGGTGCGAGGTCGAGCCGACGCCGCCGTGACCGTAGTTGTATTTGGACGGATTGGCCTTCAGCAGCGCGATGAACTCCTGCAGCGTGTTCGCCGGGAAGTCCTTATGGGCCGAGATCAGCATCGGCGTGCCCGCCGTGTTGATGACGGGGGCGAAATCGGTACGCGGATCATAGGCCAGGTTCGGATAGAGCCCAACCGAAGCCGAGTGGGTGCCGAGATTGCCCATCATGATCGTGTAGCCGTCCGGCGTAGCCCGGGCGACGCGCAGCGAGCCGGTGGTACCGCCCGCGCCGGCGACGTTCTCGACCACGATCGACTGGCCCAGCGTGCGGCTCATATGGTCGGAGACGATCCGCGCGATCACGTCGGTCGGCCCGCCCGCGGCGAAGGGCACGATCAGCGTGATCGACCGTGCGGGATAGGTTTGCGCGGCCCCGGGTGCCGCGACCATGGCGAAAGCGGCCCCGAGGGCCAGGATCAGGCGACGCATTGTTTCCTCCGTGAGTTGATGCCGCGTTGGCCGCGGTCTGGGATGGTTGGAACGAGCATAAGGTTCACATGTGCCGCAGGCCCACGCTCTCGATCAGCGGCAGCAGCTCGTCGCGCGCGCGGATGCGGTGCCGACGCGCCGCCTCGCGGGCGAGACCCGGCAGGCCGCGCCGGATCGCATCACTGGTGTCGCGATGCTCGGCCTCGGAGGCCGGCAGGCGCGGCCGCAGCCGCAGCGTCAGCATCCGCGCGCGGTGCGACTGGTCGTTGACCGTCTGGATGATCCGCGCGAAGCGGCCATTGCCGCAGCGCTCGACCAGCAGCCGGTGGAACGCCTCGTCGGCATGCCCCCAGGCGGCCAGATCCCCGGTGGCGAGAGCCTGCCCCATCGCGCCGGTGGCCCGGTCGAGATCCTCGGCCAGCGCGAGGCGCGCCGCGTCCGGCAGCCGCGCCGAAAGCTCGGCCGCGCCGGCTTCGATCGCGATCAGCACCTCGTAGATCTCGGCGATGTCATGGGGGGCGAGCGCGCAGATCAGGATGCCGCGCTTGGGCAGGATGCGGACCAGCCCCTCCTCTTGCAGGCGCAGCGAAGCCTCGTGCACGGGCGTGCGGCTCATCCCGAGCCGCAGCGCCAGCTCGCCGGCCGAGGCCTGGTAGCCGGGCGGAAACACGCTCTCGCGGATCGCATGCTTCAGCGCGCCATAGGCGGCGTCGACGAGGCTCGCGCCTCGCTCCCCCGCTGGCTCGACCGGCTTGCCGCGCAGCACCATCCCGCATCCTCCCTCAGCCAGACTAACAGCTTCCATGGAAGCTGCAATGGATTCTTGACTTGCAGCGACTTCGCTCGCAAACACGGTTCGGACGGCAGGTTCCGAGGAGAGACGCGCCATGAAAACCCACCGCATCGCCGCCATCCCGGGAGACGGCATCGGCGTCGAGGTCATCGCCGCCGGCATCGAGGTGCTGGAAGCCCTGGCGCGCCGCGACGGCTCGTTCGGTTTCGCCTTCGATCATTTCGACTGGGGTTCGGACTACTTCAAGCGCACCGGGTTGATGATGCCGGCCGATGGGCGCGAGCAGATCAAGGACCATGACGCGATCTTCTTCGGCGCGGTCGGCGCGCCGGACGTGCCCGACCACGTCACGCTCTGGGGCCTGCGGCTGGCGATCTGCCAGCCCTTCGACCAATACGCCAATGTCCGCCCGACCCGGGTCCTGCCCGGCATCACCTCGCCGCTGCGCCACGTCTCCGGCCCGGAACTCGACTGGGTGATCGTGCGCGAGAATTCGGAAGGGGAATATGCCGGCGTCGGCGGCCGCGTCCACAAGGGCTTCCCCGAGGAGGTCGCGACCGACGTCTCGATGATGACGCGCCACGGCGTCGCCCGCATCATCCGCTACGCCTTCAAACTGGCGCAGGCGCGGCCGCGCAAGCTGCTCACCGTCGTCACCAAGTCGAACGCCCAGCGCCACGCCATGGTGATGTGGGACGAGATCGCCGCCGAGGTCGCGGCCGAGTTTCCGGATGTCACCTGGGACAAGATGCTGGTCGACGCCATGACCATGCGCATGGTGATCAAGCCCAGCAGCCTCGACACCATCGTCGCGACCAATCTCCATGCCGACATCCTGTCGGACCTCGCCGCGGCGCTCGCAGGGTCGCTCGGCATCGCGCCGACCGCCAATCTCAACCCCGAGCGCGCCTTCCCCTCGATGTTCGAGCCGATCCATGGCTCGGCCTTCGACATCGCGGGCCAGGGCATCGCCAACCCGATCGGCACCTTCTGGACGGCGACGATGATGCTCGACCATCTCGGCGAGGCCGGGGCTTCGGCCCGGCTGATGCGGGCGATCGAGCGGGTGACGGCCGACCCGGCCTTCCACACGCCCGATCTCGGCGGCAAGGCGACGACGCGGGCGGTGACGGACGCGGTCATCGCCGCGATCGCCGGCGACAACGCCTGAGCGCCAACGGCATCGTGACCCTGCCGGGCGCCCGGCGCTGCTGACAACCGGGCTCCCGCTCCCCATATCTTCAGCGAACGGATGACACGGGAACGGGCGAAAGGGAGAGCGGGAATGGGACTGATGAGCATGTTCGGCGGCAGCCAGGCACCCCTGGAGCCCTACCCCTACGAACTCAGCGACGCCGAATGGCGCGCCAAGCTGACGTCCGAGCAGTATCATGTGCTTCGCGGCCACGGCACCGAGCGCCCCGGCTCCTGCGCTCTCAACTACGAGAAGCGCCCCGGCACCTTCTCCTGCGCCGGCTGCGACCAGCCGCTCTTCCGCAACCTCACCAAATTCGAGAGTGGCACCGGCTGGCCGAGCTTCAACGAGCCGCTGGAGGGCGCCGTCGGGACCACGGAGGATCGCAGGTTCGGCATGGTCCGCACCGAGGTCCATTGCGCTAACTGTGGCGGCCATCTCGGCCATGTCTTCCCCGACGGCCCCCCGCCCACGGGCCTGCGCTACTGCATCAATGGTGTCGCGATGAATTTCGAGCCTGCCGACGGCGCGCAGGTCTGAAATGGGGACGCGCCGCACCCTCCTCGCCGGGCTTGCCGTGGCTGCAGGGCTTGGCCTGTCATCGCCCGGCCTCGCCCAGCAGCCCGCCGATCCCGCGACCGCCACGGCGATCTTCGCCGGCGGCTGCTTCTGGTGCATGGAGCCGCCTTTCGACGCGCTGCCGGGCGTGATCTCGACGACCTCCGGCTACACCAGCGGCCACACCGTCGACCCGACCTACAAGGAGGTCTCGGCCGGCAAGACCGGGCATACCGAGGCGGTGAAAATCGTCTACGACCCGGCGAAGATCTCCTACGGCAAGCTGCTGCAGGTCTTCTGGCGCAACCACGATCCGCTGACCGCCAATGCCCAGTTTTGCGACAGGGGCAGCCAGTATCGCGCGGGCATCTATTACGGCTCGGAGCAGGAAAAGGCGCAGGCCGAGGCCTCAAAGGCCGAACTCGAGAAGTCGGGCCGGTTCAAATCCAGGATCACGACCGAGATCGTCGCGCAGACGACCTTCTATCCGGCCGAAGACTATCATCAGGATTATTATCTGAACAACCCGATCCGCTACAAGATCTACCGCGGCGGATGCGGACGCGACAGCCGTCTCAGGGAGCTCTGGGGAGCGGAGGCCGGCGGCGGGCAGTCCTGACGGCGCCGCTCAGGGCGGGGCTCAGCGCTCGGTCGGCACCTCGACGAAATAGACCGCCCGGTTGGCCGGCGTGCCCGCATGCAGGCAGACCACCCGCGCGCGGCGCTTGCCCCCGGCATCCTCGACGGCGGCGAAGGCGATGTATTCGGTCGCGACGTGCTGGCCGCCGATCTTCTTGTCGAAGCGGTTCTCGATCAGGCTGTCGCCGCGCTCGATCCGCACCGCTTTCAGCGTGCCACCGTCGCGCTTCGACTCGGCCAAAGCGAAGCGCTCGCAATCGGCCAGCGGATCGGAAGCCGGGCGCGTCTGGGCGCCGGCCGCCAGCGGGGCGGCGAGCAGGACAAGGGCGGCGAGGCGCAGCAGGGGGGTCTTGGGACGGCTCATGGAATCCTCGTCGGGGCTGATGCCGACGATGCCCTAAAGGGGCCCCATCGCCAAGCCGGCGCGCAACCGTCGAAACTCGCGGCGCGAGGGCGCAATCACGACCACCTGCCCCTATATTGACCGTGAACGAATCACGCACGAGCAGCGCCGATCTTGTCAGACCACAGCATCACCTCCGCCCCCCCGCCCCGCCCCGGCGGCCTCGCCGCGCGTGCCCAGGCCGCGCCCGCGGCCGGCTATCTCGCCGGGCTGAACCCGGAGCAGCGCCAGGCGGTCGAGGCCACCGATGGCCCCGTGCTGGTGCTGGCCGGCGCCGGCACCGGCAAGACCCGCGTGCTGACGACCCGCATCGCCCATCTGATCGCAACCAACCGCGCCTTCCCCTCGCAGATCCTCTCGGTGACCTTCACCAACAAGGCCGCGCGCGAGATGAAGGAGCGCATCGGTCATCTCGTCGGCGCGGTCGCCGAGGGCATGCCGTGGCTCGGCACCTTCCACTCGATCTCCGCCAAGATCCTGCGCCGCCACGCCGAACTGCTCGATCTGCGCAGCGACTTCACCATCCTCGACACCGACGACCAGATCCGGCTGATGAAGCAAGTGATCGCGGCCGAAGGCATCGACGAAAAGCGCTGGCCGGCGCGCATGCTCTCCGGCTTCATCGACAGCTGGAAGAACCGCGGACTGACACCGAAGGACGTCGCGCCGGGCGAGGCCGCCGTCTTCGCCAATGGTAAGGGCGGCAAGCTCTACGCCGCCTATCAGGACCGGCTGAAGACGCTGAATGCCGTCGATTTCGGCGATCTCCTGCTGCACTGCCTGACGCTCTTCCGCGACCACGCGGACGTGCTCGCCGTCTATCACGAGCGTTTCCGCTACATCCTCGTCGACGAGTACCAGGACACCAACACGGCCCAGTATCTCTGGCTGCGGCTGCTCGCTCAGGGCCGCCGAAACATCGCCTGCGTCGGCGATGACGACCAGTCGATCTATGGCTGGCGCGGCGCCGAGGTCGACAACATCCTGCGCTTCGAGCACGATTTTCCGGGCGCGACCGTGATCCGGCTGGAGCGCAACTACCGCTCGACCGGCCACATCCTCGCCACCGCCTCCAAGCTGATCGCCCGCAACGAGAGCCGGCTCGGCAAGACCCTGCGCACCGAGGACGAACTCGGCGAGAAGGTCACCATCACCGGCGCCTGGGACAGCCAGGAAGAGGCGCGGCTGATCACCGACGAGATCGAGGCGATGCAGCTCAAGGGCGACAACCTCGCCGAGATCGCCGTGCTGGTGCGCATCTCCGCCCAGATGCGCGAGCTGGAGGAGCGCTTCGTCCAGACCGGCGTGCCCTATCGCGTCATCGGCGGCCCGCGCTTCTACGAGCGCGCCGAGATCCGCGACGCCATGGCCTATCTGCGCTGCGTCGTCTCGCCCACCGACGATCTCGCCTTCGAGCGCATCGTCAACCAGCCCAAGCGCGGCCTGGGCGACGCCACCATCCAGATCCTGCACAACCACGCCCGCGCCACCGGCTTCTCGCTGCTGCAATCGGCCCGCACCATCGTCGAGACCGACGAGCTCAAGCCCAAGGCGCGCACGAGCCTGCGCGAACTGGTCGAGGCCTTCGGCCGCTGGTCGAAGCGCGCCGAGCACATGCCCCAGGGCGAACTCGCCGAACTCGTGCTGGAGGAAAGCGGCTACACCGAAATGTGGCAGAAGGACCGCTCGGCCGACGCTGCCGGAAGGCTGGAAAACCTGAAGGAGCTGGTGCGCTCGCTCGACGAGTTCCCCGACCTGCCGGCCTTTCTCGAACACGTCTCGCTGGTGATGGACACCGACAGCGGCGACAGCGCCGAGCGCGTCTCGATCATGACGCTGCATGGCGCCAAGGGGCTGGAATTCGACACGGTCTTCCTGCCCGGCTGGGAGGAAGGCCTGTTTCCCAACCAGCGCGCGCTCGACGAGAGCGGCCGCGCCGGGCTGGAGGAGGAGCGCCGCCTCGCCCATGTCGGGCTGACGCGGGCGCGCAAGCGGCTGAAACTCTATTTCGCCTCCAACCGCCGCATCCACGGGCTCTGGCAGTCGAGCCTGCCCTCGCGCTTCATCGACGAACTCCCCGAGGAGCATGTCGAGGTCGTCCAGGCGGCGTCCAATTACAGCCAGGGCGGCTACGGCGCCTCGCGCTTCGACCGGATGGAGAGCTTCGGCTCCACCTACAACACGCCGGGCTGGCAGCGCGCCCAGGAGAACAAGGCGCGCGGCGGCTCGGGCTTCTCGGAAAGCGGCAGCGGCTTCGGCGGCAGCAGCTTCGGCAACAACCGCCAGCGCGGCCCCCTCCTGATCGAGGGCGAACTCACCGCCAAATCCTCAGGCTCCTCGGCCTATGGCGAAGGCGCCCGCGTCTTTCACGTCAAATTCGGCCCCGGCTCGGTGGCATCCGTCGACGGCAACAAGCTGACGGT
>CALRYW010000074.1:0-20297 GCA_943372485.1 Allobosea thiooxidans
AACGCGATCGTCCGCAAGGTCTTCAACATGTCGTCGAATGCCTGGCTCGAGCTGCAGTGGATGCTGTTCGGAGCGGTCTTCCTGATGTGCGCACCCTGGACGCTGAAGGTGAAGGAGCATATCCGCATCGACATCGTGAACAGCCTGCTGCCCAAGAGCGTGCAGCGCTGGATCGACCTGATCGGCCACACGCTGTTCCTGATGCCGTTCTGCCTGCTGATGATCTACCATTCCTGGCCGTTCTTTACCCGTTCCTACGCGATCAACGAGCAGTCGCTCTCGGCCGGCGGTCTGGCGCAGTGGCCGGCCAAGGCTCTGGTCGTCATCGGCTTCGTGATGCTGGCGATCCAGGGCGTCTCCGAGATTATCAAGCAGGTCGCGATCATGCGCGGCGAACTCGAGGACGACGAAACGTTGCGCGGGCATGCCGCCGCGGCGGAAGCCGAAGCGCACCGCCTGCTCGAGCAGGCCAAGCAGCAGGGGGTGACGTCGTGAGCACCCTGAACGACCGCCGGATCTCCGCCATGACCGTCTCCCGTTTCTCCCGCACTGCCGGCCTGCTGCTGGCGCTTTCGCTCATCGCTTTCCTGGGACTTCACACCGGGGATGCCCATGCCGCCGGCCTCGGCGACTTCCTCCGCGTCAACATGGCGCCGGTGATGTTTGCCGCGCTCGTCGTCTTCCTGCTGCTGGGCTATCCGGTGGCTTTCGCGCTGGCGGCAAACGGTCTGCTCTTCGCGATCGTCGGCATCGAGCTGGGCCTGTTCCAGGAGAACTTCCTGCAGGCGATGCCGGAGCGGATCTACGGCACGATGAACAACGACGTGCTGCTCGCGATCCCGTTCTTCACCTTCATGGGCCTCATCCTCGAGCGCTCCGGCATGGCGGAGGATCTGCTCGACACGATCGGCCAGCTCTTCGGGCCGATCCGCGGCGGCCTCGCCTATGCCGTCATCTTCGTCGGCGCGCTGCTCGCCGCGACCACCGGCGTCGTTGCGGCCTCCGTCATCTCGATGGGCCTGATCTCGCTGCCGATCATGCTGCGCTATGGCTATGACCGGCGCCTCGCGACGGGCGTCATCGCGGCGTCGGGCACGCTGGCGCAGATCATCCCGCCCTCGCTCGTGCTGATCGTGCTGGCCGACCAGCTCGGCCGCTCCGTCGGCGACATGTATGAGGGCGCCTTCATCCCGGGCCTCGTGCTCTCGGCGATGTATGCGGGCTATGTCTTCCTCGTCACGATGATCTACCCGAACCGTGCGCCGGGTCTCCCGCCGGAGGCGCAGACGTTGCGGGATGCCGACGGCCAGACGCGCCGACGCTCGCTGCTGGTGATCACCATTATCGCCTTCGGCGCGGCCTATGCGATCATGAAGATCTTCACCAAGGTCCAGGCGGGCGCCGATTTCGTCATTCTGACGATGTCGATCGCAGTCGCCATCGCCTTCGTCATCGCCATCGTCAACAAGCTGCTGGGTCTCAACCTGCTCTCGCGCATGACCGAGCAGGTGATCTTCGTGATGGTGCCGCCGTTGGCGCTGATCTTCCTCGTGCTCGGGACCATCTTCATCGGCGTCGCAACCCCGACGGAAGGCGGCGCGATGGGGGCGACCGGCGCGATCCTGCTCGCCTATGGCAAGAAGCGGATGACCTTCGACCTGCTGAAGCAGGCGGTGGAATCGACGGCCAAGCTTTCGGCCTTCGTGCTCTTCATCCTGGTCGGCGCGCGCGTGTTCTCGCTGACCTTCTACGGCGTCAACGGCCATCTCTGGGTCGAGCATCTGCTGGTCGGGCTGCCGGGTGGCGCGACGGGCTTCCTGATCGTGGTCAACATCATGGTCTTCCTGCTCGCCTTCTTCCTCGACTTCTTCGAGCTCGCCTTCATCATCGTGCCGCTGCTCGGGCCGGCCGCCGAGAAGCTCGGCATCGACCTGATCTGGTTCGGCATCATCCTCGGCGTGAACATGCAGACTTCGTTCATGCATCCGCCCTTCGGCTTCGCGCTGTTCTTCCTGCGCTCGGTCGCACCGAAGGACCGCTACCGCGACAAGGTCACGGGCACGATGATGGAGCCGGTGACAACGGGGCAAATTTACTGGGGCGCTGTGCCGTTCGTGGTGATCCAGTGCATCATGGTGGCGCTCGTCGTGTCGTTCCCGCAAATGGTGATGCACTACAAGGCATCGGCGGTTCAGCTCGACCAGAAGGCGATCGACAAGCAGTTCGACTCGATCCAGATCCCCGGCATCGGTGGTCCGGGCGGCCTGCCCGGCCTGGATCTGAACGCACCGCCAAGCTTCAAATAGCGGCGCAGGCCTGGAGCCTCTGGAGCGACGCCGGCGCGAGCCGGCGTCGTTTTCATGTCTGCCGGGCTTCACGTCTGCCGGCTGTCCCGGCGGCGCAACCTTGCCGGCGATGATGCGTTGGTCCCGCGAAGCGAGGACCCACGCATGACCGATTTTCTGCAGGCGCAAGCCGATCCGGGCAGCATGCCCGCCATCCCGATGCCAGCGCCCGAGGCGCCGCCGCTGACGCTGGGCGAGGTGCCGCCCGCCCCGCCGGTCGAGATACCGCCCGACGAGGCGCCGCAGGGCATTCCGACGGAGCCGCCGCAGGAGCTGCCGCCGGACGGGCCGCCCGAGGCTCCCCCGGCCACGCCCTACGACATGCCGCCGGACCGCGGGCCGCGGCAGCCGCTGGAATAGGGGTTACACCGGCGGCGCTTCGCCCGAGCCGATGTCCCAGTAGAGCCCCGCCATCAGGCCGAGCGCCTCGCGCGCGATCGCGACGGGCAGATGCTCGTCGGGCGCATGCTGGGAACAGCCGGGATAGGAATGCGGCACCCAGATCGTCCTCAGCCCGAGCACCTCGGCGAAGATGTCGTTGGGCAGCGAGCCGCCGAGATTGGGCAGCAGCGCCGGCTTCTTGTTGGTGCTGCGGGCGATCGAGGCGATGGTGAAACGCACCCAGTCATCCTCGGGGTCGAGCCGCGTCGCGCCGAAGCGCTCGGTGCCGGGCATGACGATCTCGACCATCTTGAAGCCGTGACGATCGAGATGGCGGCGCAGCGCCGGCACGACGTCCCGGGGATCGATGCCGACGACGAAGCGCAGCGCGCAGCGCGCCCAGGCGCTCGGCGGCACGGCGTTGACCGGCGTCTCCGGCACGCCCGACTTCATCGCCAGCACGTCGAAGGAGCACCAGCCGAAGACCTGTTCGGCCGGCGAGAGATCGGGCTCGCCCCAGCCGGGGTCGATCACCGGGCCATCGGGGCCACCGTCGATAACGCAGTCGGCCACCGCCTCGCGCACGGCGGGCGGCAGTTCGCGCGGCACCCATTCATGGATGCGGATCTGGCCGGTCGCCGAGGTGATCGAGGCAATGGCGTGGGCGAGCTGGATCGCGGGATCGGAGAGAATGCCGCCCCAGTTGCCGGAGTGATGGCCGCCCTCGCGGGCGACGATCGAGAGGTCGAAGGTGATGACGCCGCGCGCGCCGAGGAAGACGGTCGGCCGCTCGGCATTGAGCCGCGGTCCGTCCGAGGCGATCAGCACGTCGGATTTGAACAGCTCGGTCTGGTCGGCGCAGAGCTCGCGCAGGCCGGGCGAACCGGATTCCTCGCCCATCTCGATCAGATACTTGGCGTTGAAGCCGAGCTTGCCGCGTGATTCAAGAACGGCGCGTAAGGCATTGATGTTGATGACATGCTGGCCCTTGTTGTCGACGACGCCGCGGCCATACCAGCGGCCGTCGCGCTCAGTCAGCGTCCAGGGCGAGAGGCCCTCGCTCCATTGCGCGTCGAGGCCGCGGATGACATCGCCATGGCCGTAGCCGAAGATCGTCGGCAGGCTCGCATCCTCGATGCGCTGGGCGAAGAGGAAGGGGCCCTTGGCCTTGGGATGGTGCAGGATCCGGCACTCGAAGCCGAGCCCCTCGAAGAGCGGGCGCATCTCCCGCGCGAGATACTCCGTCAGGACTGGCGCCCGATCCGGGTTCTGGCTTTCGGTCGGCATCGCGATGAGGCGGCCGAGGTCGCTCTTGAAGGCGCCGGTGTCGAAATAGTCTTGCGCATGCGCGATGGCTTGGGCGCGGGTCATGGAAGCTCGCTGTCTGTAAAGCCGCTGGACGAGGGCGGTCCCGTTGCCGGGGCCGCGACGTGTTGATACTGCCATGCCCATGCAGGAATCGGCCACCGGCGATGGCGCGCGACGGATGTGCGCCCGATGACGGACGCGGAGCGGCTGATGGTGCCTCATGACCACCAGCGCGTCGCCTGCGCGGCGATGCTGGCGGCGCGGGCGTCGGGTGCGCCCGGCTTCCTGCTCGGCGACCTCACGGGCCTCGGCAAGACGCTCTCGGCCTGGCTCGCGCTCTCGGCGATGCCGGAGGACGAGATCCTGGTGATCTGCCCGAAGGGCGCGATCCCGCAATGGCGGCGCAGCATGGCGCTGTCGGGCCTGCCGGCGAAGCGCGTCACGCTGATGAATTTCGAGAAGACGAAGTCGCTGCTGGCGCCACCGCCGGATTCGAACAAGCGCTCGGTGCGGGCGAAGAACAACGAGCTGGCCAAGCTCGGCACGCCGAAGCGGATCTGGCCGCTGGTCGTGATCGACGAGGCGCACCGCATCCGCAATCCCCACTCGCAGCAGGGGCTGGTCTGCCGGCAGATGGCGGCCGCCGCCTCCTTCACGATCTATATGAGTGCGACGGCCGGCCAGTCGCCGCACGAGCTCTCCTATCTCGGGCCGCTGCTGGCGCGCGCCGCCGACATGCCGAGCGCCGATCTCGACGGCTTCCGCCAGCTGATGAAGCGGCTGAAGATGGGCAGGGCGAGGGGGCGCTGGAAGAACTGGAGCTGGGAGCCCAACGCAGCCGACCGCACCCGGATGGCGGGCCTGCTCTATCGCGGCCCGCGCGCGATCGGGCTGCGGCGCCGGCCGGAGGAGATCGCCGGCTGGCCGGAGGTGCAGCGCGAGCTCGCCCCGGTCGCGCTCGATGCCGCCGCCCGCAAGCTCTACGAGGCAACCTGGCGCGAGTTCCGTCGGGAGCTCGGCTTGGCCGGCGGGTCGACGCGCAAGCCGCAGGGCTGGGCGGCCGATCTGCGCTTCCGCCAGAAGGCGAGCCTGCTGCGCATCCAAGGCACGGTCGATTTCTGCGACGATCTCCTCGGCAATGACGAGCAGGTGGCGGTCTCCGTCGCCTTCCTGGAAACCAGCGCCATGCTGGCGGATGCGCTGCGCGGGCGCGGCTGGCGGGTCGGCGAGATCAATGGCGAGCGCAGCGGTCTCCAGAACGAGGAGACGCGGCTGTCCTTCCAGACCGGGCAGCTCGACGCCGTCATTTTCACCGTCACCGAGTCGATCTCGCTGCATCGCGGCGAGATGCCGGGCGGCGAGCGCGAACGCTCGCTGGTGATCCACGACATGCGCCACAGCGCGATCCAGCTCCAGCAGATCGAGGGACGCTGCCACCGCGACGGCCAGCACGCGACGATCTTCTACGCCTATGCCGAGGACACGGTGGAGGAGGCGGTGGCCGCCACGGTGATCGCGCGCATGGCGGCGATGGAGGGGCTGGCGGGCGACGACACGCGCCTGCTCGAGGCGATCGCGGAGCTTGTCGAGAGCCGGGCCGCCTGAGCAGGAGCTGTCCTCAGCCCTCCGAGCGCGGCGGCCCGAGATCCGCGAGGCGCCGCCTGACGCGGTCGTCGTCGAGCAGCGTGGCGGCTTCGCCGTCGAGCCGGTGGCGCCAGTTCGGTTTCTCGGTCGTGGTGCCCGGCACGTTCGGCTGGGTGCGGATGCCCAGCGCATCCTCGATCGGCAGCAGCTTCAGCGTGCAGGGCGTGCGGGCGATGAAGCGGATCGCGGCGTCGACGACCGGCTCGGTCTCCTCCGGCGCGGGCCGCTCGCCCTCGACCAGCCCGGCCTGCTGGAAGGCGCCCCAGAGCACGCCGCGATCCCAGGCGCGAATGCCCTCATGGTCGATGCCGTCGTCGGTGGGCTCGAGATCGGCGCCGGCCCACCAGCCGGCGGTGGGGATGAGATCATGCGTCGTGGTCAGGGCGACGGCGCCGGCATCCCAATGTCCGGGTGCGATGTAGCCGTGATCGTTCTTCTCGAAGCGCAGCACGCGCAGTCCGGCGACGCCCTGCCGGCGCAGATCGTCGCGGAAACCGTCGGGGAGGGTGCCGAGATCCTCGCCGATGACGATGGCGCTGTGGCGCCAGGATTCGAGCGCGACGAGCCGGAACAGGGTCTCGGAGGGAAAGGCGACATAGGCACCCTCCAGCGCGGACGCCCCCTCCGGCACCAGCCAGAGCCGGCTCAACCCCATGACATGGTCGATGCGGATGCCGCCGACATGGCGCAGGCTCGCCCGCAGCGTCTCGATAAAGGGGGCAAAGCCCGAGGCTGCCAGCCCCCGCGGCGAGAAGGTCGTCAGGCCCCAGCTCTGCCCCTCGGCCGCATAATAGTCGGGCGGGGCGCCGACGCTGAGCCCGCCGAGCACCTCGTGCTGGCGGCTCCAGGCATGGCTGCCCGACGCGTCCATGCCGATGGCGAGATCGGCGATGAGCCCGACCGTCATGCCCGCCTCGCGGCAGGCGTTCTGGGCGGCGCCATAGGAGGCGGCGGTGAGCCATTGCAGGAAGATCTGGTAGTCCACCTCCGTGGCGTGCTCTGCCGCGAAGGCTGCGACCGCCGGCCCGTCGGGGTCGCGGAAGGGCGCGTCCCAGTCTCGCCAGCGCCAGGCCTGCGGATTCCTGCGCAGCTCGCCGGCGTGCAGCACTTCGAACACGGCATGGGAGCGCAGCAGCGGCGAAGCCTCAGCCAGTGCCCGGTCCAGCGCCGCGCGGGCCGGGCCGCCGCTGCCGTCGGCTGCGCGCAGCGCCTCGAACAGGGCCCGCAACAGCCGCTGGCGCAGCCGCGTGGCGGCCGGCCAGTCGATCTGGCGGAGCGCCGAGAGCCGCTCCATCTCCTCGCCCAGGCCCTCGCGCGCGATGATCTCGCGCAGCAGCGTCTCCGGCAGGACGGCGGCCGGGTCGGCGTGGAGAGGATTGTAGAAGAGGCGTGTCGACGGCGAATAGGGGCTGAAATGCTCGGGCGAGGCGCCATAGAGCGCGTGGACCGGGCTGATCGCGAGGGCATCGGCCCCGCGTGCGGCGGCCTTTCTCGCCAGCGCAGCGACACCGGCGAAGTTGCCGATGCCGCCATCCTCCGGCGAACGCAGCGAATAGATCTGGGCGGCGAGGCCGAAGCCGGCCCGCCCGCCGTTCAGATCGGCGAAGGTGATGCAGCGTTCGGGTGCGGTGGCGATGATGAAATCGCCGTCGTCGAGATGGACGGTGTGGTAGCCCGGCCGGTCGAAAGCCGGCAGGGTGAGCGAGCCGTCATAGCCCTCCTCGGAGCGGACCGTGCGGCGCGTCCCACCATCCAGCGTCAGTTCGACCGGGCTGCCCAGCTGCGCCGCGACCGGCAGCACGACCGGCTGACCGGTGCGGGCGGTGGTGAAGCGGGACTGGGCGGCGAGGTTCGCCCCGGCCTCGACGGTCGCCAGAGACTGGCGCAGATCCGCATCGGTCCCGGCCGGCAGGCCGAGCGCCTGCAGGATGACGCGCAGGCTCTGGGCCGAGACCTCGCGCTCCGCCCCGGTCTGCTCGGTCCAGCGCGGTGCGATGCCGGCCTTGACGGCGAGCTGGCGCAGGATGTCGTCGCTCATGCAGGGCTCCGCGGGCGGGTTGGATCGGCCATGATGGCGGTGGACGGCCGGGTGGTCATGCGCCCTCCACGCCGTGAGCGTCATGCTCCAGCACCAGGAGCCCGAGCGGTGGCAGCATCAGCGACAGGCTCTGCGGGTGGCCATGGGCCGCGACGCCTCGTGTCTCGACTGCACCGCCATTGCCGAGGTTCGAGCCGCCATAGACCTGCGCATCGCTGTTCAGCCGCTCGCGCCAGAGCCCGGCATGCGGCACGCCGATGCGGTGGTCGTGGCGGGGAACCGGTGTCATGTTGGCGACGACGAGGATTTCGGCGGCGCCGGGACGGCTGGCGCGGCTGAAGGCGAAGACGGCGTTGGCGCTGTCGTCGGCGACGATCCAGGCGAAGCCTTCGGGCCTGTGGTCGAGCCGGTGCAGGGCCGGCGTCGCGCGGTAGAGCGCGTTGAGGTCGCGCACCAGCCGCGAGACGCCCTGTCGGCGCTCGTCGAAGGGATGCGGCCAGGGGAAGGGGGCGTCGACGGACCATTCGTCCTGCGCGCCGAACTCGCAGCCCATGAAGAGCAGCTTCTTGCCCGGATGGGTCCACATCATCGCGAGATAGAGTCGCAGATTGGCGAAGCGCTGCCAGTCGTCGCCCGGCATGCGCGCCAGCAGCGAGCCCTTTCCGTGCACGACCTCGTCATGGGAGATCGGCAGCACGAAGTTTTCCGAGAAGGCGTAGACGAGACCGAAGGTGACGTCGTCGCCGTGATAGCCGCGATGGACGGGATCATGGGCGATGTAGCGCAGCGTGTCGTGCATCCAGCCCATGTTCCATTTGAAGTGGAAGCCGAGCCCGCCATGGTGGGCCGGCCGCGTCACGCCCGGCCAGGCCGTCGATTCCTCGGCGATGGTGACGGCACCCCGGCCGCGTGCGCCGACCAATGTGTTGAGCTCCTGGAAGAAGCCGACCGCCTCGAGATTCTCGCGGCCGCCGAGATGGTTGGGCACCCATTCGCCCGGCTTGCGGCTGTAGTCGCGGTAGAGCATCGAGGCGACCGCATCGACCCGCAAGCCGTCGAGGTGGAAGGTCTCGATCCAGAACAGGGCCGACGCGATCAGGAAGCCGCGGACCTCGCTGCGGCCGACATTGTAGATCAGCGTGTTCCAGTCGATGTGGAAGCCCTGGCGCGGGTCCGCATGCTCGTAGAGCGCCGTGCCGTCGAAGCGCGCGAGCCCGTGCGCGTCGGAGGGGAAATGCGCCGGCACCCAGTCGAGGATCACGCCGATGCCGGCGGCGTGGCAGCGGTCGACGAAGCGGGCGAAGGCCTCGGGCGGCCCGAGCCGCGCGGTCGGGGCAAAGAGCGCGAGCGGCTGGTAGCCCCAGGAGCCGCCGAAGGGATGCTCGGTGATTGGCATCAGCTCGACATGGCTGAAGCCCAGATGCTGGAGATAGGGGATCAGGCGCTCGCTGGCCTCGTCCCAGGAGCCCATCTGGCCCCATTCGGTGCGCAGCCAGGAGCCGACATGGACCTCGTAGAGGCTCATCGGCGCCGTCATCGGGTCGGCGCTCTCGCGCGCCTTCAGCCAGTCGGCATCGGTCCAGGCGAAGGCGGGCGCTGCAGCGACGACCGAGCCGGTGCGCGGCGGCAGTTCCGTGCGCCGGGCAAGCGGGTCCGCCTTCCAGGGCAGGGCCTCGCCCGTGCCCGAGACCAGCGCATATTTGTAGACGGCGCCCGCCTCGACGCCGGGGATGAACAGCTCCCAGATGCCGGCACCGGTGCGGCAGCGCATCGGATGGCGGGTCGCGTTCCAGCCGTTGAAATCGCCGACGACCGCGGCATGGGCGGCGTTGGGCGCCCAGAGCGCGAAGAGCACGCCGGCGACGCCCTCGATCTCGCGCAGATTGGCGCCGAGCCGCGTCGCGAGATCGAAATGGCGCCCCTCGGCGGCAAGGTGGAGATCGTCGTCCGAGAGCAGCAGGCCGAAGCTGTAGGGGTCGGCCGTCTCGGTGATGCCGCCCGGCCAGGCGGTGCGGATGCGATAGGGGCCGTCGGTCGGGCAGGGCGCCTCATGGAGGCCGCCGCCCGCGTCGATCATCGGCACGGCGCGCCGCGCCTCGCCCTCGCCGGTCACGAGTTCGACATAGTTCGCGCCCGGCAGGAAGGCGCGCACCAGAGCGACATCCTCGACGCGATGGCGGCCAAGGACGGCAAAGGGGTCCGGGTGGCGCCCCGCGACGAGCTCATCGATGTCGCGTGCCGGGAGGCGGGGCAGTTTGAGCGGCATCGGTCGCGTCATTCGGTCGGGCTCCAGCGCGAATGCGACTCCACCTGCGGTGGGGAATCGTCGATGATGCAACGCAGCGAAGCCCGCCCGCGTTCGGCGCCACGGCCTGCATTCTCCGGCGATTCCCGAAGCCCTCCAAGAGGCTCTGGAACCATCGGCATCCGGTCCGGTTGTCGCACAGCAATGCTGGCCGTTGAGAGGGAGGATGCCGAATGAGCCGGGAGCAGACCATCCGCGACGTGGCCTATGCGATCTGGGAGGCGGAGGGCAAGCCCCAGGGCCGTGACGCCCAGCATTGGCGGATGGCGGAGGAGCGGGTCGCCGCCAGCGCCGGCCAGGAGGCGGGCGTCAAGGCGAAGGCGCCAACCAAGCGTGCCGCGAAACCCGCCGCTCCTGCCAAGGGCAGGGCCGTGGCGGACAAAACCGCCGAGGCGGCTCCGGCCAAGGCCGCGCCCAAGCGCTCGGCCAAGGCCGCTGCTGCGAAGGCGAAGCCCGCCGCGTCGAAGAGCTAGGATCGGCGCCGTCATCATGCAGAGCCGGTCGTCCGCAGACGCGCCGGCTGTCGTCTTCGCGTGAGTCCGGTGGCGGGCCGAACCCGAATCGATGCCCTCATTGCCGAACGCGATCAGCTGGCGAGAGCCCTCGCATAGACATCCGCGTAGCGGTTCGTCGGACGACTCCAGTCGAAGCGCTTGGCCATGGCGTGCTGGCGCATCTGCAGGAAGGCGGCCTTGGAGCGGAAGGCGTCCAGCGCCCGCGTCACGGCGGAGGACAGGCCGGCTCCCGTCAGCGAGGAGAACAGGAAGCCCGACTGTCCGTCCTCGATCGTGTCGACCAGCCCGCCCGTGCGGTAGGCGATCGGCAGCGCGCCCGAACGCTGGGCGTACATCTGGCTCAACCCGCAGGGTTCGAACCGCGACGGCATCAGCAGGAAGTCGCTGGCGGCGAAGATGCGCCGCGCCTCGGCATCGTCGAAGCCGATGCGCGCGGCGACGGAACGCGGATGCTGACGGGCGAGCCGTTCCACCGCCTCCTCCAGCCGCGGCTCGCCGCGACCGGTGACGACGAGCTGCCCGCCGCGGGCGATGATCGTCTCGGCCGCCTCGATCGAGAGGTCGATCCCCTTCTGGTGAACGAGGCGCGAGATGATCGAGAAGAGCGGGCCGCGCGAGGGCGGCAGGTCGAAGCTCCTGCGGATGTCCTCGGCGCTGCGGCGCTTCCACTGGCGGATGCCGCGCGTCGCCTCGGGCGCCAGCGAGGTCCAGCTGTCGTCGATGCCGTTGACGATCCCGGTCAGCCGTCCCTCGTCCATGCGCAGCCGAAGCAGACCGTCGAGCCCGCAGCCATGCTCCGCCGTGGTGATCTCGTGGGCATAGGTCTCGCTGACGGTGGTGACGTGGGAGCTGTAGTAGATTCCGCTCTTCAGGAACGAGATCTTTCCGTGGAACTCGGCGCCGTTGACCGAGAAGGCGAGGTCGGGAATCCCGAGCGCAGCCATCCGGCTGGGCTGGTAGAGGCCCTGATAGGCGAGGTTGTGGATGGTCAGGATCGAGGGCGTGGCGAGCCCTTTCCAGCGCATGTAGCCGGGAGCGAGCGCGGAGGGCCAGTCGTTGACGTGGACGATGTCCGGCTTCCAGTTCGGATCGGCTTCGCCGGCGGCGATTTCGGCCGCCGCCAGCGAGAGCCTGGCGAAGCGGATGTCGTTGTCGACGAAATCGCCACCCGAGAAGGGGCCGTAGGGCGAACCCTCGCGATCATAGAGCTCGTCGCAGAGCACGGCGTAGATGGTGAGCCCGTCCGGCGTGCGGAAACGGCCGAGCGACCAGGGCGGCAGGCTCGCCGTGCGCGGCATTTCGCGGACGATGTCCATGGCGGGGCTGGCGGTGCGGACCTGGCGGAAGCCGGGGAGCAGCACGCGGACGTCGCAGAGGGTGCGCAGCTGTCGCGGCAGCGCGGTCGAGACCTCTCCGAGGCCGCCGGCCTTGATGAAATCGCCCATTTCGGAGGTGACGAAGAGCAGGCGCGTGGTGCCGGGGAGTTTGGCGCCAGGGTCGGGAACGCCGTCTTTCACGGCCGGCGCATAGGTCAGCGCGTGACCCGAGGTGGAGGGGCTGCCATCCGCGCCTGCTTCCTTCAGCGACTCGGCCATTCCGCGTTCCCCAGGCAGTTGTGATCCCCAACGCGTTCGGCGGTACGATGTTCCCGGTGCAGTGCAAAAATTTCATGCAATTTCGGGGCCGTGCTCCGGACCTCGGCACGGACAGCCCATGTTAGACGGTCTGCGGCAGGCTCGCGACGAGGATGTGACGGGGCGCGAAGCGGCATGATGCCGCCGACACCCGTCTGGCCTGATCCGTCCAGGGGATTCCATGTCCGACGGCAAGGCCACGCATGTCGACGTCCAGGCGGGCGACAGCACCGATCTGGGAGCCGTCCATGATGGCGAGGGCACCAATTTCGCGTTATTCTCCGCCCATGCCGAGCGTGTCGAGCTGTGCCTGTTCGACGAGAGCGGGACCAGCGAGACGGCGCGGATCACGCTGCCGGACTACACCAACGAGGTCTGGCACGGCTATCTGCCGGGGGTGAAGCCGGGGCAGCGCTACGGCTACCGCGTCCATGGCCGCTTCGCGCCCGAGGAAGGGCATCGCTTCAACCCGAACAAGCTGCTGCTCGACCCCTACGCCAGGGAGTATGCCGGTTCGGTCGACTGGAACGATGCCCATTACGGCTATGTCGTCGAGGCCGAGGGCGAGAAGGATCTGAGCTTCAGCGCACTCGACAGCGCGCCCTTCATGCCCAAATGCGTCGTCTTCGACTGGCGCACCGACCCCAACCCGCCGGCGCGACCGAACATCCCCCGGGGACCGGACGATCTTCTACGAGCCTCATGGTTTCGACCAGCGCGGCGGCTACTTCGACGCGATCGGCCAGGATCCCGTCCTGCGCAAGGTCAAGCTGGTCGGTGAGCCCTGGGACATCGGTCCGGGCGGCTATCAGGTCGGCGGCTTTCCGCCCGGCTGGCGCGAGTGGAACGACAAGTACCGCGACACCACCCGCGCCTATTGGGTGGGCGAGCCCGGCATCGTCCGCGACCTCGCCGCGCGCATCACCGGCTCGGGCGACATCGATGATCTGCGCGGCCGCAGGCCCTGGGCCGGCGTCAACTTCCTGACCGCCCATGACGGGTTCACGCTCGCCGATCTCGTCTCCTACAACGAGAAGCACAACGCCGCGAATGGCGAGGACAATCAGGGCGGCCACGGCCACAACCTGTCCTTCAATTTCGGGGGCGAGGGTCCCACGGACGACGAGGGCATCTTCGCCGCCCGCGAGCGCCAGAAGCGCAACCTGCTGGCGACGCTGCTGCTCTCCCACGGCACGCCGATGATCCTGGCCGGGGACGAATGCGGCCACTCCAATAGCGGCAACAACAGCGTCTACTGCCAGGACAACGAGCTGGCCTGGATGAAGTGGGAGGAGCTGACCGAGCGCGACCATGCGCTGACCCGCTTCGTCCAGCGGGTGACGCAGCTGCGGGCCGAGCCCCCGATCTTCCGGCGCGCCTCCTTCCGCGACGGCTGCGTGCTGCGCTGGGTCAATCCGGCCGGCGGCGACCAGCTGGAGGAGCACTGGGATGATGAGGGGCTCCGCGTGATCGGGCTCCTGATGCACATGCCGGATGTCGAACGGGCGGCAAAGAGGCGCTGATCCTGTTCAACGCCTTCGACGGCGACGTTCCCTTCAAGATTCCGCCGCGAGTGAAACAAGGTTCGTGGTCGGTCGTGCTCGACACCGAGACCGGGCTAGGCTCGGACGAAGGTCGCAAGGGGCTGAAAGCCGATACGGAGCTGACGTTGTCGCCAAGGTCGCTGATCGTGCTGATGTGAGCGGTTGCGAGTAGCTGCAACTGTAGCTACAATTGTCCATGGGTTTCCAGTGGGACGAGGCGAAGAGCCAGGCCAATGAGGCCAAGCACGGTCTCTCGTTCCTGCAGGCAGCGCAGATCTTCCGCGGGTTCGTCGTTCTCACTGTCGATCAACGGCGCGACTACGGGGAAACCAGACAGCGGGCACTCGGCCTGTACGATGGTGAGATCCTGTGCGTCGTCCTGACGGATCGGGGCGACGACATCCGCATCATCTCGGCGTGGAAGGCAGGCCAACGTGAACGACAGCGATACCAACAGGCCCGAGAAGCTCGTGCGTTACGAGAGCCTTGACGATCTGCCCGCGGCTCCGCGCCTGTCCGCGGCGTTCAAGGGCATGACCGACGAGGAGATCGAGCGCCGGGCTGCCGAAGATCCCGATGCGGGGCTGGTGCCGCCCGGCTTCTGGGACGATGCCGAAATCGTCGAGCCGGAGGGGACGGAGCAGATCACGCTGCGGCTACCGCGGCGCGTGCTCAGCCATTTCCGGGCGACGGGTAAGGGTTACCAGAGCCGGATCAGCGCGGTGCTGGCGAGCTATGTCGATGCGCGCCGGAAGACCGGCTGAAGGCTTGTCGCTATCTCAGGATCGCCTGCCGAACAGGCTGACGCTGCGGGCCGGCAGGAGGCCTTCGCGGTCCTCGGGGGCTGAGCAGAGCAGTCGCCGCCACGCCTGAGGCGAGCCGTCCGGCGGCGTGAAGGCGATCTCGTTCCGGCCACGATTGACGGCGATCAGCAGGGAATCCTCGCCCCCGTTCAACATCAGGCAAAGCGCGTCCAGCCGGCCCCAGTCCTCGTCGGCAATCGGCGCGCCGTCGGGTTTCAGCCAGCGCGCGTCGGGCGGTTCGCCCGTTCCGGCGAGGAAGGTAGCGGCCGACAGGAGCGGGTGCTCCGCGCGCAACGCCGCGAGCCGGGCCACGAAGGTGGCGAGGTCGCGGTCCGCTCCCGCCCAGTCCAGCCAGAACGCTTCATTGTCCTGGCAATAGGCGTTGTTGTTGCCGTGTTGCGTCCGGCCGAACTCGTCGCCGGCGGTCAGCATCGGCACGCCGCGCGACAGAAACAACGTCGCCAGCAGCGCGCGGGCATCGCGGTGGCGCGCGGAGACGATGGCGGAGTCGTCGCTCTCGCTCTCCGCTCCGTTGTTCCAGCTGTGGTTCTCGCTCTCGCCGTCGCGGTTGCCCTCGCCATTGGCCTCGTTGTGCTTGGCCGTATGGGACACGAGATCCGCCAAAGTGAAGCCGTCATGGGCGGCAATGAAGTTCACGCTTGCCTGGGGCCCGCGATGGCGCGGCGCAAAGAGATCGGCGGAGCCGGCCAGCCGCGTCGCCAGCGCGCCGGCCAGTCCCGCATCGCCCCTCCAGAAGCGGCGGACATCGTCGCGGTAGCGGCCGTTCCATTCAGCGAAGGGCGTGGGGAATTCGCCGAGACGGTAGCCGCCGGGGCCGATGTCCCAGGGCTCTGCGATCAGGATGGCGCGCGACAGGTCCGGGTCCTGCCCGATCGCGGCGAAGAGCGGAGCATCCTGAGAGTAGCCCGTATCCGAGCGGCCCATCACCGTGCCGAGATCGAAGCGGAAGCCGGTGACGCCGAGGCCGCGCCAGTGCCGCAGCGCGTCCATCGCCATGCGGACGACGGGGGCGCGGTCGAGCGCCAGCGTATGGCCGCAGCCGGTGTCGTTGATCAGCCGGCCGGGATCGTCGATGGCATGGCGGTAATAGACGGCGTTGTCGAGCCCGCGCAGGCAGATGGTCGCGCCGAATTCGTCGCTCTCGGCGGTATGGTTCAGGACGATGTCGAGCACGATGCCGATGCCGGCCTTGGCATAGGTCGCGCAGAGATCAGAGAGATCGGCCTCACCGCCCGGTGCGAGCCGTGGGTCGAGCGCGACGAAATTGACAGGGTTGTAGCCCCAGGCATTGGTGAGCCCGAGCGGCGGCAGGTGACGTTCGTCCATCCAGGCCGCCACCGGCATCAACTCGACATGGCTGACGCCGAGGCCGCGGATGTGGTCGATCACGGCGGGCTCGCAGAGTGCGGCCAGCGTGCCGCGGATGCGTTGGGGCACCGCCGGGTGGCGCATCGCGAAGGACTTCACCGCGAGTTCGTAGATGAAGGCCGGAGCCCGGTCCGGCGCTGCCGCTGCGACAGGCTGTGCGCCGCCAACGATGCCGCGCGGCACGAGATCGGCCGTGTCGACGCCATGTCGTGCCAGCCGCGGGTCCCAGCGGAACGGGCGGTCGATCCGCGTCACATAGGGGTCGACGAGGAGCTTCGCTGGGTCGAAACGGTGGCCGCGCTGCGGCTGCCAGGGGCCCTCGGCCCGCAGCGCATAGCGCAGGCCAGGCCCGGCGCCCAGCAGCAGGCCGTGATGGATGTCACCGCTGCGGCAGGGCAGGGGCAGGCGCGCGGTCTCGTGCTCGCCGGTCTCGTCGAAGAGGCAGAGGTGAACAGCCTCGCCATTGCGCGAGAACACCGCGAAGGTGACGCCGTCCTCGCCCGGCGTGGCGCCCATGCGCGCCGGAAGCGGGCATGGAACGAGCCGCTGCCGGTTCGCCACGGCTATCAGCCCTTCGCGTTGCGCGTCGGAATCCCCCAGATCCGCTCGGCATATTCGCGGATGGCGCGGTCGGCGCTGAACCAGCCGCAATGGGCGGTGTTGGTCACCGACATGCGCCACCATTGGCCGTGGTCGGCCCAGAGCGAGTCGATGCGGCGCTGCGCCTTGCGGTAGCTCTCGAAATCGTTGAGCACCATGAACCAGTCATTGGCACGCAGGCCCTCGACGAGGCCGAGATAGCGGTCGCGCTCGCGCGGCGAATAGGCGCCCGACGCCACCGCATCGAGCACGCCTTCGAGATGGGGCGTGGCGGCGATGACCTCGCTCGTCGGACGCGGGTTGCGCTTGGCGGCCTCGACCTCCTCGGCCGTCATGCCGAAGATGACGATGTTGTCGGCACCGACACGCTCGCCGATCTCGATATTGGCGCCGTCCAGCGTGCCGATGGTGATCGCGCCGTTGAGGGCGAACTTCATGTTGCCGGTGCCCGACGCCTCCATGCCGGCGGTCGAGATCTGCTCTGACACGTCGGCGGCGGGGATGATGACCTCGGCCGCGCTGACATTGTAGTTCGGCAGGAAGACGACCTTGAGCCGGTCGCGGGTGGTGATGTCGTTGTTCACGACGACGGCGACATCGTTGATCAGATTGATGATCGCCTTGGCGGTGCCGTAGTTGGAAGCCGCCTTGCCGGCGAAGATCTTCACCCTGGGCGCCCAGTCGCGATAGGGCTCGGAGCGGATCGCGTAATAGAGCGCGATCGTCTCGAGGATGTTCAGCAACTGGCGCTTGTATTCGTGGATGCGCTTGATCTGGACGTCGAAGATGGCGTCGGGATCGACCGTGACGCCGGTGTCCTGCCGGATGATCCTGGCGAGCTTCAGCTTGTTCTCGCGCCGGATGGCGGCCAGGCGCTGGTGCAGCGCGGCGTCGCCGGTATGCGCCGCGAGGCGACGGATCTGGCCGATATGGTCGGTCATGTCCTCGCCGCAGACCTCCTGCAGCAGCTTCGTCAGGCCCGGATTGGCGCCGAAGAGCCAGCGTCGCGGCGTGATGCCGTTGGTGACGTTGGTGATCCGGCCGGGGACGATCGCGTTCAGCGGCGCGAAGACCGTCTGCTCCATCAGCTTGGAATGCAGCGCCGAGACGCCATTGACCGTGTGCGAGCCGACGAAGGCGAGGTGGGCCATGCGCACGCGCCGGCCGTGATGCTCGTCGATCAGCGAGATCGTCGAGAGATCGACGGTCTCGCCGCCGCTGGAGCGCCGGACCTCCTCCAGGAAGCGGGCGTTGATGGCGAAGATGATCTGCATGTGGCGCGGCAAAAGCCGCTCCATCAGCGCCACCGGCCAGGTCTCCAGCGCCTCCGGCAGGAGCGTGTGGTTGGTGTAGGAGATCGTGGCGTTGGTGATCGTCCAGGCCTCTTCCCAGGGCAGGCCATGCTCGTCCACGAGCAGGCGCATCAGCTCGGCGACGGCCAGCGAGGGATGGGTGTCGTTGAGCTGGATCGCGACCTTGTCGGCGAGATTGTCGAGCTTGCCGAACTGGCGGTAATGGCGGCGCACCAGATCCTGCAGCGAGGCCGAGGTGAAGAAAAACTCCTGCCGCAGCCGCAACTCCTGCCCCGCGGGGGTGGAATCATTGGGGTAGAGCACCTTCGAGATCGCCTCGGCGCGGTTGCGTTCGGCGACCGCACCGACGATGTCGCCCTGGTTGAAGGCGTCGAGCGAGAGCGGGTGCATGGCCCGCGCCCGCCAGAGCCGCAGCGTCGTCGCGTCCCGGCCGCGCCAGCCGACGATCGGCGTGTCATAGGCGACGGCGAAGACCGTCTCCTCCGGCTCCCAGAAGACCTCGCCGGGCTTCTGCGTGGCGGTCAGCGAGCCGCCGAAGCCGATCTTGTAGGAGGCCTCGCGGCGCTCGAATTCCCAGGGGTTGCGGAAGGAGAGCCAGTCCTCGGGCACCTCGATCTGCTTGCCGCCGTCGATGCGCTGCTTGAACAGGCCGTGATCGTAGCGGATGCCGTAGCCCAAGGCCGGCACGCCGGTCGAGGCCATCGCCTCAAGATAGCAGGCGGCGAGACGGCCCAGGCCGCCATTGCCGAGCGCCGCATCGGGCTCGATCGACTCGATGGCCGAGAGATCGACGCCGAGTTCGGCCATCGCCTGCGCCATCGGCCCGGTGAGGCCGAGATTGTTGAGCGCGTCGCCGAGCGAGCGGCCGATGAGGAACTCCAGCGAGAGATAATAGACGCGCTTGCGGCCAGTCTCGTAGCTCTCGCGGGTCGAGCGATGCCAGACATCGACGACATGGTCGCGCACCGCCAGGATGCCGGCGGTCAGCCAGTCATGCGGCTGCGCGACCGAGGCATTCTTGCCGAGCGAGTAGGTGAGCTTCCTCAGAATCTCGGCCTTGAGGGCCTCGACCCGTCCGTCGGCATCGGCGGGCTGGGTGGCGGCGGAGGCGGACTCGGTCAAGCGCTGGTATCCCGGCTGTTGGACTGAGGCGACTTTCGGAGCAAGCCCCCCTCAAGTCCAGACCAAACTGTTGCAGCGCATCATGACGCGTTCGCCCTCAGGGGCGAATGGGTGCGGGTTCCCCCCGGGTGTCCTGTCCCAGTTGCTTGGCGCTCGTCACCGCCGATTCGGTCAGGCCGACGACGCTCGCCCAGGCGCTGCGTGTGTAGAGGCCCGGATGGGCGATGGCGTCGGAGCGTCTCGATGCGTCGTCTTCCTGAGGTTCGGTTGGGTGACGCGCGAACCACTCCCTCCTCCCGCGAGCGGGGGGAAGGGGAGCAGCACGCCTTCCATCGGTTGTCCCGTGATTGACCGGCAGCCCCTGCCGGTGTCCCCTCCGCGCAGACGAGACGAGGAACGCATGGGCGAGGATCTGAAGGGCAAGCGCGTGCTGGTCACCGGCGCGTCGTCAGGGCTGGGCGCGCATTTCGTCGCGCTGCTGGCCGGGCAGGGGGCGCACATCGTGGCGGCCGCGCGGCGCGTCGAGCGGCTGGAGGCGCTGGCGCAGGCCTGCGCGGCGCTGCCGGGCCAGGTGATGCCGCTGGCGCTGGATGTCGCTTCGGTGCCGGCGATCCAGGCCGGCGTGGCGGAAGCCGCGCGGCTGCTCGGCGGGCTCGACGTTCTCGTCAACAATGCCGGCATCGGCGAGACGGAGGCCGCGATCTCCGTCACCGAGGCGCAGTGGGATGCGCAGCTCGACGTCAACCTCAAGGGCTGCTTCTTCGCGGCCCAGGCGGCGGCGCAGATCATGATGACGCAGCCGGGCGGCGGCGCGATCGTCAACATCGCCTCGATCCTCGGCGAGCGGGTGATGAGCCGCGTGGTCCCCTACGCCATCTCCAAGGCCGGGCTGATCCAGATGACCAAGGGGCTGGCGCTGGAATGGGCGCGTCACGGCATCCGGGTCAACGCGCTGGCACCGGGCTATATCGTCACCGACATCAACCGCGATTTCTTCGACAGCGAGGCCGGGCAGGCGCTGACCAAGCGCATTCCGAGCCGCCGCATCGGCGACCCCGCCGATCTCGACGGGCCGCTGCTGCTGCTCTGTTCCGACGCCGGGCGCCACATGACCGGGGCGGTGATCGCCGTCGATGGCGGGCATCTGGTCAGCGGGTTGTGACCAAAGGCGTCATGCTCGGGCGAAGACCCGAGCATGACGGTTCTCAGAGACCGTTTGAGAATGGGTTGAGGCGTCGGCTTCGGCATGATTCAAGCTTGGGATGTGGACCCGAGCGAGCCGTGGCCGGATGGCTGGATTTGAGCAGCGTGCGAAGCGCTACCCGACGGATTTGACGGATGAGGAATGGCGCTTCA
>CALRYW010000075.1:0-20243 GCA_943372485.1 Allobosea thiooxidans
CGGCGGGCCGCAGGTCCTTTCGCGCGAGCAGGCTCGGCACGTCGTCGGCCGCCATGGCCGGCGCGTAGAGATAGCCCTGGCCGTAGCGGCAGCCATGGGCGTGCAGGAACTCCTGCTGCGACACCGCCTCAATGCCTTCGGCGACCACATCGAGGCCGAGTTCGGTCGTGAGCGCCACGACAGCGCGCACGATCGCCGCATCCTCTCCCTGCTCGCCGATCCGCGCGACGAAGGAGCGGTCGATCTTCACGACATCGACGGGGAAACGCCGCAGATGGGTCAACGAGGCATAGCCCGTTCCAAAATCGTCGAGCGCGACACTGATCCCGGCGGCCCGCAGCCGGTGCAGGGCTGGTCCGGCCTGGTCGCCCTTGCGGGTCAGCAGCACGTTCTCCGTGACCTCGACGCCGAACTGCTCCGCCGATAGCTCCGCGGTGCGGAGCCTGTCGAGCAGATCCTCCGCGAACAGCGGATCGCGGAACACGCCGGGCGCCAGGTTGAGCCAGAGCCGCGGCACCGCCAGGCCCTCGTCGCGCCAGCGGCACCGATCCGCGAGGACGCGCGTCAGCACGGCGTCGCCGATCTGGCGGGCCGTCTCGGGATCCTGCAAAGCGAGCAGGAAGGAACCGGCGGGCACGATGCCGCGCTCGGGATGATCCCAGCGCGCCAGCACCTCGAGACCATCGATCGCCCCGCTGCGCAGATCGATCTGAGGCTGGTAGAACGGCAGGATCCGCCCCTGCGTGACCGCCTTGCAGATCGCGCTGCAGATCTCGACGCGTGCGTTCATCGCCTCGCGCATCGCCGGCTCGTAGACCACAGCCATGTTGCGACCGAGCGCCTTGGCCCGATACAGTGCGAGATCGGCATCCTTGAGCAGCTCGCCGGCCTCGTCATGGTGCTGCGGCGCCAGGGCAAAGCCGATGCTGGCCCGCATGGGGCCGGCGATCTCCACGCCGGCCAGGGGCTGACGCACGGCCTGCAGGAGCCTCTGCGCCTTGGCGGCGGCATCGAAGCCGTCCGGGAGTTCGGCGATGACCACGAACTCGTCACCGCCCAGCCGCGCCACCACATCGCCGGGCTGGAGCGCCGCACTCAGCCGGTCGCCGACGGCGACCAGCAGCTGATCGCCGACATCATGGCCGAGCGTGTCGTTGACCGCTTTGAAGTCATCGAGATCGATCAGGAACAGGGCGATGAGGCCGGGGGCCTCCCGGCCGAGCGCCTCGCTCAGCTTCTCCTGGAACAACAGGCGGTTGGGCAGGCCGGTGAGCGCGTCATGGGTGGCCTGCCAGCGCATCTGCGCGGCGGCGGCATTGCGCTCGGTGACATCGACAATGCCGGCCGCGAAGGCCTGGCCCTGCCCGGTCGGGACGGAGGCCGCGGTGATGACGGCCTCCCGCATCCGGCCCTGCCCGTCCCGGAGAGGCACCTCCAGCGCCTCGATGCGTCCGCGCTCCTGCAACTCGGCGATCGCGCGGCGCCGATCGTCGATCCCGATGCTGTCGGCGATCGTGCGGCCGGCGAGGCCGGCTGCGCCGGGCGCGGCCAGATAGTGGACGGCCGCCTCGTTGGCGCGCAGATAGCTGCCATCGGCGACCGCCGTGACCACGAGCGGGATCGGAACCGCCATGAAGACGCGTTCGAGCAGGGCCTGGCTCGCTTCAAGCGCCTCGCGTGCCGTCCGCTCCGATCGGGTCGCCAGCCATTCCAGCCGGCGCAGCCGATTGGCATGGATGACGACCAGGCTGAGCGCGAAGTTCAGCATGGCCAGCACGAGCACCAGCCCGAGCAGCGTCGAGGGATAGGGGCCTCGGCCGAGATAGCCCGCCAGCATCAGCATGCTCGTGCCGATGCCCATGAGCAGGGTGAAGCGGAAGGGGGTGGGGGCGACGAGGTAGAAGATCGACGGCAGCAGCAGCACCACGAAGAGCGCCAGATCGCTGCGTGAACTGACCAGGAAGGCGACCGCCACGGCGGTCGTCGCTTCCCAGAGCAGCGTCGCTGCCAGAGCGCGTCCGAGATCGGTCGTCCGCCGGACCATCAGGAAGCAGAGCAGCGAGAACGCGACGACCGAAAGCCGGGCCGGGACGGCGATGAAGAAATGCGGGGTTCCGGCAAAGCGCCAGTCGCTCAACAGAAACAGAGTATTGAGCACCGCAGAAAGCAAAAACAGCTGCCGGCATTGCCGAAGCGTCTCGTCGAAGCGTGCATTATTGAAGGCGCGCTCCATCGCGGCATTGCGAAATTCGCCGCCGAACTTCAATTTGTCCCCAAGCATATGGCGCTTGTCGGCGATAACCTCTCAAAAACGAGTTAAATTGACGCATGGCTTCCGATGCGATGCTGGTTTGTGTCAACGCGCGAGGATGAGGGCCGAAAACTCCCGGGCCACATCCGCGGTGACGAAGCGCCCGGGACGAAACCAGTCGATTGAGCCGTTCATGGCGCCCAGGATCATGTAGCGCATCAAATCGGGCGAGCGCTCCTTCGGCAGGGCCCCGGCGGCCTGCAGCTCCGCGATGAGGTTGCGCCAGACATCCTCATAGGCCCGCCTCGCTGCCCGCACGCTCTCGGGCACCGGCGTTGCGCCGAAGGTGAAGACGCGGAAGCTCGCAGTGGTGTAGTCGCGCTGGCCATGGAGGGCGGTCAGATGGGCGGTGATCGCCGCCTCCAGCCTTTGCCGCGGTGGCGCCCCTTTCGTCTCCGCCAGCGCCGCGACGACCGCGTCCTGCACGAAGCGGACGCCGTCATTGACCACCGCCTCGACGATCTCCTCCTTGGAAGCGAAGTGGTGATAGAGGCTCGCCTTGCGGATACCGACCGCCTCGGCGATCTCGCGCAGCGTGGTCTGGTGATAGCCGCCCGAGCGCAGCAGCCGCGCCGCCGTATCGAGGATCAGGCGGCGCGATCCGCCGGGGGCCGCGTCCCGCGCGAGATTGTCGGTCGCCGCGCTCACAGCCGCTTGGCGACCTCTTCCAGCATGACCTCGGTGGCGCCGCCGCCGATCGCCTGGACGCGGGCGTCGCGCGTCATCCGCTCGATCGTGCTCTCGCGCATGTAGCCCATGCCGCCATGGAACTGCAGGCAGGCATACATGACCTCGTTGACGAGTTCACCGCAGTAGGCCTTGACCATCGAGACCTCGCGCGTCGCATCGACGCCCTGCGCGTCGAGCCAGGCGGCGTGGTAGACGAGCTGCCGACCGGCCTCGACCTTCGCCGCCAGCATGGCGAGCTTCTGGCGGATGGCCTGCTTGTCCCAGAGCGGCGCGCCGAAGGCTTTCCGGGTCTTCACATAGTCCAGAGTCAGGTCGATCGCGGCCTGCGCCTCGCCCATCGCCATGGCGCCGATCACGGTGCGCTCGTTCTGGAAATTGCTCATGATCGCATAGAAGCCGCGGCCCTCCTGCCCGAGCAGGTTCTCGGCGGGAATGCGGCAATCCTCGAAGACGAGTTCGGCGGTGTCCGAGGAGCGCCAGCCATGTTTGTCGAGTTCGCGGGCGACGCGGAAACCGGGCGTGCCCTTCTCGACCAGGAAAATCGAGACCGATTGCGAGGGCTTGGCCGAGAGGTCCGTCTTGGCGGCGACGCAGTAGAGATCGGCATGGACGCCGTTGGTGATGTAGACCTTGGCGCCGTTGAGCACATAGCTGTCGCCCTCGCGGCGTGCCGTGGTGCGGATGCCCTTCACGTCGGAGCCGGCGTCGGGCTCGGTCACGGCAACCGCGACGATCTTCTCGCCGGCGACGATCGCCGGCATCAGCCGGTCGCGCTGGGCCTTGCTGCCGGCATTGGCGATGTGGACGGACGCCATGTCGGTGTGGACGAGCGCGGTGATCGCGACGCCAGAAAAGGTCGAGCGGCCGAGTTCCTCGGCGAAGACGACGGTGGCCATCGTGTCCATCTCGGAGCCCCCATATTCGCTGGGGTAGCGGATGCCGAGGAAGCCGAGCGAGCCCATCTTGCGGAGGACCTCGCGGGGGACGAAGCCCGCCTCCTCCCAGGCATGAGCGTGCGGCTTGATCTCGGTCTCGACGAAGCGGCGGACCTGGTCGCGCAGCGCCTCATGCTCCTCGGTGAAATAGGGCGAACGCGCGAGCGTTCCCCCGGCTCCGATTTTCTCGACTGCGGACATGCCGGCCTCCCGTCACGATGCACCAACCTACCGGACGGTAGGTCGATGACGCGGCGAGATCAAGCGGCGGGCTGACGCAGGCAGCCCCTGCCCCGGCCTTGAGCGCCGGCGGCGTCCCGCGCGGGTTCCGCCTTTGCCGATACGCAGCGGGACGCGATCAGCCGCGCGTCGGGAAGGTCAGCGGCGAGATCTCGAGATGGTCGCGCTTGGCCCAGTCGAGGTCCTTGACCTTGGGCTCGGCGCGGCGCTGGGCCTCCTCGAGTTCGGCGGCGGCGGCGGCGTAGTCCATGGTCAGGACCTTGCCGTTGTCGACGACCGTGACGCCGTCGACGATGACCGTCGTGACCGCGCGCTCACCCGCCGCATAGATCAGGCTGCGCACGGGGTCGCGCAGCGGGCGCATCATCGGATGGGTGACGTCGACCAGCACGATATCGGCCTTGGCGCCCTTGGCGAGGCGGCCGATGTCGTCGCGGCCGAGCGCCTTGGCGCTGCCCAGCGTCGCAGCATTGAAGGCATCCGAGGTGCGCAGGTCGAACACATCCTCCGCCATCATGCGCGAGCCGATGCAGACGGCCCGCAGCTCCTCCAGCATGTGATGGGGATAGGTGTCGGTGCCGATGCCGACATTGACGCCGGCGGCGACATATTGGCCGAAGCTCTGCATCGCGATACCGCGGCGCTGGAACACGATCGGGCAATGGGCAACGCTGGTGCCGGTCTCGACGAGGCAGCCGAGATCGTCGGTCGCCGGCCATTTCACCGAGGAATGGTGGTCGAGGAAGATGCCGTGGCCGATGATCGAGAAGGGCCCGAGAACGTCGAGCTCTTCCAGCCATTCGACCGGGGTCATGCCGTGGCGGCGGGTGATCTCGTGGAACTCGACCACGCTCTGCGCTGCGTGGATCTGGAAGGGCAGCTTGCGCGCCTCGGCCTCGGCATAGCTCGCCTGAATCAGCTCGGGCGTGCAGGTGTCGATCTGCGAGGGCGAGACCATGCCCGAGAGGCGCCCGCTGTCGTCGGCCGCGACCTGGTCGAGCAATTTCATGGCGGCAGCCATCGCGGCTTCGCCGGCCTTCTCGTCCCATTCGTATTTCGCGAGATGGCCGTTGTCGGTGTACCAGCGGGCCGAACGGTACATGGGCGAGAGCACACCGCGCAGCCCCGAGGCCTTGAAGGTCTCGAGCCAGCCATCCCAGGCGACGGACATGTCGACCAGCGTGGTGACGCCCGACATCAAGAGCTCGGAATAGGTCACCTGCGCACAGGATTTGATGCCCTGCGCGTCACAGCGGAACAGCGGCATGAACTCGTAGAGCGCCGTGCCATACATCTTCGGTGAGCCGAGCTCATCGTTCCAGCCCTTGGTCATCGCCTCCGAAGAGGGATGGGAATGGATGTTGACGAGACCCGGCATCACCATCCTGCCGCGTCCGTCGATGGTGACGTCGGCCTTGCCCTTGAACGTCCCGCCGACATGGACAATCCGGTCGCCGTCATAGGCGACGTCGCCGTCGCGCAGATAGACATGGCCCTTGGCCTTGGGGTCGTAGGCAACGATCCAGCTGGCGTTGGCGATGAGGGTGATCGGCATGGCAGTCTCCGGCTTGGGCGGCCCATAAGGGAGATGGTGCTTCCCTTCCCCCTTGTGGGGAAGGGAGAGGGATGGGGGTGGCCCCGCCTGGCGATCGATCGCCAGACGACGTTGCAAGAGTGTCCCGGCGGACGCTGCAGGGCTCGCTCTGGCTTTGCGACCCCCACCCCTGGCCCCTCCCCACAAGGGGGAGGGGAATGGCAAATCAGCGGACGAACTTCAGGTCCAGCCCCTTGTACAACCCGCAACCGTAGATGTTGTGGGCCTTGAAGGGGGCCAGCCGCGCCGAGGCCGCGATCTTCATCGGCTCATGATAGAGCGGCAGCCAGACCGCCGCCTCGTGCACCTTCTTCAGCACCTCGCCATAGGCGGCGGCGCGATCGGCATCGTTCAGCGCCGTCATGCCCTTGCTCAGCAGCGCATCCGTCTCGGCGTCCTTCCAGTTCATCCGGTTGGGCGTCGGCGCGTTGGCCGAGGGGAAGTAGAGGTTCAGCGCGTCGCCGGCCGAGATGTAGGGGAAGCTCATCCCGAACATGTCGAACTCCTGCGTCGCCAGCTTGCCCCAGGCGATGGTGGCGTCGAAGAGCTGGACCTTGAGGTCGACGCCGATCTTGCGCAGGTCGCCCTGGATCGCCTCCATCAGCTTCTGCCAGGTCGAGCCCGTGAAGCCGTAGACCACCGGCGAGAGCTTCTTGCCGTCCTTGGCGCGGAAGCCGTCGGCGCCCTTCACCCAGCCGGCGGCGTCGAGGATCTTGTTGGCCTCGGCGACATTGGTCCTGAGCGGCGTGACCGACTTGTTCCAGTCGAGCGCCTCGGTCGAGATGTAGCTGTAGGCCGGCTCGACCTCGCCGAAATAGAGGTTCTCGGCGATCGCCTTCTGGTCGACCGCCATGACCATGGCCTTGCGCACGGCCGGATCGCTGACGCCGTCCTTGTCGATCTTGAAGCCGACGAAATAGGTCCAGAAGGCTTCCTTGGAGTCGACGAGCTTGAGGTTGCGGTTGGCGCGGATCTGCGACAGGCCCGAATAGGGGACGTATTGCGTGACCTGGCTCTGGCCGGTCATCACCGCGGCGAGGCGGGTGTTCTCCTCGGGCACGATGCGCCAGACGATTTCCTCGATCTGGGCGGCGCCCTTGTTCTCGTAGATCGGCGGGCCCCACTTATAGGCGGCGTGCTTCTTCAGGCGGAATTCGTTGCGCGGCTTCCAGTCGCCCCAGCAATAGGGGCCGGTGCCGTTGAAGCCCTTGACGCCGAAATCGGCCCCGAGCGCCTCGACATTCGCCTTGTCGACGATCACGGCAAAGCTCTGGGTGAGCTGGTAGAGCAGCTCGGAGAAGGGCGCCGTCAGCTTGTACTCGACCGTGGTGTCGTCGACCGCGACGATGTCGTCGACCTTGCCCGCGCGCCAGCGCACCGGCGACCGGGTGGCGGGATCGATCCAGCGCTTGATCGAATAGACCACGTCCTGGGCCGTCAGCTTCTTGCCGTCGCAGAAAGAGACGTCGTTGCGCAGCTTGAAGGTGTAGGTCTTGCCGTCCGGCGACATCGTCCAGGACGTGGCGAGGCCGGGCTTGATCGTCGACATGTCGTGGTCGAGCGAGACCAGCGTGTCGGCCATCATGAAGATGACCTCGGAGGCCGCGCGAGCGGTCGAGCGGTGCGGATCGTAGCGGTCGCTGTCGACCTCGCGCACGATGGTCAGGCTGGCGTTGGACCCCTGCGCGGCCGCCGGGCCGGCCAGAGCCGCGAGGCCCAGCAGGGCGCCCGTGGCGATGGATGTGAGATGCTTCACGATCGGTCTCCCCTTTTGTTTTGAAACGAGCGGTTGAATTCGGTGCCTCACTGGTTCCGCATGCGCGGATCGAGCAGGTCGCGCAGGGCATCGCCGAGCAGATTGACGCAGAGCACGATGGCGATGATCACGAGGCTCGGCAAAAGCGAGATGTGTGGCGCGAAGAAGAGCGCGTCGCGGCCGAGCGAGGCCATCATGCCCAGTTCCGCCTCCGGCGGGCGCACCCCGAGCCCCAGGAAGGAGAGCGCCGCGCCAATCAGGATGATCTGGCCGAAGCGCAGGGTCATGAAGACGAAGACCGGCGACAGGCAGTTCAGCGCGAGGTAGCGCCAGATCAGGGTGCGGTCCGGCAGGCCCATGGCGCGGCCGGCCTCCATGTAATCCTGCCCCATGATGACGATGGCGGCGCTGCGCGTGATGCGGGCGACGTCGGGAATGGTCGCGATCGAGAGCGCGATCACGATGGCCGTCAGGCCGGGGCCGACGACGGCGGCGAGCGCCAGCCCGAGCAGGATCGCCGGGAAGGACAGAAGGATGTCGGCGGCGCGCATGATGTAGGGGTCGAGCCGGCGGTAATAGACGCCGAGCAGGGCGATCAGCGCACCCAGTCCCCCGCCGATGACGATCGAGGCCAGGCCCATCACCAGCGTCAGCCGGGTGCCGTAGAGCAGGCGCGAGAGCATGTCGCGGCCCTGCCCATCCGTGCCGAGCCAGTGCTGCGGCAGCGAACCTTCGTTCCAGACCGGCGGAATGAAGGGGCGGCGCGTGGTGTTGTAGGGGTCGAACGGCGCGAGCCAGGGCGCAAACACCGCCGCCAGCACGATCAGCACCAGCAGGACTGCCGCCAGCAAGGCGAGCTTGTCGCGCAGGATGCGGCGGCCGAAGGCCCTGAGCGGCCGGCTCGCGACGGGGGCGGTGAGGGCGATGTCAGCCATGTTTTTCCACCCGCGGATCGAGCACGGCATAGAGCATGTCGACGATCAGATTGATCACCAGAAAGGCCAGCGCCAGGATCAGGATGGCGCCCTGGGCCAGCGGGAAGTCGCTGGCGAGAATGGCACCGACGGCGAGCCGGCCGACGCCGGGCCAGGAGTAGATCGTCTCGGTGACGACGGCGCCGCCGAGCAGGTAGCCGGCCTGCAGGCCGATCAGCGTCACGACCGGGATCAGGGCGTTGCGCAGGACATGGCGCAGCACGACGGCGCGTTCGGAGAGCCCCTTGGCCCGGGCGGTGCGGACATGGTCGGCACTCAGCACCTCGAGCGCGGCGGTGCGCGTCATCCGCGCGATCGGGCCGACGAAGACGAGGCCGAGCGTCAGCGCCGGCAGCGCGATCGCGGCGAGCCCCTCCAGGCTCCAGAGCGGGCCGCCGCGCCCGATGAAGGGTAAGAGCCCCCAGTGGTAGCCGATATACTGCATCAGGATCAGGCCGATGAAGAAGACCGGGGTCGAGACGCCCGCGACCGAGATCGCGATGACGATGCGGTCGAGCAGCCGGCCGCGATAGACGGCCGCGATGGTGCCGAGCGCGATGCCGAGCGGCACGGCCCAGACCAGGCAGGCGAACATCAGCTCGGCGGTGGGCCCGATCGCCTCGCCGAGTTCGGCGACGACGCTGGTATTGGAGATCAGCGAGACGCCGAGATCGCCCTGCAGGACGCGGGCGAGATAGATACCGAACTGCACGATGACAGGGCGATCAAGCCCGAGATCCTTGCGGATCTGCTCGACCAGCTCCGGGCTCGCGGTCGGGCCGGCGACGATGGCGGCGGGGTCGGCGGGGACGAGCTGCAGCAGCAGGAAGCCGAACAGCAGCACGCCGAACAGAACCGGCACCGACATGGCGACACGCTGGGCGATGTGGTTCAGCATGCGACGCGCCTGCTCATCGCCATTTCAGAGAAACACGCCGTCATCCCGGACGCAGCGAAGCGGAGATCCGGGATCCATGCCTGAACCGTTCCGGAATGGATCCCGGATCGGCGCGGCTTCGCCGCTTGTCCGGGATGACGCAAAGGCTCCCTGCCAAACACCACCAACGCCGTGATCACACTCATCACGCTTCAGCCTCGTACACGACCTTACCCGCGATGATCGTCATGTCGCAGCGGGTCTCGTGCAAGAGCTGTTCCGGCGTCGCGCTGGACAGGTCGCGCGAGAAGATCGCCACATCCGCGGCCATGCCCGGCAGGAGGCGGCCGCGGCTGTCCTCGCAGCGATTCACATAGGCGCCGAACTCGGTGTAGGCGGAGATGACCTCGTCGATCGTCAGGGTCTGGTCCGGCGAGATCACCGTGCCGCGCGCCGTCTTGCGGGTCAGCATGGTGTAGATGTTGGGCCAGATGTTCGCGTCGCAGACCGGCGCATCCGAGGAGGCGGCGGGCTTCAGGCCGGCGCTGATCCAGTCCCGCATCGGATAGCAGGCCTCGACGCGCTCGGCCTCCAGCACCGAGAGATAGAGATCGCCGAAATCATAGATGAAGACCGGCTGCGGCACGGGCTCGATGCCGAGCCGGACCATGCGGGCGATCTGCTCCTGCGAGTTGAAGCCGCAATGCTCGATCCGGTGGCGGCGATCGGCATCGGGGTGATCGTTCAGCCCGTTTTCCATCGCGTTCAGCGTCTGCTCGATCGCGGCATCGCCGATGGCATGGACGGCGAGCTGATAGCCCTTGGCGTGGTAGTCGCGGGTCAGCGCGTCCATCTCGTCGTCGGTGAGGCAGAAGATGCCCGTCGTCTCGGGCTCGCCGAGATAGGGCAGGCTCATCGCCGCCGTGCGGCCGCCGGCCGAGCCGTCGGTGAAGATCTTGACCGGGCCGACGCTGAGCCAGTCGTCGCCCGCCCCCGTCACCAGCCCGTCGGCGAAGCACTGCTCGACGATGCCGTTATGCCCGCCGAGCAGGCACATGTTGGTGCGCACCGGCAGGCGGCCCGTGCGCTGCGCCGTGCGATAGGCGGCGACCTCGCGATAGCGCGAGCGCATGCCCACCGCCGCGTCCATGACCGAGGTAATGCCGAAGGCATTGCAATAGCGCCCGGCCCGCTCGATCGCGGCGACGAGTTCCTCGTCGGTCGGGTCGGGAATGACCTTCTTGACCGGATCGCGGCCGTTCTCGGCCATCAGCCCGGTCAGCACGCCATTGACCTGCTCGATCGCGCCGCCGGCGGGAACGGGGGTTGTCTCGTCGACGCCGGCGAGCTTCAGCGCCAGCGAATTGGCGACCGAGAGATGGCCGCAGGCGCGCACGATGTAGACCGGGTTGTCCGGCGCCGCCCGGTCGAGCTCCGTGCGATGCGGATGGCGCTTCACGTCCAGTTCGAAATGGTCGTAGCCGCGCGCCAGGATCCATTCACCCGGCTTCGCCTTCGCCGCCGCCTGCGCGATCATCTCCAGCAGCCCATCCAGCGTGCGCACGAAGCGCGGCCGGATGTCGAGTTCCTTCATCGTCAGCCCGAGCGGCAGCAGATGAAGATGCGCCTCGTAGAGGCCCGGCGTCGCCATGCGGCCGGCGAGGTCGATGACCTTCGTGCCGGGGCCGATCAGCGGCGCCATATCGGCCGGCGTGCCGGTCGCCAGAACCTTGCCCGCCCAGAGCGCGACGGCCGAAGCGTAGCCCTCCTTCAGCCCGAGATAGACCGGACCGTTCTGGAGAATAAGATCGGCGTGCGGCAGGCTAGGCATGGAATTAGTTCCTCCGGGAACCAATTCATGGCATCAAAAAAATCTCGGGGCAATCGCGGGGCACGCAGCAAAATGCGCCAGTCCGGCGATGAAGAGATAGGCAGCATCGCGCGACCTCGCTCGCTGAGCAAGGCCTGTTCCGATGACGTTGCGGGAGATCGGGAGTGGTGCCGCTTGAGGGATTCGAACCCCCGACCCCCTCATTACGAATGAGGTGCTCTACCAGCTGAGCTAAAGCGGCGACGCGGGAGCCTCTACCAGCCCGGCCGATTCTTGGCAAGGCGACGGCACGGGGCTCGGCCGGAAAATCCGGCCTGCTCGTCAGTCCTTGCGCAGCTTCTCCGTCTCGGGCTTCTCCTGGCCGAGCGCGACGATGCCGCGGCGGATGGCGCGGGTGCGGGTGAAGTGCTTGTGCAGCGTGTCGCCGTCGCCGAAGCGGATGGCGCGGGTCAGCACCGCCAGATCCTCGCTGAAGCGGCCGAGCATCTCCAGCACCGCATCCTTGTTGTGCAGGAAGACGTCGCGCCACATCGTCGGGTCGGAGGCCGCGATGCGGGTGAAGTCGCGAAAGCCGCCGGCGGAGAACTTGATCACCTCCGACTGCGTCACCGCCGCCAGATCCTCCGCCGTGCCGACGATGTTGTAGGCGATCAGATGCGGCAGATGGCTGGTGACGGCGAGCACGAGGTCATGATGGCTCGCGGTCATGATCTCGACGATCGCGCCCATGCCCTCCCAGAACTGGCGGGTGGCGGCAATGGCGGCCGGATCGGCGTCCTCCGGCGGCGTCAGGATGCACCAGCGGTTGAGGAAGAGGCTGGGGAAGCCGGCATCGGGGCCGGAATTCTCCGTGCCCGCCACCGGATGCGCCGGGACGAAATACACGCCCTCGGGCAGATGCGGCGTCACCGCATCGACCACCGATTTCTTGACCGAGCCGACATCGGAGAGGATCGCGCCCGGCTTCAGCGCGGAAGCGATCTCGGCCGCCACCGGCCCACAGGCGCCGACCGGCACGCAGAGGATGATGTGGTCCGCGTCCGCGACGGCAGCGGCGGCCGTCTCCGCGATCTCGTGGCCGACGCCGAGTTCGCGGGCCCGCTGCCGGACCTCCGGCTCGCGGTCATAGAGCACGACGCGGCCGGCGAGGTTCAGCGCCTTGGCGGCATGGGCGACCGAGGAGCCGATCAGCCCGATGCCGATGATCGCGAGCCGCCCGAAGAGTGGGGCGTCCCGCCGCGGCGCGAAACTGTCCTGGGACGGCGCCATCACGCCGCCAGGAATTCGCTGAGGGCGGCAACGACGAGGCGGTTCTGCTCCTCGGTGCCGATGGTCATGCGCAGCGCGCCGGGCAGGCCATAGGCACTGAGCCCGCGCAGGATCAGGCCACGCTGCGTCAGGAAGGCGTCGGCCTCCTTCGCCGTCTTGCCCGGCGTCGCGGGGAAATGGACCAGCACGAAATTGCCGACGGAGGGCGTCACCGTCAGCCCGAGCTTGTCCAGCTCGGCGGTGGTCCAGGCCAGCCAGGTGTCGTTGTGCTCGATCGCGGCCGCGACATGGGCCTCGTCGGCGATGGCAGCCGCACCGGCCTCGATCGCCGCGCCGTTGACGTTGAACGGGCCGCGGATGCGTTCCAGCGCATCGATGATGTGAGCCGGCCCGTACATCCAGCCGATGCGCAGATTGGCCAGCCCGTAGATCTTCGAGAAGGTGCGCGTCATCACGACGTTCTCGCTCTGCGCGACCAGTTCGAGGCCCGAGGCATAGTCGTTCCGGCGGACATATTCGGCATAGGCCGCGTCCAGCACCAGCAGCACGTTCGAGGGCAGCCCGGCATGCAGGCGCTTGACCTCGTCGAAGGGCAAATAGGTCCCGGTCGGGTTGTTGGGATTGGCCAGGAAGACGATTCTGGTGCGCGGTGTCACGGCGGCGAGGATGGCGTCGACATCCGCCGTGAAATTCGTCTCGTCGACCACGACGGGCTTGCCGCCGGCGGCGAGGATGGCGATGCGGTAAACGAGGAAGCCGTGCTGGGTGAAGACGCCCTCGTCGCCATCGCCGAGATAGGCCTTGGTGATGAGCTGGAGCAGTTCGTCCGAGCCGGTGCCGCAAAGGATGCGGCCGGCATCGAGGCCGTAGCGGCCAGCGATCGCCTCGCGCAGCTTGGTCGAGGAGCCGTCGGGATAGAGCTCGAGCTTGCCGGCGATCTTGCCATAGGCCTCGACGGCCTTGGGGCTGGGACCCAGCGGAGTCTCGTTGGAGGAGAGCTTGTGCAGCTTCACGCCGGCTGGAGCGGCCGATTTGCCGGGGACATAGGCCTCGATGTCGAGGACGCCGGGGCGGGGCATGGGGCGGGTGGCTGCGGACATGGTCTTGGCTTTCGGGTTCTATCCCCGCGCCGTCATCCCGGACGGAGCGAAGCGGAGATCCGGGATCCATGCCTGAACCGTTCAGGAATGGATCCCGGGTCTCCCTGCGGTCGCCCGGGATGACGGCGTTGAGGATGGTCAGATCAGGAGCATGCGGACTTACGAACGGACGGGCTTGAAGGCGAAGCGGGCGGCGTGGCTGCCGATCTCGGCGAAGTCGCTCAGGCCGGCGGGTTCGAGCGAGGCGCGGATCGTGGCCTGGTCGACCTCGCCGGACGCAGCCACCAGCAGCGACAGATGCGAACCGTCGGCGGCCGAGGCCGAGACCTCGGCCAGATGCTGGGCGAGCCCGGCCCGCAGCGTCTCCGACCAGCGCTCGACGCGGGCGGCATAGAGCACGATCTCGCGCATGGCGGCATCCGCCAGCGGCTTGGCGATGCAGTAGACCGGGGTGCCGGCCGGGTGGTTCGGCCGCTCGATGAAGGGCAGGCGCGCAATGATCTTGGGAGCGTCGGCACCGACGAGATCGCGCCACCAGATGCCGGCGCTGGCGCCCTGGTCCATACGGAAGATGCCGAGATCTCCCGCCGAATCCGCCACCGCGCGGATGACGGCGCGCGCATCGGCATGGGTGACGAAGGGCACGGTGAAGCCGAAATGGAAGCGGGCGGAATCGCGCATCGCCGGATCGCCACCCGAGACATCGGCGTGGACCGCGTAATTCGCCTGGACATAGGTGAAGGTCGCGATGATGAGGCGCCAGATGCCCTCGATCGTGTCGAGCGGCAGGAGGCCCTGATGACGCAGCGCGAGGCGCTTCATCATGTCGGCCTCGCGTCCAGGGCGGAAGGCCGAACCCGAGACTTGCGTCTTCTTGACCGAGATCAGCGTCTCGATGATCGCGGACCGCTCCATCAGCAGGCCATGCATCTGCGCATCGATGCGATCGATCTCCGCGCGCAGATCGGCAAGTGTCGTTGGCGCAGCGAGCGTTGTCGGGGCGGCTTCGGTCATGATGGCAGCGCGATTGCGAGGAACGGCCCTCGTTCCGAGGACCGGGGGTAGTTGGAGGCTCTTAGCGCCGCAACCCGCCCTTGGCAAAGCCAAGGGCGCAACGCCGCGTTGACATGACGCACGCGTCGCGGCATCGCTAGGGTTCGATCTTCCGAACGACCTGACCGGCAAGCCAGATTATCGCGTCGAAACGGACAAGAATGAGCGACTTTTCCGCGAGCCTGGCCGACCCCCTGAAGGAAGCGAACGAGCCGACGAGCGCGGTGGCCCGCTTCGGCCCCGACACGCCGCTCGCGATGGATTGCGGCGTCAGCCTCGACCATTGGCAGATCGCCTACCAGACCTATGGCGTTTTGAATGCGTCGCGGTCCAACGCCATCCTGGTCTGCCATGCCCTGACCGGCGACCAGCATGTGGCGAGCCGCAATCCGATCACCGGCAAGGGCGGCTGGTGGACCGCCATGGTCGGGCCGGGCAAGCCTGTAGACACCGAGCGCTTCTTCGTGATCTGCGCCAATGTCGTCGGCGGCTGCACCGGCACGACCGGGCCGGCCTCGACCAACCCCGAGACGGGACAGCCCTGGGGGCTCGCCTTCCCGATGGTGACGATCCGCGACATGGTGCGGGCCCAGCGGCACCTGATCGACAGCCTGGGCATCGAGACGTTGTTCTGCGTCGCCGGGGGCTCGATGGGCGGCATGCAGGTGCTGCAATGGGCGGCGAGCTATCCCGAGCGCGTCTTCGCCGCGCTGCCGCTGGCGACGGCGGCCAAGCATTCCGCCCAGAACATCGCCTTCCACGAGGTCGGCCGCCAGGCCGTGATGGCCGATCCCGACTGGCGCGGCGGGCGCTATCTCGAGGCGGGCACGCGCCCCTCCAAGGGGCTTTCGGTGGCCCGCATGGGCGCTCACATCACCTATCTCTCCGAGCCGGCGCTGCACCGCAAGTTCGGCCGCAAGCTGCAGGACCGGGAGGCGCCGACCTTCTCCTTCGATGCGGATTTCCAGGTCGAGAGTTATCTGCGCTACCAGGGGCTCTCCTTCGTCGAGCGCTTCGACGCCAACTCCTATCTCTACGTGACGCGGGCGATGGACTATTTCGACCTTGCCGCCGACCATGACGGCGTGCTGGCCAAGGCTTTTGCTGGCACGAAGACGCGGTTCTGCGTGGCGTCCTTCACCTCCGACTGGCTGTTCCCGACCGCGGATTCGCGCGCCATCGTGCACGCGCTCAACGCGGCCGGCGCCTCGGTCTCCTTCGTCGAGCTCGAGAGCGACAAGGGCCACGACGCCTTCCTGCTGGAGGAGCCGAACCTGTTCGCGACGACGCGCGGCTTCATCGGCGCCGCAGCGCGAGCGCGGGGGATCTGATGAGCGCCGCTTTTCCCTGTCATTCCGGGGCGGCCCGGAGGGCCGAACCCGGAACCCACGATCGGGTGAGCCGTGTCGGGCAGGTGTCTTTCAGTGCGGAGGCCAGTCGTGGGTTCCGGGTTCTTCGCTGCGCGAAGCCCCGGAATGACAGGTGGAGATTCGCTTGACGCCTCTCGACACCCACACCAACCGCATCGATCTCAAGCTCGTCGCCGAGATGGTGACGCCCGGCTCGCGCGTGCTCGATGTCGGCTGCGGCGATGGCGCCCTGCTGGCACTGCTGGCCGAGACCCGCAATGTCGATGCGCGCGGGATCGAATTGTCGCGCGAAGGCGTGGCCGGCTGCGTCGCACGGGGGCTCTCGGTGATCCAGGGCGACGCCGACACGGACCTCACCGAATATCCCGACGACGCCTTCGACTATGTCATTCTGTCCCAGACCATCCAGGCGACGCGCAACCCGCGCTTGGTGCTGGAACAGATGCTGCGGATCGGCCGGCGCGCAATCATCTCCTTCCCGAATTTCGGGCATTGGAAAATGCGCAGCCAGGTCTTCTTCCTCGGCCGCATGCCGGTAACGGATTCGCTGCCCTATACTTGGTGGGACACGCCGAACATCCATTTCTGCACGATCCGCGATTTCGTGACGCTGTGCGACACGATCGGCGCGGAGAAAGAGCGCGCGGTGGCGCTCGACGCGGCCGGCGGCCGCGTCGGCGTCAGCGCGCCCTGGTGGTTCTGGAACCTCTTCGGCGCGCAGGCGGTGTTCCTGCTGAAGCGGGGCGCCTAAGGCGACTGGTCACGCCTCGGGGCGGCGAAAAGCGACGTCGTAGAGCCCATTGGAATTGTAGCAGAAAAAGGCCATCGGCCAACGCTGCGTGCACGCGAATTCCGTTGCCGCCCTCTGGACGCCATAGCGTCCCAGCCAGGGGTCGATATGGGCGAAGTCGTTGAAGGCCAAGTAGCCGCCAAGCTTCACCTTCGGTGCCGCTGCCTGCGCATCCCTCAGGCAGCCGGCAAAAGAGTGATCAGCATCGATGTAGACCCAGTCGAAATGGTCGTCCGGAAAGGCCGCGATCGTCTCATGCGTATAACCGACATGGCGCGTAACTGCGGGGCCCTGAAGCCCTGCCTCGTCGAAGACGGAATAGTCGATGTCGATCAGATGCAGCGCGGCAGGTTGGTTCAGCCGAATGATCTGGCGCGCGAAGTCGCCACGGTAGGTACCGAGTTCGGCGACGATCCCAGCCTGGGGCAAAAGCGGCAGCATCGCCTCGCGCGAAGCGCAGAATTGGCAGTCCGCCAGAAGATCGGCCGAGATGGGCTGGATCGCCTCGACCGCCCCCAGCGAACGCGCGAGCCGGTAGCTTCGCCGCACGACGTCCGGCAGACGGGCACGGACCTGCATTTCCGTCCGCTTCACAAACTCACGCAGCAATTGCCTCACCATCCGCCAGAATTTCCCAAGACTTAGCGCATCGCTTTCGACAACGCGAGCCGCCCCAGCTGTCGGCCCGCCCTTGCTACGACACGAGCAGCATTGAGCGCAGGACGGGCGTCTCCGTCAGTTCAACGGCACGCCCGCCGGCCGCTTTTCCTTCACGGCCGCGATATCGCCCAGCATCAGGCTGGCGGGGCCGACCGTGACCGGCACCGTCTCGCCGTCATGCACCTTGCCGGCCAGCAGCATCTCGGCCAGCGGGTCCTGGACCGACTTCTGGATGACGCGCTTGAGCGGGCGCGCGCCATAGGCCGGGTCGTAGCCCTTATCGGCGAGCCACTGGCGGGCTTCCTTCGACAGCTCCAGCACGATCTTGCGGTCGGTCAGGAGCTTGGCGAGGCGGGCCATCTGGATGTCGACGATCGCGCCCATGTCCTCCCGCCGCAGCCGGTGGAACAGGATGATATCGTCGATGCGGTTCAGGAATTCCGGCCGGAAGGCCTGGCGGACCACGCCCATCACCTCGTCGCGGACGGCCTCCGAATCCTGCCCCTCGGGCTGGTTCACCAGATAATCGGAGCCCAGATTCGAGGTCATGATGATCAGCACGTTGCGAAAATCGACCGTGCGGCCCTGGCCGTCGGTCAGACGCCCGTCGTCGAGCACCTGCAGCAGGACGTTGAACACGTCCGGGTGCGCCTTCTCGACCTCGTCGAAGAGCACGACCTGATAGGGCCGGCGGCGCACGGCTTCGGTCAACGCCCCGCCCTCCTCATAGCCGACATAGCCGGGGGGCGCGCCGATCAGCCGGGAGACCGAGTGCTTCTCCATGTATTCGGACATATCGAGGCGCACCATCGCGGTGTCGTCGTCGAACAGGAACGAGGCCAGGGCCTTGGTCAACTCGGTCTTGCCGACGCCGGTCGGCCCCAGGAACATGAAGGAGCCGATCGGCCGGTTGGGATCCTGCAGACCGGCGCGGGCGCGGCGAACGGCGGTCGAGACGGCCTCGACCGCCTCGCGCTGGCCGACGACGCGTGACGCCAGCACCTGCTCCATGCGCAGGAGCTTGTCCTTCTCGCCCTCGAGCATCCGGTCGACGGGGACGCCCGTCCAGCGGCTGACGACCTGGGCGACATGGTCGGCCGTCACGGCCTCCTCGACCATGCCCGAATTGTCGCCGATGGCCTCGATCTCGGCCAGCGTCTTCTCGAGCTGCGGAATCTCGCCATAGGCGAGTTCGCCGGCGCGCTGATACTCACCCTTACGCTGCGCCTGGGCCAGTTCGGTGCGGGCGTTGTCGAGCTTGGTCTTCAGCTCGGCGGCGGCACCGAGCTTGTCCTTTTCGGCCTTCCACTTCGCCGTGATCGTGGCCGAGCGCGACTCCAGATCGGCGAGTTCGGATTCCAGCCGCTTCAGCCGCTCCTTCGAGCCGGTGTCGCTCTCCTTCTTGAGCGCCTCCTGCTCGATCTTGAGGCGGACGATCTCGCGGTCGATCGAGTCCAGTTCCTCAGGCTTGGAATCGACCTGCATGCGCAGCCGCGCCGAGGCCTCGTCGACGAGATCGATGGCCTTGTCCGGCAGGAAGCGGTCTGTGATGTAGCGGTTCGACAGCGTCGCCGCCGAAACCAGCGCCGAATCCGTGATGCGGACGCGGTGATGCTGCTCGTATTTCTCCTTCAGCCCGCGCAGGATCGAGACGGTGTCCTCGACCGAGGGCTCGTCGACGAAGACGGGCTGGAAGCGCCGCGCCAGCGCCGCGTCCTTCTCGACATATTTGCGGTACTCGTCGAGCGTGGTGGCTCCGATGCAGTGCAGGTCGCCGCGCGCCAGAGCGGGCTTGAGCAGGTTCGAGGCGTCCATCGCCCCGTCGCTCTTGCCGGCGCCGACAAGGGTGTGCATCTCGTCGATGAAGAGGATGATGCCGCCCTCGGCCGCCGAGACCTCGTTCAGCACCGCCTTCAGCCGCTCCTCGAACTCGCCGCGATACTTCGCGCCGGCGATCAGGGAGCCCATGTCGAGCGAGAGAAGGTCCTTGTCCTTGAGGCCCTCGGGCACGTCGCCATTGACGATGCGCAGCGCCAGCCCCTCGGCGATGGCGGTCTTGCCGACGCCGGGCTCGCCGATCAGGACAGGGTTGTTCTTGGTCCGGCGCGAGAGCACCTGGATCGTGCGGCGGATCTCCTCGTCGCGGCCGATGACCGGATCGAGCTTGCCCTCGCGGGCGGCGGCGGTGAGGTCGCGCGCGTATTTCTTGAGGGCATCATAGCTCTGCTCGGCACCGGCCGAGTCGGCGGTGCGGCCCTTGCGGATCGCCTCGACGGCGGCGTTGAGCGCCTGCGGCGTGACGCCGGCCTTGCCGAGCGCCTTGCCGGCCTCGCTGTCCTTCTCGATCGCCAGAGCGAGCAGGAGCCGTTCGACGGTCACGAACGAATCGCCCACTTTGTCGGCCGCCTTCTCGGCGGTGTCGAAGACACGCGCCAGGCCCTGCGTCAGGCTGACCCCGCCGGCACCAGCGCCGCTCACCTTCGGGAGCCGCGCCAGCGCCGCATCGGTGAGCTGAAGCGCGAGCTTGGCATTGCCGCCCGAGCGGTCGATCAGCCCGGCCGCCATGCCCTCATTGTCGTCCAGCAGCGCCTTGAGCAGATGCTCCGGCGTGAACTGCTGATGGCCCTCGCGGAGCGCGATGGTCTGCGCGGCCTGCAGGAACCCCTTGGCGCGATCAGTGTATTTCTCGATGTTCATCTGGTCACTCCCGCCCACCGGTTCGCCCCGTAGCAGCGTCAACCGGTCGCCTTTCGTCAGGGTGGAGCCCCCGTGCGGGCCGCTCCTCACGGCTTA
>CALRYW010000076.1:0-20227 GCA_943372485.1 Allobosea thiooxidans
GTCGTCGGATTGTCCGTTTTATAAGGCTGCTTGGCCGCCCGGCTGAGCCTTAAGAGAAAAGCCCGGATAGACATAGGCGCGATGGATTGCCTCGCAGTCGGCCTCGCTGACACCGCAAGCGCGGGCCGTTGCGTACCATTCGTGGGCCACGACCGTGGTCATCTCATCGACCAGCGCTTTCGCCTCGTCCGGGGTGAGCAGAAACCGGCGGCATTCGCTCAGCAGGTTGGCCGCGTTGGCGAACCGGCCTTGGGCGCCGCAGGCCATGGCGAGGTCGCGCCGTTCCTCTCCGATCGAAGGCGTCGGCGTCAGGTCGTAGGCCGGCGAAAGGCGCCAACCTGAATCCGGCGCGATGGCCGCGTGGTTGCGCGGGTGATCGTCGATGTTGGAGACGAGCGCGTTGAACACCATGCGACGGAACAGCTCGCGGGCGTCGGCGGCGGGGCGCTCGCTGATCCGGCGGAGGGTCTCGACCAGCAGCACATAGGACCAGCGCGCCCGTCCCTCGGGCGTCTCGTCGGTCTCGAGTAGGGTCAAGGCGCTGACCATCCGGGCCCGGGCGTAGCCGTCCTCGACGCGAGTGCGGTCGAAGCGCTTGACGAGCAGCACGTCGCGGCCGCCGATCCTGGTGATCTGCGACTCGGCCGTCTGCAGGCCACATTGGCGGGCAAGCCGGAGCGTGGCGTGCTCGACCCGCGCCATGTTCCAGCGGTCGTCCACGCGGTTGAACTTGGCGAGCCAGAGCGCGTCCTCGCTCTCGACCACGACCTTGGGCCGGGCGCCGCCCATCGAGGTGCCGAGCAGCAGCAGTTCCTCGACCTGCGCGGCGTCGCGAGGGGCCTCGTCAGCGAGCAGCGCGTCGGCGAGCGCCTGCAGCTTTTCCAGGTCCCAGGTCTTGTTGAATTCGCGCGCAGGCGCGGGCGGCTCGACGCCGAGGCCAAAACCCAAGGCGCCAGCGCGATCATCCGGCGAGTGCAACAGGTAGTCGAGCTCGCCCATAGGCCCGAGCCCGGCGTGCTTCTCGATCACCCGGCGACCCCAGTAGTCCGGCCCGGCGTCCCGCAGCGCGCCGAAGACACCGTTCAGACGGACCGTCTCATAGCCGGCGCGACCGAGGCGCAACTCGACCGGATCGATCTCGACGGCGTCCGCGCGCGCGCGATAGCGCCGGCCATAGACGAAACGGCCCGCAACGACGCCATTCCGGTCGATCGCATGCTCGAAGCGACCGGCGGTGATCGCCGCCGTGGCGCCCGGGAGCGTGATGTAGACATAGGCCTGTGGCATGGGCGGCCTCAGAAGTCGTCATCGAGGGGCTGGGGCGTGCTGGCGTGGCGTCGCTCGCGCAGGCTCGCCAGGCGAAGGCCTTCGTCATCCGTGGCGGGGTCGGCGAGCGATGCCAGGCGATCGAGCAGGCCGTAGGACCATAGAAGTGCGGTATATATGGCGATGCTGGTGGACGGCTTGCCGTGCTCAGCCTCGCCGACCACCTCGCGACTCGCGCCTATGCGCTGGGCGACCTCGGCGAGCGTGATGTTCCGGCGCAGGCGCGCGGTGCGCAGGGTCGCGCCCAGGCGCTTCAAAGCCGTCTCCACCTCGTAGGGCGGGGTGCTCAACAGATGACCGCGACGCATATAGGCTCCTCCAAGGGCCTGGATCATGTCGGTTTCAATCGACAAATTCAAGTTATATGTTGGTTTAAACCGACATCTGATTGGGCTAGCCGCGCGGGCCTTGCGGCAGCGACAGAGGTCGCCGAACCGTCACGGCCGCACGATCTTCCCGCAGCGCTATACGCCTCCTCCACACCAACGGAGGGGGACCGGTCTTCTTCGCCGCAAATCAGACATGCTTGCCGATGCCGGCTCTATCCGGGTTCTGATACGCCTATCAGCCGATCCTATTTCCGCCGCAGCGCCACCTTCCCTAGCCTGATGCCCAAGGTTCGGCCCGGGGCCGGCCGTCTTCTGGGAGGTTCGGATGGCGCATCGGTCGGTTCGGAGTGTCATCGGACTGCTTGGGGCCTTCTGGCTCGGGCTGACATCCGTCGCGGGCGCGCAAGGCTACCCCGACCGGCCGATCAAGCTCGTGATGCCTTTCGGCCCCGGCAGCGCCAGCGACACCATCGCGCGCATCGTCGCAGACAGGCTCGGCGAACAGCTCGGCCAGCGCGTGCTGGTCGAGAACCGGGCCGGCGCGGGCGGCAACATCGGGACCCAAGCCGTCGCCAGGGCCGATCCGGACGGCTACACGCTGATCTTTGCCGCGCCGGGCCCCTTCGTGATCAACCCGTCGCTCGGCGGCGTGCCCTACGACCCCGAAAAGGATTTCGAGCTGATCTCGCCGGTGGCGACCCTGGTCAATGTGCTTGTCGTCAACCCCACCAAGGTGCCGGTGGCGAACGTCCAGGAGTTCATCGCGCATGTGAAGAAGCAGCCGGGCGCGATCAGCTATTCCTCGGTCGGTCTCGGCTCTTCGCAACATCTGGCGGCGGCCTATTTCGACATCGTCGCCGGGACGAAGATGGTGCATGTGCCCTATCGCTCGGGCAGCCAGATCGCGCTGGATCTCGTCTCCGGCGACGTGCCGGTCAGCTTCCAGCTCATCCCCAACGTCGTCTCGCAACTGCAGGCCGGGCAGGTCAAACCGCTGGCCGTCACCACCAGGACGCGCAGCAAGGCCCTGCCCGACGTGCCGACCATGGCCGAGGCCGGCGTCGCCAATTACGAATCCTACGCCTGGTTCGGGCTGGCCGCGCCCAAGGGCACGCCTGCGGCCGTGCTGGACAGGCTGAGCAAGGAGGTCAGGGCGGCGGTGGCGGACGCAGCGGTCCAGAAGAGGCTCATCGAGATCGGCGTCGAACCGTTCAGTTCGTCGCCGGCCGAGTTCAAGACCTTCGTCTCGTCCGAGCTCGCGAAATGGTCGGGCATCATCACGGAAGCCGGCATCACCTCCAACTGACCGTCATCGCCCGGGCTTCGGCGACGCCGGGCTCGACCAGCCAGCTTTTGCCGGCCTGGTCCTTCTGCCGCTCCAGCAGCGCCGCGACCCAGCCGGGAATGCGGGGCTCTGCGCGGTGAGGCGCATGCCCGCAGCCAGGCAGGAGATATGTCGTCACCGGGCCTGTCGCCGCATCATGCGCCAGCCTGACGTGCAACTCGCTGCCGAAGGGATCGGCGTCGCCCTGCAGCAGCAGAAGCGGCGCGCGGATCGCCGACAGCAGCGGCGCGATCGTCCAGTCCGCGAATAACGGCGAGAGCCAGATGTCGCTCCAGGCCTGGAAAGCCCCGCGCGGATCGTCATGGCTTCGGGCGAGCTTGCGGCGAAAGGCGGGGTCGGTCTCGAAACGCTGCGTCAGGGCGCGCGCGCCCTCCAGGGTGCGCGGCTCGACCAGGACATGAGGCGCCTCGGCGATGACGGCCTCGACCAGACCGGGCCGGCGCGCAGCCGCTATCAGGGCGATCGTCGCCCCGTCGCTGTGGCCGTAGAGGCAGGCCCGTTCGAGCCCGAATGAAGCCATCAGCGCCGGTAGCGTGTCGCAGGCCTCGCGCTCCAGATAATCGACGCTCCTCGCCTCCTGGCCGGGCTCCGAGCGACCGCAACCGGCGCGCGAATAGGCCAGCACGGCGCGCCCGGTCGCCTTCCGGAGCGCGTCAGAAAAATGCTCCCAGCCATCGGCATGGCCGAAACCGTGATGCAGCAGGATGATCGGAGGGATCCCGGCCCCCACCTCGCCAAAGAGCCGGTAGTGGAGCCAGCCTCCCAGGATGAATCGCCTTGGCATCGGGCTCAGACGGCGATCAGCTTCAGCAGGCGTTCGCGGTCGATCTCGCTTTCGGCCTCGCCGCTGAAGACGATCTGGCCGCGCTCGACCACGTGGAAACGGTCGGCGACCGAGAGCGCCTCATGGATGTTCTGCTCGACCAGCAGGATGATCGCGCCCTGGTCGCGCAGTTCGCGCACGATCGCGAAAATCTCGGCGACGATCATGGGCGCGAGGCCCTCGCTGGGCTCGTCGATGAGGACCAGGCGCGGCTTGCCGACCATGACGCGGGCCATGGCGAGCATCTGCTGCTCGCCGCCCGACAGGGTGGTGCCGAGCTGGTGGCGGCGTTCGCCAAGCCTGTGGAAGCGGTCGTAGATCCCCTCGACCACGCGCTTTTCGTCCCGGGAGGAGCGGCCCTTCACCTGCAGCAGGCCGAGCGAGAGGTTCTCCTCGACGGTCAGCCCCGGAAAGATGCGCCGGTCCTCCGGCACAAAGCCGACGCCGGCATGGCAGATGCGGTCGGGCGTCAGGCCGTCGAGCGCCTCTCCGCCGAGCCGGATCGCGCCCTGGCTCGGCTTCACCCAGCCTGCGATCGTCTTCAGCAGCGTCGTCTTGCCGACGCCGTTGCGGCCGAAGATGCCGATGACCTCGCCCGGCCCGGCGCTGAGGTCGATGCCCTGGATGACGTGGCTCAGGCCGTAATGGCTGTGCAGTCCGCTGATCTCGAGCATGTCAGTGATGTCCGAAATAGGCGGCCTGCACGGCCGGATCGGCGCGCACGATGTCGGGCGGGCCCTCGGCCAGCTTGCGGCCCTGATGCATCACGACGACATGGTCGGACAGGCTCATGACGAGGCCGATATCGTGCTCGATCAGGAGCACGGTGACGTCCTGCGTCAGGCTGCGGACGAGCCTGGCCGTATCGGCGGTGTCGCCATGGCTCATCCCTTGAGTCGGCTCGTCGAGCAGCAGGATCTTGGGCTCCGAGGCGAGGCAGACCGCGATCTCGAGGCGGCGCTGGTCGCCATGGGAGAGGTTTCCGGCCAGTTCGTCGCGCTTGTGGGCAAGCTGGAAGCGCTCCAGCATCTGGTCGGTCTTGGCCATGGCGCGCTGGGAGCGGCGGATCGGCAGGAAGGCGCGCCCGGCCGGCTCCAGCACCTGCGCCGCGAGCCGAAGATTCTCCGCGACGGTGAGGTCCGGAAACAGGCTGGTGATCTGGAAGGAGCGCGAGAGGCCGGCCGCCTTGGTGCGCTCGGGGGCGGCCCCGGTCATGTCGACGCCGTCGATCAGGACCTGACCGCGATGCGGTTTCAGCGCTCCGCTGATCAGGTTGAACAGCGTCGATTTGCCGGCGCCGTTGGGACCGATGACGGTCGTGATCCGGTGACGCTGGGCCTGGAAGCTGACCTGGTCGACGGCTTTCAGGCCGCCGAAGGCGATACCGAGATCGCGGATGTCGAGGACGGGCGTCATCACGATGCGCTCCCGGATTTGACGGCGGCGGGCGTCAGGGTCGCAGGCTCGGCGAGGGCAGGCCCGGCGTGGGGATGCCGCATCAGAAGCGCCTCGATGCGCGGGCGTACGAAGCCCACCAGTCCCTTGGGCAGGAACATCACGCAGACCATGAAAAGCGCACCGATCACGATGAGATGGTGCTCCGTCCAGCTCCCGATGATCGATTTCAGGATCACCAGAAGAACCGAGCCGTAGATCGCGCCGATCAGCGTGCCGACGCCGCCGAGGATGACCGAGATCACGGCGTTGCCCGAGGTCGCGAAGAACATCAGTTCCGGCGAGACAAAGCCGCGCAGCATCGGGTAGAGCGCGCCCGATAGCCCCGCGATCACCCCGGCCAGGACGTAGGCCGCCATGCGGGCGCGCCAGACCGAATAGCCGAGGAAGGGCACGCGCTTCTCATTGGCCTTCAGCGCCGTCAGGACACGGCCGAAGGGCGTGTCGAGCAGATAGGCGGTCAGCGCATAGAGCCCCATGATGATGGCGAGCACGACGAGGAAGAAGCCAACGGGACTGCCGGCCGAGACCGAGAACGGCCCAAACCCGATCTCGATCACCGGGATGCCGATCATCCCGTCGGAGGCGCCCAGTTCGCGGGTGTTGTAGACGACCTTGGCGAAGACCTGGGCGAGGCCGAAGGTGATCAGCGCGAAATAGACGCCGCGCACCCGGTTGGCGATCAATCCGCCGATGATGGCTGCGAACAGCGAGGCCGCGAAGGCCGCGGCCATGGCCAGCCAGAAGGACGGAACCTTCATCAGCGTCAGCGCCGAGACATAGGCGCCGATGCCGAAATACAGCGCCTGGCCGAGCGAGAGCGCGCCCGAATAGCCCAGCAGCAGATCGACCGAGAGCGCGAGCCCGGCGAAGATCAGCGCCTCGGTGCCGAGCCGCAGATAGAAGGTGTCGCCGGTGGCTGCGCCGATGGCGGCGAGGCCCAGCGAGGCGATGACGAAGAGCAGCGCCAGCAGATGGCTCGCCCGCATCGATTGAGTGAGACGGTCATGCATGGCCGAGCCTCCCGAACAGGCCCTGCGGGCGGAAAACCAGAAAGGCGACCATGGTCCCGAAGACGATCGGGTCGGTCCAGACCGGCGAGATCACGAGGCTCGCCAGCGCCTGCACCTGCGTCAGCAGGAGCCCTGCGACGACCGCGCCCCAGATCGAGCCCATGCCGCCGACGATGACGACGGTGAAGGCGAGCAGGATGAAATCGCGCCCCATGGTCGGGAACACCGAATAGATCGGCGCGAGCAGCACGCCGGCGAGACCGGCCAGCCCGACGCCGAAGGCGAAGGTGCCGGCATAGACCAGCGAGACCGGCACGCCGAGCGATGCCGCCATGTTGCGATCGAAGGCCGCCGCCCGGACCATGGCGCCCAGCCGCGTCCTGTAGACGACATAGGCCACCGCCAGCACGATCGCCGCGCCGACCAGGATCAGGAAGAGCCGGTAATTCGGCAGGATGATGCCGAAGATCTCGCTGGCGCCCGAAATCGGCGTCGGCGGACGCTGCGTGTTGGCGCCGAAGACGATCTTGAGCACGTCCTCGACGATGAGCCCGAGGCCGAAGGTCACGAGCAGCGTCGTGACGTGACGGTCCTTGCTGCCGAAGACCGGCCGGATCAGCAGCCGCTCCGCCGCCATGCCGAGCGGGATCATCAGGACCGGCACCAGCACGAGCAGGAACCAGAAGCCGATGCCGGCCGCAGCCAACGCCAGCGCCGCATAGGCCCCGATCGCGTAGAACTCGCCATGGCTCATGTTGATGACGTCGAGCATGCCGAAGATGATGGTCAGCCCCAGCGCCACCAGCACGACCGCGACCCCGAGCGCGAGCCCGTTCACGACCTGCGGGGCGAGGACGAATTGAAGGTAGTCGATCGGGGTCATGACGGCGCCTCTCCGCGGGACGCTGCGCTAAATCCCCCTCTCCGCGAGGGAGAGGGGGGACGGGTCGCGGTGCTCAGAAGCGCGTGCAGGCGTCGGGGCCGATCGCGTTCTCGGCGGAGACGTTGTCGATGATGTCGAACTTGCCCTTGGTGACGCGCACCACATACATCGGCTGCATCGCCTGGTGGTCGCCGGCGCGGATCGTCTTGGCCCCTTGCGGGGTCTGCCAGGTCAGGCCGCGCAGCGCCTCGCGGACTTTGTCGGTCTCGGTCGAGCCGGCCTTCTCGACGGCCGCCTTGTAGGCGAAGAGCAGGCCATAGCTGTCGGCGCCGTAGAGATCGGGATCGGTCTTGTTGGCCGCACGGAAGGCATCGACGAACTTCTTGTTCTCGGGGCGGTCGATCTGCGGCGAATAGCCGACGCCGGTGGCGAAGCCCTCGGCCGCCGCGCCGATCGCGGTGATGTTCTGCGAGGTCACGGTGCCCGACGCGCCGACCACGGTGAGGCCCGAGAGCAGGCCGAAATCCTGGAGCTGCGTCAGCAGGCGCACGGTGTCGTTGCCGGCGACGGAGGTGTAGAGGACCTGCGGACGGGTCGCGCGGATCTGGCCGAAATACTGGGTATAGTCCTTGGAATCGAGCGGCGCGAAGACCTCGCCGCCGGTCGCCGAGCCGGTCTTCTCCGCGCTGCTCTTGAACGCCGCGACGGTGGAGCGGCCCATCTCGTAGTCGGGCCCGAGATAGTAGACCTTGGCCTTGGGCTTCTCCTTGGCGAGCCAGGCCGCGAGAGCCACCGACTGCTGCTCGGCGCGCGCGTTCACGCGGAACATGTTGGGCGAGCATTTGTCGCCGGTGATCGAGTCAGCGAAGGAGACGGTCGTCGCCGCCAGCTTGTTGTTGCGCTCGGCGAGCTGGGCGACGGCGAGCGTCGAGCCGGAATTCACGGTTCCGGTCAGGAAATCGACCTTCTCGACCTGGAACAGCTTCTCGGCCTTCTGCACGGCGACGGCGGGGTTGGCCTCTTCGTCCTCGAAGACGAGCGCGACCTGGCGGCCCGCGACGCCGCCGGCCGCGTTGATCTCCTTGGCGGCCAGTTCGAGGCCCCAGCGGACCTGCTGGCCGATCGGGGTGTAGGTGCCCGAGAGCGGCGTGACGACGCCGACCTTGATCGGTCCGGTCTGGGCGAGCGCGCCGCCCGACAGGGCGGTGGCGGTAAGCAGGCCGCCAATGAGTGTCTTGATGAACGCGGATGTCATGGTCGTTTCCCTCTTTTGATGATCTGTTTTGCTTTGGAAGGCTCAGGCTGCCGCGCGGACGCCTTCTCCCGCGCGGGTCTTGATGGCCGTGGTCAGCCGGGCGACGCAGACCAGCCGCTCGTCGCCGGCGGCCTGGATGCGGATCTCCCACTCATGGGTCTGGCGGCCGAGGTTGAGCGGCCGCGCCGTGGCGCGCACCGTCTCGCCGACACCCACCGGCCTGCAATGATTGGCCTTGATGTCGAGCCCGCTGACGGCGTGCGTCCCGGCTTCGACCGCCATCCGGCTCGCCAGCGTGCCGATGGCTTCGGCCAGCGCAAGCGCGACGCCCGCATGCGCCGTGGCGGGACGGATGGTCAGTTCAGCCGTCAGCCAGTCCGCCCCGATCTCGACGAAGCGGATGCCGAGTTGTTCGATGAAGCTCCCGCGCGTCAGCCGCGCCAGATCGTCGAGCGACCAGTCGTTCTTCCAGCAGGCGCTCTCGCGGCAGGCGTTCTCGCGGTGAGTGTCGGGGGGGTGCGGCATCGGCCTAGCTCCCGACGAATTTCGGCGCGCGCTTGGCGTGGAAGGCCTCGACGCCCTCGCGGAAATCGTCGGACTGGCGCAGGCGGCTGTAGCAATGCCCCTCCAGCTCGATCGCGATCGACAGCGAGGCGTCCTCGGTGTCGTTGAGCAGCTTCTTGGCGGTGCGCTGCGCCATCGGCGAGAAGCCGCGCAACTCCTCCACGAGCCGGTCTGTCGCGGCCTCCAGCTCGGCATCGGGCACGCATTCGGTGGCGATGCCCCAGTCCAGCGCTTGGCGACCCGCGATGCGCTTCGAGCGCATCACGATGTCCTTGGTCCGGGTGATGCCGACGATCTTCTGCAGGCGCGCCGAGCCGCCCGAGCCCGGGATCTGGCCGAGCTTCTGCTCGGGCAGCGCGTATTGGGCCGTCTCCGAGACGATGCGGAAGTCGCAGGCGAGCGAGATCTCGAAGCCGACGCCGAAGGCGTAGCCGCGATTGGCGACGATGACCGGCTTGGCGCAGCGCGCTGGCGCAGCGATGTTCCAGGCGAGCTTCGAGACATGCTCGGGCGAGGCCTCGAGGAAGCCCTTGATGTAGCCGCCGGAGGAGAAATGCTCGCCGACTGCGCGCAGCACGATGACGCGGACCCGTTCGTCCTCGTCGAGCGCCTCGAAGACCTTCCGCAACTGGTCGCGCTGCGGCATCGAGATGACGTTCATCGGCGGCCGGTTCAGGATGATGTCGGCGCGCTCGCGGGCGGCGTCGATCTCGACGCTGAAACCGTCGAGCCCGGTGAGCGCGGGGTGGATCGGGGTGATGGCGTTCATCGGCTCTGGCCTTTCAGTCGTGATGGTGATGCGGTTGGTCATTCGGCCGCGATATCGGGCCGTTCGGACTCGTATTCGCCGGCCACGAGCTGGCGGCGCAACAGCTTGCCGACGGGCGATTTCGGGATGGCCTTGACGAATTCGAAGCGGCGCGGGCGCTTGAAATTGGCGAGGCCCGTCGCCTTGCAATGGGCGTCGAGCTCTTCGGCCGAGACCGCGCCGGCGCGCTGCACGAAGGCGACGACGATCTTGCCCCAGCGCTCGTCGGGCAGGCCGACGACGGCGACCTCGAGGACGCCGGGATGCAGGGACAGGCAGCTCTCGATCTCGACCGGCGAGACGTTCTCGCCGCCGGTGATGATCATGTCGTCGACGCGGCCGGACACGAAGAGGTCGCCCTCTGTATCGAAATAGCCGGTGTCTCCGGTGAAGTACCAGCCGTCGCGCAGGGATTTGGCGTCGGCTTCGGGGCGCTTCCAGTAGCCCTCGAAGGCCTCGTCGCTTGAGGCCAGCGCGATGATCTCGCCTTCCTCTTCGGGTGCGGCGAGCTCATGCGCCGAGGTCGCGCCGAGCTTGACGACGCGGATCAGCTGGTTCAGCCCGGCCTTTCCGGCGCAGCCCGGCTTTTGCGCGGCCTTCTGGTTGATCGTGAAGGTGTAGATCTCCGACGAGCCGTAGTGGTTGACGAAGAGGTCAGGCGAAAAGGCCTCGGTCAGCTTGCCGAGCAGCCCGTCGGTCATCGGCGCGCCGGCGAAGCCGAGCTTTCGCACGCTGGAGACGTCCGTCGCCTCGAAATCCGGGTGATGGACGACGTCGTGATAGAGCGTCGGCACCAGATAGAGATTGCTGACCTTCTCGGCCTCGATGAGTTCGAGCGCGCGCGCCACATCGAAGCGGGGCAGGCAGATGAAGGCTCCGCCGATCAGCGACATCGCCAGCAGCGAACGCACGCCCATCGTATGGTAGAGCGGCATCACGCCCAGCGTGCGCTCGCCCTGGCCGTAGAGGTTCTGGGCGAGATGGGCGAGCGCGGCCATGCGCTCGGCCCGGTGCCTACGCGGCACGCCCTTGGGCTTGGCCGTGGTGCCCGAGGTGTAGAGCATCAGGGACCAGGCGTCGGCGGCCGCGCGCGGCGTCGCGACATGGGCCGGCGTCGCCACCATTTCTGCGAATGTGAGTTCGGCCGCGCCCGCATCGGGACCGACCGCGATGCGCGGGATCGTCGGCGCCAGTTCGCTCTCGGCGATCGCCTGGCCTGCGACCTGCTCGAAGGCGAGCGCCTTTGCTTCGCAGTCACTGACAACGAAATCGATCTCGTCGGGTTTGGCGCGCCAGTTGATAGGCACGATCGTCAGGCCGGCGAGCTGGCAGGCCCAGTGCAGGCTCGCGGCTTCCCAGCGATTCTGCAGCACGGTGACGAGATGGTCGCCGGCTTTCAGGCCCATGCCGTCGAAAGCGGCGACCAGCGACGACATCCGGTCCAGCCATTGCACATAGGTCAGGCGGATGTCGCCATCGACGATGGCGAGCGCATCGGGGTCGCGCGCCACGCTGGCGATGAAGCTGGTGCCAAGGTCAAACATCGGCGGGCTCCCGCTCCAGCGGCTGCGGCGCAGGCTCGCCCCGCAGACAGGCCGCGGCTTCGAGCGCCGCCCTGATGATCGGCGTGTAGCCGGTGCAGCGGCAGAGATGCCCGCCGACGACCTCGCGCAGTTCCTGCTCGCTCGGCTCGGGCTCCTCGCGGAGATAGGCGTCGAGCGAGACGAGGATGCCGGCCGTGCAGAAGCCGCATTGCAGCGCGTGATGACGCCGAAAGGCGGCCTGCATCACCGAGAGCCGGTCGCGCTCCGGCGCGAGCCCCTCGACCGTGGTGACGTCCTTGCCGTCGAGCTGGACGGCGAGCGTCAGGCAGGCGCGCGCCGGCTGGCCGTCGATCTGGATCGTGCAGGCGCCGCAGACGCCATGCTCGCAGCCGACATGGGTGCCGGTCGCGCCGAGCCCATGGCGCAGCGCGTCGGTGGCGAGCAGGCGCGGCTGCGCGTCGAGCGAGACCGGCCTGCCGTTCAATGTAAAGGCGACGCGGTGCTGCGTCGCGGCGCTCAGGCGCGGCATCGCTTGGCCTCCCCGATCGTGGACAGGCCAAGCGAGCGCACCAGATCGCGGCGCAGCCGGGCGGTCGCATGAAAATCGTCGCGGGCGTCGAGTTCCCAGGCGAAGGCGTTGAGCGCATCCGTCAGGGCCGAGCCCTCCAGCAGCGGGAAGCTGCGGCGCTGCGGCCTGTCGGCGACGCCGGCGACCGCGAGGTGCATGGCGTCGCGCGTCACGACCGCCGCGCAGCCGACGATGGCGAAGTCGCCATGGCGGCGCGCGATCTCGCGGAAGGCGTAGCCGGTTCCGGGCATGGCGGCCGGGAACGCGACGGCCTCGATCAGCTCGTCGTCGGCCTTGTCCGTCACCATCATGCCGCTGAAGAAGTCCCCGGCCCTGACGCTGCGCCGCTTGCGGCGCGAACGCAGCCTGACCTCGCCGTCGAGCGCGACGAGGCAGAGCGGGATTTCGGCGCTCGGATCGGCATGGGCCGCCGAGCCGCAGACGGTTCCGCGCGCACGCGTCTGGTAATGGCCGAGCCAGGGCAGAGCCGCCGCCAGCAGCGGCTGTTCGCCGGCGAGGCCCGGCCGCTTCATCAGCGCCGCCTGGCGCACGGCGGCCGGCACGACGATCAGATCGCCCTCCCGCCCGACCCGGTCGAGACCCGCAATCCCCATGATGTCGATCAGCACCGCCGGCTTGGCCAGCCGCATGTTCAGCATCGGCAGCAGCGACTGGCCGCCAGCGATGATGCGGGCTTCCGCGCCATGCCGGGCCAGCGCTTCGAGCGCCTCGGAGAGGTCGCCGGCGCGGACATAGTCGAAGGCGGCGGGCTTCATGGCCGCCTCCGCAACAGGCGGGTGATGAGGCTGGGCCGGGTGGGCGACGCCCTGCGCGCCAGCGCCGCGAAGAACTGTCCGATAATGGCCTTGGCCGCGCCGTCGAGCAGGCGTCCGCCGATCGCGGCGACCTTGCCGCCGATGGCGGCCTCATAGGTGTAGGCGATGAGCGTGCCGCCGTCCTCGGCCGGCGTCAGCGTTACGCGGCCGGAGCCGCCGCCCGTGCCGAGTGCCCCCGAGACGGAACCCGACAGGGTCGCGGCGCGCGGCGCATCGAGATCAGACAGCCTGATCTGCGCCTTGTAGCGGCCCTTCACCGGGCCGACGCCGAGCGTCACATCGGCTTTGAAATGCGTCTCCGACAGCTTGCTGACGCCGTGGCAGCCGGGGATGATCGAGGCGAGCTGATCGGCATCGAGCAGCATTGCCCAGACCGCCTCCGGCGCGGCGGCGACGCTGGCCTGCCCTTCGCCCCGCAGCGTGCGGTCGCCGGGTTTGGCCGCGCCCAGCCCAGTTGCGCGTTCGCGCTGGGACTCAGGAAAGGCCGGCTCGGGCGCGGCGACGAGAGCGGCGATGCGAGCCGGGGTCAGCGGCAGGTCGAGCTTCGCCACCCCGAGCGCGTCTGCGACCGCGTTGGCGAGGCAGACCGGCGTCGACATGCAGTTGCCTTCGCCGACGCCCTTGGCCCCGAGCGGTGTGAAGGGCGACGGCGTCTCGATGTGCAGGATCTCGATATCGGGCGTCTCGGTCGCCGTCGGCAGCAGGTAGTCGGCGAAGGTTCCGGTCAGGAAGGCGCCGTCATCGGCATAGGCGAGTTCCTCGAAGAAGGTCGCGCCCAGCGCCTGCGCGAAGCCGCCCCGTATCTGGCCTTCGACCATGCCGGGATGCAGCATGCGGCCGCAGTCGTGCATTGTGACGTAGCGGTCGATCCGGACCTTTCCGGTTTCGACATCGACCTCGACGCCGGCCATGTCGAAGATGAAGCCATGGCAGAGCGAGGAGTTTACGCAGTCCTCGTCGGTCGGCGCTGACAGCTCGGGCGGCGTCCAGAAGGCGGTCTCGCGGATCGCCTGATCGACGCCTGCGGGCAGCAGGGCCGGCGACCAGTGCGACAGCGCCGCTATGCGGCCGAAGGGCAGCGTCTTAGCCGCGTCGCCCTTGGCGAAGACCGAACCGCCGGCAAAGCCGATCTGTCCGGGCGGCACGCCGAACTGGCTGGCTGCAATCGCCGCCAGCTTGTCGCGCAGGCGGGTCGCGGCCAGATGCGCGGTGCCGGCGACGGCGGCGGCGAAGCGGCTCGAATAGTTGCCCGAGGCGATCGACCAGGCGTCCTTGCCGGTATCGAGATCGGTGACGACGCTGATCGCCTCGCGCGGCAGGCCAAAGACATCGGCGACGACCTGCCCCAGCACGGTGCGGTGGCCCTGGCCCTGCGGCACCGAGGCGACATGGACGCTGACCGATCCGACCGGATCGAGCGTGACGGTGGCGGTCGCCTGCGCTCCGTTCTTGGGTCCGGCCTTCTTGCGTTCCGCAGCGGTCAGGACCGTCGTGATGTAGCCCATATTGGAGACGCTCGGCTCGACGGCGGCCGCGAAGCCGATGCCGTAGCGCTTGCCCGCAGCGCGGGCGGCATCGCGGCGGGCTTCCAGATCGGCGAGCCGGCCCTCGGCCAGAGCCAGATCGAAGGCCTTGATGTAATCGCCGGAATCGTAGAGCGCGCCCGAGGCGGTGCGGTAGGGAAATGCTCCGCTCGGAATCAGGTTGGTCCGGATCACCGCCAACGGATCGAGCCCGAGTTCGACCGCGATGCGCTGCAACAGCCTTTCGAGCGCGTAATAGACCTGCGGGCCGCCGAAGCCGCGCACCAGACCCGTCGGGGCCTTGTTGGTCAGCACGACGCGATTGCGGATCGCGACATTCGCGACGTCGTAGGCTCCGGTCATGTTGCCATGCATGCGGTAGAGCGTGGCGGGCTCCGGCGCGCGCGGATAGGCGCCGCAATCCTCGACCTGGTCCCAGTCCAACGCGGTGATGCGGCCGTCCGCCGTCACCGCGGCCTTGAGCGTGGTGACCCGGTTGGTGGCGGCGACGGCCGCGCCCAGATGCTCGAGCCGGTCCTCGATCCATTTGACCGGCGCGCCGGCGATGCGCGCGGCGACGCCGATCAGGACCGCATAGGGCGCGACGCCCTGCTTGACGCCGAAGCTGCCGCCCGATTCCGGCGGCATGCGAAGCCGCAGCCGATTGCCTGGCACCTTCAGGCAGCGCGCCAGCACCGCATGGATGCTGAACGGCCCCTGGAAATTGGCGAGGATGTCGTAGGCGTCCTCATGGGGATCGTAGTCGGCGACGACGCCGAAGGTTTCCATCGGCGCGCCGGTGTTGCGCGGATAGGCGATCGTGACCGCGACCCGGTGCGCGGCGTCGGCGAATGCCGCCTCAGGGTCGCCGTAGCGAAAGCGGCGGTCGCTGACGAGGTTGCCGCCTGCCCTGTCGTGCAGCACCGGCGCATCGGATTTCAGGCTCACCAGCGGATCGACGACGCAGGGCAGCGGGCCGTACTCGACCTCGATCGCGTCCAGGGCGTCCTCGGCGAGGTAGCGGTCCCGCGCCACGACGATGGCGACGGGCTCGCCGACATAGCGCACGCGCTCGGCCGCCATCGGCCAGTTCTCGACCGCGACCTTGAGGCCCGCGACCATCGGCGTCGTCAGCCTGGCGAGGTCACGGCCGGTGATGACCGCCGCGACGCCCGGCATGGCGGCAGCCGCCGAAACGTCGATGGCCAGAATGTCGGCATGGGCATGCGGCGAGCGCAAGATGGCCGCCTGCAGCGTGCCGGGCCTGATGCCGAGATCGTCGATGAACCGCCCGCGACCGGTCAGCAGGGCCGCGTCCTCGACGCGCTCCAGCGATTGTCCCGTCCACGAGATGGTTTCGATCTTCACTGACGCCTGCTCCCGACGACGCGCTCTGACGGGCGTCTGGGGCGGGAGGCTCTGCGATCAGGGGGCGGGACGCGATCCCGCTGGGTCTCGCACCTTACCGAAAAGTCTCAAAAATGATGGGACTGGCGCGCAAAACGCGGCAAGGCGGCGCGGCGAAATCCATTCGCCATTCGCCATTCGCGTCCTACCGGCCCAGCCTCGCCACCTGGCGGAACTCGCTGGGCGCGACGCTGCAATGGTCGCGGAAGAAGCGGGTGAAATGAGCCGGCGCGCTGAAACCGAGCCGGTCGCTCAGCACCGCGAAGGTCTCGTCGCCCTCCATGATCGCGCCGACGGCGAGTTCGACCTTGAGCACATTCAGGAAGACATGCGGCGTGACGCCGGTGGATTCCTCGAAGACGCGGAAGAAATGCGCCCGCGAGAGACCGGCCGATTTCGCCAGCTTCTCGATGCTGAGCGGGGCTGCCGGGTTGGTCCGCATCAGGGCGATGGCGCGCCCCACCCGCCAATCGATCGCATTCGAGCGGGCGATTTCGCGCAGGGACGCCCCCACCGTCCGCCACGGGGTGAAGCGTTCGATCACGGCGATCATCAGCTCCGAAAGCAGATGCTCCTGCCGGCGCGAGGCGCCGGGCTCATGCACCATCTCGGCTGCGAGATCGAGCGCGGTCTGGCGGATATGGGCGGTGACCTCGCCGGCCGACCGCTCGAAAAAACCCGGGGCGCCACTGGAAGCCCAGTTCGGTCGGAAGCTGCGCAGCCATTCGGGCTCGATATAGAGCGCCAGGATCAGCGCGTTCCTGCGTCTGGGATCATGGATGTAGGCGTGCGGCTCCCAGGCGTTGACCAGCACGGCGAGATCGTCCGTCAGCGGCGCGACATGGTCGCCGACGAGGAACTGGGTGTCGTCGCCATCGACCTTGAGCAGGACATGGCAATGGGGGTGCGCGTGCCGGACCAGGCTTCGGTCCATGTCCAGCAGCGCCACCCGACCGAAGGCTCCGTGCGCGATGCGCAAGGCATCCGACATGCCGTTTCCTCACCAAGCCTGATTTCCAGGTCGTTCTCCGTCAGACGATAGTGTAGCGGCCGGCTCGCCACCCCCGCAAGGGCCTGTCGGTTGCAGGCATGCGGGGTTCAGGTTTACTCGGCGCGCCCGCTGCGCCAATCCGTCCCGGCCTGCAGACGCCCCGGCTCCACCGTATCCTCGCCCGGCACGCGGATGCGCTTGAAACGCATCTCCGGTGCGTCGAGCGGCGCGGTAGCGTCCAGTCCCATCTTGGCCCCGACACCGTCGCGCGTCGACGGGTCGAGCTTCGAGCCCTGGCTGCCGGCGACCACCACGAGATCGCGATCGGCCTGGAAGCGCGTCGCCACCGCCCATTCGACCTCGGTGGGGTCATGCACATCGACATCCTCGTCGACGACGACGACGTGCTTGACGTCGTAGTGCGCGGAGAGCGCCCCGAGGATGACGTTCTTGGCCTCGCCCTCCGAACGCTTCTTCATCTGGACGTAGAGGTGATAGCGGCAGACGCCGCCGCGCGCGAGATGGACGTCGCCGACGCTGGGAAAGCTGCGCTGGAGATGGTCGAGGATGGTCGCCTCGCGCGGGATGCCGCCGAGCAGCAGGTGCTCGAGGCCGCCGCCGACGATGGTATGGAAAAGCGGATTGCGGCGATGGGTGACGGCGTCGACCTGGATGACGTGACGCTCGCCGCGTTCGCCGTAATATTGCGGAAACTCGCCGAACGGCCCCTCCGGTTCGCGCTTGCGGGCGAGCAGCCTGCCCTCGATCACGATCTCGGCCTGAGCGGGCACGCGGACCTCGCTGGTGATGCATTTCACCACGTCGAGCGGCTGGCCGTGCAGCGCGCCGGCGATCTCCAGTTCGTCCTGATCGAGCGGCGCGATTGCCTGCGAAGCGAGCAGTGTCAGCGGATCGACCCCGACCACGATCGCGATGGGCAGGTCCTGCTCCTCGTCCTCCGCCATCTGCTGATAGGCGAGCGTATGGCGCGGAAGCAGCAGGGCGCCGAGCCTGTCGGGGCCGGAGACCTGCAGCCGGTGGATCGCGACATTCTGTATGCCGGTCTTCGGGTTGCGGCTGATCAACAGACCGGCGGTGATATAGGCGCCGCTGTCGAACTCGTTATGCGTCGGCGAAGGCAGCAGCGTTATCAGGTCGACCTCGCGATGCACGACCTCCTGGGCGGGCGCGGCGCTGGTCTCGCGCCAGGGAACGGGGTTGCGCGCAGCCTCCTGGAAGCGCTTCAGCACCTGCGACGGTTCGACGCCCATGGCCTCGGCCATCCAGCCGCGATCCGAAACGAGGCCGGAAATCACGCTGACCGGGTGGCCGTCGGGCGCCGGAAAGACCGTCGCCTTCTCGCCGTCCAGCCGCTTCGAGACAGCCGCCAGTTCGAAGCGCAGGCCGATGCCGGGCCGCATCACCGCGAGACGCCCCGTGGCGGACAATCGGTCAAGCCAGTCGCGCAGGCTGGTGACGGGACCATTGGCGGCGAAACCCGGTCCCGAGAGACGAGCCGGGTCATCGGCAAGCCCGGCTTCGGCGGCAAGGTGGGGCATGGCTCGGCTCGCATCTGGATTGGACGGCGCTTGGCCGAAGGGCGACTTCGCAGGAGTGCGACGCCACGTCTGATGCTAGGCCGCGCGCTGGCGCGCACCCAAATAGTATGTGATGATCAAGGTTATCAGCATCAGTTATCGTGATAGGCCTTGGAGGATCCCGGGGGACATGGACCTTCGCCAACTCAACTATTTCCTCAGTCTCTGCGAGGAGGGTTCGACGACGCGCGCCGCGCGCCGCATGAACGTCGTCCAGCCGGCGCTTTCGATGCAGATCGCCAAGCTGGAGGACGAGCTTGGGCAGAAGCTGTTCGAACGTTCTTCCCAAGGGATGACGCCGACGCCGGCCGGCCAGCTCGCCTATAGGCTGTTCTCGCCGCTGCTGCGGGACCTCTCGGACGCCAAGCAGCAGGTTGTCAGCCGCTCGGGCGAGATCAGCGGCCGCATCGCGGTCGGGCTCGTCGCCTCAGTGACGACGAGCGTGCTGGCGCGCGCGCTTGCCATCTTTGCGGGTCAGTATCCGGAGGTCGAGGTCTCGGCCTGCGACGGCTATTCGAGCGCGCATCTCGATCAGGTTCGTTCCGGAATGCTCGACTTCGCCATCGTCAACAAGACGAGACGGCGGCTCGATCTGCCTTTCATGGACGTTCTCCACGAGGAGATGGTACTCGTCACCAAGGCCGCGAACGGCCGTGGCCTGCCCTCGCCCATACTGTTCCGCGACCTTGTCAGGTTGCCGTTGGTGCTGCCCTCCAAGAATAACGGGCTGCGTACGATCATCGATGACATCGCCGAGGACGAGGACGTCGCGCTCTCGATCCGGCTCGAGGTCGATGCCGTCGCAGCGATCGAGGAGTTGGTGCGGCAGTCCGACTGGGTCACCGTGCTGCCGGCGATTGCGGTTCATCGCGGCCTGGCGGATGGCAGCCTGCGGGCGCACCGCATCGTGGCGCCGCGCGTGACCCGCCAGCTGATCTGCGTGCATAACCCGCGCAGGCCGCTCTCGGAGGCCGCGCGCCTGTTCATCGACACGCTCGGCAGTGAACTCGCCGATGCCGCCAACGTGCTGCATAGCCAGGAGAACAGCTGATAGCGTCCATCATTCATCATTATTATCTCTGATAGTCAGAAGCCCGATATTCTGACGCGAAAGGGCCACGCCGGCCCGACGCGCAACATGTCGGATCAGAGACACATGCAGGTAGAGACCGAAACGCACTGGATCGCCGGGCGCTGGACCCCATCCCATGACGGCGCGCTGGCCGACAGCATCGACCCCGCGACGGGCGCGACGGTCGGACGCTTCGCCGATGGCGGGCGCAATGAGGCGCGGGAAGCGATCGCGGCGGCCAGACACGCCTTCAGCGAACCGGCCTGGTCGCAGAATCCACGCCTGCGCCAGGAAGTCCTGCTCGCCTGGTCTACCCGGCTCGAAGCAAGGCGCGAGGATCTCGCCATGCTGATGACGCTCGAGAACGGCAAGGCGATCTCTCAGTCGCGCGCGGAGATCGGCGGCGCGATCTCCGAGATCCGATATTACGCGGGGCTCGCGCGCCATATCCCGGGACATGTGCTGGAGGTCGAGCCCGGCGTGTTCTCGACGATGCTTCGTGAGCCCGCCGGCGTTGCCGCCATCATCGTGCCCTGGAACGCGCCTGCGGTCCTGCTGGTGCGCGCGCTTGCGCCGGCGCTCGCGGCCGGCTGCACCGCTATCGTCAAGCCGGCACCGCAGACGACGCTGTTCACCGCCGCGTTCCTGCAGGAACTGGCGCAATGTGGGCTGCCGGCCGGGGCCTGCAACATGGTCGGCGAAACGGGCCACGCCGCAGCGCAGGAACTGACGCTTTCGGCCGATGTAGAGGTGCTGAGCTTCACCGGCTCGACGCAGACCGGCAGGGCGATCATGGCGGCCGCGGCGCCGACCATGAAAAAGCTCTCGCTCGAACTCGGCGGCAAATCCTGCTGCGTCGTCTTCGAGGATGTCGATGTTGCGCGCAT
>CALRYW010000077.1:0-20196 GCA_943372485.1 Allobosea thiooxidans
CGACGCAGGTTCATGCCGCCTTCCTTCCGAAGATCTTGCCGAAGAAGCCCCGCTTCTCGCCCGGGATCATGATCGGCAGGTTCTCGCCCTGGAGCCGGCGCGCGGCCTCGAAATAGGCGATCGAGGGGGCACTGCGGTCATCCGCCAGCGTCACCGGCGAGCCGAGATTGGAGGCGCGCAGCACGTCCATGCTCTCGGGGATGATGCCGAGCAGCGGGATGGAGAGGATCTCCAGCACGTCATCGACCTTGAGCATGTCGCCGCGCTCGGCCCGGACGGGGTCGTAGCGGGTCAGCAGCAGGTGCTTCTCCATGTGCTCGCCGTTCTCGGCGCGCAGCGTCTTGGAATCGAGCAGGCCGATGATGCGGTCGGAATCGCGCACCGAGGAGACCTCCGGATTGGTCACCACGATGGCGACGTCGGCATGGCGCATGGCCAGCGTCGCGCCGCGCTCGATGCCGGCGGGGCTGTCGCAGATCACCCAGTCGAAGACGCTCTTGAGCGCGCCGATGACCTTCTCCACACCCTCGGCGGTCAGGTTGTCCTTGTCGCGGGTCTGCGAGGCCGGCAGCAGATAGAGCGTCTCGACGCGCTTGTCGCGGATCAGCGCCTGGGTCAGCTTCGCCTCGCCCTGGATGACGTTGACGAGGTCGTAGACGACCCGCCGCTCGGCCCCCATGACGAGGTCGAGATTGCGCAGCCCGACGTCGAAATCCACCACCACGACCTTATCGCCACCCTTGGCGAGCGCTGCCCCCAGCGCGGCGGACGAGGTCGTCTTGCCGACGCCCCCCTTGCCCGAGGTGACCACGATGACCTTGCCCATAGACCTCTCCCGATTGTCCCGATGTCGCCCGGTCAGGCGATCGACCCGACCTTGAATGTTTCGCCCTCGAGCCAGATCTGCACGGCCTTGCCGCGCAGCTCCGGCTCCATGTCCTCGGCGGTCTTGTAGAAGCCGTCGATCGCCAGCAACTCGGCCTCGAGCCGGCTGCAGAAGATGCGCGCCGACGCATTGCCCATGGTGCCGGCGAGCGCCCGGCCCCGCAGCGTCCCGTAGACATGGATCGAGCCGCCCGCGACGACCTCGGCGCCCGAGGCGACCGAGCCGACGATGGTGACGTCCCCCTCCGGGAAGAACAGCGATTGGCCCGAGCGCACCGGCTGGGTGACGATGATCGAGGGCGTCGGCTTGCCCGGCGTCGGGTCGGAGCGGACGACGCTCTCCGGGGCCACCGCTTCCGGCGCCGGAGCCGCCGCGGCGGCCGGCGGCTCGACATCGGCGGTCGAGCGCCCGCCGGACATGGCCGGCGGCAGATCCGAGCCCAGCATGGAGGCCCTCGCCCCCTCGATGCCCATGATCCGGACGCCGCGACCGGAGAGCTGGCCGACGAGGTCGCGCAGCTCCGCCCGGTCCAGCTCGAGCCCCTCGATGTCGAGCACGACGGGCCGCCGCAGGAAGAAGCCGGCCGAGAGCGCGGCCAGTTCGTCGAGCCGGATCAGCCAGTCCTCGAGCGGCAGCTCGGGGGTCAGCGTCAAGGCAAGGTAGGAGCGCCCCTTGAGGCGGATGGGCCTGGGTTTGGTTAACACGGCGGTCATCTTGGTAAATTTTCGGTGTCTTCGGTGTATTCAGCCAATGGTTAACGGCTGGTAAATGCCGCGGCTCGGGAGGCCTTTCCGGCGGGCTGTGGCAACCATGCCGCGGGCCGTCCGAAGGGAGAGGCGGAGAGCCCTGAAACGTGCGATCCTCGCAGCCGGGCGATGTGCCTGCGGAGCAGACCATGGACATCATCGTAACGCCCAGCGGCCCGACGAGCTGGGCCCTGATCGACCTGCTCGGACGCAATATGGGGCGCGTCGAGCTGGCGGCGCCGGACGAATACCGAATCATTCCCGGAGAGCGTGTCGCCGAGAGCATGCGCGCGATGAAGCACGGCCCCTTCGCGACGCTCGATGCCGCCCTGTCGCAGATCGAGGTCTTCACGCGCTCGACCTGCCGGCTCGCCCCCGCAGCCGACTAGCGCGGGCGCAGCCTAAAGCGCGGTCACCGGACGGCGGGAGCGACCTGCCCTGTGTGCGCGCGCAATGTCTGCGCGACCGCGGTTCCCTGGTCGATCAGCAGGTTGATGTCGTTGGTGGCGACGACCAGCCGGGCGCCGAGAGCGAGCGCATGCGACTGCAACAGCGCCGCGCCGACGCCGATGACGCCGAAGATCTTGCCCTGCGCGAGCGTCGCCGCCGCGACGGCCGCAAAAGCCGCCAGAACCTCGGGATGGTCGACCGCTCCCAGATGCCCCATGTCGGCGGCGAGGTCGTTCGCGCCGATGATGACGGCATCGATGCCAGGAACGGCCGCGATCGCACCGGCCTCAGCGACGCCACCCGCGCTCTCGACCATGGCCACGATGACCGTGTCCGCCTCGATCCGCCCGACCATCTCGGCGGCCGGGGGCACCTGGAAGCCCAGCCGCGCCAGCGGGCTCGGCAGAGAGCGCTTGCCGAGCGGCTGGAAGCGACATTTCTCGACGATCAGCCGCGCCTCCGCGGCCGTCTCGACATGAGGCACCACCACACCCTCGGCGCCGCAGTCGAGCACCCGCGCCAGATCCGGCGCATAAGGCCCGCCGACGCGGACCAGGCAGGGCAGCCCGGCCTCGAAGGCGGCAACACTGATCGAGGCGGCGTCACCGATCGCGATCGGCCCATGCTCCATGTCGACCAGCAGGAAATCGAAACCGCAGCTGCGCGTGACGGTGACGACCTCGACCGTGCGGATGACGCAGGCCGCGAGCCCGATCGGCGTGCGCCCGTCGGCCAGCTGCCGGCGCAAGGTGTTTCGCATGGCACGTCATCTCCCATCACAGCCCAGCGACCGGCTACCACACGCATAGTGCGTGCACAATGTGCACAAGATGCGAACAACCCCGCTTGTCTTCCGCATGCATTTCAGGCGCTATCGTCCGGGAACGGCGGCGTTCCGCTGGCATGTCGCTTGCTGTGCCGATGGCCGGACGCGAGCGGCCGGATCGGGCGCTGACGCGAGCCAGCTGCAAGGGGAGAGACGGCAATGACGGTGACCACCAAGGGCTCGATGCCCCGCAGCCTGCTGACGGCGTTCGCCGCGGCGGCGCTCTCGTTCATCGCCCTGCCCGCACAGGCCCAGACCACGCTGAAATGGGCCTATGTCTACGAGCCGGCCGAGCCGCATCACAAGGGCGCGGTCAAGGCCGCCGAGCTGATCGAGCAGCGCACCGGCGGCCGCTACAAGATCCAGCTCTACCCCTCCGCCACGCTCGGCAAGGAATCGGACCTCAACCAGGGCCTGTCGCTCGGCACGGTCGACATCATCATCAGCGCGGCGAGCTTCCAGGCCCAGGTCTCGAAGCCGCTTGGCGTGACTTATTTCCCCTTCGCCTTCCGCGATTTCGACCATGTCCAGGCCTATGCGAAGAGCGACCTCTACAAGCGGCTCGCCGACGGCTACGAGAAGGCGACCGGCAACCGCATCGTCGCGCTGACCTATGCCGCCGAGCGGCACGTCACCTCGAGCCGGCCGATCCTGACGCCTGCCGACATGAAGGGGCTGAAGATCCGCGTGCCCGACGCGGCCGCCTACATGGCCTTCCCCAAGGCGCTCTCGGCCAACCCGACGCCGATCGCACTGGCCGAGGTCTACACGGCCCTGCAGAGCGGCGTCGTCGACGCGCAGGAGAACGCCTTCAACACGATCTGGTCGAAGAAGTTCCACGAGGTGCAGAAGCACATCATGCTCACCGGCCACGTCATCGACGTGCTCAACACGGTGATCGGCGGCGCGACCTGGAAGAAGCTTTCCGACGCGGACAAGGCGATCTTCGTCCAGGCGATGCAGGAGGGCAGCCTGCACGCCTCGACCCTGATCCGCGACGAGGACGACAAGCTGCGCCAGGAGATCGTCAAGGCCGGCACCAGCACGATCCATACGGTCGACAAGGCCGCCTTCCAGAAGGCCGTTCTGGCGAGTTCGAAGCCGGCGGATTTCGGCTTCGTCCAGGCCGATTTCGATGCGTTGGTGGCGCTGAAGTAAGCCGGCTGCGGACTCCCCCATGACCACGCCGGCCCGCCTCGACGATCAGCCCGCCGTCCTCAACGAGAAGGGCGAATTCCAGGTCGAGGACGAGGCGATCGACCTCTCGGTCTATGCGATCGAGGAGTGGCTCGGCTTCGGCGTGTTCTGCGTGCTCGGGGCGACGGTCTTCCACCAGTTCTTCACACGCTACGCGCTGAACGATTCCGCCGCCTGGACCGAGGAGATCGCGCGCTATCTGCTGGTCTGCACGGTGTTCATCGGCATCGTCGGCTCGGTACGCAAGAACAGCCATATCCACGTCGACTTCTTCTATCACTGGCTGCCGCGCTGGATCACGCGGCCGCTCTCGACGCTGGTGGATCTCGGGCGGATCGCCTTCTTCGGCTACGCCGTCTGGCTGACCTGGCAGCTGATCTCCCGCATCGGCGGCCAGCCCATGTCGGTCGCGCCGATTGCGATCGGCTGGGTCTATGGCGTGGTCATGCTGAGCTTCGCGGCAATGACGCTGCGGGCCATCCAGGTCGCGCGACGCAACTGGAGAAACGGCTACAGCGTGCTCGAACGCCCGGAGACGGCGGGCGCGTCCTCATGAGCGCGCTGTCCTTCAAGCTGCTCTTCCTGGCGCTGATGGGCTCGGGAATCCCCGTTGCCATCGCGATGGCGGGCTCGTCGCTGATCTATATTCTGGCGACCGGCATCGCACCCGATTTCGTCATCATCCACCGGATGTTCGCGGGGCTGGATTCGTTTCCGCTGCTGGCGGTGCCCTTCTTCATCCTCGCCGGCAACCTGATGAACTCGGCCGGTATCACCAACCGGATCTACAATTTCGCGCTCGGCCTCGTCGGCTGGATGCGCGGCGGGCTCGGCCACGTCAATGTCGTCGGTTCGGTGATCTTCTCGGGCATGTCGGGCACGGCGGTCGCGGACGCCGCCGGTCTCGGCACCATCGAGATCAAGGCGATGCGCGAGCATGGCTACGATGTCGAATTCGCCGTCGGCATCACCGCCGCCTCGGCGACGCTGGGGCCGATCATCCCGCCTTCCCTGCCCTTCGTCGTCTACGGGATGATGGCGAATGTCTCGATCGGGAAGCTGTTCCTCGCCGGCATCGTGCCCGGCATCGTCATGGCCCTGCTGATGATGGCGACGGTCAGCCTCTACGCCCACCGCAACAAATGGGGCGGCGATGTGCCGTTCGAATGGCCGCGGATTCTGCGCGTGCTGGGCGAGCTCGCGATCGTGGCCGGTTTTCCTCTCGCGATCTGGCTTGCGGTCGATGCCGGTGTCGCGCCGCGCATCGCGGTCGTCGCCGGCTTCGCCCTGCTGCTGGCCGCCGACAGGGTCTTTCGCTTTGCCGCCGTGTTGCCGCTGATGACGCCGGTGCTGCTGATCGGCGGCATGACGTCGGGCCTGTTCACCGCGACGGAAGGGGCCATCGCGGCCTGTGTCTGGGCGATTTTCCTGGGCACCGTCTGGTACCGCACGCTGAGCGGCCGGATGGTGATCAAGGCCTCGATGGAGACGGTCGAACTGACCGCCACCGTGCTCTTCATCGTCTCCGCGGCTTCGGTCTTCGGCTGGGTTCTGGCGGTGTCGCGCACCACGGAAATGATCGCCGGCTGGGTTCTCGCCTTCACCTCGGACCCGGCGATGTTCCTGCTTCTGGCGAATGCGCTGATGCTGTTCGTCGGCTGCTTCCTCGAGCCCACCGCGGCGATCACCATCCTCACGCCGATCCTGTTGCCGATCGTGCTCAAGCTCGGCATCGACCCCGTCCATTTCGGGCTCGTCATGGTGCTGAACCTGATGATCGGCCTGCTGCATCCGCCGATGGGGCTCGTGCTCTTCGTGCTCGCCCGCGTCGCCAATCTCAGCTTCCAGCGAACGACGATGGCGATCCTGCCCTGGCTGGTGCCGCTGCTGCTGAGCCTGGCGCTGATCACCTATGTCCCGGCGATCAGCCTCTGGCTGCCGCGCCTGCTGCAGTAAGCGTCCGGGCGGCCCGGCCCTTGAACCGGCCCCGCGTCGCCGCCACAAGGTGCGGCGAAGGTGCCTCCCGGCACCGCCCCATGGAGACGATGATGGCTTTGCCGCAGACGATGAAGCAGGTGCGCTTTTCCGGACCCGGCGGGCCGGAGGTGATCGAGATCGAGACCGCCCCCGTGCCGCAGCCGGGAGCGGGCCAGGTGCTGATCGCGGTGGCTGCCGCCGGGATCAACCGGCCCGACTGCCTGCAGCGGGCCGGCGGCTATCCGCCGCCGCCCGGTGCGACCAAGGTTCCCGGGCTGGAAGTCTCCGGTCACATCGTCGCGGTCGGCGCGGGCGTGGCGGAGAGCCGCATCGGCGAGGCCGTCTGCGCGCTGCTGATCAGCGGCGGCTATGCCGAATACGCCGTCGCGGACGAGGTGCTCTGCCTGCCGGTGCCGAAGCCGCTTTCGCTGCTGGAGGCCGGCGGCCTGCCCGAGACCTATTTCACCGTCTACGACAACGTCTTCACCCGCGGGCGGCTGCGCGCCGGCGAGACCATCCTGATCCATGGCGGCTCCAGCGGCATCGGCTCGACCGCGATCCAGCTCGCGAAGCAAGCGGGCGCGACCGTCTATGCCACGGCCGGGTCGCCCGAGAAATGCGATTTCTGCCGGTCGCTGGGGGCCGATGAGGCAATCGATTATCGCGCGCAGGATTTCCTGGCGGAGGTCAAGCGCCTGACCGACGGCCGGGGCGTGAACGTCATCCTCGACATGGTCGGCGGGCTCTATATCCAGCGCAACATCGCCGCGCTGGCGGTGGAAGGGCGCCTCGTGCAGATCGCCTTCCTGCAGGGACCGAAGGCCGAGCTCGACCTGACGGCGATGATGATCCGCCGGCTGACGCTCACCGGCTCGACCCTGCGGCCACGCTCCGTCGCGCTCAAGGCGGAGATCGCCGCGAAGCTGCGGCAGGAGACCTGGCCGTTGCTGGAGGCCGGCACGGTGAAGCCGATCATCCACGCGACCTTCCCGCTGGAGCAGGCGCGGCAGGGGCACGCGCTGATGGAGTCGAGCGCCCATCTCGGCAAGATCATGCTGACCGTCGGCGGCTGAGCCGTCGGTCGAAACTCGGCGCGCAGCAGGCTCGCGGGCCTGCGCCCGCGCCATGGCCCGGCCGCGATCGTCGTGCTGTTATGTCCGCGATTCGCTCTGGCGTCGCCTTGGGCGGCGCGGGCGAAAAGCCGCTTCGAAGAGACTGCGAATGCCGCCCGCCCTGCCCTCCGGCCCCGATCAGACCGCCGCCGTCTCGAAGCTGTCGATCGCGGCGCTGGCGAGGTCCCCGATCGACGGCGAGCCGTCCGCCATCAGCCCGACGACGATGCCGACGAGCCTGGCCCGGGCGGCCTCGTCATCGTCGCGGCAGCGCCCCTTGCCGGCCAGAGCGACCCAGGCGCGGGCCTGCACGGCTTCGGCGACGAGGAGTTCCTTCGAGTTCAGGACTCCCGGAAAGCGGAAATCGGTGGTCTGCATCGGCGTGGCCTTCTTCGTTGAGGGAGCGAGATATGCTGCGGGTCGTCCCGCGCAAGACCGCTCCCCCACGGTCATGTCCGGGCTTCGGCGCCCGCCCCCCGGTGACGCCCCATGACGACGCAGAAGCCCGCGACGGGTTCCTTCGCCGCACTGGGCGCCATCGTCTCGGGCGCCCTGCTGCTGCAGCTCGCGGGCACCATCGTCAACACGGTGGTGCCGCTGCGCATGGCGATCGCCGGGCAGCCGCCGCTGCTCATCGGCCTCGTGGCCTCGGCCTATTCCGTCGGCTTTCTGATCGGCTGCTTCGCGATGCCGTCGCTGGTGCGGCGGATCGGGCATATCCGCGCCTTCGCCGTCTTCGCGGCCCTGCAGGCGGCAGCGACACTGAGTTTCGCGCTGATTCCCGAGCCCTGGTGGGGCGGCCCGCGCCTGCTGATGGGACTGGCCGCGGCCGGGCACGGCATCTGCATCGAGAGCTGGATCAGCGGGCAGGCCAGCGGAGCAAGGCGCGGGCGCATCTTCGGCGTCTACCAGCTGCTCAACCGGGTGGCGATGATCGGCTCGCAGATCGGCGTCGGCTATGTCGCCATCCAGTCGCAGGATGTGTTCCTGCTCGCCAGCATGGTGTTCTCGTTCGCCCTGATCCCGGTGGCGCTGACGCGGGCGCGCGGGCCGGAGTCGAGCGATGTGGTCTCGGTGGGCCTGCGCGCGCTGTGGCGGCAGGCGCCGGCCGCCGTGGTGGGCTGCCTTTATGTCGGGCTGGTCAGCGGCCCGCTGACCAGCGTGATCCCGGCCTATGGCATCCTCGCCGGGCTCGACCAGCGCAACACGATCCTGCTGACGGCGGGAATCCAGGTCGGCGCGCTCATGATGCAGTGGCCGATGAGCCTGCTGGCCGACCGTGTCGCCAGCCGCCTGATCATGCTCTGCGCGGCCAGCCTCGTCACCGCGACGGCCGCGGCGCTGCTGGTGATCCAGGCGGCGGAGGTGGCGCAGGCGCGTGTATGGCTGTTTTCGCTGTTCGCGCTGATCGGCGGCTGCAGCATTCCGCTCTACACGGTGGCCGTCACCCATGCCTATCTGCGGATCGGCCGCGAGCAGGCGGTGGGGCTCTCGGCGCAGCTCCTGTTCCTGTGGGGCACGGGCGCGGCAATCGGGCCTGTCGTCGCGACCGCCCTGATGCAGGCGATGGGCGCGCGCGGGATGCTGGTCTATCTGATGGCGCTGTCTGCCCTGGTCGCGATCTACATCACCCTGCGGATCACGCGGAAGCCGTCCCCCGTCTTCGTGGACGGCGCGCGCGCCTCGGGCGGGCCGACCATTCCCGAGATCGAACTGACCAAACGCTAGCCGCGCCGCCGCAGAGGAGCCGTCCTTGTCGAGCACCCCCTATTACGATGGCGTCGTCATCGACCAGACCGATCGCAGCGCGCCGCTGGAGCTCGAGTTCGGCCGCTCGAGCGACTGGCAGGACGAGAACCTGATCTATTTCGTCGTCGATGGCCGGCCGCTGATCATGGACGACGCGACGGGCCGCCAAATCTACACGGCGATGACAAAGCTCGGCGCCTATCTCGGCTACGATCAGGCGCCCTGAAGGCCACGGGCGAAGCCGGGCCGCGTGGTCGTGCCGTCCCCCGCGCCGATATCGAGGACCTCGTCGGCGGTCGCCGCCAGCAGCGCCCGGTCATGGCTGATCAGGACGAGGCCGAGGCTCTCGCCGGCGACGATCTCCGTCAGGAGCGCGATGGTCTCGCGCTGGACCAGCGGATCGAGTCGCGAGGTCGGTTCGTCCGCCACGATCAGTGCCGGCTTCAGGAGCAGGATGCGGGCCAGCGCCAGGCGCTGCGCCTCGCCGCCCGAGACCTCGCCGGGGCGCCGCCCGAGCAGCTTGCGGTCGAGCCTCAGCCGCTCCAGCAACGGCGGCAGCGCGTCGTCGAGCACGAGACCCGGGACGACCTCGGCGAGATCGGCGAACTGGCGCGCGAAGGTGCGTCCCGGCAGGAAGGCGCTGGCCGGATCCTGGTGAAGCTTCTGGTAGCGCTGGCGCAGGTGGCGCGCGCTGGCGCGGTCGCGATAGGGGTCGACGCCCCGCCAGTTGACCGCTCCGGCCGATGGGGGCTGCAGACCGAGCAGGATGTTGCCGAGCGTGGTCTTGCCGCAGCCGCTGCGCCCGGTGAGGCCGAGAATTCCGCCTTGCGGGATATGGACGTCGACACCGGAAAACAGCGGCTCCGACCTGCTGAAGCCGAAGGACAGCCCATGCGCGGAGAGCACCGGCGCCTCGAGGTCGCAGCAACGCAGGCAGGGCCGCCAGGTGGAGGGGTCGGCGGCGAGCCAGGCCCGCGTATAGGGATGGTCCGGGGCCGCGAAGACGGTGTCCGCCGGGCCCTGCTCGACGATGCGCCCGTCGCGGAGCACTGCCAGTTGGCCGCCGAGTGCGCGCGCCAGCGCCACATCATGCGTGATCACGAGGAGCGCGCGCCCGGCGCCGCCGAGCGAGGCCAGCAGCGCGGCGGATTGGGCGACGCGCGCGGCATCGAGCCCCTTGGTCGGCTCGTCGGCGACGACCAGCGGCGCGCGGCCGACCAGCGCGGAGGCGACGAGGACACGCTGGGCCATGCCACCGGAGAGCTCGGCCGGAAAGGCGCGCGAGACGCGCGGCGGCAGATCGACCGCGGCCAGCGCCTCCTGCGTCGTCAGCCCATGGCCGGGCTCGCCGTGCCGCGCCGTGCCGTCGTGCGCCCCGGCATCCCAGAGCTGCGGCGCAATCCGCATCGTCGGGTCGAGCGCGGCGCGGGGCTCCTGCGGCAACAGCAGCGTCTCGCGCGACCAGAGCAGCCGCAGCAGCCCGGCCTGGCTGGCCTCGACCGGTGCATGGCCGTTGATGACGATGCTGCCGCTGGCGGAGAAGCCGGCCGGCAGGAGGCCCATCACGGCCTGGGCGATCAGGCTCTTGCCGCTGCCGGTCTCGCCGATCAGGAGCAGCACGGAGCCGGCCTCGAGCGTCAGGTCGACATCGCAGACCAGAGCGGTGCCGCTCCGGTCCCGGATCGTCAGCCCCGAAAGCACCAGTGCGGGCGCGGTCATTACAGGTCCTCCGGCATGGCGGGCGTCTCGGCGAGGGTCTGGCCAAGCAGCGTGGCCCCGAGCACGGCGAGGAAGATCGCCAGGCAGGGCGCCGCCATCTGCACCGGCGCCTCCGCCAGATAGGGCAGGAGTTCGCTGATCATCGCGCCCCATTCGGGCGTCGGCGGCTGCAGGCCCAGCCCGAGGAAGCCGAGCGAGGAGATCGACATGATCGCGGCGCCGAGCCCCAGCGTCGCCAGCGTGATGGTCTGGCGCAGCACCGGCGGCAGGACATGCCGGCGAAGAATCGTGAGGGCCGGGAAGCCGGCGAGGCGCGCCGCCTCGACATGGGGCTGCGCCAGCTCGCCGATGGCAATCGCCCGGGCCATGCGCGCGAATTGCGGCCAGAGCGCGAGCTTGATGCCAATGAGCATGGGCAGGACGCCGCCGCCGAGGAAGCCGGAGATCAGCAGCGCCAGCAGGATGCCGGGGAAGGCGAGCATCAGGTCGGCGAGGCGCATGATCGCGATGTCGGCGACGCGGCCGGCATAGGCCGCCACGAGACCGAGCGCGACGCCGACCCCGGTGGCGAAGCCGACGCAGGCGACGGCGATGCCCAGCGACCGCACGCCGCCATGGACGAGGCGGGCGGCGATGTCGCGGCCGAGATGGTCGGTGCCGAACCAGTGCTGCGCGCTCGGTCCCTCCAGCGTGCGGACGAGGTCCTGCGCGGCCGGGTCGTGCGGGATGACGAGCGGGCCGATCACCACCAGCGCCGCGAGCCCGCCGAGCAGCAGCAGGGGGGCGACGAGCGGACGGCGGATGCCGGCGCGCGGAGGCGACAGGGCGAGCGTCATGCGCCGCGCCCCGCGAGACGGCGCGGATCGAGCCCGATGCAGGCGAGATCGGCGAGCAGATTGACCGCGGCATACATCAGCCCGACGACCAGGCCTGCCCCCATGATCATCGGCACGTCGCGCGCCAGCAGCGACTTGACGAGCAGGTCGCCGAGGCCCGGATAGTTGAACAGCGTCTCGACCACGACGAAGCCGTCGACGACATAGGCGAACTGCAGGGCGGCGAAGGTCGCAACGGGGATCGCCGCGTTGCGCAAGCCGTGATGCAGGAAGGCGGAGCCGGCGCTGCGGCCGCGGATGCGCGCAAACGTCATGTAGAAAGCGCCGCGGACCTCGACCACCGCATTGCGGATGATCCGCACCGAGAAGGCGGCCAGTCCCAGCGCCAGCGTCAGCGCCGGCAGCACCATATGCGCTCCGGTGCGGAACCCCGCCGGTGGCAGCCAGCGCAGGGTCAGAGCGAAGAGCGAGATCAGGCCGATGCCGACGAGAAAGCTCGGCATCGAGGCGAGCGCCACCGCCAGCGCATTGGTGCTCCGGTCGAGCCAGCCGCCGGGCCTGAAACCGCAAGCGATGCCAAGCGGCAGGGCGATGGCATAAGAAAGCAGCCAGCCCAGCGCGCCGAGCCCGAGCGTGAAGCGGCCATGTTCGGCCAGCTCGCGCCAGACCGGCTGGCGCGACACCAGCGAATGGCCGAGATCGCCCTGCGCCAGGCGGCCGATCCAGCTCGCATATTGCGCCAGGACAGGCCGATCCAGCCCCTCCTGCGCGCGGATCCGCGCGACGGACTCCGCCGTGACCCGGTCGTCGCCGCTGCGGGCGGCGGCGATGCGCAGGGCCGCATCCCCCGGCAGCGCCTGGACGAAGGCGAAGCAGAGGCTGGCGAGGACGAGCGCCGTCAGCACCGCCTGCACCAGACGCGAGGCGACGATGCGCAGGACGGTGCCCGTCGCACCGCCGGGCCAGAACGAAGACCGGGCTGCACTCACGACGCGATCGTGACCCTGTCGAGGAAGTAGCGCTGCTCGAGCGGGTCCGTGACGAAGCCGGAGACCCGCGGATGAACGGCGACGATCTGGTCGTACCAGGTCACGGGGATGATCGGCAGCTCCTCATGGATGATGCCGGCGATGGCGCGCCGGGCCGTGGCGCGGCGCTTCTCGTCCGCTTCGGCGAGGTAGCGCGACACCTGATGTCGCAGCCCGTCATGGCGCCAGTTCATCGTGCCCGTCGAGCCAGGGGCAATGCTATCGGCGGCGTAGTCCAGCGCGATGGTGCCGATCGGGTCCGGCACGATGACGAGATTGCGCGAGCTGAGACCCAGTTCGAGCGAACCGTCCTTCTGCGCCTCGAAGATCGCCTGCGCCTCGCCGACGCTGATGGCGAGATCGAAGCCGATCGCGCGTAGCTGCGCCTGCATCGCAGTGGCGATCACCGGCAGCTCGGGCCGGTTAGGGAAGGTGCGGACGGTGCCGGCGAACCGCACGCCACCCTTGGCGCGGATGCCGTCGGCGCCACGCGGCCAGCCGGCGGCGTCGAGCAGCGCATTGGCCGCCGCCACATCCTGCCGGAGCGGAGCCAGGTCGGCGAAGTGCCAATCAGCCAGCGTCGGCGGCAGGTATTGGGTCGCCGCCAGCGCCTTGTTGCGCATGATGCCCGCCGCGATCCCCTCGCGATCCAGCGCCATGCTGAGCGCGCGGCGCAGGGGAGCCTCGGCGAATGGCGGCTTGGCGCAGTTCAGCATCAGGATGTGGGTGCGCGGAATGATCAGCCGCTCGATCGTCATGCCCGCCGAGGCCGCGCGGCCAGCGCCCTGCGCCGCCAGGTTGAAGACGAGGTCGGCATCCTTGGCGATGGCGATGTTGGTACGGGTGTCGCCATTCGTCACCGCATCGTAGCGGACGGCCGCGACGCGCGCCTTCTCGCCCCAATAGGCCTCGTTGCGGATGAGCGACATCGTGCGCGGCAGATCGATCGCCGCGATCTTGAACGGACCCGTACCGATCAGCGACGTCACCCGGCCGGTGGCATCGAAGGAGGACGGCGCCAGCAGCGCCGCGGAGTTGTCGACCAGATAGGACAGGAGCGGGCCGAACGGCTTGTCGAGCTTCAGCACGAGGTCCCGACCGTCGGCATGGACGGCGGCGATGCCGGCACGCTTCAGATAGAGCGATTGCGGCAGCAGCCGGTCGAAGGACGCCTTGGCGGCGGCGGCATCGAGCCGCGTGCCGTCATGGAACACGGCGTCGCGCAGCCGGAAGCGCCATTGCAGCCCGTCGTCGCTGACGCTCCAGGACTGGGCCAGGCCCGGCGCGATGCGCCCGTCCGGCAGCGAGGCGACGAGCGTCTCCGTGATGCCGGCGCGGGTGAAGGTGAAGCCGGCTTCTCCGAGTTCCAGCGTCTTGAATTCCCAGGGCTGGGCGACGCGCAGTTCGGCCGGTCCCGCAGCCTGGGCGAGGGTCGGGCGCGCGGCGAGCGCGGCCGCGCCGGCGAGCGCCCCTGACAGGAGGGCGCGACGGTCGAGAGGCGTGGACATCATGGGGAGGCTCCGGGGGTGTTGGCGGCGAGCGTCGGCTTGCGGGCCGAGAGGATGAAGGTGTCGTCATCGGTCGCGAGCAGCCGCAGCCGCTCGCTCCAGGAGGCAGAGGCGAATTGCCGGCGCTTGATACCGGTCAAGTGGCCGGTGCGGATGTCGGCAAAACCTGTCGATTGCAGCATGGCCTGCAGTGCGGGCGCCTTCAGCCCGTCGCGAAAGTACACGCCGCTCATGATCCGCTGGTGAGCCTGCTCGTCCCACAGGCGCGGCGCACCGGTGAGGCGATCCAGCCACCGGGAGAGGCGCTGGAGCAGGCGCGCCTTCCACGAGCGGTTGACCCAGTCGCCATCGACGACGACCACCGCACCACCGGGCTTGAGCACGCGCAACCAGTCCTTCAAGGCCGCCTGCGGATCGACCAGCGTCCAGACCAGATGGCGGCAGATCACCACATCGTAGCGATCGTCCGGCATCATCGTGTTCTCGGCATCGCCGAGATGGAAACGGACCGCGGAGCCGACATGCTTGGCCCTGGCGCGCGCGAGCATCGGCTCGCAGAGATCGATGGCATCGACGCAGCAGCCGAAGCCCAGCAGCACGCGCGTGACCTCGCCCGTGCCGGAGGCGAGCTCGAGCACGCGATCGCCGGGGCCGATCGGGGCATGACGCGCGATCAGCCGCGTCCAGGCGTCGAACTCGCCGGTGGAGCGGATCCTGTGGCCAGAGGAGAAATCGAAGGTCTCGGCGCGCCTCGACCAATAGGCGCGGATCTTGTCCTTCAGGCCGAAATTCGGACAGGAATGGGAGAGTCCTGGCGCGGCATCTAGGGTTGGTTCCTGCAGCATCCTTCACCGAGCTCCCGCGAGCGGGGAGCGGTCGGTGCTGTGGCGCCGTTGCGTTCCGGACGCGCGAAAAACCCGCGCGGGAGAGCGACCGTCATCAGAGCTCCCTCCGGGGCACCCCGCCCGGTCGATTGGCTTCACGACGTCGGCAGGTCTCCTGGCTCGCGGGTCTAAGCTCCGTTCGGCCTTCCCGGGCGAACCCAGTGGCATGATCAAACGTCGCTCGCCGCTGACAGTTGCGGGGGCAGCTCCGGATTTGCGCCCTTGCAGGCGCTCACCGGATTCCCTTTTGATCCCTCTCGGGAACCGACGCGGCGAAAAAAGCATGCCGGGTGCTGCGCCGCAAGACAGCATGTCGCAGCCCGTCTCAGGCGCGGCGCGGCGCCCGGTCTTTCCGAGATCGAGCATGGCTCAGGCCGCCTGCCGATCCCAGGCGGGGAAGGGATCCTCGAGCGCGAGCAGGCCCTGCGTCAGGCCGGTCGCGGGGCTGCCCGTCAGACAGGAATCGAGCCTGGCGCGAATGGCCGCCTCGTCCATCGCCTGCGTGCCGATGAAGACCAGCTCCTGGCGCCGGTCGCCCCAGGTTTGCGACCAGTGCCTGCGCATCAGCGAGGCGAACTCCTCCGAGCGCGGCCAGCGTTCCTTGGGCACGGCGGCCCACCAGCTGCCCATGCCCTCGGTGCGGGTGATGCGGCCGGCCAGCGAGTATTCGCCGACCCAGCGCGGCCGCGTCGCCAGCCAGAAATGCCCCTTGGCGCGGATCACGCCGGGCAGGCGCTGCTCCAGCCAATCGTGGAGCTTGCGCGGGTGGAAGGGGCGGCGCGCCCGGTAGACGAAGGAGCGGATGCCGTATTCCTCGGTTTCCGGGACGTGGTCCTTGAAGCCGAAGAGTTCCTTGTGCCAGAGCGGATGTTCCTGCGAGCGCTCCTCGCTGTAGAGCTTCGTGTCGAGCACGGCGGCCAGCGGCACGCGGCCGAAATCGGCCTCGACGATCCGGGCGTCGCCGTTCAAGCCGCGCACGACCTGGCGGACCTGCTCGCGCTGGTCGGGCGTGACCTCGCCGATCTTGTTGATGACCACGACGTCGGCGAACTCGATCTGCTCGACCAGGAGATCGACCAGGGTCCGGCCGTCGCCCTCGCCGGCCGTCTCGCCGCGATCGGCCAGGAAGTCGCGGCTGTCGTAATCGGCGAGCAGGTTGAGCGCATCGACGACCGTGACCATCGTGTCGAGCCGCGCGACATCGTCGAGCGCCTGGTCATTCTCGTCGCGGAAGGAGAAGGTCGCAGCAATCGGCAGCGGCTCGGCGATGCCCGTGCCCTCGATCAGCAGGTAGTCGAAGCGCTTCTCAGCGGCGAGCCGGCGCACCTCGCTCAGGAGATCGTCGCGCAGCGTGCAGCAGATGCAGCCATTGCTCATCTCGACCAGCTTCTCTTCGGTCTGCGACAGGCCCGCCCCGCCCTCGCGCACGAGGTCGGCGTCGATGTTGACCTCGCTCATGTCGTTGACGATGACCGCGACGCGCTTGCCCTCGCGGTTGTTGAGGATGTGGTTCAGCAGGGTCGTCTTGCCGACGCCGAGAAAGCCGGACAGCACGGTCACGGGCAGGCGGCGGTCGATGAAGAGGGCCTCGGTCATGGCGGGCAGTCCCAGGAGAGATCGTCGAATTTTGTTACAGTATAACATTACTCGGTTGTCAACGGCCCCGGCGGACAAGCCGCCGCAGCGTCCCCCCTTTGACAGGCCTCGTCCCGGTGCTAGGAAGCGAGCCGGGAGACCCGTGCTTGTCCGCATTCCGCAAAAACGCAGCATCTCGCCGTTGGGTCGCGATCATCGCGGCCTATCTGCTCGTGCTGCAGGCGGTCTTCACGGGGCTGGCCTCGGGGGCCCATGCCGCGAGCATGAGCCTCGACCGGTCGCTGGCCCTGACACTCTGCGCGCCGGGCGAGATGCCGGCGCCGGCGGCGTCTGACCAGGGCACGGCCCAGCATGACCGCACGAGCTGCTGCGTGATCGGCTGCGCTCTGTCGGGCGGCGGCCTGCCCGCCCCCGCCGCGAGCTTCCTGCCGGTCGTCCACCGACCCGTCGATCTCATCGCCTTCGCGCGCCGTCTCGACGCGCCGCAGGGCTCTATCGCCGGCCGTTCGCCGGCCAATCCGCGCGCCCCGCCGTCCCAGGCCTGATCCCGCCCCGCGCGCATCCTGAGGATGCCCGCAGGCTCGCTCACGCCAACGGACCCAGGCCGGCATCAGGCTGATCCCCCGCGATCATGACCTCGAACCGTGCCAAGCAGCGCGGACTCCCACCATGCCTCTCCATCCGCTGACGCGCCTGTGTGCGTGTTTCGCGATGGGTCTGCTGATCGCAGCCGTCGCGCTGATCGCGGTCGATCGCGCCCTGCCGCTCGAGCCGGCGCTGAAGGTCGCCTGGCTCTGGCTGGGCGGAAACGCCGCGATCGCGCTGTCGCACATCCTGCCCGCGCTGCTGCGCGGCTGATCCGCAGCGGCGCCCGCGCGCCGCTGCCTCTCGCCCCCATCACACCGCCCCCTCGGGGCCTCGTCACGCGAAGGATAGTCCCATGTCGATCCGCACCATGCTCGCCACCCTCGCTGCGCTCGTCGCCGGCCCCGCCTTTGCCCATGTCACGCTGGAGACGCAGACCGCGCCGGTCGGCTCGACCTACAAGGCCGTGGCGCGCGTGCCCCATGGCTGCAAGGGCGCCCCCACCATCAAGGTCCGCGTGCAGATCCCGGAGGGGGTGATCGCGGTCAAGCCGATGCCGAAGGCCGGCTGGACGCTGGAAACCGTCAGGGGCCCCTATGCGAAGGCCTATGACTATTACGGGACGCCGGTCTCGGAAGGCGTCCGGGAGGTGGTCTGGAGCGGCGGCAAGCTGCTCGACGAGCATTATGACGAGTTCGTCTTCCGGGCCTTCCTGACGACCGACCTCAAGCCCGACACCACGCTCCATGTCCCGGTCGTGCAGGAATGTGAGGGCGGCGGCGTCGAGCGCTGGATCGAGATCCCCGCCCCCGGCAAGGTCTCCGACGACTACAAATTCCCGGCTCCGGGCCTGAAGCTCACCCCCAAGAAGTGAAACGACCCACGCGGCCGGGCCTCAGCGCCCGGCCGCGAACGACCGTCGTCGCCGGAACCCTCATGACCGCTCTCCATCGCCTTGCCCTTGTGCTGATCGCCCTGCTGTTCGCGGCCTATGCTGCGAGCGGCAGCGCACTGGCACATGCGGCGCTGAACGGCGCGGCTCCGGCCGATGGCAGCGTGCTGCCGGCGGCACCGACGGAGATGATACTCACCTTCAGCGAGCCGGTGTCGCCGCTGACACTGCGGCTGATCGCACCCGATGGAACGGCCACACCGCTCGACCAGGTCCAGCTCAGGGACCGCACGCTGGTGATCGCGGCGCCTGCCGGGCTTTCGCCCGGCACGCATGTGCTGAGCTGGCGCGTGGTCTCGGCCGATGGCCACCCGGTCGGCGGCGCGATCCTGTTCTCGATCGGCGCGCCGAGCCCGATGGCGCCGATCGCCGGGACGCAGGCCGACGCCGCCGTGCGGGCCCTGCTCTGGGCCAGCCGCGTCGCCCTCTATCTCGGCCTGTTCATCGGCTGCGGCGGCGCCGCCTTCGCGGCCTGGGTCGGCCCGCTGACGCCGAACGCGCGCCGCGCCATCGTGTCCGCCCTGCTGCTGGGCCTCGCCGCCTTGCCCGTGTCGCTGGGCGCGCAGGGACTCGACGCGCTCGGGGCGGATATGCCGGCTGCGCTTCAGCCGGCCATCTGGCGCACGGCACTGGGAACCAGCCTCGCGCTGACGCTCGCGATCGCAGCCGGCGCGCTGGCGGGCGGCCTGCTGGCGCTGCGGCTTGCCGGAGGCTTCGGTCAGATCGCCGGCCTGCTCGGCGTCAGCCTGGCGGGGCTCGCCCTGGCGTCGAGCGGCCATGCCAGCGCGGCCAGCCCGCAAGCCCTGATGCGGCCGGCGGTGTTCCTGCACGCCGCCAGCATCGCGCTCTGGGCCGGCGCGCTCCTGCCGCTGGCCAAGGCCCTCGGACAAACCGATGCGGCGGCGACGCTGCAGCGCTTCTCGTCGCGCATCGCCGTCATCGTCGCGGTCCTGCTCGGCAGCGGGTTCGTGCTCGCGGTGGTGCAGGTCGAGCGGCCCGCCGCGCTGATCGAGACGGACTACGGCCGCGTGCTCCTTGCCAAGCTGGCGCTGGTCGCGCTCGTCCTGGGGCTCGCCGCGTTCAACCGCTGGCGGCTGACGTCACAGGTCGAGGCCGGGCGGCGGACCGCAGCCTGCGTCCTGGCGCGCATCGTCACCGTCGAACTCGTGCTGCTGCTCGCGATTGTCGGGACGGCGGCGCTCTGGCGCTTCACCCCGCCGCCGCGCGCGCTCGCCCTCGCAGCCGCGCAGCCGGCCAACATGCATATCCACACGCTCACCGCGATGGCCGACGTTACGCTGACGCCGGGGCGCGCCGGGCCCGTCCATGTCGCGATTGTGCTGATGAACGGTGAGTTCGGCCCGTTGCCGGCGAAGGAGCTGACGCTTTCCTTCGCCAACCCCGCCGCCGGCATCGAGGCGATCGAGCGCCGGGCCGTCCGTGGCGCGGACGGGCTCTGGCGAATCGACGATCTCAGCCTGCCCGTGCCCGGCCGCTGGAGCGTCGAGCTCGCCATCCTGATCTCGGATTTCGAGATGCTGCGCCTCAGCGACACGGTCGAGATCCGGCCGTGACCGATACCCCCTCAACCCCAAGGAGAACCCTCATGAACAAGCCCGTGCACTATCTCGCCGCCGCGATGCTGACCCTGACCAGCGTGGTTGCGCTGGCGCATGATTTCACCGTCGGCCCGCTCAAGATCGACCATCCCTGGACGCGCGCGACGCCGGCCGGCGCCAAGGTCGCCGGCGGCTATCTGACGATCCAGAACCGCGGCAGCGCGCCGGACCGGCTGATCGGCGGCGCCTCCGACATCGCCGGCCGCATCGAGATCCACGAGATGGCGGTGAAGGACGGCATCATGACGATGCGCCCGCTGGATGCCGGTCTCGAGATCAAGCCCGGCGACAAGGCCGAGCTGAAGCCCGGCGGCTACCACATCATGTTCATGGATCTGAAGCGCCCGCTCAAGGAGGGCGAGGCCGTCAAGGGCACACTGCAATTCGAGAAGGCCGGGACGGTCGCGGTCGAATTCGCCGTCCAGGGCGTCGGGGCACGCGAACCCGCCCACAAGCACTGAGCGGCGGGACGCGATCTTTCATGAAACGCTCGTTCAAATCCCTCCTGGCCGGCGCGGCGCTGCTG
>CALRYW010000078.1:0-20130 GCA_943372485.1 Allobosea thiooxidans
GCGATTTCCTTCTCGTTCTTGATGCCGGCGAAGACCATCTTGGTGCCCGGGATCTTGGCGCGCGGGTCCTTGATGTACTCGGCGAAGACCGCCTCGTCCCAGGTGATGCCGGAGTTCTTGTTGGCGGCCGAGTAGCTGTAGCCCTCGACTGTGCCGGCCTGTCGCCCGAACAGCCCGTTGAGCTGCGGACCGACGATGTTCTTGGCGGTCTCGCCGATCTGGTGGCAGGCGCGGCACTTGTTCCAGGAGCGCTCGCCGGCGGCGACGTCCTGGGCCGTTGCAGGCGCGGCGAGGGCGGGGGCGAACAGGGCGGCCAGCAGGGCGAGGCGAATGGCGGTCATGCGAAGGTCCTTGGCGTTGAGGCGCGGGATCGGCGAGCGGCCGTCCCTCGAATTGGCATAATCCAAAGAGGGAGGCTGCCTAGGGGCTAATTCGCCGCGCCCCGTTCTGGTTCCGCGTCAGCCCAGCCGGCCGATCCAGTCGGCCACCGTCGAGGTGAAGGCGTCCGGCCGCGAAACCGGGAAGAGATGCCCGCCGGAGTCGAGCATGGTCTTGGCGCAGCCGGGCAGTGCCGCCGCCAGGTCCTCCTGCAGGAAGGCGGGCACGACCATGTCGTCGCGGGCGCCGAGCACGAGCACCGGCAGGGCGAGTGCGGCGGCTTGCGCGGTCCCGTCGAAGGCGAGCAGCGCGTCGATGCGCTCGGCCATCACCGCCTGCTGCGGCACCGTCAGCGGCGCCGCGGCCAGGGCCGCCTCGTAGATGGACCAGTTCGCCTCGATCCAGGCCGGAGGATAGGCGCAGAGCACGGACGTCGCGGCATAGGCTTGGGGATGGCTTTCGAGGATATCGCGGCGCGCGCCGAAATAGGCGGCCATGTAGCGGCTCGGCTTCAACCAGCTCCCGCTCAGGATCAACCCCTCGACGCGCCCCGGTGCGAGCTGCGCGAGCGACAGCGCGATGCAGCCCCCGGTCGAGTGGCCGAGCACCACCGCCTGCGCGATCCCGGCCTCGTCGAGCACGCTCAGGCAGTCCTGGGCCAGCGTCTCGATGCTGCAAGGCGCGCTGCCGCGCGTGCTGGCGGCGAGTCCGCGCTGGTCGAAGCGCAGCACGCGGAAGGACCGCGCCAGGGTCTCGGAGATGCTCGCCCAGAAGCCGGCGGTTCCGCCGAGCCCGGTCACCAGCAGCAGCGGTCGGCCCCGGCCCTCGGCAAAGACGCGCAGCACGGCACCATCGGCCGTCGGCGCGTCGAACTGGGCCTGTAAGGGCAGGTCGCTCGGCTGTGGTTTCATGGGGCAACCTCCTTCGACGCCGGTGCGCTGCGGCCCGGACTTGCGCCAAGGATGACGCAGGCGGCGGGGTGCCGCCATGGTCGCAGCGGCAGGGGAGAGACGCAGTCGGCGCAGGGCGGTGTCGCTTGAACCGTGCAGGGCTCTCGAGCGACCGAAGAGGGATCGGCGCCATCCCGCGCGCATCGCTTGACCGCGTGCCGTCGATCATGGGCAACTGCGTCCGGGCGAACGAAGGCGACAAGCATGGCTGCGAGTGACGATGGAGTGGTCGGTCGGGGTAACGGTGCGCTGGACCGGCGCGGCCTGGTGCGGGTGGCCATGTTGCTCGGCCTGGGTGGCCTGCCGCTGCCGGCCCTGGCCCAGGCCACGGGGGATCGTGCGCCGGCCGCCGGGATGGTGACGGATCTGCGCGGGGACGCCATGGCCGAGCTCCGGGAGACCCGTCGCAGGCTCGCGGCCGACGGCCCTGTCTTCGTCGGCGACCGGGTCGAGACGGGCGAGGACGCCCGCGCCGGCTTCCGGCTCGGCCGCGCCACCGAGCTGCGCCTGGGCGAAAAGGCGCGGATCACCATCGACCGCTTTATCGTCGATGCGGGCGGCACCATCACGCTCGGGGCGGGCGCGCTGCTGGTCGACAAGGCCCCTGGCAGCGAAGCCGGCCGCATCCGGATCCGCTCCTCCTATGGCCTGATCGCCGTGCGCGGCACGCGCTTCTTCGCCGGGCCGAGCAACGGCGTCTTCGGGGTCTTTGTCGCGCGCGGCGAGGTTGCCGTGCGGGCCGCCGGCCGCGAGGTCGTGCTGGCGGCTGGCGAGGGCACCGACATTGCCCGCCGCGGGGCCGCGCCCTCCCCGGCACGACGCTGGGGCGAGGCGCGCATCGCCGCGGCACTGGCCCAGGTCGCCTGACCGATGGAGCCGAACCCGATCACGGCGCTGCTGGCCGAGGCCGGCTTCTTCTCGGGCCTCTCCGCGGAGGCTCTCCAGGACTGTGCCGCCGCCTTCCGCGAGCAGCGCTGCGACCAGGGGCAGATGCTGTTTGCCCGCGGCGATGCCGGTGATCGACTGCTGCTCGTCGCCGAAGGGCGCGTCCGGCTGGCCATGACGACCGAGGATGGCCGCGAACTCAGCGTGCGCCACGCGGCCCGTGGCGATCTGCTGGGCGAGATCGCCCTGCTCGATGGCGGCCCGCGCAGCGCCGACGCCGTGGCGATGACGCCCGTCCTGGCCTATGGCCTGCGCCGCGCCGCGCTCGAACAGCTGATGGCGCGTCATCCGGAGCTGGCGACCGGGATCATCGCCTTCCTCTGCCGCCGGCTGCGGCAGACCACAGACCAGCTCGAGGGCATCGCGCTGTATTCGATCGAGGTCAGGCTGGCCCGCTTCCTCCTGGTCGGGCTCGGCGGCCGCCGGGCGGCGCCGGGCAAGCGGGTTCCGCTCGACATGGCGTTCTCCCAAGGCGAGCTGGCGCAGCTGCTGGGAGCCAGCCGGCCGAAGGTCAATGCGGCGCTCGGCTCGCTCGAACAGGCGGGCGCGATCCGCCGCACGGCCGACCGGCTTTTCTGCGATCCCGACCGGCTGGCGGCCTGTGCCGGAATCGCCGATGGCTGAGAGAAGGCTGCGGCTGTCGCGGCCCGTCGCCGCGGGTGGCCTGGCCGGCCTTGCGGTCATTCTGCTCGTCTTCCTCGCCCCCGCCTCCTGGCGCGAGACGCAGCGTGAGCAGATCTTCGATCTCATGCTGGCGCAGGTCGCCGACTGGCGCACCCTTCCACCGGCGCCGAAGCTCGCCATCGTCGCCATCGACGCGGCGAGCCTCGAGGCGATCGGTCCCTGGCCCTGGCGGCGCGAGACGCTGGCACGGCTCGTCGGGGCGGTCGGCGCGGCCAAGCCCGCGGCCATCGCTCTCGATCTCCTCCTGGCGGGTGAAGATACGCGCTCCCCCGCCGCGCTGGCCCGCCGGCTCGCCACCGAGACCGGGAATGCCTCACTCGCCGCGCTGGTGCCGACGCTGGCGGATGGTGACGGGCTGCTCGCGGACGCTCTCGCCGCCGGGCCGGTCGTGCTCGGCTGGGTGCTGGATCCGCGTGGGCGCGACGCCGTCGCCGACGTCCCCGTGCTGGCGCGCGAGGGAACTACCGTCCCCGCATTGTGGCGCGAACAGGGGGCGAGCGCGCCGCCCGCGACCCTGGCCATGGCCGCGGCCGGTGCCGGGACGCTGTCCCTGCCGGGAGACGATGACGGACTCGTGCGCCGTGTCCCGCTCTTCGTCGCGGTCGGGGACGCGATTCACCCCGGGCTGGCGCTTGAGGCGATGCGCCTGGCGGCCGGCGCCTCGGGCTATCTGCTCTCCGCCGATCCGCTGCGGCTGAGCATCGGCGAGACGACACGACCGCTGCCGCCGGACGGCCTCCTGCGACTGGTGCCGGCCGGGCCAGCAGTCCCCGTCATGCGCGCATCGGACCTGCTGCGGGGCGGGGCCGATCCCGCCGCTCTGGCGGGCGCCATTGTCTTCATTGGCGGCGTCGCGCCCGAACTGGGTGCGCTGCGGGCGAGTGCCCGCGACCCGCTGACGCCCTCGTCGCTGCTCCACGCCCAGGCGGTGCGACAGATCGCGACCGGCGTGATGCCGCTGCGCCCGGGCTGGGCCGCGGGTGCCGAAGGGGCGCTCGCGCTGCTCGCCACGGCGGCCGCGGTCACGTTGGCGCGCGCGCTCCGTCCCGCCCTTGCCGCCGCCGCGCTGCTCGGCGGGCTCGTGCTCCTGGCGGCCGGCGCGGCCGGCCTGGCGGCGGGCGATCGGCTGATCGACCCGCGCCTGCCGATGGCCGCCGCGACCCTGGCCTTTCTCGCGACCTCGCTGACGGCCTTCTCGGAATCGCGCTGGCGCGAGGCGCGGTTGCGCCGCCGTTTCGAGCAGCATCTGGCGCCCGGCGTGGTCGAGCGGATCGTCGCCGATCCCGGCAGCCTCAAACTGACGGGCGAGCGGCGCGAGGTCACGGCGCTGTTCACGGATATCGAGGGGTTCACGCAGACCACCCGCGAAGCCGGTCCCGAGCAGCTCGTGGCGGTGCTCGACGGCTATTTCGAGGGTGTCACCCGCATCGTCGGCGAGCATGGCGGCATGGTCGACAAGCTCGTGGGCGACGCCGTCCACGCCCTCTTCAACGCGCCGCTCGATCTCGATGAGCATCCGCGGCGCGCGCTCGCCTGCGCGGTCGCCATCCTCGACTGGACAGAGTCCTACCGTGCCGTCGGTTTGGCGGCCAAGATCGGGCTCGGCCGCACGCGGCAGGGGCTGGAAACCGGCATCGCCATCGTCGGCGACGTCGGTGTCGGCGCCAAGCTCGACTACACCGCTCATGGCGAGGCGGTGAACATGGCGGCCCGGCTCGAGGCGCTCAACAAGGAGCTCGGCTCGTCGATCTGCGTCGGCCCCGTCGCGGCGAGCCGCTGCGACCCGGCGGGGCTGCGCCCGCTCGGCACGGTCGAGCTGCGCGGGGTCGGGTCCGTCGCAGTGTCCACGCCGGTCTGAGGCCCCGCTGCCGCAGCGTCCGGTGCGGGGCTGTTCCGCCGGAGACAGTCATGGCGGTGCGGCTGCTGCAATCTCTCCCCATACCGATCCTTCCTGCCCAGGAAGGATTGCTCGGGAAAAGGAGATGACGCTATGGTTCAGCACTTGATCGACCTTCGTCGCAATCCGGCTGGGGAGCAGGGGGGCGACAGGCCTTCCCGGAGCTGCCTGATGTCCCTGCGTTCCTTCACCACCGCCGTCATGCTCGCGCTCGCCGCCGTCGGCAGCGCGCCGGCCGCCATCGCCCAGCCCGTCGCCGCCGCGCGGGCCCCCGCGCTGGTCCCGCTCGAACAGGCCTTCATGAAGGCCGCGACGGATCTCTTCGCCAAGCTGCCGGCGAGCGCCGGCGAGGTCACCGTCGTCATCGATCCGCTGATCGACGGCGTCACCGGCATCCAGTCGGCGGCGACGCGCGGCTTCGATCGGCGCATCGCCGAGCTGGTGGCGGAGCGCTATGCGCATGTGAAGATCCTGGCCTTCACGCCCGAAAACGTCGCCAAGGCCCGCTTCGTCTTCATCGGCACCTTCAACACGATCAACAATGCCGGCCAGCCCGGCGGTGATCGCGACGCCTTCTGGATCTGCTTCGCCCTGGTCGAGCGCGAGGCCAAGACGGTCTATGCCCGCAGCGTCGCGCGCTCGACCGTCGGCAATGTCGACATCGCCCCGGCGGCCTCCTATGCCGACACGCCGGTCTGGGGTCTGGACGCGGCGACCCGCGCCTATATCGAGGCCTGCCAGAAGTCGCAGCCCGGCACGCCCGTCTCGCCCGCCTATATCGACCAGCTCGGCGCCGCCGCCCGCATCCGCGAGGCCGGCGCCGCCTATGAGGCTGGCGACCATCGCCGGGCGCGCGATCTCTATCGCGAGGCGCAGGCCCAGCCGGGGGGCGACCAGCTGCGCGTGCTCAACGGCCTCTACCTCTCCTATGCGGCGCTGGGCGAAACCAGCGAGGCCGACCAGACCTTCGGCCGGATGGTCGAGCGCGGCTTCGCCCTCGGCCAGCTCGGGGTGAAGTTCCTGTTCGAGCCGAACTCCACCGCCTTCAATGCCGACCGCAAGCTCTCCGCGAGCTACCCGGCCTGGCTGCGCGAGATCTCGGCGCGGGCGACCCAGGCCGGCGTCTGCCTCGACGTGGTCGGCCATGCCAGCCGCACCGGCCCCGAGGCGCTGAACGACAGGCTCTCGCGCGAGCGCGCGGAGCGCATCGTGGGGCTCATGGCCGCGGCTGCGCCGGGCATGTCGCAGCGGCTGCGCCCCTCCGGCGTCGGCTTTCGCGAGGTGCTGGTCGGCCTGCCGCGCGACGACGCCAGCACGGCGGTCGACCGCCGCGTCGAATTCAAGACCGCGCCCTGCGCATGAGCGCTGCGGCTCCCCTATCCCGGCGGCGGCCCGCCGGTCGGCGGTTCGCCCTGGGCGCGGCGCTGGGTGCGCTGGCGCTGCCGGCCGCGGCCCTGTCGCAGGCGCCGCCGCCGTCGGGATCGGCCTCCGCCGGCCCCAGCCTGAAGCTCACCCCGCTGGCGCCGCCGCAGGATCCTGCCGCCGAGATGGCGGCGCGGATCGCCGCCACCACCGACCGGGCGGCGCTGCTCGAATTGCTCGCGGCGGGGGTCGACAAGAGCCGGGTGACGGCACGGCTCGCCGCTCTCGGCTATGTCGATCTCGCGGCCGACGGCAAGCGGCTCTGGGTCAAGCCGGGTTCGGGCGAGAGCTTTCGCGACTGTGCCGACTGCCCGGAGCTCGTCCTGGTGCCCGACGGCGATGTCCGCATGCAGCTCTCGACCGGTGCGACGCCGCGCAATGTCGAGGTCGCGCTGCCGCAACCCTTCGCCATCGGCCGCTTCGAGGTCACCCGGGCGCAGTACCGTGTCTTCGTGCAGCAGTCCGGCCATGTCGTCGAACTCGGCTGCCATGTCCGCGCGCCGGTCTGGAAGCTCGATCCCACCCTCTCCTGGCAGGACCCGGGCTTTCCGCAGACCGACAGCGACCCGGTCGCCTGCGTCAGCCATGGCGACGCCAGGGCCTATCTCGCCTGGCTGTCGAAGCGCACGGGGCAGCGCTACCGCCTGCTGAGCGATCCCGAATGGCACCATGTCGCGGCCTCCTCGGCCAAGGACATGGCCGATCCCGCGCGCCTCTGCGCGATCGGCAACGGTGCCGACGAGACCGCGAAGCAGGCGATGCCCTCCTGGACCGTGGCGCCCTGCCGCGACGGCTTCCGCACCACAGCGCCCGTCGGCAGCTTCGCAGCCAGCTCCTGGGGCCTCTCGGATCTCAGTGGCAATCTCTGGGAATGGGTCGACACCTGCCCGCCCGACCCCTCCGTGCCCGGTCAGCCCTTCCCGCCGCCGATCTGCCACGAGGAGGAGGGCCGCATCCTGCGGGGCGGCTCCTGGGCCGATCCGCCGACGGCGCGGCGGCTCGATTCCCGGATCGTCAGCGAGCCTGGCATCCGCGACCAGGTCGCCGGCTTTCGCGTCGCGCGCGATCTCGGCAACTGAGGGGGCAGCCTCAGCTGGCGCGGGCCGCACGCGGACCCGGCGCGCGCGTGGCCCAGAGCCAGACGGCCGTGGCCGCGAGCAGCGCCAGCCCCGTCAGCTGCGTCGCCGCGAAGGGCAGGAAGAGCCCGATTCCGCCTGCCCCCAGCAGGACGCGGGCGGCCAGGCCGAGGCGGGAGAACAGATAGCCCTCGATCGCGGCGTTGAGGGCGATCACGCCCAGTGCTACCGCTGCGACGGACAGGACCGTCTGCCAGGCCGGTCCGATCAGCAGCAGGGCCGGCTGATAGATGAAAACGAAGGGCAGGATGAACGCGACCATCGCGATCCGGCAGGCGACGACGGCGATCATCACCGGATTGGCTTTCGCGATCGACGCCGCCGCGAAGGCGGCGACCGCGACGGGCGGCGTGATCGCCGACATTGAGGCGATGTAGACGATGAAGAGATGCGCCGGCAGCACCGCGATGCCCAGTGCGATCAGGGCCGGCGCCGCCAGCACCGCCGAGAGCGCGTAGACCGCCGGGGTCGGCATGCCCATGCCGAGCACGATGATGACGAAGGCGGCGACGAGAACGGTCAGGATCGGGCTGCCGCCGGACATGTGGAACAGGCCGGAGCTGATCTTGCCCGTCAGGTCGGTCATCGAAAGCGTCCCGACCACGAGACCCGCAATGGCGCAGGCCACGCCGACGCCGATCATGCCCCGCATGCCGTCGCTCAGGCCGAAAAAGACCGTCTTGACCAGCCGGACCGGGTCGGGATGGCGCAGCAGGGCGACCGGGAGCAGGGCGGCGCAGGCGATGGCTCCCGCGAAGGCGGGCCGGTTCAGGCTCAGCACGCCCCAGACCAGGAGCCCGATCGGCACGAGATAGGCCCAGTCGCGCCGCAGCACGGCCAGGATCGAGGGCGTTTCGCCCTCCGACATCGGCGAAAGCCCGTCCCGATGCGCCTTGAAATGCGCCGCGAGAAACACCGACTGGTAGTAGAGCAGGGCGGGGATGAGGGCCGACAGCGCGATCGTGGCATAGGGAATGCCGGTGAAGTCCGTCATCAGGAACGCAGCCGAGCCCATCACCGGTGGCAGCAGGGCGCCGCCCGTCGAGGCCGCGGATTCGATCGCGCCGGCATAGGTCCGGCTTGTCCCGGTCCTGATCATCAGGGGGATGCTGAAGGAGCCGGTGGTCACCACGTCGGCCGTCGGGGAGCCCGAGATCGATCCGTAGAGGCCCGACGAGACCACCGCGACCTTGCTGGCCCCGCCGACCTGCTTGCCGACCAGGCTGTTGGCAATGTCATAGAAGAAATCGGCGCCGCCGATGCGGTCGAGCAAGGCACCGAAGACGACGAAGACGACGACCAGGAAAGCCGCGACCTCGAGTGCCGGTCCGAACAGCCCGTTGGTCGAGAAGACCAGATGGTCGACGATCTCCTGCGTGCTGAAGCCGCGATGGGCGAAGGAGCCCGAAAGCCTGTTGCCGAAGATGGCGTAGGCGAGAAAGATCGTCACGAGCACGACCAGGATCATCCCGATGCAGCGCCGCGTCGCCTCCATCACCAGCGCGATCAGCACGATCGAAGCCGCGATGTCGGGGGCCGACAGTTCGTCGATCATCGGCAGCCGCATCTCGTGGACCGGCTGCATAGCCACGAAATAGCCACAGGAGGCGAGTGAGAGCACGACCAGAAGCCAGGAGGCGGGGGAGCGCCCGGTGGGACGCGCCGGATTGGCGGTGGTCGTCAGGAACGCCAGCGAAAGGACCGCGCCGAGGAAGAGAAACAGCGCGATCTCGCGCTTCACATACCAGCCGAACGAGACGGCGATCAGCAGGACCGCCGCGGCAACGCCGATGAGATGGACCGTCCATTGCTCCGGCGCGTCGAGGCGGCGAGAGCGCCCCGGCGCGAGGATCGTCAGCAGGGGCGGCATCGCGATGTCTCCAGATGGTCGGTCCGGAGGCGGCGGAGGGGGCCGCGCCTCACTTCAGCAGGCCGGCTTTCCGATAGGCGGCTTCGGCGCCGGGATGGAGCACCAGCGGCGCGGTCTGCGTCAGGTTGACCGGCTCGAGCCGGGCCATCATCGCATGCGCCTGCCGCAGATAGTCGAAATGCTTGATCATGCCGTCGACGATCAGGGCGGCATCCTCGTTCTTCATCTCGGCCGAGGCGAAGAGAACGACGCTGCCGGTGATGGTCGGCACCGCCGCGGGCTGGAAGGCATAGGTCCCGGCCGGCACGGTGATCGGTGCCGTGCCGAGCAGCGCGCCCAGCTTGGCGGTCGCCTCGGGCGAGATGCCGAGCATCTTCACCTTCATCTCGCGCGTCGCGCTGTTGATCTGGCCTGAGGGAAAGGCCAGCATGTTGATGATGATGTCGACTTGGCCGTTCTTCATCATCTCGAGGCCGGCATTGTAGTCGACATGGTGGATGCGGCCGCCCCAGGCCTCGATGTCCTTGGCCGTGATCCCATAGGCCTTGAACACCTCCTCGCCGGTCACCGCCATCAGCGTGCCGCGCTGGTTGAGCGCGACGCGGACCGGCTTCTTGGCGGCGAGAACGCTTCCGAAGCTGTCGATGCCGGCATCCTCGCGCACGAGGATCTGCACCGCGGCCGTCGGGTCGATCAGCGCGATGGCGCGCAGATTGGTCACGGGCGCCTTGAAGGGTTCCTCGCCGGCCTGCGCCCGCTTCACCAGCTGCGCATGGGCGATGCCGAGCTCGACCTTGCCGGTCGAAACCAGCTGGATGTTCGCGGCCTCGCGCCCAGGCTCATAGCCGAAGGCGGCGCCCGGCGATTCGCGCCGGATCGTTTCGCCGATGGCGTTGCCGATGGCGCTCCAGGCGCCGCCGACGGAGCCGCCGGTCAGGGTGATCTTCTTCGCCGGTGCGGTCTGTGCCGCCGCCGGAACCGCCCCAATTGCCAGCGCGGCCGCGACGAGCGTCGTGAAAGCCAGTCTCTTCATGGTTCCCCTCCCTGCCTCGTGTCGGACACGGCCCGGGAGCGGGCCGCTCAACCGAAGGCCGCCGGCCGATGATGCCGGCGGATGATCTGACGTAGCTGCCGTTCCCGAGCGGCTTCAAGCCGCCTTGTCGAAAGCTGACTTGCGCAGCACGACCAGGATTTTGTTGGTGTGCATATAGGTTGTCAATGCTGATCATCGCCCAAACGGGCGGCGTGCACTGCAGCAAAATTTTGCAACCTGCGCGCGACAACTGTGGTTGTCGGGCTGAAATCGTCGGCTGCTGCGCGAAGCGGGGCCTCGGCGCAAGACATCGACCAATCCTTGCTTGACACATACGGGTCCGCTTCGCATCGTTGGTACACAAACGGTCATCGGATCGGGCCATCCGTGCTATTCGCTCCCCATGGCGAAGCCCGCACGCGCTGGCGGGGCACAGGGCAGGGGCTGAGCATGTATGACCGTTTCACCACCCAGCGGCTGATCGACCTCTGGCTGAGCGAGGACATCGGTTCCTGCGACCTGACCGTCCAGCTCATGATCGAGCCGACGGAAACCGGTGCCTTCCGCATGAATGCCCGCGAGCCGATGGTCCTGGCCGGCCTCGATGTTGCGGCGGCCGTCTTTGCCCGATACGAGCCGAGGCTGTCGGTCAAGGTCGCGGCCGCGGATGGCGACCGCGTCGAGAAGGGCGCGACGCTGATTCTGGTCGAGGGGCCGGCCCAGGGCATCCTCACCGCCGAGCGCACGGCCCTCAACATCGTCCAGCGGCTTTCGGGCATCGCCACCGAAACGGCGCGCTATGTCGACATCATCAAGGGCACGCGCGCCCGGCTGATCGACACCCGCAAGACCACGCCCGGCCTGCGCATGCTTGAGAAGCATGCGGTCGCCTGCGGCGGCGGGCTGAACCATCGCCTCGGCCTCGATAATGGCGTGATGATCAAGGACAACCACATCGCCGTCTGCGGCGGCATCGCCCAGGCGGTCGAGCGCGCCCGCCGCAAGCTGCCCGTCCTGACCAAGCTCGAGGTCGAGTGCGACCGGCTGGAGCAGGTGCGCGAGGCGGTCGCCGCCGGCGCCGACGTGATCATGCTCGACAACATGCCCGTGCCGGAGATGACGGAGGCGGTCGCCTATGTCGCCGGCCGCGCCAAGCTGGAAGCGTCGGGCGGCATCCGCTACGAGACGATCCGCGCCGTTGCCGAGACCGGCGTGGACTACATCTCCACCAGCAAGATCACCCAGTCGGCGCCCGCCGTGGACATCGGGCTCGACGAGGCCTGAAGGCGACGAAACCACCATGCGGCCAGGCATCCTCTTCGTCGTCGTCGGGCCGAGTGGGGCCGGCAAGGATACGCTGATGGACGGGGCCCGGCGGGCCCTGGCGCAGGGCGGGCGCTTCGGCTTCGCGCGGCGCCTGATCACTCGCCCGGCCGATGCTGGCGGGGAGGATCACGAGGCGGTCGACGAAGCCGGATTCGCCGCGCTCGCGGCCACGGGTGGTCTGCTGGTCTCCTGGCAGGCGCATGGGCTGCACTACGGGCTGCGCGCCGCGCTGCGGGACGAGCTGCTGGCCGGGCGCCACATCGTCGCCAACGGCTCGCGTGGGGTTCTGGAGACGCTCGCTGGCGCCGTGCCGCGGCTGATCATCATCAACGTCACCGCCTCGCCCGAGACGTTGGCCCGCCGTCTCGCCTCCCGCGGCCGCGAGACGGGGCAGGACATCGTCGCGCGGCTGGCCCGCAAGCCGCCGCAATGGCCCGACGGCATCGAGACCATCACCGTCGCCAACGACGGCACGGTCGAGGACGGCATCGAGCATTTCCTCGCGGCCATCGACTCCGCCACGCGGCGCCTGTCACTGAAGCCCGTCCCGATCGATGGCTGGCGCGACAGCATCGCCTACCTCCCGCGCGACAGCGTGATCGGCGTTTCGGATTTCGACGGGCCGGGCAAGGTCGACGTCGCCGGCCCGATCGACGCGCAAGGGAAGCGAAGCAGCATCCGCGCGCGGGTCAACGTCGTCGATCCCGGCTGGCTGCTGCAGCCGCACGAGATCGGCCTGTCGCGCGAGGCCTTCGCGCAGCTTGGCCTGCCGGCAGGCAGCGAGATCACGCTGACGCGCACGCCGCCGCAGCACAGCCGCGATGCGCTGCGCGCCAAGATCCAGGGCACCGAACTCGGCGCCGCCGACTATGCCATGCTGCTGCGCGACATCGTCGAGGGGCGCTACCCGGAAGGCGAGATCTCGGCCTTCCTCGTCGCCGCCACGCGCTCGCTCAGCGACGCCGAGGTCGCGGCGCTGGCGAGTGTGCGCGCCGGCTTCTCGACGCCGCTGCGCTGGGACGAGCCGATCGTCGTCGACAAGCACTCGATGGGCGGCATCCCCGGCAGCCGCATCACGCTGATCGTCGCGCCGATCGTCGCTGCCCATGGGCTCGCCATGCCCAAGACCTCCTCGCGCGCCATCACCTCGGCCGCCGGCACGGCCGATGCGATGGAGGTGCTGGCCAGGGTCGACCTGACGGAGGACGACGTCCGTCGCACGGTGGCACAGGCGCGCGCCTGCATTGCCTGGAACGGCCGCCTCAACCACTCCGCCGTCGACGACGTGATGAACGCGATCACGCGCCCGCTCGGCATCGATTCAAACCGCTGGTCGGTCGCCTCGATCATCTCGAAGAAGCTGACGGCAGGCTCGACGCATGTCGTGGTCGATCTGCCCTATGGCCGCCGCGCCAAGCTGCACAGCGAGGCGGAGGCACGCGAACTCGGTGCGCTGTTCGAGAGCGTCGGGCGTTCCGTCGGCCTGCATGTCGAGGCGGTCGCGACCTGCGGCGCCGGGCCGATCGGGCGCGGCATCGGCCCGGCGCTCGAGGTCCGCGACGTGCTCTGGGTGCTCGAGGGCGATGCGCAGGCCCCGGCCGACCTGCGCGAGAAGGCGCTCGACTTCGCCGGCCGCATCCTCGCCTGGGACCCGGCCATCGGCACGCGGGAGAGCGGCCGCGCGCGGGCGGCCGAGCTGCTGGCCTCGGGCGCGGCGCGCGCCGCTCTGGACGGGATCATTGCCGCCCAGGGACGCCGCAGCATCCTCGCCAAGCCCGCCGCCCTGACCCACACCATGCGCGCCTCCCGCGCCGGCCGGATCAGCGAGATCGACGGCTGGCGCATCGCCGGCATCGCGCGCCGCGCCGGCGCCCCCTTCGACAAGAGCGCCGGCATCGACCTGCTGCGGGCCGTCGGCGACGAGGTCACGGCGGGCGAGGGGCTCTTCACCATCCACGCCGCCGCCGCTCCGGATCTGGAGGCCGCAGTGGCGCTGGCGGCTGCCGATGAGGGGTTCCTCTTGGCCTGACGGCCAGGGCAACGATCGTTTCAATTTCAGGGACTGACCCCCCACCGTCATCCTGGGCGGCCGCAGGCCGACCGGGATCCATCATCGGGCGCGATGGCTCTCTATGATGGATCCCGGCCTGCGCCGCTTCGCGGCTTGTCCAGGATGACGCGGGAGGTGGGTGGCGTTGCGATCACGGCCGCGGCATCTTCAGCGGGTCGATCGAGATCGCGCGCTTGAGAGTCCGCAGACCGAAGGTCGTGCGCGTCTGGCGGATGCCGGGGATGCGGTAGAGCGTCTCGCGCAGGAAGCGCTCGTAATGGTCGGTGCCGCTGACCACGACCTTGACCAGGTAATCGTATTCGCCGGTGACGAGATAGGCCTCGACCACCTCCGGAATCCGCGTCAGCGCCACGCCGAAATGGTCGAGGATCTTGTCGTCATGCTTGTCGAGCGTGATCTCGACGAAGACGACATTGCCGAAGCCGAGCGCCTTCTGGTCGAGCACGGCGACGTATTTCTCGATCGTGCCGCTCTCCTCCAGCCGCTTCACCCGCGTCCAGCAGGGCGAGGGCGAGAGCCCGACCTTTTCCGCCAGCGCGTTGACAGTCAGGCGGCCGTCCTCCTGCAGCGCGGAGAGAATCCGCAGATCGGTGGTATCCGGCTCATCGCTCCGGCGGTTGCGCGGTATCACGGAAGATCATCCCGGCTGAGAGTTGTCCTGCAGATGATATTTCTGCAGACCGTTCCGGATGCAACCAATTTCGAGAGGAATCTCCGCTGGTCCCGGGCTAGCCTGAGGCCAAGAGGGATGCGTCGCTGCTCGCGACCTTAAGCCCCGCGGAAACGGATGGCTTGCCGTCCGGGCCGGACGGCGGAATGCTGGCCGACCGGACGAAACGGCGGATCAGGGACGGAGCGCATGACCGACACACCCCTTCGCTTTCACGTGCCGCAGCCGGCCTCCCGCCCGGGCGAGCAGCCGAACTTCTCCCATGTCGTGATTCCGCAGGCAGGGTCGGTCGAGCGACCGCCCGTCGATGTCGACCCCAGGGAGATCCGCGACCTCGCCTATTCGATCATCCGCGTGCTGAACCGCGAGGGTGAGGCGGTCGGCCCCTGGGTGCCCGATCTCAGCCGGGACGAGCTGATCCGCGGCCTGCGCCACATGATGACGCTGCGCACCTTCGATGCGCGCATGCAGATGGCCCAGCGCCAGGGCAAGACCTCCTTCTACATGCAGCACACCGGCGAGGAGGCCGTGAGCTGCGCCTTCCGCATCGCGCTCGAACCCGGCGACATGAATTTCCCGACCTACCGCCAGGCCGGGCTGCTCATCGCCGACGACTACCCGCTCGTCGACATGATGTGCCAGATCTACTCCAACGAGCGCGACCCGCTGAAGGGCCGGCAGCTGCCGATCATGTACTCCTCGAAGCAGCACGGCTTCTTCTCGATCTCCGGCAATCTCGCGACACAGTTCGTCCAGGCCGTCGGCTGGGCCATGGCCTCCGCGATCAAGGGTGACACAAGGATCGCGGCCGCCTGGGTCGGCGACGGCTCCACGGCGGAATCGGATTTCCACGCCGCACTCGTCTTCGCCTCGACCTACAAGGCGCCCGTCGTTCTCAACGTCGTCAACAACCAGTGGGCGATCTCGACCTTCCAGGGCATCGCGCGCGGCGGCTCGGGCACCTTCGCGGCGCGAGGCCTCGGCTTCGGCATCCCCGCCCTGCGGGTCGACGGCAACGACTACCTCGCCACCTATGCCGTGGCACAATGGGCGATCGAGCGCGCCCGCCGCAATCTCGGCCCCACGCTGGTCGAATACGTCACCTACCGCGCCGGCGCGCATTCGACCTCGGACGATCCGTCCGCCTATCGCCCCAAGCAGGAATCCGACGGCTGGCCGCTCGGCGATCCGCTGCTGCGGCTGAAGGAGCATCTGATCGCCATCGGCGCCTGGAGCGAGGAGCGCCACACGCAGACCCAGGCCGAAATCCTGGAGACGGTGATCGCCGCGCAGAAGGAAGCCGAGCGCTTCGGCACGTTGCATTCCGGCGGCAAGCCCTCGGCGCGCGACATGTTCGAGGGCGTCTATGCGGAGATGCCGCCGCATCTGCGCCGCCAGCGCCAGCAGCTGGGGGTATAACGATGGTCTCGAGGCACCCGATCCTCCTTCGTCATGCTCGCCCTTGTGGCGAGCATCCACGTCTTGACCACTGCTCTTGCCGAAAGAAGACGTGGATGGTCGGCACAAGGCCGACCATGACGGCGTGGGCGCCTGCCGCCTCTTCCATGGGAGGCCGCTGACATGCCGCGCATGACGATGATCGAGTCGATCCGCTCCGCCATGGATGTCTCGATGGCCCGCGACGAGAACGTCGTGGTCTATGGCGAAGACGTCGGCTTCTTCGGCGGCGTCTTCCGCTGCACCCATGGGCTGCAGCAGAAATATGGCGTCAGCCGCTGCTTCGACGCTCCGATCAGCGAGGCCGGCATCGTCGGCACCGCGATCGGCATGGCCGCTTACGGCCTGCGGCCCTGCATCGAGATCCAGTTCGCCGACTATGTCTACCCGGCTTATGACCAGATCGTCTCGGAGGCCGCGCGGCTGCGCTACCGCTCGAATGGTGATTTCACCTGCCCGATCGTGATCCGCATGCCGACCGGCGGCGGCATCTTCGGCGGCCAGACCCACAGCCAGAGCCCCGAAGCCCTCTTCACCCATGTCTCGGGCCTGAAGACCGTGGTGCCGTCGAACCCCTATGACGCCAAGGGCCTGCTGATCGCGGCGATCGAGGACCCCGACCCGGTGATCTTCCTCGAGCCCAAGCGCCTCTATAACGGCCCCTTCGACGGCCATCACGACCGGCCGGTCACGCCCTGGTCGAAGCATGAGCTCGGCGAGGTGCCCGAGGGGCATTTTGTCCTGCCGCTCGGCAAGGCCGCGATCCGCCGCGAGGGAGCGGCCTGCACCATCATCACCTACGGCACCATGGTCCATGTCGCCGAGGCTGTCGCGCAGGAGACCGGCATCGATGCCGAGGTGATCGACCTGCGGACCCTCGTTCCCCTCGATCTCGACACGATCACCGCCTCCGTCGCCAAGACCGGCCGCTGCATGGTCCTGCACGAGGCGACTCTGACCTCGGGCTTCGGCGCCGAACTCGCCGCCCTGGTCCAGGAGACCTGTTTCTACCATCTCGAGGCGCCGGTACGCCGCGTCGCCGGCTGGGACACGCCTTATCCGCATGCCCAGGAATGGGCCTATTTCCCCGGCCCCGCCCGCGTCGGCCAGGCGCTGCGCGAGATCATGGAGAGCCGCTGATGGCCGAGCGCATCGTCAAGCTCCCCGATGTCGGGGAAGGCATCGCCGAGGCCGAGCTGGTCGAGTGGCACGTCAAGGTCGGCGACATCATCCGCGAGGACGACCTGCTCGCCGCCGTGATGACCGACAAGGCGACCGTCGAGATCCCGGCCCCCGTCGACGGCAAGGTCACCTGGATCGGCGCCGAGATCGGCGACACGGTCGCGATCGGCTCCGCGCTGGTCAGGCTCGAGGTCGCGGGCGAGGGTGGAGCGGCCGCAAGCGATGATTCTGGCGAGACGCACGCCGTCATTCCGGGGCAGGCCGCAGGCCTAAGCCCGGAACCCAGAACCGATGCGCCCGACAGCAAGGGCGCCGGTGAAACCGATCCGACGTCCGCCGCGCTCGCGCCCCCTCAGGCCATGACGGTGCCCCGGCCCGCCAAGGCGCTCGCCGGCGCCGCTGCTCCCGCTCCGGCCCTGCCGCGGCGCGCGCCGGGCGAACGGCCTCTCGCTTCGCCGGCCGTGCGGCTCAAGGCCCGCGAGGCCGGCATCGATCTGCGCCAGGTCTCAGGAAGCGGCCCGGCCGGGCGCATCCTGCACGAGGATCTCGACGCCTTCCTGCTGCGCGGGCCGGAGACCGAGCGCAAGCCCGGCCTCGCGGAGAAGACCTCCGTCACCGAGATCAAGGTCGTCGGCCTGCGACGCAAGATCGCCGAGAAGATGGCGTTGGCGAAGGCGCGCATCCCGCACATCACCATCGTCGAGGAGGTCGACGTCTCGGCACTGGAGGATCTGCGCGCGGTCCTCAACAGGAAGCCGCAGCCCGAGCGCCCGAAGCTCACGCTCCTGCCCTTCCTGATGCGCGCCATGGTCAAGGCTCTGGCCGAGCAGCCCAACCTCAACGCGCTCTACGACGACGAGGCCGGCATCGTGCGCCAGCATGCCGGCATCCATCTGGGCATCGCCACGCAGACGCCGGGCGGGCTGATGGTGCCCGTGGTGAAGCATGCCGAGGCGCGCGACATCTTCGGCTGCGCGCTCGAGCTGAACCGCATCGCCGAGCGCGCCCGGCAGGGCACCGCCACCCGTGACGAGCTCACCGGCTCGACCATCACCATCACCTCGCTCGGCGCCATGGGCGGCATCGCCACGACACCGGTCATCAACCACCCGGAGGTCGCCATCGTCGGCGTCAACAAGATGGTGGTCCGCCCGGTCTGGGACGGCACCACCTTCGTCCCGCGCAAGATGATGAACCTGTCGTCGAGCTTCGACCACCGCGTCGTCGACGGCTGGGACGCGGCCGTCTTCGTGCAGCGGCTGAAGGAACTGCTGGAAAACCCGGCGACGCTGTTCATCGATGTCTGAGGGCGGAACCGCATCATGACCGAGATCACCTGCAAGCTGCTCGTCATCGGCGCCGGGCCCGGCGGCTATGTCTGCGCCATCCGCGCCGGGCAGCTCGGGCTCGACACCGTCATCGTCGAGGCCGGCAAGCTTGGCGGCACCTGCCTGAATGTCGGCTGCATCCCGTCCAAGGCGATGATCCATGTCGCCGAGGACTATGAGAAGGCAGCCCACGCCGCCGCCGGCAGGACGCCCTTCGGCCTGACGGCCGGCGCCCCGACCCTCGACTTCGCCAAGGCGGTCGCCTGGAAGGACGGCATCGTCGGCCGCCTCAACAACGGCGTCGCCGGCCTGCTTCGCAAGGCCAAGGTCAAGATCGTCCAGGGCCGCGCCCGCTTCCGTGATGGCAAGACCGTCGTGGTCGAGACCGAGACTGGTCCGAAGGTGATCCGCGCCGAGCGCATCGTCATCGCCACCGGCTCCGGGCCGGTCGAACTGCCCTTCCTGCCCTTCGGCGGCCCCGTGATCTCCTCCACCGAGGCTCTGTCGCTCTCCGAGATCCCCCAGCGTCTCGCCGTCGTCGGCGGCGGCTATATCGGGCTCGAACTCGGCATCGCCTTCGCCAAGCTCGGCAGCAAGGTCACCATCGTCGAGACGCAGGAGCGCATCCTGCCGCTCTATGATGCGGAGTTGACGGCCCCCGTCGCGAAGTGTCTCACCGCGCTCGGCGTCGAGGTCCTGCTCGGCGCCAAGGCGCGCGGCGCCGCGCCCGCGGGCGATGCGCTGCTCGTCGAGACGGTGGACGGGCAGGAGCGGCGCATCGCCGCCGACCGCATCCTCGTCACCGTCGGGCGCGCCCCCGTCACGTCGGGGATCGGGCTGGAGGAGCTGGTTCTCGATAGGGATGGCCACTTCATCCGCGTCAACGACCGCTGCGAGACCTCGATGCGCGGAGTCCATGCCATCGGCGACGTCACCGGCGAGCCGATGCTGGCGCACCGCGCCATGGCGCAAGGCGAGATGGTGGCCGAGATCGCCGCCGGCCTGCCGCGCGCCTGGGACAAGCGCGCCATCCCCGCTGTCTGCTTCACCGACCCCGAGATCGTCTCGGTCGGGCTTTCGCCCGAGGAGGCGCGGCGCACGGGGCAGGAGATCCGGGTCGGCCAGTTCCCCTTCGCCGCCAATGGCCGGGCCATGACCCGCGACGGCGAGCAGGGTTTCGTCCGGATCGTCGCCCAGGCGCAGAACGGGCTGGTGCTCGGCATCCAGGCTGTCGGCTCCGGCATCTCAGAACTCTCCACCGCCTTCGGGCTCGCGCTGGAAATGGGCGCGACGCTGGAGGATGTCGCGGGCACGATCCACGCCCATCCGACACAGGGCGAGGGTTTCCAGGAGGCCGCGCTCAAGGCGCTCGGCCACGCCATCCACATCTGAGCCGGCTGCGGCAAACCGTCCCGGTACCGCGCGTCGAGGCGGCGCTTGGGGCGATCGGCCGTTGTTTTGGGCCTGTTCGGGGGATTGGCATCGTCGATGCAGCCCAGCGATGCACGCGCGGCGATTGCCTTTGACGGTCACGGCGCCCATCTCGCGTGAGTGCCCATTTTTGCGGCATGGCCTGGGAGAACGTGATGTCCGGCGAACAATGGCCAACCCTGTCGCCGCTGCAGACCGGCCTGCGCGGCCGCTGCCCGCGCTGTGGCAAGGGCCATCTCTTCGACGGCTTCCTGAAGCTGCGCCCCTCCTGCGAGGTCTGCGGGCTCGACTATTCCTTCGCCGATCCGGCTGACGGCCCGGCCTTCTTCGTGATGATGTTCGTCTGCGT
>CALRYW010000079.1:0-19782 GCA_943372485.1 Allobosea thiooxidans
GCCCGTGTTGGCGCCGTGGGAAGGCCGTCCTGGCCAATCGCAACCCGGACAGGACGGCCCACTGAGCGCGCTCTGGGCCAGAAGCCCGTCTTGGTGCCGTTGGAAGCCCGTCCTGGACGACTGCCAACCGGACAGGACGGCCCACTGAGCGCGCTCCGGACCAGAAGCCCCTGTTGGTGCCGTGGTAGGGCCGTGTTGCCGGATTCTCTTCGTGTCTGCCTGAGATCCTGGGGGTCTGCTTCCTTCGTCTCATCGGCGAGCCCTCCTGCTTCGCCCCCCGGTCCGCTCGCCACGAAAAAGGACGCAGACCTCACGGCCAGCGCCCTCCCCTCGATAGGTACGCAGTTCGTTTGGCCGGCCGGAAGCCGGCATCGATCTCGCCGCCTTAGCGCGATGACGGTTTGGGCGGGCGGACCATCTCGGCAAGTCGGCCCTCAAGCCATCGACAGATCACGTCGATCCGGGCGAGGCGCTCCGGGTCGGCGGTTTCGCGCCGCAACTCTGCGCAGCGGGCGATCGCAGCCGGCAAGGTGAGCCAAGGAACACGATCCGTCGTCGTCAACCGGAGCTGTAGCCACTCGCGCCCCTCTCGCCACTGCTCCGGTGTCATCGTCTCCGGCGCATGCTCGAACACGAGCCGGCGCGAGAAGGCCCGAAGGCGATCGTCCTGAAAGTGCCGTTCGCCAAAGGCGTAGCGGACGGACCAGTCGAGTTCGTGCCACCGTGCGGCGCGGCCGACGTCTTCCTTGGAGGGGAAGCCATCGTAGAGCCTCTGCTCTGGCCATTCGCTGGGCTGACGATCGGCGAAGCGGTTGGCCAGGGCGACGGTCAGGTTGCGCCAAAACCCATCGTCGGAGTGGATTTGTCGGAGGCGGTCGTTGTAGACCGCCTCGCTTTCCCGCGGGCAGTTCGCCGCTATGCCGACCTCGGGCGTCCACGGCAGGAGCATCGGCTGCGAATTCGCCTTCACCGACCGGATTGGCCGCTCGCCCTTCGCGCTCATCAGGCTGATCAGGTCGGGCGGCGAGAGGCCCAGATACGTAGAGGGATCGATCGTCAAATCCGCCACCGCCCAGCTTGACCCGTTAGCGGGGGATGGCATCAGGGCGGTTACCGGCACGATCCGACCGAAATCGGCGAGTCCGATCACGCCGCCCGCCGACAACCGCCGGATGGCCCCAGATTTGTGCGCGTTCTCCATCATAACCGCGATGAGGTCGGGCGCGCGCTCGCGCATCAGCCTGAATAGCGCGATGGTCGCGCGGACGTCGTTGAGGGCATCATGCTGGTCGTTCTCGGCGAGCCCGATGCCGTTTGCCCGACACACCTCGCCCAACCGGTAGACCGGCTTGCCGTCCTGAAACGGGACCGAGATCGCCGAGGGGCGGATCTGCGCCAGCGTCCTCAGCATCGGCAGGACGTCCGCGCGGCGGAAGCCCTTGCCTGAGGTCAGGTAGGGAGGCAAGAGCGTCTGATGGAAGAAATTTCGAAGGAGCTCCTCGTCATACCTCAGGGAATTGAAGCCCACGACGGTCGCCGGCGCCCATGACGCCAGCAGTCGCGCGATGGATGTCGCCAGTTCGAGATGGCCGAGCCGGGGCGCCTCGAGCTGGTCGGGCATGAGGCCCGTGACCAGCATCGCGTCGGGTGATGCGACCACGTGCCGGGGCACCCTGCCATAGAGCACCACCTCGTCCTGGACGACGAGATCATCGTCCGTCAGGATCAAAGCGGCCTGGGTGGGCAGATTGACGGCCGTGTCGAGTCCGGTCGACTCAAAATCTATAAAAATCAATGACATAGCTGTCAATTCCCCCGACCACGGGGATGCGCCAAAGGCAGGAATCCGACGCCCAGGCGCTCGGCATCGGCCTTGATCGCCGCCCCGATCATGTGGACGGCATTCGAGGCCGTCGTCTCGCTTTCGAGCACGGACATCGCCTCATAGAGGTGAATGCGAAGCGCCAGGACCTCGCGAAGGCCAGTCGGCATTTCCGACAGCAGCAGCGCCATGCGGCGCGCGGCGATGAGCGCACCCTGGCTCAGCTGATGCCCGGTAAGCCTGTGCTCGGGATAGGCACGGTCTGGAGCTCGGCCAAGGAGCAGAGAATGGGAGAGGTGGGTCTCCCAGCGCAAGAACAGCTCGTCGGCAGTCATCGCTCCGGACCAGGCCCGGGCATAGAGCCTCAGGTCCGCATCCTGCGGCGCGTCGTCGCCGCTACCAAAACTCTGATTCTTCACATCAACGTCCACGGAGCGCGGGGCCAGAGGACCCGCTCCGGCAGGCCTTTTTCTCTGGGGTGACCCATTCCCGGGCCTCCGCTGAAGACTCGCTGATCCTAAAGGGGCCAATCGGGCCAAAATCTCCGACGAGGTACCTCGCTCGCGGGACGTTTTGGTGTTGCCTACCGCTCGCGGCCACGTCCGATCATAATGATGCGCCGCCTCTCCTTCTTGCGTTCCCTATCCTTGCGCTTGGCCTTTGCCGGCTCGTTTGTAGCGGCCTCGTCCGAGGGCGGTTCGTTTGGCGGGACGTGCTTGGCCTCGTCCGCCGGCGCAGTCGATCGCACCGGCGTAGCGAGCAACGTCCTCGGCTCGAGCGGGGTCAGGTCGTACGGGAAGGGCTTTACCTCGCCGGGCTCCGCGTCGGGCATCCTGGCGCGCCGCTTGAACACGGGAGGGGCGTCCTCGATCGGCGCTTGCTGCGCCGGCCGACGGGCGGGTCCGCTGGGGAACGCCCCAGGCTGCTCGACCTGCCGGCCGTTCTGATACGACATGATCAGCTCCTCGGCCTTGGCCGGGTGCTGCTTGACGGCGTCGATCAGCTTCGCCGCGAGCTCGAGCGGCGTGCGTCCGGGGATGTCGTTGTCGGCGTTCTCCAGGATGAAGTTGGTGTAGCGCTTGTTGACGCCCCACATGTACTTCTGGAAGCCCGTCTTGAAGACGTCGTCGACGATGGCGTCGTAGGAGGCCCACATGGCGTGCTCCTTGGGTTTGGGCGCCTCCGGCGCGGCGGTGGTCCGCGCCTGCTGGTTGACGGCGATTCCGCCCGTCCGGATCGCCGTCTGCGGCGCCGTCGGCGTCAGGTCCGGCCTGGCGCCCAGCGCGGCGGCGCGCCAGTCGCGCATCGCCTGGCGCACGCGCGCCATGCGCGAGGCGCTGGCGCGCTCGTGCCTGGCTTTGAGAATGTCGACCTCGGAGCGCGCGACGTCGTTGAGGAGCGCGGCGAGCGCCGTCTTCGGCACGACCGCCATCTCCTTCTTGAGGCGTGCGACCTCCTTCTTCTTGCCCTTGGCGCGCGCCTCAACGAGGCTGCGCGCCAGCCTGGCGCGCAGGAGCGCGACGACCTCCGGCTTCGTCGCCTCGACGACGCGCTCGACGGAGCGGATCTCCTGCGCGGCCTCGATCGAGCGCTCGACGTGCAGCGCCCGCGTGCGAGCGTAGTCGAGCGCCTTGCGCTTGACGAAGGTCTTCACCGCGTGCGCGCCTCGGCGCAGGATCGGCTTTTTCTTGAGGAAGGCGCCCTCCTTCTCGAGCTGGCGCAGCTCTCGGTCGCCAGCCCTGACAGCGGCGCGGATCTGCGAAACCTCGGAATAGTCCGGCGCGCGTTCACGAGCGAGCCTCTGGATCTCCGCCTGGACGTCTCTCTTGGTCTGTGCGTAGTCCAGCACGACGCGGTCGCCCGCCTTGGCCTTGTCCTTGATGATGCGGGAGATGGACTTCATCGCGTCGACCTCGAGGCCCATCGCCTTGTAGCTGCGGTGGTCGTAGCGGACGGGGTTCCCGACGGCGGCCATCCTCTCGTTTACGATGTCGGAAAAGCGCTTGCGCTGGTCCTTGACGAAGGTCGCTCGATATTCGGGGAGGATCGTCTGGCGTTTGGGGTAGCGCCATTTCGTGACGCGGAAATCGTCGGGCAGGAAGCTCTTGGCGGCGAAGTCCCAGGTGTCCACCAGTGGGCCTTCCGGGCCGACCTTGACCTTGCCTCCGAGGGGCCACTTCATCATTTTGGCCGGCCGGTTTAACATGACGATGTGACCGTGATAGTTTCGGCTGTCGTTCTTAGCCGTCGGCGCGTGCAGCACCGCATAGAAGGGGATGCCGTCCGCCTCGAACTTCGCGGTGAAGGCCTCCATGATCGCCAGTCGATCCTCGGGCGACGCCTCGTGGGGCAGCTCTATGATGAAGCGGTGCTGGATCGTGCCGCTCTCGCCCTTGGCGTGCTCCTCGACGAGGTCCCAGAAGGCCATTCGCTCCTCAAGCGTCTTGCCCATCTCCGGCGTCCCGTAGGAGAAGACGAGCGCTTTCGGTGGCTTGACGTCGGCCGGCTGCTCGAGGTCCTCGGCCTTGTACGGGTCCTCAAGGTACCCCTGCATGCCACCCGGTCCGATCTCGCGACCAGCCGCCTCGATCGCGGCTCGGATCCTAGCCGCGTCCTCAAGGTCGACCTCGATCATCTCGGTTGCGCCGTCGCGCTCGAGGTAGGCCATGTGCGCGCTGCTGCTGCTGGTGTGGCGCTTGGGCCTGGCTTCGAACTTACCCGACTTGCGCACGGCCTTGGCCGTCTCGCCCGGCTTCAGCTTTATCGTCTGCGAGGACACCGCGGTGTGGTCGAAGTGGAACGGCCTGCCGCCCGTGTCGGGCGCGGTCATCCTGATCGAGGGGCGCTGTCCCGAGTTGTTGCTATGGAACGTCAGGGCACCCGTGAGCGCGTTCGTCAGCGCCCTCTCGATGCCACCCATGCGCGCGTGGGCGTTGTTTGAGAAGGGGTTGCCGCCTGAACGCTTCCATCTGCGCTTGGCCGCCTTGGTGGCCTGGTCCGCAGCTTTCTTCAGGAGGCGCTCGACCTGCTTCTGGTTGCCGGCCCCGAGGATCGACTTGCCCTCGTCAAGCTCGATGCCCTTGTCTTGTGCCTTGGCCATGACGAGCAGCCTCTAAGCTCTCAACCAAGTCGCAGCCGAGGGCCTAAGGACCCTCAAAAGCCGGGCGAACTCTTCGATCACGGGACGCTGGCGCAGCCAGTCCGCCAGCCACGTATCGACGAACGGAGTAAGCCATCGGTTTCCTGCCTTCGCCCAGGCCTTATGCCCACTGAATGAGTAAAAAACGGCAGCTTCCAAGCAGGAGATGCAATCTTCTCGCAGCAGCTCCATGGCCCCGTCATTGAGCTCTGCGATCGCCAGGGCAACCAACTCGCGACCGAAATCGCGCTTGAGGTTTAGGTCGATCACGTCTCCCAGATTCTTCGCGCGTTCCGGCCAGTCGACAGCGGAAAGTACGATCGTTCTATGGTCGTCGACCGGCACTTTGTCGCGCAGAGCCTCGTGCTGCTCTGCTAGCGGGCGCTTGGGCGGGCTGAGCGGAACACTGGGTACCTTGTGCCCTCCAAGGCTGTGCAGGTAGGCTTCACTGAAGGCCACCTGCCCAAACTCCGAAATAAAACGAGCTCTCTGAGAGGGATCGAAGATACCTGCCATGAGTGCGGCAGCTTCAGCGTTGAGGTAACAGGCGGGATCTGCGGGATCCGTGCTCTTCTTGGCTGACACAACCCGGCCATAAGGGGTCGTAAGTTGAACGGTCATGAAGTCCATTTGGGTCTTCCACGGTACAAATTTGTAACGCGGAGAAGGAGACCCCTGGGTCCCAGCCGACTTTCTATCGCAGCGATTTAAATCGCCAACTTGCCGGTTCATGACCAGCGCGCATCACGGCAGTGCCTTCCGGGGCTAACTCCACATATACCCCGTGATCACATCCGAGTGAGGGACATGACTGGCCAGTTGGCACCCCCAAGCACTCACTCGAGATGCGATCCAACACGCAAGCCATAGCAAGTTAGCGCTATAATGTCAATGCATGATGCATATATAGCCTCGCGGGCCGAATTAACTACAAATATAGTCGTTTTTCGCCTTAGAACATTGTTCTAGTTTGTCAAAACTAGGTTCAATGCGGTCTGGCCTTAATGCCGTCCCCCTAGGGTAGCGGCTCGCCCCAATACGAAGGCGATAGCTGCGACGCCCTGACCGTCAAAGGGACCGGTCATCGATCGCCCCGCAGACGATCTTCGAACGACCCGCAGCCGCCCGAGAGGGCGGCGCGATCCATGCCACTGGAGCGCGCGGGAGGAGGCCGATCAGGCCGGATTCGAGGAGTATACGCAGGCCGCCGAGAGGCGTGCCGGATCCCGTCGGGAGACCCCTCGGAGAGCACGGGGACGCGCTAGCGGACCTCATGATTTTACCGCAAACGGAGGCGAGAGCTGACTTGCTGTAAAATTGTATATCGTGCCCTCTTTCTTCCTCTTCCTGGGCCTGTAGCGTTGTAGCTCTTTCCATTGTCAGGCCCATCTAGTTAACCCATTTAAAGGCATGTCGTAATGCCTCTGCGAAGCCTGATTTCAATGGGTGAGAGGGTCCTTCCCACGGCTCGTCGTAGAGCCGCCTGTGGCCATCGAAGGCCCTTATGGCGAAGCCAAAAAAGCCCGCTTTATCGAGAATCTTTGCATGTCCGACATGCCTTTCGAAGAATCACCGAGAAAACGTGCAAATCCCGGTAATTTTGGTGGCTCAGGCCGTTCGCGAGCATGTGCCGAGTGAAAGATTCCCTGCAATCAGCCCGATTCCCGAGAATCGGCTCGATTCCGGGGAATCGGGGCGATTCTCGGGAATCTGGTCCCGGCGGGGGAATCTTTCTGTGAGGTGTTCCGCTTCGCTTTGGAACCGCGTCACAGGCTGGCCCCCGTGCTTGAGCGTGGTGACCTTGTTAGACGGTCCTTGGATCGCACGTCGCGTGGGGCACCAGACGGGCGGCGGTCCATCTCCCGTTAGGAGCCGCCGGAGGCCGTTTAGGTCCGCTTAGCTCGCACGATTTTCGCCCGTTTGTGGGATTCGGGTGTCCGGTGCAGACTTGAAGCCATCGAATCCCAGACAACCGTCATTTGCCGGTGACAGCCCCCTTTTTTGGCGCGCGAATCCCGCCGAAGGTGCGGTTTGTGGGATTCTGTCGGTTGCGTCCGTGAATCCCACGTTCGTGGCCCCGCCCGAGATTCCAAAGCGCGAATCCCACGAAACCGAATCGAGATCGCGGTGTGAATGTCCGCGTCTGACGGCGGATGAGACAAGCCCAACGAGCGTCGATCAAGCTCCGCTACAGTCACGACCACAGCCGGTCGATTCAACGGAAGGCGCGCTGATAAAGGCGCGAGACCGGCTCGTTCCCCGCTGACTTGGTGAGGTTGCACGGCTCGCAGAGGAGCTGGAGGTTGGTGACATCGTTTGCCCCGAAGCGGGCCAGTGGGACGATGTGGTCGTAGCGTTCGGTCTCTAGCCGGTTGATGACGGCGGCGAGGCTGCGCTTGCAGGCCCGGCACTCGCCCTTGTCGCGGTGGAAGATCGCCCGGCGCGCCCAAACCGGAATCTCTACCCGCTTGAGGCAGCCCTTTCGGGTTCTGAACTCGGCCCCGAACCCGGAGGACTCGATATAGCGGGAACAGAGACTGTTGAAGGCATGGAGGAAGCCAACGTCGTTGAACAGGACGTGGAAAACCTCGTCGGTCAACTCGTCCACGGCGTCGTGATAGCGATCCGACTCCGAGACGAAATGCCAGAACACGTCCTCGTTCTCGAAGATGTTGGGCGTGAATGGCACGTTGAAGGAGGTCAAAAACTCCCGCATGTAGCGGCACTTCTCGTCGCCCTGCTCGATCTCCTCGCTGAGAATGTCCGTGCTGATCTCGCGGATGAACTCGTGCAGGTTGGTGTAACGGTGGAAGCTGCGCATCAGGAACATCGTGCGCATGTCGCCAAGGATGTCCTCGATCCCACGCAGGTACGAGCCGGAATCGTTGACGACGTTGAAGACGGCGTTGGCGAGGTAATAGACGCTGAAGCCACGCGCCTCGTAATAGTTCTCCGCCCGCGTCCCGGCCATCAGGCGACCGGGGCGCGCTGGGCTGAATGAGGAAATTCGAAGCCGGCCTGGACCATCTTCTGAACCATGTACTTGAGCGCGTTGCGCTCGGACGCCGGCAGCCGGATGTCGCCACGGGTCAGACGCTTGAGGGCGGCGTCCGACTTCGGCGTCAGCAGCCGGCGGCTGCGGGCGAAGATGAGATAGGGCTGGGTGTCCGCCAGCATCGCCACCAGAACGTGATCGAAGTCGATGTCCTTGTCGACCTTCTGGGCGGCGGTGGTTTCCATGCGGGCCAGCTCGGCTTCATCATGGTCGATGAGCAGGCCGTCCAGGCGGTCGTCGAAAACGTACTTCGAGGTCGCCACGGCGGCCCAGCACGCCTGCTGCTTGCAGTACTCGCCGACATTCTTCATCGCGGGCGGCGCATCCTTGATGGTCTCGGCGACCTGAGGTGCGATCTGCGCCAGGGCGTCGGCGATCTCGGCGGGCAGCTCCTGCCTTTGCCACACGACGGAGAGCGCAATCTCCTGGCCTCGATTCTGGAGGTGATGTATCAGCCAAGCGATGGTGTAGGTTACGATCTGCGCCTTGTACCCGCGATCTTCCTGATACCAATCGGACCGTCCGACGAGCCGGTCGAGGCAGCGGAAGATGATGGCCTCGGCGACGACGGTCCGGAACCAGTGCTCGTTGAAGCGGGCGTCGGAGACCTCCCAGGCCTTGCCCGTCTTCTCCGCGAACTCCAGGAAACACTTCTGGGCGCCGCGACTGACGATGTGAGGCCGGCACTCGAAGGTGACCTCGAACTTGGCGAGGTCGGTCTTGTCGATGAACTGCTCGCGCGGGAACTCCAGCTCGAAGCGCTTGCGCTCGGCCGGCGTGCCGTAGGCTAGCCGGTCGCGGTATTGCCCACGGGCGCGCTCGTAAAACCATTTCGAGCCGGAGAGCGCGCCGGGTTTTGGCGGGGCGGACATGTCGCGTGAGATGCGCTCCAGCACTAGGTGGATCGGATGGCTGGAGAAGAAGTCAGCTTCGCTGATCTTGTTCTGCATGTTGGCGTACCGCGAGATCAAGGGCACCACTTCCTCGAGACGGTCAGGGTTCACGACCGACAGCTTCATTTGGACGAAGACTCGGCTGAGATCGGCTTTGCGGTCCTTCCGGGCACTGTCGCAGGCATAGAGAATCGAGGCCGTAGTCTGGCCGCCGTTGACAATCTGGAGATTGTCGATGGACGCGATGCCCAGGCCGCCGCCGCGCAGCGGCGCCGTGGTGATGCCGGCGGCGGTGGCGGTCAGCCCGTTGTTGTAGGCGAAGAACATTTCCGGCGCCGTCTCCAGCGTCTTGATGATGCCGGCGTTCACCTTAGTCCGCGCCTGGAGGAAGGTGCGGACGTTCTGCTCAAGCAGCTTTGCGCCATAAAGGCCGTAGATTTCGGCCAGGAAGGTCCCCGGGACGGCGACGAGGTAGGAGGTGTGCTCGCCGTCGATGCTGTGCGCAGGCAGGCATGGCAGGGGGGAGCCGTTGACGGCCGTGACGTCGATCTCAATGGGCTCGACGCCACCCTTGGCGCTGAGGATGCTGGCGTAGCGGGCAAAGTCGAGCACGCTGCACACGAACGGGACGCCCAACACCTCGCCCGTCATCTCCGGCTTGCGGCGCGTGGACAGCCGGGCGCTGGAGAAGGCGACGACGCGGATGCGCTTGATCTGGCTGCGGCCGTCATAGATCGGCCAAGCCGCCTGAAACGCCGGGCTGGTCTCGTCCACGGCATTGATGAAGGCCGGCTGCACCGCTAGCTCGCAGAAGCGGCGGACGCGCTCGAACAGGGTGTCGATCTGCGCAGCATTCAGGGTCTCCAGGTCCCGGCCCGCGCGGAAGTCGGAGATGGCCAGATAGAGGTCGCCCCGGTCGCGCTCCAGGGCGAAGCCATCGACTTGGTAGGCGCCGCGCCCTTCGTTGCGTGCCGGAGTGTAGGTTAGGTCGATGCAGTCGCCGTTCTCGGCGGCAAGCTTGCCGTAGAGCCGGAAGAATGCCGCTGCCTGCGGCTCGGCGGACGCTTCCGCCTCGAACAGCAGGTCCTCCAGAAAGCGTTCGTGCGCCTCGTCCAGATCGAGGGCGCTCACGCGAAAACCTCCGCCAGGGTGTCGTCGAGATCGACGGCGAAGCTCTGACAGGCGCTGAGCAGGATCGCATAGGAGACCGCATGCACGCCGGCCGGCAGCATGGCCGGCGTCAGGCGCGGAAAGTCGTCGCGCACCTCGAACAGCCGCCGGTCGGTCAGCAGCCACTGGGGCTCGTCATATTCCTCGCGCCGGGCGTAGCGGCAGGCCTCCAGGGCCTCCTCGAACTGTTCGAGGGCGACCGGACCGGCCGCCGTGATCTGGCGGGTCAGGTAGTCGATCAGGGCGTTGAGTGAGACCGCGCCGCCGCCGGCCGGCGCACGGGCCACGGCTTGGTGGCAAAGCAGCAGACGGCTCCCAGCGGTATCGAGCTGCGCTTCCGAGGAGATCAAGAGCCGCTGGTCCGAGGTAGAGAGCTGTGTCTTCACCTCGACCTGCCAAGCACCGATGGCGAAGTCCTGCTCCTCGCGGTGGGCGCCGCGCCAAGCCCCGACGCCGCCGGCCACACCGGCCCGCGGCATGACCTGATCGCGCAGGAACAGCAATTCGCCGACAAGGCCGATGACCTCCCCAGTGGTCAGAAGCCCTTCGCGGCGCCGGCGCAGCATGTTGTGCCAGTCGGCCAGTCGCCGCAGCACCAGCCGCAGGCCAGGTCCATTGGCGCCGCGCGGATGGTCGGCGGTGGCGTCGAGCAGATGGCCGCAGAGCGCGCGGAAGATGTCGAACTGGTCGCGGTCCTCCAACGTCAGCACCACCCGCGCGCCGTCGCCCGTCCGCCGTTCCACCGAGACGTCTATCCCGTTGAGCTTCGGCGGTTTCGGAAGCTCACGGCAGCCTTCGTCTGCGGTCAGGGCAAAGATGTACTGGCCGGAATGGTTGCGGCCCCGGAAGAAGTCGAGCGTGTGCGTGGACGAGGCCCGCCGGACGTTGTCGGCTTGCGGGTCGGCTGCGGGAGCGATGTCGCGCCAGTCGCTCTCGTCCATCTACTCGCTCTCCACCAGCATGGCCTCGTCGTCTTCGGCCTCGGCGTTGACCGCATCTTCGATCTGCCGGCGGTAGACGGTGTTGACCTGATAGATCCGCTCGTTAGTGGGCCTCCTTGTACCGGGAAGGCAGAAGCTGAGGGTGACGACAGGTCCCTTCAGTTCCATGCCCTTCATCGTCTCATCAGTCGTGAAGACGTGGATCAGCAACAGCGGACGCGAGCGCTGGGCGCAGTAGGCCTTGTCACCGCGAAGCTCGCCGCTCGCTTTCAAGGCGTCACCCGCATCAATCTGGTCCTTGTCCAGGCCGATCTGTGCGTCATTGGGGTCGGCGACGCGGTTACGTCCCGCCGTGACCCGGAAGCCGCCGTCCACCACGTCGCCGGACTCGCGCTTACGCAGGGTGAAGGAGATGCCCGGGGCGAGGACGTCCGGCGTGGGCGTTCCACCCGACGGATGCGGGATCGCGACATCCCATTCGGCCATCTCGTCCCGCAGCCGGTCGGAGAAATAGTCCATGAACAGGCTGACGTTGCCGCTGATCGGCCCCAGATCGAGGTGGGCCGGGGAGAAACTGAATGACTTCAGCAGGGTCATGACGGCGCGGCCTGAGACGGCCTCCCAGAAAATCGCCTGGTCGGTCGTCTTCCCAGACGGCGCGCCAAGGCCGCCGACGAAGGTTTGGACAGCCTTGAGGTTGTCGGCGTTCAAGGATGGATTGTTGGGGATGATGTAACCTTCCAGGTGACGCACGGAGTAGTCCTGCGCGATCTTCATCTGGGTGGCGGTGCGCATCTTGTTGGCGGCCGTGATGCGGATCGCGGTCGGGCTTTCCCGGACTTTCAGACCGAAATGCTCCGGTGTCATTCCCAGGTCGTGCATCCGGCGGACCTCGTCGCGCAGCTCTTCGATGGAATCGTTGATCTCGCGGTAGTGGTCTAGCGCCAGCTTCGGCAAGTAGACCCGGCAGACGTCCTCATAGTCCGGCCGGTAGCCGAACCAGCGCGCCATCTGCATCAGGGTGTCGGAGGCGGCGGTGTTGCGCAGGATATAGGACACCGTCAGGCCTTCGAGCGTCAGGCCGCGTGAGAGGGCGAGGCCGCCGATGGCGATGACGTGTAGGCCATTCTCACGGTGGGCGCGATAGTCGAGGGTGCCGCCTTTCATGTTGACGGTCAACGGCTGAACCCGCGCCGCTGCAGCCAGGACGGTGCGGACCGCGTCAAAGGTCTCGTCGCCGTCGCCGAACTCGCGGTCGAAGTCTTCCTTGAATTCGGCGATCACAGGATCGCTCAGCGGGTCCGGTCCGGTGGCCATGGCCGCAGCGTTCTGCAGCGTCTGGAGGTAGATGTAGACCTCGCCCTGCACCTTCTCCTGGATGGCGTTGAACCGGCTCACATTGATCATCATCGTGCAGTGCTGGCGGCCGTGGCCGCGCAGGATGCGGATGGCCCGGGTCAGCACGAACACCCGCAACGCCGTCAGCAGGGACGGCGGTAGGGTCACCGGACGGTCTGCCTTGTGATTCAGCGGCAGGTGCGGGACGTAGTCCTTCACCAGCTCGACCATGGGTTCGCGGAGGTCGCCGTCGTCGGCGAAGACACGGGAGGCGCCGACGTAGGTGTTGGGGGGATCGAGCGTCTTGATGAAGTGCCTGGGGAACAGATCGTCCTTCAGCATCTCGTCGTTGCTGTCGGGGTCGATGAAGATGTTGGCAAAGGGCGTGGCCGTGTAGCCGACGTATGACCGCCGCTCGAACAGGGTCATGATCTCGCGAATCACGCCGTTGATCGCCGTGGTCGCCTTGGGGTCCTTGGACGTGTTGATCGAGGCGTTGTCTGCCTCGTCGTCGATTAGCAGCAGCGGCGAGGTGATGATCTGCCCGTGACCCTGTTCGATCAGCCAGTCGCGTAGCTTGGACAGCGGCGCCTTGTTCTTCTTGCAGACGAAGATGATCGGCTCGTTGTGGGCGGCGAGGCTGAAGACGACGCCGCCGCCGGGGTCGCGAGTGAAGTCCTTGTCCCGAGACGTCCCGTAGGCCGGGAAGCGCTTCTTGATGGCGTAGGTCAGTATCGGCAAAGGCTCGGCAGCCAGGGCGTGGAAGACCGACTTCTTGCCGATGAAGGTCTCATCGAGCCGTTCCTGGGTTTGGGCGCGCAGGGAATTGGTGATGCCCGCCAGTAGGATGATCGTGCGGTAGCCGGCGTCGGCCGCCTTACAGATCAGTGCAGAATAGTTGGTCGTCTTGCCCGACTGGACATGGCCCATGACCATCCCGCGGCGCGACCCGACGCCCGGCGTAAGGGGATTGCCGGAGAAGTCGAGGATCTGGTCGGTGACGGCGTCGAGGGTAGCCACCACGGGCGCCGCCAGCGATCCACTTTCGAGGTAATACCGCTTCAGCCGGTTCCAGTAGTAGAAGTCGATGCTGGCGCTGTTCTCGTTCAACCAGGGTTTGAAGTCGCTGAACACCGAATAGCCGCGCGTCTGGGTCTGGGTGAAGCTGGCCTCCAGCGCCCGCAGCACCTCGGCCTTCTCCTCATCATCGAAGCGGAATGGCGAGGCGTCGATCTCGGCGATGATCGCGCCTTCCGGCAGCGGCCGGCCGTTGCCAACTTCCTCCGCGTAGTTCTTGCCGAGGACCATGGTCAGGTAGGCCAGTTCGGCGCTGAGATCACGCATTCAGCCAGCCCTTTTCCTTGAGTACGGCTTCGGTGGCGCCCCAGGCCTCGCACCACGGCTCAGTCACCCGCAGCAGGGCTTCCAGGGCAGCGAAGTCGCCGCCGGCCTGCATCAGGAGCATGGGCAGCGCGGCGTTCAGGTCGGTCTTGAAGACGACCGGGTCGGTGAGCGTTTGGTGGATCGCGTCGGGCTCGCGCGCGGCATCCTGGGTAAAGGCTGCCACCGGAAAGGCCTGCTCGATCACCTTCAGGGCCGCGCTGGCGGTCTGCTTCTGGTCGGCGTCCCCCGCCTCCAGCAGGGCCTCGATCACTGGATGCTCGCGGTTGATGGCGTAGCGCACTTCGCCGCCGCGGGCGTAGCGGCTCCAGACCGAGGTCGTGCCGGCTCGGTCCAGCCGGCCGCCCCTGGATCGGAAGACCTTCGCTGAACGGCGGCGCAGGCCTTCAACGATCTGGCGCAGCCGGTTGCGCAGCGCCGCGGGAAGCTGGGCGTCTGACTTGTCGATAGTGATCTTCCAGATGTGGTCGAGCGCGTTGGGAATATCTACCCGTACCCGCACGAGCTGGGAAAGCTCGCCATGACGCAGAAGCCGAAACCAAGTGCCGCTGATGATGAGACGGTGGTTGCGATAGACGTAGAAACCCTGGTTGCGGAGGAAACCTTCCTCGCCGCCGAGCTGGTCGTACTGGTTGGGCAGCAGCTTCGAGTAGTGCGGCAGGATGAAGGGCTGGATGTCGATGGTCCGCCCGCCGATCTCCAGCGGCTCGGCTTCGAGCTGCTGGGTCGCTTGATGGTCGCGGTAGAAGGGGTCGAGCCCGTCGATCTTCCTGTTGTTGAGCCGCAGGGTCAGCTTGCGGCCCCGCACCTCGCCGGACAGGTAGCGATGGAAGATCAGCGCCAGCCGGTTGCCTGCGTGGACGATCAGGGCGTTGAACTCGGCCTGGGTGAGCGTGCCGTTCTCCGACAACCGGTCGCAGTCCGACCAGATCACCTCGACGCCGTCGCTTGCCAGCAGCTCCGGCGAGGCCAGGGCGGCGATCTCGTCGGCGTCGAGCACGCCCATGCGCCAAGCGTCCACGTCGGCCAGGTTCCAGACGCAGCCGGTCAGCTCGCCGTCGCGGTGGCTGATGACAGTCAGGCGGGCGCACTGGGAGAACGACGCCGACTTCATCCCCCAGCCGAAGCGGCCGAGGTCGTCCGGCGACCGCTTCGCCAGGGGATTGCTGCTGGCCGGACGCATGGCGTCGCGCAGCTCCTGGCCGGTCAGACCGTGGCCGTCGTCGCGGACGCGTATTTCGGGATCGCCGCCGTTGAAGCCGCAGGTCAGGGCGATCTCGCGCGCCCCGGCCTTGATGCTGTTGTCGATCAGGTCCGCCAGGGCGCCGGGCAGGTCGTAGTTGCCGAAGCTCCGCGCTGACATCATCAGGGATGCGGCGTCGGGCGGATTCGTCTCGTACTTCATCCGGCGGTCGGCCCCTTCGCGGACCGCGCAATCTCATCGCCAGATGCCGCCATCGATCCCCCCGCGAACACGCTACAGTTACGCTTTAAGGTCGGCAACCATTGGTAGCTGGAGGCGTAGCTCAGGCGGCTTCGGAGTTTGTCTCGTCCTCAGCCGGCTGGACCGGCTTGCGCAGGAGGTCTTGCTTGAGCCGGCGGGCCACGGCTTCGGCTAGAAGCGGCGGCACGGCGTTGCCAATCTGGCGGAAGGCCGCGTTCATGGCGCCGGCGAAGCGGAAGCTGTCGGGGAAGGACTGGAGCCGTGCGGCCTCGCGCACCGATACGGTCCGCTTCTGCGTGCTATCCCAGTGGATGTGCGAATAGGTGTCCTTGCCCATGTGCGCGGTCAAGGTCCGCGACGGCATGGCCGGGTTCAGCTTCCACCATTTGTTCGGAAACTTGCCCGGATCGTAGGGCGGTACATGCTTGGCGCGCAGCGCGTCCCAGGTCAGTGAGCCCTTGCGGGGCCGCGTGGTCAGGGCCTCCAGCTTTTCCTTGAAGATAGTCTCGGCGACCGCGCAGGCGTGCGGGTAGTCGCCGCCGTGCTTCATGCGCCGGAAGATCTCGAAGTCCCGCGGCGTGATCCGCACCATGTGGCCATCAGTGTCGGCGTAAGAAATCTGGTGGCCCGGCCACGCCCGCATCTTCTTCGCGTACGCGCTGAGGTCGGTGAAGCTGGCATAGGACAGACGATCCGTCAGCTTGCGCCGGCGCATGTCGGTCGGGGCCGAAAAGTGCTCGGTGATGCGCGGCAAGTCGCCCAGCGCCGCCTTGACCGACACAGCCTCCGGCAGGCCCTGGCGCGCGCGCGGGATGTCGCTGAAGCGCGAGCCGGTCTCCGGCACATGCTTGAGGGCAACGGACCGCGCGCCCTCATAGCCCGAGGGCAGCTTGGCGGCGTGGCTGGGTTCCGGGAAGCCGGGCATGAAGCCCAGCGACTTGTCGATGGCCACCAGGAACAGGCGCTCGCGCATCTGCGGCACGCCGTAGTAGGCGGCGTTCAGCAGGGTGTAGCGGGCGCTGTAGCCCAATGCCTCCAGCGTCTGGCAGATTTCCTCCGGCACGTTGTGGCCGCCGTGATTAAGGATGTCCGGGACATTCTCGATCAGGATCGCCACCGGCTGGACGGCTTCGACATATTGCAGGAACCGCTGATAGAGCTTGGCGCGCGGGTCGTTGACGTAGGCCTCGTCGTCGCCGGTCACCGACCGCAGCTTCGATCGGCCGATCCGGGCGAACGCCTGACACGGCAGGCCGGCGGCCAGGACGTCGAACTGCTCGACGACGTCGCCTTCCAGACCGATCTCCTTCGCCAGGGTGCCCGGATCGGAGGCGACCATGTCGCGGGCCAAGCTCCAGGCGGCCTTCTGCGCCTCGACGGGCGGCTTAAAGTTCAGGGCGTAGCTGGCAGCAGCGGTCTCATCGAACTCGACGTGACCCAGCAGATCGAAGCCGGCGGCTTCCATTCCGAGGGACATGCCGCCGCAGCCCGAACATAGCTCAAGTGCCCGTGGGGACGCACCCTCGCGGAGGCGCGCCAGCTTGGCTTGCCGGGCCGCAGTATTGATCTTCATCGGTCTTCAGATGGTCCGAGGTGAGCCGACAGGCGCAAGGTGACAAGGTTCGGATCTTTAGCATCACACTCCCAGATTACCAAGGTATCCCAGCCCTGGTTCTGAAGGTCTGCCAGTGCTTTCTGATCACGTGCGACGTTGGACGCGAACTTCTCCGTCCAGAATTCGACGTTCGACTTGGGCTCGTAGGCTAGGTGGCAACCGGGATGCCGATGCCAGTAGCAGCCGTGGACGAAGACGACCTTCCGCCGGCCAGGGAAGACGAGGTCGGGACTGCCCGGAAGATCCCTGCGATGCAGTCGGAACCTGAAGCCCAGGCGGTGGGCGATACGGCGCACCACCATCTCCGGCTTGGTGTCCTTGCCGCGGATGCGGCTCATCAACCGTGACCGGGCCTGCCTGTCGATGATGTCCATCAGGATAGTCTGTGCCGGCAACCGGCGTCTGCCAAGGGGTGTCGAGGTCGCTGAGCTCACAACAAGGCGGTTAGCATCAGTACTGCGGGCTTATGTGCCTCCGCAGCGCGGCGCCGAACGTCCAGTTTCTGGACCGAAGCCAACAGCCGCTTCTGGCGCATTTCGTCGGGGATCGTGGACGTCAGGTCAGTGCCTCGATCAGGTCGCGGACATCCGCCACCACATCCCTGGGATTGTACGTCTTGACGCCCGTCGACCGGCCTCGCTCGCTCGAAGTGGGGGCGCATGGACATCCTCGGCTTGTTCGGCGAAGCCTGCTGCCAAGAGTTGGCGGCGATGCGATAGACGGCCTTCGCCGACCAGGCTTCGAAAGGTGCAGTGATGTCCCGTATCCTGATTGCCGGGTCCACCGGTCTTGTTGGCCGCCACGTCCTGGAGCGCCTTCTGGCGGACAACCGCTTCGTGCAAGTGGTGGCACCGACCCGCCGCCCGCTCGCGTCCCATCCCAAGCTCCTCAACCCGATCATCGACTACGACGCCCTGCCGCGCGATGCTCCATGGTGGGAGGTCGATGCGGCGATCTCGACGCTCGGCACGACGTTGGCCCGGGCGGGTTCGCGAGAGGCGTTCTACGCGATCGACCATGGCTACACGCTGGCCATCGCCCGAGCGGTGCGCGCTCGAGGGGCGAGCCGGTTCGGGCTGAATTCGGCGTTGGGCGCGGATACCGGCTCCCGCAGCTTTTATCTGCGGACCAAGGGGGAGATCGAGCGCGACATCGAGGCCGTCCGGTTCCCGTCCCTAGTCATCGTCCGCCCCGGCCTGCTGGGAGGCGAACGCGCCGAGGCGAGGACGGCCGAGGGCATCGGCCTGTTGGTCGCCAAAGTGCTGGGACCTCTCCTGCCCGCTAAATGGCGGATCAGCCAGGCCACCCGCGTGGCCGCGGCGCTGGTCGATGGCGTGGCGAAGGGGCTGCCGGGCCGCCGCGTCGTATCGTCCGAGGAACTGGCCTGACGGCGGGCAGGTCCGATTTGGTCCGGCTCGAAGCGAGGAGCCACGATGAAGGTCAGCCGCGCCAAGTTCGACGCGCACCATGAAGCGATCATCGGCATCGCGCGTCGGTTTCGTGAGCACGGCTTCAACGCGGTCACGTTGTCGGACGTCATGATGGAGGCGGGGCTGACTCACGGGGCGTTCTACGGCCACTTCCCGTCCAAGGAGGGGCTCGCGTCAGCGCCGTCGCGTCCGCGTCGACGAACATCGCGGCCTACTGGAATCGGTGGTAGAGGGCCTTGGGCGACGGGGCCTAGACGTCGTCGCGAGGGGCATCTCGACCCGCGCTACGTCGGCGGATTAGGACTGGGGCGCCTGATCGCGGCGCTCGGTCCCGACGTTGTGCGCGCGACGCCCGCCCTTCGCCAAGCGGAGGGATCGGCGTTCTGGTCAATGCCGCCCCATTCTATCACGACGCGAAGCGGGAGCCCTTTGCGCGAAAAGACTCCCCTGCGACCGGCGAATCAGTCAAGGGGGAATAGTCGAGGCAGGCGGAATTACGCCTGTGAGGCCCTGCGAGGCCTTCTTCGCTCGATGCAATGAGGCTTGGACCCTCGCCAGTGGCGAGGGGCACCCTGTCATCTCGCGCTTGGAGCCCGAGATGATATGAAGTGGCACAAATCCCTATTCCCTGCGAACGCTTGCCCGACCTTAGTCAGGCGGGTGATTGCCCTCGCCGAGCACAACGTCCGTCAAGGGATGTACGGGTTCAACGCTCGTAGGCGGCCGCCAACGCCGTTCCAAACGGCTGAGGAGTTCCAGCGCTACCAGCAGCTTTTGGCGAGCGAGCGGGCGTTCAAAGCGATGCTGCCGGCCTCCGGCGAGTATGAGGTCCTACGTGTCGTCCTGACTGCGGTGCACAAGGCCCACGGGTGCCGCCTGCATCACGCGCGCGACCTTCGCCGTCTCGCCAAAGTGCTCCTGAAGGAAATCGATCCCGCCTGTCTGGGATGGTGCGCCAACTTCCACGTCGACGCGTCGGATCACCTGCATCTTGACGTCACGGTCGTGGTCCGGCCGGAGGACGTCCGCAGCCTGCGACAACGCGCACGCACGACTCACGATCTTGGCTGGGCTGGAAAGGGACGCAGGCGCATAGCGACTTGCAAAGTCTACGGCCAAGGGAGCAATGCAGCCAGTCTTCGGCGGAGCCTAGACTACACGCTCAGGTTCGATCGGTATCGTCGGCGGCCGAGCTGGTCGTCCAAGGCGATCGCCGCTATCGGCATCGCCCAGGCGAGCGGCTTCAAGCGCGTCCGCCGAGCTCGCTACGCGCCCAGGCAAACCAGCTCTACCAACTCATTGAAGTTAAACGCCAACGCCGGGAATAACCCCCCTGCCCAGCGCCGCGCCCAAAACCAAGGGACACTAAAGTCGTCATCCACAGTATCTAGGTCGTGTGGACAAACGGGATTCCCAAATCGGCTGATGTCTGATTCAACGCTGCTTTTTGGGAGGGCAGCGGTGCTTCGCGGGCTTATGAGCGACGCGGAATGGGCGTTCTTCGCGCCTTTCCTGATTGAGAACCGGACGCAGG
>CALRYW010000080.1:0-19678 GCA_943372485.1 Allobosea thiooxidans
GTGGTGCATCTGCCGGAGGGCACGGAGATGGTGATGCCGGGCGACAACATCGCCATGGAAGTGCACCTGATCGTGCCGATCGCGATGGAGGAGAAGCTGCGCTTCGCCATCCGCGAGGGCGGCCGCACCGTCGGCGCCGGCGTCGTCGCGTCGATCATCGCGTGATCGCGGCGATCATGACGTCCGCGCAAACCGCGGACTTCTGCGGCGCCAGCGTCGTCGCCAGCATCATCGCCTGATCGAACGATCGGCGACCATTCGGGAAAGGGCGGTGGCGATACCGCCCTTTTTCTTTGCCGCCGCCCTCACGATTTCGTCTTGAAATATGCCGGCGGTTGGGGCACATGACGGGCCGCTACAGGGGTGTAGCTCAGTTGGTAGAGTACCGGTCTCCAAAACCGGGTGTCGCAGGTTCGAGCCCTGCCGCCCCTGCCAGTTCCCGCCCATCGACCGGGGTGTGAACGGTTCGGCGCCCAGCGCGCCTCGGTCGGTTTGCTGACGTTGGTTGAAGCAGTTTCGGAGCGTTCGGGCGCTGCGTCCGTGTGGGCTCCGGGGCAGGGCGTCGCGCCCTCCGGAAGCCAGCCGGCAAAACCTCTTGGCGAACGCCTCGGGGCGTTGTAGAAGCCTCCTCATGACGGCGCGCGGCTCCCTGAGCCCCGCGCCGCGAATGTTTCAGGACGGCCGAACCGGCGCCGGCGAGAGCCGGGTGCCGGCCCGGAACCCGAGGTGACCCATGGCCAAGAGCAGCCCCTTCAGCTTCCTGCAGGACGTGCGCAACGAGGCGTCCAAGGTGACGTGGCCGTCGCGGCGCGAGACGCTCATCACCACCGGCCTCGTGCTGCTGATGGTGGTCGTCTCCAGCCTGTTCTTCTTCTTCACCGACACCATCATCCGCTGGTCGCTCGGCCTCATCCTCGGCGCCCGTTGAACGGAATCAGACACGTGAGCACCCGCTGGTACATCGTCCACGCCTATTCGAACTTCGAGAACAAGGTCGCGCAGTCGATCCGCGACCAGGCGGCACAGCGCAATCTCGCCGACAAGTTCGACGAGGTGCTGGTGCCGACCGAGAAAGTCGTCGAGGTTCGCCGCGGCCGCAAGGTCGATGCCGAGCGCAAGTTCTTCCCCGGCTATGTGCTGGTGAAGTGCGAGATGACCGACGAGGTCTATCACCTGATCAAGAACACGCCGAAGGTCACCGGCTTCCTCGGCGCCGACAAGGCCAAGCCGATGCCGATTCCCGAGACCGAGGCGCTGCGGATCAAGGGCCAGGTCGCCGAGGGCATCGAGCGGCCGAAGCCGACGATCGTCTTCGAGGTTGGCGAGCAGGTGAAGGTGGCCGACGGCCCGTTCGCCTCGTTCAACGGAGTCGTCGAGGATGTCGACCATGGTCGCGCCCGTCTGAAGGTCGCGGTCTCGATCTTCGGCCGTGCCACCCCGGTCGAGCTGGAATACGGCCAGGTCGAGAAGCTCTGAGCCGCCTCCGGGCCGCGAAGGGGCGCCAATTGTGACGCAACGTTAAGTTGATCTTAAGGCGGCTATCCTTACCGTCTTGAGGCATAAAAACGCGCGGTCACATGGTTTTCAAGCGTTTCAGGGCGACGGTCGGCCAGCGTATGGCGCTGTGGAGCGTCGCGCTCGGATTGGTGGTGTCCCTCTTCGTCGCCAACGATTTCGTGGCTTCGGACCGGATGGACCGTCTCGCGCCCGAGATGTCCGTCAATGCCGAGGCGCTGTTGCGGACCGAGGAGGCGTCGGCGCACTTCGAGAAGATCCACTCCCTCGCCGACGAGTCGCTCACCCGCGCGGAAGACTGGGCCCTCGTCGACGACATGGCGAAGGCCATGAGCACGATCGCCGCCGCGGCTCAGGGCGAGGTCCGCGAGCGCGCCCTGCAGGCGGAGGCGCTGCTGAGCGACGTCCGCGGACAGGCCGGCACGTCCGCGGGGCAGAAGCTGATGCGGCAGTGGCCGACAGTGCACGAGGACATGCACCGCGCCCTCAACAACGCGCTGGTCGACATCACCCGCAGGCTCAAAGCCCAGACCGCCGGAGCCGTGCGTCTCGTGGCCGTACAGGTCGAGCAGGTGGCCGCCATGACCGAGCAGTGGCGCCAGACGGCGGAGGCGGCGATGCTGGCCTCGACCGACCTCGACCGTCAGGCGGCCGGTCTGCGCGACCTCGTGGAAGGTTTCATCGGGCAGAGGCGACGCGCCGAGGCCTAAGGCGGGCTGCGGGCGCTGCACTGCGAACGGGGCTTCCCCTTCGCCGTCTTCTGTGCCATAGGCCCCACCTCACTTGCGTGGGAGGCATGCCGGTCGCCAGCCGGAGCTTCATGCCGCACCACGCTCTGCAACCATCCCGACCCCGGGCGGATCTGATCCGCGGGCGGGACGTCGTCGTTCCGATCGGCATCGGGGCAGGCGGCAGGAGCAGCCATCATGGCGAAGAAGATCACGGGTTACGTGAAGCTTCAGGTTCCGGCGGGCGCGGCCAATCCGTCGCCGCCGATCGGTCCGGCGCTGGGTCAGCGCGGCCTCAACATCATGGAATTCTGCAAGGCCTTCAACGCGAAGACCGCGCAGATGGAGAAGGGCATGCCGATCCCGGTGATCATCACCGCGTATCAGGACCGCTCCTTCACCTTCGAGATGAAGCAGCCGCCGGTCTCGTACTGGCTGAAGAAGGCCGCTGGCCTGACCTCGGGTTCCAAGACCCCGGGCCGCGGCGGCAATGTCGGCAAGGTCACCGCCGCGCAGATCAACGAGATCGCCGAGAAGAAGATGGGCGATCTCAACTGCGACAGCGTCGAATCCGCAGCGTCCATGATCAAGGGCTCCGCCCGGTCGATGGGCCTGGAAGTCGTGGGCTGAGGGGGCGAAGATGGCACATATCGGAAAGCGCGTGGTCAAGGGCCGTGAAGGCATCGACCGCACCAAGCTGTACCCCCTGACCGAGGCCGTTGGCCTGGTGAAGGAGCGGGCGACCGCCAAGTTTGACGAGACCGTCGAGGTCTCGATGAATCTCGGCGTCGATCCGCGTCACGCCGACCAGATGGTCCGCGGCGTCTGCAACCTGCCGAACGGCTCGGGCCGCGTCCTGCGCGTCGCCGTGTTCGCCCGCGGTGCCAAGGCCGAGGAGGCCAAGAAGGCCGGTGCTGACATCGTCGGCGCGGAGGACCTGGTCGAGATCGTCCAGAAGGGCACGATCGACTTCGATCGCTGCATCGCCACCCCCGACATGATGCCGCTGGTCGGCCGTCTCGGTAAGGTGCTGGGCCCGCGTGGCCTGATGCCGAACCCGAAGGTCGGCACCGTCACCATGGACCTGACCAATGCGGTCGCGGCGTCCAAGGGCGGTTCGGTCGAGTTCCGCGTCGAGAAGGCCGGCATCGTGCATGCTGCCGTCGGCAAAGTCTCCTTCTCGGCCGAGAAGCTGGCGGAGAACATCAAGGCCTTCGCCGACTCCGTCGCCAAGGCGAAGCCGGCCGGCGCCAAGGGCACCTATATCCAGCGCGTCGCGATCTCCTCGACGATGGGTCCGGGCGTCAAGATCGAGCCGAACACGGTTCTCGGCGGCTGATGCCGCCGCGCGCTTCGGCCGGCCCCGCGCCGTCCGAAGCGTCCCGGCTCCGGTGACGGAGGCCGGCAGCGGAGGCTCCGTCCCGGAGATCCGCAGGATGCCACTTGGCAGAGGCAGACGAAGGCGCTATGACGCCCGCCTGTTTCCATAAGTGATGTGGGCTCCGGCGCGCTCGTCGCGCAGGGGTCCGTTTCGCGTTTTTCGGCGGTTCGCCGCCGAAAAATGGGTGTTTGGGGTGCGGCGAGTGATCGTTGGACCCGAATCGCCCAGTCCTGTCTGAGACTGCAGGTGCGTCGAGGGTTTCGGCCCGAGGGCATAATTTCGCCAAGAGGCCTGCATAGACGGTGCAAGAGCTCGAAGGGGGTCGCGAGACCCCGAAGACGGTTCGAACCATCTCGCCCGATCACGGCCTCGTGCCGGAGAGGGGACAGGGCACTGAGCGTCGCTCCGCCGATGCGCCGGTGTCAACCGGGGCTTCGAAGGAGCGGCAGTGCAACCGGCGGCGAGCCCTTACAGGCCTGCCGCCTACCGGAGAGAGCCCAGTGGATAAAGCGGCAAAGACAGATGCCGTCGCGACGCTGAACGCGGTGTTTGCGAACACCTCGGTCGTCGTCGTGGCCCACTATGCGGGTTTGACGGTGGCCCAGTTCCAGAAGCTTCGTCGCGAGATGAAGGCCAATGGCGCCACCGTGAAAGTCGCAAAGAACCGGCTGGCCAAGATCGCTCTTGAAGGCACCGACGTCGCGTCCATCAGCAAGCTGCTGACGGGTCCCACCCTGATCGCCTATTCCAGCGATCCGGTCGCGGCGCCGAAGGTCGCCACCGCCTTCGCCAAGGAGAACGACAAGCTCGTCATCCTCGGCGGCGCGATGGGCAAGACCGCCCTGAACCCCGATGGTGTCAAGGCCCTGGCCACGATGCCTTCGCTCGATGAACTGCGCGCCAAGCTGCTCGGCCTCCTGCAGGCCCCGGCAACGAAGATCGCCCAGCTCTCGACCGCACCGGCTGCCAAGCTGGCGCGCGTGTTCCAGGCATATGCCGACAAGGATGCGGCCTGATCCAGGCCAGTTACCCCTGAAAACCGTTCGAACCTCTTAAACCTAATAGGAGCCTTTCATGGCTGATCTTGCCAAGCTCGTCGACGAGCTGTCATCCCTCACGGTCCTCGAGGCCGCCGACCTCGCCAAGCTTCTCGAAGAGAAGTGGGGCGTCTCCGCTGCCGCCGCCGTCGCGGTTGCCGGCCCGGCCGCCGGCCCCGCCGCCGCCGCTGTCGAAGAGCAGACCGAGTTCACCGTCGTTCTTGCCGCCGTCGGCGACAAGAAGATCGAGGTGATCAAGGAAGTCCGCGCCATCACCGGTCTGGGCCTCAAGGAAGCCAAGGACCTGGTCGAAGCCGCTCCGAAGCCCGTCAAGGAGTCGGTGACGAAGGACGAGGCCGAGAAGCTCAAGAAGCAGCTCGAGGCCGTCGGCGCCAAGGTCGAGCTCAAGTGAGCAGGGCCGGCGTGATGCCGGTCCGACGCTAGTCAACACCAGACAGTCCCGGGGCGGGAATCCGCCTCCGGGGCTGTCGTGTCGTTTCCGCAGATTGATGCGAAAGCGATGATTCAGGCGCCTTCGGCAACCAAAGGTTGTGATCGGCGTGTTTCGGATGATGTCGGCGCGATGATGCGCCGAACGGCTCACCCGGCGGCCCGGCCGCCAGCCCCCGGACCTCCGGGTGAGCCGTCCGTAGAGATTGCGAGGAACAAGATGGTCAATTCGCTCCAGGGCCGCAGGCGCGTCCGCAAGTTCTTCGGGAAACTCAAGGAAGTGGCGCAGATGCCGAACCTCATCGAGGTTCAGAAGGCGTCCTACGACCAGTTCCTGATGATTGACGAGCCGAAGGGCGGTCGTGGCGACGAGGGCCTGCAGTCGGTCTTCAGGTCGGTCTTCCCGATCGGCGATTTCTCGGGCGCCTCGCTGCTCGAATTCGTCAAATACACCTTCGAACCGCCGAAATACGACGTCGACGAGTGCCGCCAGCGCGGTATGACCTTCTCGGCGCCGCTGAAGGTGACGCTGCGCCTGATCGTGTTCGATATCGATCCCGACACCCAGGCGAAGTCGGTCAAGGACATCAAGGAGCAGGATGTCTACATGGGCGACATGCCGCTCATGACCGACAACGGCACCTTCATCGTCAACGGCACCGAGCGCGTCATCGTCTCGCAGATGCACCGTTCGCCGGGCGTGTTCTTCGACCACGATAAGGGCAAGACCCATTCCTCGGGCAAGCTGCTCTTCGCCGCGCGCATCATCCCCTATCGCGGGTCCTGGCTCGACATCGAGTTCGACGCCAAGGACATCGTCTATGCGCGCATCGACCGGAAGCGGAAGATCCCCGTCACGTCGCTGCTGTTTGCGCTCGGCATGGACGGCGAGGAGATCCTCAACCGCTTCTACAACACGATCACCTATACCCGTGACGGCAAGGGCTGGCGCGTTCCCTATGATGCGGAGCGCATGAAGGGCTTCAAGGCCACCGTCGACCTGATCGACGCCGACACGGGCGAGGTCGTGGTCGAGGCGGGCAAGAAGCTCGTCGCCCGCACCGCCCGCCAGCTCGCCGAGAAGGGCCTGAAGTTCCTGCGTGCGACCGATGAGGATCTCGTCGGCCAGTACATCGCCGAGGATCTGGTCGATCTCCAGACCGGCGAAGTCCATGCCGAGGCCGGCGAAGAGCTGACCATGTCGGTCGAGGCCAAGACGGGCGAGACCAAGGGCAATCTGATCGAGCTGATCAACAAGGGCTACACCGAGATCCCGGTGCTCGACATCGACCACATCACGGTCGGCCCTTATATCCGCAACACGCTCGCCGTGGACAAGAACTCGCGCCGCGAGGAAGCGCTGTTCGACATCTACCGCGTGATGCGCCCGGGCGAGCCGCCGACGCTCGAGACGGCCGAGAACATGTTCCAGTCGCTGTTCTTTGACTCCGAGCGCTACGACCTCTCGGCCGTCGGCCGCGTGAAGATGAACATGCGCCTCGATCTCGACGCCGAGGACACCGTGCGCATCCTGCGCAAGGAAGACATCTTCGCGGTCGTCAAGGCGCTGGTCGACCTGCGCGACGGCAAGGGCGAGATCGACGACATCGACCATCTCGGCAACCGCCGGGTGCGCTCGGTCGGCGAGCTCATGGAGAACCAGTACCGCCTCGGCCTGCTGCGCATGGAGCGCGCCATCAAGGAGCGCATGTCTTCGGTCGACATCGACACGGTGATGCCGCAGGACCTGATCAACGCCAAGCCGGCGGCTGCCGCCGTGCGCGAGTTCTTCGGCTCGTCGCAGCTGTCGCAGTTCATGGACCAGACGAACCCGCTCTCGGAAGTCACGCATAAGCGTCGTCTTTCGGCGCTTGGCCCGGGTGGTCTGACCCGCGAGCGCGCCGGCTTCGAGGTGCGCGACGTGCACCCGACGCATTACGGCCGCATCTGCCCGATCGAGACGCCGGAAGGACCGAATATCGGCCTGATCAATTCGCTCGCCACCTTTGCGCGGGTGAACAAGTACGGCTTCATCGAGAGCCCCTACCGCCGCATTCGCGACGGCCGCCAGACCGACGAAATCATCTATCTCTCGGCGATGGAGGAGGCGAAGTACAACGTCGCGCAGGCCAATGCCGCCGTCGACAAGGATGGCCGCCTGACGGACGACCTGATCGTCTGCCGCCGCGCCGGCGAAGTCATCGTCACGCCGGTCGACAAGGTCGACTTCCAGGACGTGTCGCCCAAGCAGCTGGTTTCGGTCGCCGCGGCGCTGATCCCCTTCCTCGAGAACGACGACGCCAACCGCGCGCTGATGGGCTCGAACATGCAGCGCCAGGCGGTGCCGCTGGTCCGCGCCGACGCGCCCTTCGTCGGCACCGGGATGGAAGCCGTCGTCGCCCGTGACTCGGGCGCCGCGATCGCGGCCCGCCGCGCCGGCATCGTCGACCAGGTCGACGCGACGCGTATCGTCATCCGCGCTTCGGACGAGATGGATCCGACGAAGCCGGGCGTCGACATCTACCGCCTGCAGAAGTTCCAACGCTCCAACCAGTCGACCTGCATCACGCAGCGGCCGCTGGTGCGCGTCGGTGACGTCATCAAGAAGGGTGACATCGTCGCGGACGGGCCGTCGACCGAGTTCGGCGAGCTCGCGCTCGGCCGCAACGTGCTCGTCGCGTTCATGCCGTGGAACGGCTACAACTTCGAGGACTCGATCCTGCTCTCGGAGAAGATCGTCTCGGACGACGTCTTCACCTCGATCCATATCGAGGAGTTCGAGGTCATGGCCCGCGACACCAAGCTGGGCCCGGAGGAGATCACGCGCGACATTCCCAACGTCTCGGAAGAGGCACTGAAGAATCTCGACGAAGCCGGCATCGTCTATATCGGCGCGGAAGTGGCGGCGGGCGACATCCTTGTCGGCAAGATCACGCCGAAGGGCGAAAGCCCGATGACGCCGGAAGAGAAGCTGCTGCGCGCCATCTTCGGCGAGAAGGCCTCCGACGTCCGCGACACCTCGCTGCGGGTGCCGCCGGGCGTTCAGGGTACGATCGTCGAGGTGCGCGTGTTCAACCGCCACGGCGTCGACAAGGACGAGCGCGCCCAGGCAATCGAGCGCGAGGAGATCGAACGTCTCGCCAAGGACCGCGACGACGAGCAGGCAATCCTGGACCGCAACACCTTCGCGCGTCTGGGCGACATCCTGACCGGCAAGACCGGTCTCGCCGGTCCGAAGGGCTTCAAGAAGGACACGGTCATCACCCGCGAGGGCATGTCCGAGTTCCCGCGCTCGCAGTGGTGGTTGTTCGCCACCGGCGACGACGCCCTGATGACCGAAATCGAGGCGATGCGGAAGCAGTACGACGAGTCGAAGAAGCGCCTCGAGCAGCGCTTCCTCGACAAGGTCGAGAAGCTGCAGCGCGGCGACGAACTGCCGCCCGGCGTGATGAAGATGGTCAAGGTCTTCGTCGCGGTGAAGCGCAAGATCCAGCCGGGCGACAAGATGGCCGGCCGCCACGGCAACAAGGGCGTGGTCTCGCGCATCGTGCCGGTGGAGGACATGCCGTTCCTCGAGGACGGCACCCATGCCGACATCGTGCTCAACCCGCTCGGCGTGCCCTCGCGCATGAATGTCGGGCAGATCCTGGAGACCCATCTGGGCTGGGCCGCTGCCGGTCTCGGCAAGCAGATCGGCGCCGCGCTCGACGCCTATCGCAAGGGCCATGACGTCAAGGCGCTGCGGGCTTCGTTCGACGCCGTCTACGAGGACAACGAGATCATCGCCTCGATGGACGAGAACGAGCTGGTCGAGATGGGCCAGAACCTGCGCCGCGGCGTTCCGATCGCGACGCCGGTGTTCAACGGCGCCAAGGAGGCCGATATCGAGCGGCTGCTGGAGCAGGCGGGGCTGCATTCCTCGGGTCAGTCGACGCTCTATGACGGGCGCACCGGCGAGCCCTTCGACCGCAAGGTCACCGTCGGCTACATCTACATGCTGAAGCTGCACCACCTGGTCGACGACAAGATCCATGCGCGTTCGATCGGCCCGTACTCGCTCGTCACCCAGCAGCCGCTGGGCGGCAAGGCGCAGTTCGGTGGCCAGCGCTTCGGCGAGATGGAGGTCTGGGCGCTGGAAGCCTATGGCGCCGCCTACACGCTGCAGGAGATGCTGACCGTGAAGTCGGACGACGTCGCGGGCCGCACCAAGGTCTACGAGTCGATCGTGCGCGGCGAGGACAACTTCGAGGCGGGCATTCCCGAGAGCTTCAACGTTCTCGTCAAGGAAATGCGCTCGCTCGGCCTCAACGTCGAGCTGGTCAGCAACAAGGTGAAGCCGGGCGAGTTGCCGCCGGCCGAAGCGGCCGAGTGAGCCGCGCGGCGCGGCCCGTCGTCGCGCCGACCAGACGAACCAAGGCCTGCGGCACTCACGCCGCAGGCGGATGATGATCAAGGCCGGGCAGGGCGGTTCTCACCCCCGCCGGCGGCAGGAGATGGGCGATGAAGCAAGAGGTCATGAACCTTTTCGGCCAGCAGCCGGTGCAGCAGGCGTTCGACGCGATCAAGATCTCGATCGCGTCGCCCGAAAAGATCCTGTCCTGGTCGTATGGCGAGATCAAAAAGCCGGAGACCATCAACTACCGGACGTTCAAGCCCGAGCGCGACGGCCTGTTCTGCGCCCGCATCTTCGGGCCGATCAAGGACTACGAGTGCCTGTGCGGCAAGTACAAGCGCATGAAGTTCAAGGGCGTCATCTGCGAGAAGTGCGGTGTCGAGGTGACCTTGGCGCGCGTCCGGCGCGAGCGCATGGGCCATATCGAGCTCGCCGCCCCGGTCGCGCATATCTGGTTCCTGAAGTCGCTGCCCTCGCGCATCGGCCTGCTCATGGACATGCCGCTCAAGGACCTCGAGCGCATCCTGTATTTCGAGTCCTATGTGGTCATCGAGCCGGGCCTGACCCCGCTCAAGGACCGCCAGCTGCTCTCGGAAGAAGAGTATGTCCGCTGCCAGGAAGAGTATGGCGCCGACACCTTCACCGCCATGATCGGCGCGGAAGCGATCCGCGAGATGCTGCGCGCGCTCGACCTCGACCAGATCAATGCCGATCTCAAGCATGAGATCGCGACGACGACGTCGGAGCTGAAGCCCAAGAAGCTGATGAAGCGCCTCAAGATCATCGAGGCGTTCCAGCAGTCGGGCAACAAGCCGGAATGGATGGTGATGACCATCATCCCGGTGATCCCGCCGGATCTGCGCCCGCTGGTGCCGCTCGACGGCGGCCGTTTCGCGACCTCCGACCTGAACGACCTCTATCGTCGCGTCATCAACCGCAACAACCGCCTGAAGCGGCTGATCGAGCTGCGCGCGCCCGACATCATCATCCGCAACGAGAAGCGGATGCTGCAGGAATCGGTCGATGCGCTGTTCGATAACGGCCGTCGCGGCCGCGTCATCACCGGTGCCAACAAGCGCCCGCTGAAGTCGCTCGCCGACATGCTGAAGGGCAAGCAGGGCCGCTTCCGCCAGAACCTGCTCGGCAAGCGCGTCGACTATTCGGGCCGCTCGGTCATCGTCGTCGGTCCCGAGCTGAAGCTGCACCAGTGCGGCCTGCCCAAGAAGATGGCGCTCGAGCTGTTCAAGCCGTTCATCTATGCGCGTCTCGACGCCAAGGGCTATTCGACCACGGTCAAGCAGGCCAAGAAGCTGGTCGAGAAGGAGAAGCCGGAGGTCTGGGACATCCTGGACGAGGTCATCCGCGAGCATCCGGTGATGCTGAACCGCGCGCCGACGCTGCACCGCCTGGGCATCCAGGCCTTCGAGCCGACGCTGATCGAGGGCAAGGCGATCCAGCTGCACCCGCTGGTCTGCGCCGCCTTCAACGCCGACTTCGACGGCGACCAGATGGCCGTGCACGTCCCCCTGTCGCTGGAAGCGCAGCTGGAAGCGCGCGTCCTGATGATGTCGACCAACAACATCCTGCACCCGGCGAACGGCCTGCCGATCATCGTGCCGTCGCAGGACATCGTGCTCGGCCTGTACTACCTCTCGATCGTCTCGGACGGCGAGCCGGGCCAGGGCAAGGTCTTCGGTGACTTCGGCGAGCTCGAATACGCGCTGCACGAGAAGGTCGTGACGCTGCATTCGAAGATCAAATACCGCTGGACCGGCGTCGGCGCCGACGGCAAGGATTACACCAAGATCTACGACACCACGCCGGGCCGCGTGATCCTCTCGACCGCCCTGCCCAAGCATCCGAACATGACCTTCGACGTCAGCAACCGCCTGATGACCAAGAAGGAAATCTCGGGGATGATCGACGCCGTCTATCGCGGCTGCGGTCAGAAGGAATCGGTGATCTTCTGCGACCGCATCATGTCGCTGGGCTTCACCCACGCCTTCAAGGCCGGCATCTCCTTCGGCAAGGACGACATGGTCGTGCCGGAGAACAAGTGGGAGATCGTCGACACGACCCGCGCGCTCGCCAAGGATTACGAGCAGCAATACCAGGACGGCCTGATCACCCAGGGCGAAAAGTACAACAAGGTCGTCGACGCCTGGGCCAAGTGCTCCGACAAGCTCGCGCAGGAGATGATGCTGCGCATCTCGACCGTGAAGAAGGACGAGCACGGCCGCGACAAGCCGATCAACTCGATCTACATGATGAGCCATTCGGGGGCGCGCGGTTCGCCGGCGCAGATGAAGCAGCTCGCGGCGATGCGCGGCCTGATGGCCAAGCCCTCGGGCGAGATCATTGAATCGCCCATCATCTCGAACTTCAAGGAAGGCCTCGACGTTCTCGAGTACTTCAACTCGACGCACGGCGCCCGCAAGGGTCTGGCCGACACCGCGCTCAAGACGGCGAATTCGGGTTACCTCACCCGCCGTCTGGTCGACGTGGCGCAGGATGCCATCATCTCCGAGACCGATTGCGGCTCGGACAACGGCATCAAGATGCGCGCCATCATCGATGCGGGCCAGGTCGTGGCGTCGCTCGGCATCCGCATCCTGGGTCGCTCCGCGGCCGAGGACGTGACGGATATCGACGGCAATGTCCTCGTGCCGAAGGGCATGATGATCGAAGAGAGCCACATCGAGGCGATCAACGCCGCCGGCGTGCAGGAGGTGAAGATCCGTTCGGTGCTGACCTGCGCCACCAAGAACGGCGTCTGCGCGACCTGCTACGGCCGCGATCTGGCCCGTGGCACGCCCGTCAACATGGGCGAGGCCGTCGGCGTCATCGCGGCGCAGTCGATCGGCGAGCCGGGCACCCAGCTCACCATGCGCACCTTCCACATCGGCGGCGCGGCGACGATCGCCGACCAGTCCTTCACGGAGTCGAACTTCGAAGGCACGGTCAAGATCCGCAACCGCAACCTCGCCCGCAACTCGGACGGCGACCTGATCGCGATGGCGCGCAACATCGCCATCGTCATCGTCGGGCCGGACGGGGCCGAGCGCGCGGTGCATCGCGTCCAGTTCGGCTCGAAGCTGCGGGTCGACGAGGGCGACAAGGTCAAGCGCGGCCAGCGCCTGATCGAGTGGGATCCCTATTCCCGCCCGATCCTGGCCGAGGTCGACGGCACCGTCGGTTACGAGGATCTGGTCGACGGCATGTCGATCACCGAGACGACCGACGAGGCGACCGGCATCTCCAAGCGCGTCGTCATCGACTGGCGCGGTTCGTCGCGGACCTCGGATCTGCGCCCGGCGCTGACCGTGCACGGGCCGGACGGCAAGGTGGCGAAGCTCGCCCGCGGTGGCGAAGCCCGCTACATCCTGCCGGTGGAGGGCATCATCTCGATGGAGCCCGGCGCCTCGATCAAGGCCGGCGACGTGCTGGCGCGTGTGTCGACCGACTCGGCCAAGACCCGCGACATCACCGGCGGTCTGCCGCGGGTGGCTGAGCTGTTCGAAGCCCGTCGTCCGAAGGACGCCGCGATCATCGCCGAGAAGTCGGGCGTGATCGGCTTCGGGAAGGACTACAAGAACAAGCGGCGCGTCACGCTCACCCCGCATGACGGCTCCGAGGTGCTCGAGTACCTGATCCCGAAGGGCAAGCACATCCATCTCCAGGACGGCGACGTCGTGGAGACGGGCGACTACATCCTCGACGGTAACCCCGCCCCGCACGACATCCTGGCGATCAAGGGCGTCGAGGAACTGGCGGCTTATCTGGTGAACGAGATCCAGGAGGTCTATCGCCTCCAGGGCGTCGGCATCAACGACAAGCACATCGAGGTCATCGTCCGGCAGATGCTGCAGAAGGTCGAGATCACGGATGGCGGCGACACCGACATCCTGACCGGCGACCAGGTCGACCGGATCGAGCTGCAGGAGATCAACGCGAAGATGGCGGAGGAGGGCAAGAAGCCCGCATCCGGCGTCCCCGTGCTGCTCGGCATCACCAAGGCGAGCCTGCAGACCCGCTCCTTCATCTCGGCGGCGTCGTTCCAGGAGACCACCCGCGTCCTCACCGAGGCGGCGGTCAACGGCAAGTACGACACGCTGGAAGGCCTCAAGGAGAACGTCATCGTCGGCTCGCTGATCCCGGCCGGCACCGGCGCCCAGGTCGCCCGCATCAAGCAGGTGGCCACGCGTCGCGACGATCTCATCGTCGGCCAGAAGGCGGATGCGGCGGCCAAGGCCGCAGCCACCGCCGCCAAGGCTGTCGAGGCGGCTCTGCCCGCGGCGGAGTAGTCTTCGGAGCCTCAAGCAGATGTCAGAAAAGGGGTCGCACAGGCGGCCCCTTTTTTCGTCGGGTTCTTGGCCCGCGCCATCAAGTGAGCTCAGACGGTCATATCATCGCTGCGCAGGCGATTGCGGCCACGGCTTCGTGAGGCTGTGTGGCGGCAAACCGGAGTTGCGGCAGTTGACGTCCTGACCCGAACTCGACGACACCCCGCTGCAGGGTCGGCAATCACAGCGGGGGCGACGATGGCGCGCAGGCCAAGCAGCGAAACTGCCGCAAGCGTGCTGGCCGTCTTGGCGCTTGCCGCAGGGAGCAGCGGCGCCGCCCTGGCCATTGCTCAGGACGGTGCGGCGATGCCGAGTTCCGGCCTGATCGCCCGGCTCAACATGCTCGCCGGTGCGTTCTGGCAGGTGATCGGGCCGATCGTGCAAGCCCTGCCGTCCGTTCCTGCGGAGTTCGTCGGCGCAGCCGCCCGGATCGCCAAAGCGCCCGGAGTGGCTTTCGGTCTCGAAATGGCGAAGGTCGCTGCCGTCTGTGCGCTGATCGTTGCCGTCGCGGCATCGCCCTACTGGCGTCGGATGCGGGTGACCTCCGGCCGTGATGCGCGGCTGGGGGCGATCATGCGGCGGTTTGGCCAGGACATTGCTGCAGCCCTTGGCGCTGCCCTGCTCGCCGTGCTCATGTCGGAACTCATGTTCGATCCGGCGCGACCCAGCGGTCAGCTCGCCCGCGCCCTCATGGATTATGCGCTTATCTTCGCGCTCGCCCTGATGGTCCCCGCCATCCTGTTCAGGCCCGGCGAGCCAGAGTTGCGCCTGTGGCGCGCGCATGACCGCCAGATCGCAGCCGGTCAGCCCTGGCTGGTCGCAGCCCTGGCGAGTGGGCTGGGGTTCCCGTCGCTGATTCCCGTCTGGCTCGCCAACGGTATGGATTGGGCGGCGGCTCAGGCGCTAGCGGTTGCAGTCGGGATGCTGATCGCGACCCTGGGCGTCGTGGCCGTCAAGCGTTTCCTGACGCCGGTCCGGGGGCTGTGGCTGCGGTGGCGGGGCTCTACCCTGCTCGGTGCGTTGGCGTTCTGGCTGGCGTGGAGCTATGGCGTCGTCGCGCTCGACTTTCCGTTCTTCTTCGCCGTGATCCGGCTCGCTGCCGTGCTGGTTTGCGCCATCATGGTCGATCGGTTCATCGCCGTCGCCCAGCGGACGGCGCTCGCCGAGGCCGATGGCACGGCCGGTCGCTTCTGGATGCAGTATGGCGCAGCCTCGCGGCGCGTCGTCTTCGCGCTCGGCCTCGCCGGCATTCTCGTCATCTCCGTTGGCTGGGCGGCGGAAGCAGGTCCGGGCTGGCTCGGGCCCGGCCGTCTGCCCATGCTGCGGGACCGCCTCGTCGAGGCGCTCGCCACGTTTCTGACGGGCTATCTTGTTTTCGAGGGGCTGAGCGCCTGGCTGACTGCGCGTTTCGTGCCACCGCCGCGCGTCTCACAACTGCTCGCCGAGGATGACGAGCCAGGGCCGGCCTCGCGGCTGTCGACGGTCGTACCGGTGGCGCGGGGCTTTCTGGGGGCGTTCATTCTCGGCGTCTCGACCCTCGTGGCCTTGTCGACGCTCGGTATCGACACGACACCACTCCTGGCGGGCGCCGGCATCTTCGGTCTCGCGATCAGTTTCGGCTCGCAGTCACTCGTGCGTGACGTCGTCGCCGGTATCTTCTTCCTTGCTGACGACGCCTTCCGGCTCGGCGAGTACATCGAGACCGGCAAGTTGAAGGGCGCGGTCGAGCGGATCACCCTGCGATCGATCCAGATGCGTCACCAGAACGGTCAGGTCCACACGGTGCCTTTCGGCCAGTTGGGCTCGGTCACTAATTTCAGCCGCGACTGGGTGACAATGAAGTTCAACTTGCGCATGGCGCGCGATGTCGATGTCGAAGCCGTGCGCAAGACGGTCAAGCGGCTCGGCCAGGAGCTGCTGGTGGATCCCGAATTCGGACGCGAGTTCCTGCTGCCGCTCAAGCTTCAGGGCATTGCCGATGTTCTCGAAAATGCGCTGGTGCTGCGCTTCAAGTTCACCGTGCGGCCGGGCAAGCCGACCGTGGTGCAGCGGGAGGCGCTGAAACGCATCGTGCGTGCCTTTTCCGAAAAGGGCATCGGTTTCGCTGCGAACACGGTTTACGTCGAGAGTCGCGACACCGATGAGCGCCAGCGCGAGGCGGCCGCGCAGATTGGCCCGCCAGTTGCCAGGACCGGGTGAGCCGGACGGCGCCGGACGGGGCGGGGCATCTCCTGCGGCGCGCATCTCGGCCATCAATGCCCGGCAGCGCGGCGTTCAGCGCTGAGGCATGTCATTTCGGGCTTGACGCGAATCTGTCCCCGAGTCATAAGCGCGCCACTGTCGGTGGTTGTCGGACACGTATGTCGCCTTAAGCCTCTGTTGCTGGCGAATTTCGCGACCGAAACTCCACCGGAATTCCAGCGTCGATTGACGACATGGCAGGATGCATGAACGCGGTGTGAGCCGTGTTCCTCTGCTGGCGAACGCGCCTGAGGCCTCCTTCACCGGGAGCCGATGGCGCGGCTTCGTTTGTGTCATGGCAACAGTCGGACTGGGCCACGGTTTTAGCGATTTCCAAACGCTCAGTGGGAGCGAGAGGCCAGAATGCCGACAATCAGCCAGCTCATTCGCAAGCCGCGTTCGCCGGTCAAGGCGCGCAACACCGCTCCGGCGCTGGAGTCCTGCCCGCAGAAGCGTGGCGTGTGCACCCGCGTCTACACGACGACCCCGAAGAAGCCGAACTCGGCGCTCCGCAAGGTCGCCAAGGTGCGCCTGACCAACGGCTTCGAAGTGATCGGCTACATCCCGGGTGAGGGGCACAACCTTCAGGAGCACTCGGTGGTCATGATCCGCGGAGGCCGCGTGAAGGACCTTCCGGGCGTGCGCTACCACATCCTGCGCGGCGTGCTCGACACCCAGGGCGTCAAGAACCGCAAGCAGCGCCGTTCGAAGTACGGTGCCAAGCGTCCGAAGTGAGTTCTGCCCGACCGGCGGGGCGAAAGCCCGGCCGGTTCGCAGCGTTGAAGATTTGACCGGAGACTAGACGATGTCCCGCCGCCATAGCGCCGAAAAGCGCGAGATCATTCCTGATCCGAAGTTCCACGACATCATCGTGACCAAGTTCATGAACTCGGTCATGTACGAGGGCAAGAAGTCGACCGCCGAGCGGATCGTCTACGGTGCCTTCGACATCATCGAGGCGAAGATGAAGAGCGACCCGCTCGCCGTCTTCAAGAGCGCGCTCGAGAACGTCGCTCCGGCGATCGAGGTGCGTTCGCGGCGCGTCGGCGGCGCCACCTACCAGGTTCCGGTCGAGGTTCGCACCGAGCGCCGCCAGGCGCTGGCGATCCGCTGGCTGATCACGGCCGCCCGCGGCCGCAACGACAAGACGATGGTCGAGCGTCTCTCCTCGGAGCTGATGGATGCGGCCAGCAACCGTGGCAACGCGGTTAAGAAGCGTGAAGACACGCACCGGATGGCGGAAGCCAACCGCGCCTTCTCGCATTATCGCTGGTAATCGTTCGCTCGACCCCGGAAAGACGGAAGCACTCTCATGGCCCGTACCCATCCCATCGACCGTTATCGCAACTTCGGCATCATGGCCCACATCGATGCCGGCAAGACGACGACGACCGAGCGCATCCTGTTCTATACAGGCAAGTCGCATAAGATCGGCGAAGTCCATGACGGCGCCGCCACCATGGACTGGATGGCGCAGGAGCAGGAGCGTGGCATCACGATCACCTCTGCTGCGACCACCTGCCTGTGGCGCGAGCATCGCCTGAACATCATCGACACCCCCGGCCACGTTGACTTCACCATCGAAGTCGAGCGTTCGCTGCGCGTGCTCGACGGTGCCGTCTGCGTGCTCGACGGCAACCAGGGCGTCGAGCCCCAGACCGAGACCGTCTGGCGCCAGGCCGACAAGTACGACGTGCCGCGCATCGTGTTCGTCAACAAGATGGACAAGACGGGCGCCGATTTCTATCGTTGCGTTCAGGACATCATCGACCGCGTCGCCGGCAAGCCCGTTTGCCTGCAGATCCCGATCGGCGCCGAGTCGGAGTTCGCCGGCGTCATCGACCTGATCAAGATGAAGGCGATCGTCTGGAACGGCGAAGCGCTCGGTGCCTCTTTCGAAGAGAAGGAGATCCCCGCCGATCTGCTCGACAAGGCCACCGAGTATCGTGGCAAGCTGATCGAAGCCGCCGTCGACATGGACGATGCGGCGATGGAAGCCTATCTCGACGGCGTCGAGCCGGATGCCGAGACGCTGCGTCGCCTCATCCGCACCGCCGTGCAGCGTCGCGCCTTCCACCCCGTGCTTTGCGGGTCGGCCTTCAAGAACAAGGGCGTCCAGCCGCTGCTTGACGCGGTGGTCGACTTCCTGCCGTCGCCGATCGATCGCGGCGAGATCAAGGGCATCGACTTCAAGACCGAGGAAGAGACCGTTCGTCATCCGACGGATGAGGATCCCTTCTCCATGCTCGCCTTCAAGATCATGGACGACCCCTTCGTCGGCACGATCACCTTCTGCCGCGTCTATTCCGGCAAGGTCGAGACCGGCCAGGGCGTGATCAACTCGACGCGCGACAAGAAGGAGCGTGTCGGTCGCATGCTGCTGATGCATGCCAACAACCGCGAGGACATCAAGGAGGCCTTTGCCGGTGACATCGTCGCCCTGGCCGGTCTCAAGGACGTCCGCACCGGCGACACGCTGTGCGATCCGGCCCAGGCCGTGATCCTCGAGCGCATGGAGTTCCCGGAGCCGGTCATCACGATCGCGATCGAGCCGAAGTCCAAGGCCGACCAGGAGAAGCTGGGCCTCGCCCTGTCGAAGCTCGCCAATGAGGATCCCTCGTTCCGCGTCTCGACCGACCAGGAGAGCGGCCAGACCATCCTGAAGGGCATGGGCGAACTGCATCTCGACATCAAGGTCGACATCCTGCGCCGGACCTACAAGGTGGACGCCAACATCGGCGCGCCGCAGGTGGCCTATCGCGAGACGCTGACGAAGCGCGTCGAGATCGACTACACCCACAAGAAGCAGACCGGCGGTACGGGCCAGTTCGCCCGCGTCAAGCTGGTCGTCGAGCCGAACGAGACCGGCAAGGGCTTCGAGTTCGAGTCGAAGATCATCGGCGGCGCGGTGCCGAAGGAGTATATTCCGGGCGTCGAGAAGGGCCTGAACTCGGTCATCTCGTCGGGCGTGCTCGCCGGCTTCCCGGTTGTGGACGTCAAGGTCTCGCTGGTCGACGGCGCCTTCCACGAGGTCGACTCCTCGGCGCTGGCCTTCGAAATCGCCTCGCGGGCCGGCCTTCGCGAAGGTCTGCAGAAGGGCGGCTCCGTGCTGCTCGAGCCGATCATGAAGGTCGAGGTCGTGACCCCGGAAGATTACACCGGCTCGGTCATCGGCGACCTGAACTCGCGTCGCGGCCAGATCCAGGGCCAGGACATGCGCGGCAACGCGGTCGTCATCAACGCGATGGTGCCGCTGGCCAACATGTTCGGCTACGTCAACCAGCTGCGCTCCTTCAGCCAGGGCCGCGCCAACTACACCATGCAGTTCGACCATTACGAGCAGGTTCCGTCGGCGGTCGCCGCCGAGGTTCAGGCCAAGTACGCCTGATCACCAGCCCGACCTGCTTTAACGCAACAACGATTTGACTGACGGAGGCTACGATGGCCAAAGAGAAATTCGCTCGCACGAAGCCGCATTGCAACATTGGAACGATTGGTCACGTCGACCATGGCAAGACGTCTTTGACGGCTGCGATCACGAAGGTTCTGGCTGAGTCGGGTGGGGCGTCGTTTACGGCGTATGACCAGAT
>CALRYW010000081.1:0-19594 GCA_943372485.1 Allobosea thiooxidans
ATGCCGATGGCGATCCAGGTCGCCGCCGCGAGGCCGATGAGCGCGGATGCCGCCAGGATCGCGATGAGGAGCATTTCGGCGAAGTGTGCGGCGGCCGTCCCAGCGGCTCCCATCTCGTCCATGCGCTTCTCAACGTAGTGCGCATAGGCCTCCACGGCGGCCAGCGACTCGCCCAGCGCCTTGCGGCCTTCGGTGCGGCTCAGTTCGGCCGCACGGATGACGCCGCCCTCGCGGGCGATATCCACGGCACGGAGAGCGACGGCCTCGACCTGGCCGACCAGGCTCTGCAGCGTCTCGTGGGGGATGCCGACGGCTTTCAGTCGCTCGGCCGCCATATCGGCGGCGCGCTTCAGCCTTTCCATCTCGGCCAGCGCGGCCCGGCGGCGTTCATCGAGGGCGGTGAGCGAGGTCGCGGTAAAGGTTTCGACCAGCGAGCGCAGCATCCGCGCCGTCTGGTAGCGGGCGGCGACGACCTGGCGAGCAGCCTGTTCGTGCTCGACCGAGCCTCGGTTCTTGTCGAGCTCCGCCAGCAGTCTGTCTAGGGCCGCGTTCTGCACGGCGAGAACAGCCTGCCCCTCGGTCTGCCAGAGGGCATCCGCCCGCGCCGCGGAGTGCAGCTTGGCGTTGCGGATAATGGTGTCCTGTACCTCGTTCAGCGCCTTGGCCGTGGCCATGACCTGATCCATCAGCCGCTTGCCCTGTTCGGACGCAGAGGCATGAATGTCCGCGCTGAGTTGGGTCACCCTCTGGCGCCGTGCGGTGAGCTCGGCCGCAGCCGTCTCCAGCTCGGCTTCCGAGGAGGCGATGATGGCGTTCTTCTCGGCGCGAACCTGGCCCTGGAGTTCATTCTCCAATTCGCCGAGCTTGACGATGCGATGGCCCTGACCGACGATCTCCTGCTGCGAGCGGTCGAGCGCGGAGAGCTGGTGATAGGCCACGCCGCCTGCGACCATCGACAAGCCGATGATCCCACCGAACGTCACGAACAGTTTGGCCTTGATCGAGAAGCGCATCGGAAGCCCCCTTCGCCCCAGCAAGTGGGAAATCGGATTCAGCCCAGAATTCGGGACATGTCGGGAACGATGACGAATTCATCGCTCCATTTGGTGATGAAACGGATGAAGTCCGGCCGCCAATGATTGCCCAGGCGCGGCGTCTGCTGCATCTGCCGCGTCGAGATCTCGGTGACCTCGTAGACCTTGTCGGCGAGCAGCCCGAGCGTGACCGGATCACCGTCGATCTCGACCTCGATCACGACGATGCGCGTGTCGGCGGTCTGCTCCGTCCGCGGCATGCCGAAGCGGATGCGCAGATCCGCCAGCGGAATGACGTTGCCGCGGACATTGACCAGCGCCGGCAGGAAGGCGCGCGCGCCGGCGACCCGCGTCACCGGCACGGGGTCGATGATCTCGCGGACCATGTCGGTCTCGATCGCGAAGATCTCGTTGCCCAGCCCGACCATCAGCACCTGTAGGCGGGTTTCGGTGGCCGGCGGCAGGCCCGTGGCGCCCGCCTGCGAGCTTGTCTGCATCTGAGCCTGGCTCATCACGCGGCCTCCGGGGTTCTGTCGCTCTCGGCGCGGGACTGGCCGAGCGTGACGAGCTGGGCGACGTCCAGGATCAGCGCCGCCGAGCCATCGCCGAGGATGGTCGCGCCGGAGAACATGGTGACGTCGGAATGCAGCTTCGACAGCGACTTGATCACCGTCTGGTGGCTGCCGATGATCTGGTCGACGACGAGGCCGACGCGGGTGTCGCCGATCGAGGAGACAATGACCTTCTGGTGCGGATCGGGCTGGCCCTCCGCATCGAAGACGTCGCGCAGCCGCAGGAAGGGCACGAGCTCGCCGCGGACATTGAGGAAGCTGCGCCCCTTGGCGCGGGCTTCCGCCTCCGCGGTCAGCTCGATGCACTCCTCCACCGCCGAGAGCGGGATGATGTAGCGCCCCTCACCGACCCGGATCAGCAGGCCGTCGATGATGGCGAGCGTCAGCGGCAGGCGCAGTGTCACCGAGGAGCCGTGGCCGGGGATCGTCGTCAGGTCGATCGTGCCTCGCATCGCCTCGATGGTGCGCTTGACCACGTCCATGCCGACGCCGCGGCCCGACAAAGCCGAGATCGTCTTGGCGGTCGAGAAGCCCGGATGGAACAGGAACTGGTGGATCTCGTGCTCGCTGAGATTGGCACCGGTCGGGGTCAGCCCGTTCTCCTCGGCCTTGGCGCGGATGCGGGCGGTGTTGAGCCCGGCGCCATCGTCCTGCACGGTGACCAGGACCTGAGCGCCGACATAGCGGGCGGCGAGCTCGATGCGGCCGGTGGCGGATTTGGCGGTCCTGGCGCGGTCCTCGGCGCTCTCGATGCCGTGGTCGATGGCGTTGCGGATGAGATGGACCAGCGGATCGGCGAGGCGCTCGATCATGGTCTTGTCCATCTCGGTGTCCTCGCCGACCGTGACGAAGTCGACCGGCTTGCCGAGATCGCGCGAGAGGTCGTGGACGAGGCGGCGGAAGCGGCCGAAGAGCGAGCCCATCGGCACCATGCGCACGCCCATGGTGGAGTCGCGCAGCCCGGACGCGAGGCGCTCGATCTCCTCGGCGATCGCCTTGATCGCGAGATCGGTGCCGGAATGGGCGATCTGGCTGAGACGGGCCTGGGCGATGACGAGTTCGCCGACCCGGTCCATCAGCTCGTCCAAGCGCTCGGCCTGGACGCGCACCGTCGTGGTGCCCTTGTCCTCGGCGCGGCGGTTCAGCTCGGCCTTTTCCGGCGCGGGCGCGGCGGCAGCGGGCGCAGCCGCACGGGCGGCCGGGGCGGGAGCCGGCGCGGCCTTGGCCGGCGCGGCGGGCTCGGCGACGGCGGGGGCGTCATCGCCGGGCATCGACATGTCCAGGCCGAAACCGGCCTGTCCGTCTGCATCGAGCGGGGTGATGACGAGCTTCATCTCGTCGCGGACGAACATGAAGACGTCCTCGATCTCGTCCTGCGAGCAGGCGCTCTCGAGCGTCACCGTCCAGGTGATCAGGCAGGTCTCGGGGTCGAGTTCCTCGAGAACGGGGATCGCACCGGTATCGGCCGCGATCGTGCAGGGGCCGAGCGCGCGTAGGTCGTCGAGCAGGACAAGCGGGTTGGTGCCGTTGCGCAGGATATCGGGCTCGAAGGCGATCTCGATGCGCCAGCCGGCGGCGGGGGGCTCGGTGACCGACGCCTCGTCTGCGGGGGCCTCCACGGTCGGCACGGCGGCCTTCTCGGCGGGGCCGGCGCCGATCAGGCGCTGCAGCTCCTCGACGATCGCCTCGCCGATGATCGGGTCGGTGGAATCGGGATCCTCGATCAGCGTGCGGATATAGTCGCGCGCCGAGAGGGAGACCGTGACGATGTCGTGGTTGGCGTCGATCTTGCCCTTGCGGATCAGGTCGAAGGCGGTCTCGAAATCATGGGTGAAGGCCGCGACCTTGTCGAAGCCGAACATCGCGCCCGAGCCCTTGATCGTGTGCAGCGCACGGAAGGCGGCGTCGATCAGATCACGGTTCTGCGGCGTCTGGCCGAGGTCGAGCAGCACCGTCTCGAGCGAATCCAGCAGTTCAGACGCTTCCTGCCGGAATGTTTCCGTCGGATCGAGTTCCATCAGGCCCTCACAAGTTTGGCGACGACGGCGAGCAGTTGCTCGGGCTTGAACGGCTTGGTGATCCAGCCCGTCGCGCCGGCGGCCTTGGCCTCCTGCTTGACGGCGTCGTCGGATTCGGTGGTCAGGAAGACGATCGGCGTGCCCATGAAGGCCGGCAGGGCGCGCAAGGCCTTGATCATCTGCATGCCGTTCATCACCGGCATGTTGAGGTCCGTGATGACGAGGTCGAAGCTCTGCGCCTTGGCCTTGGCCAGCCCCTCCGCGCCGTCGCCGGCCTCGACGACATTGTGCCCGGCCGGTCCCAGCACGAGCTTGATCATCTGCCGGACGCTCGGCGAATCGTCGACGGTGAGGATGTTGGCCATGGTCAGATCCCGGACAGTTCGGAAGGCATCGTGCCGGGCGGCGTCACGCCGGCCCGGTGGAAGGCGGAGGCGACGACGTCGCTGATGCTGGTGAGGGTGAAGGGCAGGTCGCGGGCGGCATAGCTGCGGCTGGCGGCCATGAGTGTCTGGACGAAGGTGATGTCGGCCTGCTCGACGCCAGAACAGTCGATCTCGATTCCTAACCCGTTCTCGAGAGGACCAGCCAGGGAAGCGGCCGTCGCCTTGGCATGACGAAGCGTACAGTCCGCCCCGGCAGCGAATGATGCCGGATCTGTGGCACTGTTCTTGCTCATCACGCCCCCACTAACAGTTACGACAACTTGAAACTCCGCGCTTCATATCGAGAATTTAAGCGAATCAATTTATAATTCACTTAAAAATGCAGTTTTTTATATTAACGTCTTCTCTACGAAGATTCGTCTCCGGAGTCAGCGGCGCGCAGGCGGAGTCGGCGCCCCGCGGGATCGCAGCATTCGGGTAACCATGCCGGACGGTGTTGCTTTACGTTTGGGCAACTGCCCGCTCGGCGGGCTCCGAGACTACCCCGCGGATCGCCCTGGCTCGGTCGTGTCAGAATGGATCAGCGGCGGCGGCGGGTCTGGGAGGGCTGCTCGCCGAAGGCGTTGCGGTAATCGAGCGCGAAATGGCCGCGATTGACGAAGCCCCAGTGCCGCGCGATCGCCTCGATCGAACGGGTGGAGGCTGGATCGAGCAGTTCGCTGCGCGCGCGGGCCAGCCGCGCCTGCTTGATGTAGTCGTGCGGCGAGAGCTGCTTGTGCTTGCGGAAGCCTTCCTGGAGCGAACGCAGGCCGATGCCGATGGCATCGGCGACCTCCTGGACGGTGAGCGGCCCGTCCCGGTGCGCGTCGATGAAGGCGAGCGCCCGCCGGATCTGCCAGGGCGCCGGGGCCGCCGTCCTCTCGAACCAGGAGGCGTAGCGGTGCGGAAAGCGCGCCAGGACCAGCATGACCAGCCCATCGCGCAGCAGCCTCGCCGCCTGCGGCGCCGACGCCAGCGGGGCATCGCCGGAGAGGCCCGCCTCGATCGCGCTCATCATCGCGACGATCGTCGCGCCCTCGGGGGCCGCCACATCGAAGGTGCCGGCAATGTCCAGTTGTCCGGGCGCAGGCCGCTCGAAGGCGGCCTGGAGGATGCGGGCGACCTCCTCGCCGGGCAGGGTGAAGGTCGTGTGCACGCTGCCGCGCCCAAATTCAGCCGATCCGCAGAGACCCGTGTTGAGGACGAGGCCGCGTCCCGGCACCGCGGCGAGAGTCTGCCGGCCGACCGAAAACAGGCTTCCCCCGGCGGCGACAATGCGGATGGTGAGATCGTCCCTGGCACCGCCGTGTTTCAGCCGCATCCCGGCGGGATATTCGGCCCGAATGAGATGGCCGCCCGCCAGGGACTGCGCCGTCAGCCTCGCCTCGAAACCGTCGCCCCCGAGCCGCTCCAGCCTGAGATCGCGGCGCAGGAGCGCGTTCAGCCAGGCCTGGGTCTCGGCGATGTCGCGGCTGACGAAGGCGTGGTCAGACCCGCCGGGAGAGTTCTCGGCCGTCGGCGGGTCAGCGGGTCGTGGCGGCTGAATCGTCGGCACATCCCTAGATGACGACGCTGAACTTTGGTTAGCAAGCCCCCTCGGCGCGGAGTGCGCCTGCCACGGACGGGACACGGGTCGGTCATGACGCAGGACCAGACAAGGAGAGCCGCGATCATGCAGCAGGACCTCTCGGGCCAGCCTCGTCACGAAGCCGGCGAGACGGCCCAGTCCGTCATCGATTTCTGGCGTGATGCCGGGGCCGAGCGCTGGTTCAGGAAGGACGCGGCCTTCGACGGCTTGTTCCGCGAGCGCTTCATGGGATTGCATTTCGCGGCAGCGCGGCGGGAGCTGGACGGCTGGGTGGAGAGCGCACCGGGGAGCCTGGCGCTGGCGATCCTGCTCGACCAGTTCCCGCGCAACGGCTTCCGCGGCACGGCCCATATGTACGCCACCGATCCGCTGGCCCGGCATTTCGCGAGGCTGGCGCAGGCGAGCGGCCATGGCGCGGCGACCGAGCCGGCGCTGCGGCTGTTCCTGCACCTGCCCTTCTGCCATTCGGAGGATCTTGCGGATCAGGATCTCTCCGTCGCGCTGAGCGCGCCGCTCGGTGGCGATGCGGCGGAGCATGCCGAAGGCCATCGCGCGGTGATCCGGCGCTTCGGGCGCTTCCCGCACCGCAATGCGCTGCTCGGGCGGGAGACGACGCCGGAGGAGGCGGCCTTTCTGGCGGAGGGCGGCTTCGCGGGCTGAGGGCGGTCAGCCCTTTGGGATCAGACCGGCGGCCGCGCCCGCCTCCAGCGCTGCGTCGCTCTCGTCCTTGAGCCCGACGCCGGTCAGCGAGCGGCGGAAACCCTGATCGATCAGCCAGGCGAGCCTGAAGGCCGCCTCGGCGAAGTCCAGCCCGCCGGGGCGGATGTTGGAGATGCAGTTGCGGGCCTCGTCGGTCATCCCCGTCCGCGGCGCGAAGGTGAGATAGGCGCCCAGGGAATCGGGCGAGGACAGGCCCGGCCGCTCGCCGATCAGGACCGCGACCATGCGCGCGCCCAGCGCCTGCGCCACGGCATCGCCGAGCGCCACGCGCGCCTGAGAGGCGATGACGACCGGCGCCAGCATCAGTGTCTGACGCCGGAGGAAAGGCAGCAGCGCAGCAACCAGCGGGGCGGTGTTCTGGTGCACGGCCGTCGAGGACAGGCCGTCGGCCACGACCAGGGCGAGATCGAAACGGCCATGCCGTGCTTCCAGCGCAGCCAGACTATCCGGCGACAGGCTGCGGCCCCAGTCCGGCCGGCGCAGATAATCCGCGCGCGAACGGGCTGCGCTTTCGGCGGCCAGCGTCTCGATGCCGAGCCCGGCGAGCGCAGCGGCGACCTCCTCGGGGCGGAAGGGCGCATGCACCGCATCGCGCGCCTGGGCATGGGCGAGGCCGAAGCGCAGCACCTCGCGCATCGGCAGCGAGGCGCCCGTGCGCCCAAGCGCAATGCGGGCGGGGGTGAGCCGCGCGAGATCGGCGAAGCGGCCGGGGGCCGGCGGCTGGTCCGGCCCGCTCATGCGGCGCGGTCCTGCATCGCCGCGAGCAGGGCCGGCCCGCCCTGGCCGGCGCTGAGGCGGCCAGCCGCGTCGGTGATGCCCATGCGCAGCAGCCAGTCCTCGAATTCCGGGGCGCGCTTCAGGCCGAGCACCTCGCGGATGTAGAGCTGGTCGTGGAAGGAGGTCGACTGGTAGTTCAGCATCACGTCGTCGGCCCCGGGCACGCCCATGATGAAAGTGACGCCAGCCGTGCCCAGCAGGGTGAGCAGCGTGTCCATGTCGTCCTGATCGGCCTCGGCATGATTGGTGTAGCAGATGTCGCAGCCCATCGGCACGCCCATCAGCTTGCCGCAGAAATGGTCCTCCAGCCCGGCGCGGATGATCTGCTTGCCGTCATAGAGATATTCCGGGCCGATGAAGCCGACGACGGTGTTGACCAGCAAGGGCTGGTAGGCCCGCGCGACTGCATAGGCGCGCGCCTCGAGTGTCTGCTGGTCGACGCCGTGATGGGCATTGGCCGAAAGCGCCGCACCCTGGCCGGTCTCGAAATACATCAGGTTGTCGCCCACCGTGCCGCGCTTCTGCGAACGGCCGGCCTCCAGCCCCTCCTGCAGCAGCGCCAGCGTGACGCCGAAGGAGGCGTTGGCGGCTTGTGTGCCCGCGACCGACTGGAAGACCAGATCGACCGGCGCGCCCTGCTCGATCAGCGCGATCGAGGAGGTGACATGGGTCAGGATGCAGGCCTGGGTGGGAATGTCGAAGCGGGCGATCAACGCGTCGAGCAGGCGCATGAGCTCGCCGATCCGGGCCGTGCTGTCGGAGACCGGGTTGATGCCGATGACCGCATCGCCGCAGCCATAGCTCAGCCCGTCGATGGTCGAGGCGAGGATGCCGGCGGCATCGTCCGTCGGGTGGTTGGGCTGGATGCGCACCGCCATGCGGCCCGCCAGGCCGAGCGTGTTGCGAAAGCGCGTGACGACGCGGCATTTGCGGGCGACGAGGATCAGGTCCTGGTTGCGCATCAGCTTGGAGACCGCCGCCGCCATTTCCGGCGTGACGCCCGGCGCGAGTTTGGCGAGGACCTCGCTCGTCGCCGCCTCCGAGCAGAGCCAGTCACGGAAGGCGCCGACCGTGAGCGCGGCGACAGGGGCGAAGGCCGCCGCATCATGGCCGTCAACGATCAGCCGCGTGACCTCGTCAATCTCATAGGGGATCAGCGCCTCGTGCAGGAAGGTCCGCAGCGGCAGATCGGCGAGCGCCATCCTCGCCGCCATCATCTCTTCCATCGTCTCGGCCGCGAGCCCGGCCAGCCGGTCGCCGGAGCGCGGCGGCGTCGCCTTCGCCATCAACTCCTTCAGATCGCTGAAGAGATAGCTGCGCGTGCCGATCGCGACGCGGTAACCCATCGACACTCTCCCGGGCAGACGGCGCCAGCGCCGCCGCCATAACAACCATTCGAGAGGGTCCAAGCAAGCGTCGGGCCGGGCTTCCGCTCGCTCCATGCCGCCAGCCCGGCTCGCCTCGGGCGTGAGACCTCACGCACAGGCCGTTCGCACTGACGCGCCATTGCCGCCGCGGGCCGCGCCGCTTATCCGTTGCCTCACCAGAGCGGGAGCAGACCCGCCATCGTACCGAGGGACGCCATGGCCGAGGCCGCCGAGACCGACCGCCGCTGCATCGGCCGCTTCGACTATGTCGTCATCGGTGCTGGCTCGGCGGGCTGCGTCGTCGCCAACCGGCTGTCGCGCAACCCCAAGACGCGGGTGCTGGTGCTGGAGGCCGGCGGGCGCGACGACTGGATCTGGTTCCACATCCCGGTCGGCTATCTCTTCGCCATCGGCAATCCGCGCGCCGACTGGCTGTTCAAGACGGAAGCGCAGCCGGGCCTCGGCGGCCGGGCGCTGGCCTATCCACGCGGCAAGGTCGTCGGCGGCTCCTCGGCGATCAACGCCATGGTCTATATGCGCGGCCAGGCCGCCGACTACGATGGCTGGCGCCAGCTCGGGCTCTCCGGCTGGGGCTGGGACGACGTGCTGCCCTATTTTCTGAAGCATGAGGACCATATCGGCCCGGGCGAGAGCGGCGTCCACCGCAGCGGCGGGGAATGGCGCGTCGAGCATCCGCGCGTGCGCTGGGCGATCCTCGACGCCATCCGCGAGGCGGCGGCCGAGGCCGGCATCGCCAAGATCGACGACTTCAACACCGGCGACAACGAGGGTTCCTCCTATTTCCAGGTCAACCAGCGGCGCGGCCGGCGGCTGAGCGCCTTCAACGCCTTCCTGCGGCCGGTGCTCGACGCCCGGGAGAACAATCTGCGGCTGGAGATCAAGGTGCTCGTCGAGCGCGTCGTGGTCGAGGACGGCCGCGCGACGGCGGTCGAGTTCACGCATGGCGGCGAGAAGCTGCGGGCCGAGGTCTCGGGCGAGGTCGTGCTGTCGGCCGGTGCGATCGGCTCGCCGGCGCTGCTCGAACGATCGGGTATCGGCGACGGGGCGCGGCTGCAGGGCCTGGGCATCGCGACGGTGGCGCACCTGCCCGGCGTCGGCGAGAATCTGCAGGACCATCTCCAGATCCGCCCCGTCTACAAGGTCGAGGGCGTGCGGACCCTCAACAGTGACTACGCCAAGATCTGGCGCCGGCCGCTGATGGCGCTGCAATATGCGGCGCTGCGCAGCGGGCCGCTGACGATGGCACCCTCGCAGGTCGGCGCCTTCGCGAAATCCTCGCATGAACAGGCCACCGCCAATCTGCAGTATCATTTCCAGCCGCTCTCGCTGGACTCATGGGGCTCGGGGCTGCACCCGTTCGACGCCTTCACCGCCAGCGTCTGCAATCTGCGCCCGACCAGCCGTGGCCATGTCCATATCGCAACGCCCCACGCGCCGGACGCGCCCACGATCTCGCCGAACTATCTGGACACGGAAGCCGACCGGCAGGTCGCGATCGACGCGATGAAGCTGACGCGCCGCATCGTCGGCCAGGCGCCGCTGGCGCGCTTCCGGCCGCAGGAGCATCTGCCGGGGCCGGCGGCGACGAGCGACGAGGATTTGCTCGACGCCTCGGCGCGGCTCGGCACCACGATCTTCCACCCGGTCGGCACCGCGAAGATGGGCCGCCCCGACGATGCCCGCGCCGTGCTCGACGAACGGCTGCGGGTGCGTGGCGTAGCGGGCTTACGCGTCATCGACGCTTCCGTCATGCCCGCCATCACCTCCGGCAACACCGCCAATCCGACGATGATGATTGCCGAGAAGGGCGCGGCGATGATGCTGGAGGATGCGAAGGCGGGGTAAGGCAGGCTTGCCTTACCCGCCCCCCCGTCGTCATTTGGGACATGCCGCGCAGCGGCGCAGCTCCGGAATGACGAAAGGTTCCGAGGGCGCTGGTCAAACCACCTGATTGCGCAAGGCCGTCTCGCCGCGCGCGAGCCGGGCGAGGTTGTCCACGAGGAGATCGACGACATTGGTCTCGTAGGCGCGGGTCTCGCCGGCGCTGTGGGGCGTGACGATGACGTTCTTCATCGCCCAGAGCGGCGAGCCGGCGGCCAGGGGCTCCTCGACGAAGGTGTCGAGGCCCGCACCGGCGATGCGGCCTTCCGAGAGCGCAGCAACCAGCGCCGGCTCGTCGACGACCTTGCCGCGCGCGACGTTGATCAGCAGCGCGCCAGGCTTCATGGCTGCGAGTGCGGCGGCGTCAATCAGGTTCTCCGTCTCCGGCGTCAGCGGGCAGGTCAGCGCGACGATGTCGGACTGCGCCAGCACCTCGTGGAGCTGGTCGGGCCGGACGATCGCCTCGATGTCGGGATGCGGTTCCGGGCTGCGGCGCACGCCGATGACGCGCAGGCCGAAGGCGGCGGCGAGCTTCGCCAGGCGAAGGCCGATGCGGCCCAAGCCCACGATGACCAGTGTCTTGCCGCCGAGCTCGTCCTCGCGCCGGGCGCGGTCGCCGATCATCGGACGCCAGGTTGCGGCGGTCTGGTTGTCGCGGGCGAGGTGGATCTGGCGGGTCAGGCCGAGGATCAGCGCCATGGCGTGTTCCGAGACGGCCCGTTCATTGGCTCCCTGAGCGCTCGCCAGCCGAATGCCGGCCGCCGCAAAAGCGGCCTTGTCGTACTGGTCGGTGCCGGCGCTGACCGACTGGACGAAGTGCAGCTTCGGGCAGGACGCGATCAGCTCGTTGCGCCAGAGACCCGACACCACCACGACATCGGCCTCCGGCGCCCGCGCCTTCAGCTCGTCGAGCGAGCGCACCTCGTAGCTCTTGGCGCCATGGCCGCGCGTCGCGAATTCGGCCTGCAACTGGTAGGCGGCATGGGCGAAGCAGATGGTCAGGTCGCTTCCGGTCGGCAGAGCAGGCATCAACGCAATCCTCGGGGGGTGAGACGGACGGTGGCTACCTTAGCCTGCCGCCGCGGCATTCCGCCACGGCGCAGACGCGGCGCCGGCAGCTCAGCCCTCATGCGGGAAACAGGCCAGTGCCGCTTCCAGCCGCGCCCAGCGCGGCGCATCGCCCGGCAATCCGAAGCGCAGCCGGGTCGGATCGGCCTGGAAGCGGCGCACATAGAGCCCGCGGGCGCCGAGATGGGCGAAGAGCGCCGGTGCAGCGGGCGTCGCCAGCAGCCGGAACAGGGCCGTGCCGCCGATGATCTCGCCCAGCGGGGCGAGCAGCGCATCGAGCCGGATGGCGTCGGCGGCGCGCACGGCGCCGGCCTGCGCCAGCCAGTCTGTATCGGCGAGCGCCTGCGCGCCGATCGAGAGCGCCGGGCCGGCCACGGCCCAAGGACCCATCGCCTCGTGCAGCGCGCCCACCTGGTGCGCCTCGCCGATGGCAAAGCCGAGCCTGACGCCGGCCAGCCCATAGGTCTTGCCGAAGGAGCGCAGCACGAGGGTCGCGGGCGGCAGGGCCGGAATCAGGCTGGCTGCGGGCGCGAAGTCGCAGAAGGCCTCGTCGACGATCAGCAGCCCGCCACGGGCGGCACAGCGCGCCGCGAGCGTCGTGAGGTCCGAGACCGACAGCAGGCGCCCATCCGGGTTGTTGGGGTTCACGACCACCACCGTCGCGGCGTTGTCAGCCTGCGCCAGCGTGTCCGCCTCGACGACCGTCGCGCCCATCTTCCGCCAGGCGAGCGCATGCTCGGCATAGGTCGGCCCCAGCACCGCGACGGGTCCCGCATCGACCAGATCCGGGACCACGCGGGGCAGCAGATCGATCAGGATCTGCGTGCCCGGCGCGGCGACGATCCCCGACCCGGCCGGCACGCGATAGGTGTTTCGTGCCGCCGCCAGCAGCGCCGCCTCGTCGTCGGCGGCGGGCAGGCGCTGCCAGAGGCTTAACGGCAGCGCGGGAAGCGGATAGGGGATCGGGTTGATCCCGGTGGAGAGATCGATCCAGGGCTCGGGCGCTGCCGGAAACAGCGCCCGAGCCCGGCCGAGATCGCCGCCATGCCAGATGCCCCCGGTTCCCTTCGTTTCGTCCATGGCTTTGTCTGATCTCTGGCCCGACACTCTGCTTCTGCTGCTGGCCGCGCTCGCGATCGAGGCCGCGTTCGGCTATCCGCAGCGCTTGTATGCGCGGATCGGCCATCCCGTCACCTGGATTGGCGCGCTGATCGCCGGGCTCGACCGAGGGCTGAACCGGGAGGCGGCCAGCTTTGCCGCCCGGAAGGCGGCGGGCGTGGCCGCGCTCCTCGTCCTGCTCGCGGTGACGCTGGCCGGGGCGCTGACCCTGACCGCCCTGTGCCGACAGCTGGGCCCGGCGGGGCTTTTGCCGCTGGCGCTGCTCGCCTCGACGTTGCTGGCGCAGCGCAGCCTGCACGAGCATGTCGCGGCCGTCGCGCAGGGGCTGGAGACGGGAGGCCTCACCGAGGGGCGCAAGGCGGTGTCGATGATCGTCGGCCGCAATCCCGACAGTCTGGACGAGGCCGGCGTCTCGCGCGCTGCGATCGAGAGCCTGTCGGAGAATTTTTCCGACGGGGTGGTGGCGCCGGCCTTCTGGCTCGGGGTCGCCGGCCTGCCCGGCATCATCATGTACAAGGCGATCAACACCGCCGATTCGATGATCGGCCACAGGACGCCGCGCCATCTCGCCTTCGGCTGGGCCTCGGCGCGGCTCGACGACCTCGTCAACCTGCCGGCCTCGCGGCTGACGGCTTTGCTGATCGTCGCCGCTGCGGCGCTCGACCGCAATGCCGATGCGGCCGGCGCCTGGCGGGCCCTGCGCCGCGATGCGAACCGCCACCGCTCGCCCAATGCCGGCTGGCCGGAAGCCGCGATGGCGGGCGCGCTGGGCCTGAGGCTGGCGGGGCCGCGCATCTATGGCGACGTCACGGTCGAGGATGGCTGGATGGGGGATGGCCGGGCGGAAGCGACTGCGGCGGATATTCGGCGGGGCTTGCGGCTTTATCGCGGGGCTTGCGGGCTGTTGTGGGGGCTGGCGGGGTGTGGGGCGCTGATCGCGCTGGTGCTGTCGCGGGGGTGAGCAGGCTGGCTTACGGCTGGCCATTGTTTGCGCTAAAATCGTCCTGAAGCCGGACGGAAAGGCGATCATGGGCACGCATGTGACGATCGACGACGACGTCGTCCGCGCCGCCGAGAAGCTGGCGCGGGAGCAGGACCGCACCGTCGGGGAGGTCATCTCCGATCTGGCCCGGCGCGCCCTGCCGGCAGAGCCGGAGATCACCTACCGAAACGGCTTCCCTCAACTGCCGAGCCGTCCCGGCGTCGTGGTCACGTTGGAGCACGTCAACCAGCTGCGTGATGAATTGCCGTGATCGATCTGCGCTGATCGTCCCTGTTGAACGCGGGTCATCCCGGACGCAGCGGAGCGGAGATCCGGGATCCATTCCGGAACGTTCACCGGAAAGGTTCAGGCATGGATCCCGGATCGGCGCCGCTGACGCGGCTTGTCCGGGATGACGGTTCGGGGTCGATTACGCCCTAAACCCCTCAAAACTCGATCCCCTCCTGCGCTTTCACGCCGGCGGTGAAATGGTGCTTCACCAGCGTCATCTCGGTTACGAGGTCGGCGGCCGCGATCAGCTCCGGCTTGGCGTTGCGGCCGGTGACGACGATGTGGAGACCGGGACGGCGGGCCTGCAGCGTGGCGATGACTTCGGCCAGCGGCAGATAGTCGTAGCGCAGCGCGATGTTCAGTTCGTCGAGCACGATCAGGCGGATGCTCTCATCCGCCATCAGTTCTCTCACCTTGTCGAAGGCGCGGGTGGCGGCGGCGATGTCCCGGGCCTTGTCCTGCGTTTCCCAGGTGAAGCCCTCGCCCATGGTGTGCCAGGCAATCTGATCGCCGAAGGCGTCGAGCGCCCGGCGCTCGCCGGTCTCCCAGGCGCCCTTGATGAACTGCACCACGCCGACGCGCCAGCCATGGCCGAGCGCGCGCAGAATCAACCCGAAGGCCGCCGTCGATTTGCCCTTGCCGGGGCCGGTGTTGACGATCAGCAGGCCCTTCTCGACCGTCTTGGAGGCGACCTCGGCATCCTGCAGCGCCTTGCGCTTTGCCATCTTCGCCTTGTACCGGGCGGCCTCATCCGTCTCGTTCGTCATCGTCGTTCTCACGTCACGGGCCCGTTCACTTCACCTGCATCGGCAGACCGGCGACCATGAAGACCACGCGGCCGGCCCTTGCCGCAATCGCCTGGTGCAACCGGCCGGCCTCGTCGCGGAAGCGCCGCGCCAGCGCATTGTCGGGCACGATGCCGAGCCCGACCTCGTTGGAGACGAGAACGATGGGCGCCGTCGCCTGTGCGCAGGCCTCGATCAGGGCGCGGCCTGCAGCGACGGTATCGTGCTCGGCGAGGATCAGATTGGTGAGCCACAGGGTCAGGCAGTCGACCAGCACGGGGCGTCCCTCGGGCAGGCCCCGGATCGCCTCCGGCACCTCGATAGGTACGTCGAGCGTGATCCAGTCCGCCGGCCGGCGGGCGCGATGCTCGGCGATGCGCGCCGTCATCTCGTCGTCCCAGGCCTGGGCGGTCGCGATATAGGCCCAAGGGCCCGGCAGCGCCTCGATCAGCGCTTCGGCATGGCGGCTCTTGCCCGAGCGGGCGCCGCCAAGGACGAGGGTGAGGTGGGGGATCGATTCTGTCACGGCAGCCCGCGTGAGGAAGCGAGCCCTCATCCTGAGGAGCGGACGACAGTCCGCGTCTCGAAGGATGATCCAGAGCGCACTGGAGCATCCTTCGAGACGCCGCTTCGCGGCTCCTCAGGATGAGGGCTGGGGTGGAAGCGCGGTAACTGCATTGCACAGCCTCTCTCACATGGCTAATGATCGTCGCCGACGGTGCCTCCGCGAGGAGGTGAAAAGGGAACGCGGTGCGATGCCGTGGCTGCCCCCGCAACTGTAAGCGGCGAGTTCCGCGCCATCGGCCACTGGGAGCGATCCCGGGAAGGCGGCGTGGAATGACCAGACCCGCGAGCCAGGAGACCTGCCGTCGACAGTGTTCCTATGGGCCCATCGGACGGGGTGTTCCGACGGCGGCTGTGTTCGCGTGGCGAAGGTCATGCGGCTCCGTCCTTGGGAACGTAGGCCGGTCGCGAGACCGGCCGCCTTCTGACGGAGACCGGAACCATGACGCTGCGCAACCGCCTGACCCTCGCCTTCACCGCCCTGCTCTGCAGCCCGGCGCTGGCCCACCATCCGATGGGCGGCGAGACGCCGTCGACGCTGACCGAAGGGCTTCTGTCGGGCCTCGGCCACCCGATTCTCGGGCTCGATCACCTCGCCGCGCTGGTCGCGGTCGGCCTCGTCGCCTCGCGCTACGCGTCCGGCGCACTGCTGCTGCCGGTGCTCTGGATCATCGGCATGGGCTTAGGCGCCTTCGCGCATATGCACCGCATCGATTTGCCTGCCGGTGAGATCCTGGTCGCCGGCAGCCTCGTGCTGATCGGTGCCATCGGCGTGCTCAAGCCTTCGCTGCCGCTGCCGGCCCTGGCCGCGCTCTTCGCGGCCGCCGGCTTCGCCCATGGCCATGCGCTCGCAGAATCGATCATTGGCGCCGAGACCGCCGTGATCGGCGCCTATCTCCTCGGCCTGGTCGCGGTCCAGGCTGCGGTCACGGTCGGCACGATCTTGCTGGTGCGGCGGCTGTTCTCGCCGGAGACCGGCCTGACGCTGCCGGTTCGCGCGGCCGCCGCCGCCATGGCCTGCGTCGGCCTCGTCTTCCTGATCGCCGCCCTGCCCGCGACGGCCTGACGCCGGCCGGATCATGAGCACGTCCCTGCAGCAGCCGCGCCCGGAAACGGGCACGGCGCCTATCCGCATCCTCGTCTGCGCAACCTGTCGCGCCGCCGGGGGCGACCCCGATGCGCCCCGTCCCGGGGCCCTTCTCGCCGCCGGCCTTCGCGATGCGCTCGACCCCATCCTCGATGCGGCGGTCAGCGTCGAGACGGTCGAATGCCTCTCCGTCTGCAAGCGCCCCTGCACGGTGGCGCTCAGCGGCGAGGGCCGCTGGACCTATGTCTATGGCGATCTCGACCCCGCATTGGGCGTCGAGACGCTGCTGACCTTCGCGCGCCAGTACCGCGAGGCCCCGGACGGAATCGTGCCCTGGCGCGAGCGCGCCGAGGCGATCCGCAAGGGCGTGGTCGCGCGCCTTCCTCCCCTCCCGATCGCGGGTTCCCGATGAATTCCCTCTCCAAGACCACTCTTGCCAAAACCCCCTGCACCATCATCACCGGCTTCCTCGGCGCCGGAAAGACGACGCTGGTCCGCCATCTGCTCGAGAACGCCGAGGGCAAGAGGCTGGCGGTCCTCGTCAACGAGTTCGGCGATCTCGGCTTCGATGGCGAATTCCTCAAGGGCTGCGGCATTTCCGGCTGCACCGAGGAGGACGTGGTCGAGCTCCCCAATGGCTGCATCTGCTGCACGGTGGCGGATGATTTCGTGCCGGCGCTGGAAAAGCTCCTGAACCGGGCCGACCCGCCGCAGCACATTCTGATCGAGACCTCGGGGCTGGCTCTGCCCAAGCCGCTGGTCCAGGCCTTCAACTGGCCGGCGATCCGCGCCCGCGTCACGGTCGATGGGGTCATCGCGGTGGTCGACGGGCCGGCGGTCGCCGAAGGGCAGTTCGCAGACGACCCCGACGCGCTCGCCGCCCAGCGCGCACAGGACGCCTCCGTCGAGCACGACAACCCGCTGGAGGAGGTCTTCGAGGACCAGATCCTCTGCGCCGACCTGATCCTGCTCAACAAGAGCGATCTGATCGACGGGGCGACGCGTGAGCGGGTCAAGGCCGAGATCGCCGCGCATCTGCCCAAGGCGATCAAGATCGTCGAGACCAGCCGAGGCACGATCGATCCGGCGCTGATCCTCGGCCTCAGCGCCGCAGCGGAGGCGGACCTCGCCTCGCGCCCTTCGCATCATGGCGACGGCGAGGACCATGAGCATGACGATTTCGATTCGGTCGCGCTGGCGCTGCCGGAAGGCCTCGCACCCGACGCGCTGGCGGCCCGCCTCGGCAAGGCGGCCGAGGCGCAGGGCGTGTTGCGGCTGAAGGGCTTCGCCGCCGTTCCGGGCAAGCCGATGCGGCTCGTCGTGCAGGGCGTCGGCCGCCGCGTCAGCCATCATTTCGACCGGGCCTGGACCGAGGGCGAAGCGCGCGACGGGCGTCTCACCGTGATCGGGCTGAAGGGCTTCGACGTGAAGGCGGTGGAGGCCGCGCTCGCCGGCGCCTGAGCGCGCGCCAGTTCCCGAAAGGCAGGCATGCATCTGCTCCCGACCAGCGAGATCAGGCTCGACGACGGCGAGGACGCCGTCGATCTCGGCTTGGCCGGGGGGGATGTCGTCGTCCTGTCCTTCGCCGACAGCGATCTCTCCGCGCTGGCGGCGGCGGCCTGTGACTGCGATCTCACCGTCCGCCTCGCCTCGCTGCGGCGGCTGCGGCACCCGCTCTCGGTGGATCTCCTGATCGAGAAGACAGTGGCGAAGAGCCGCTTCGTGCTGGTGCGCTGCCTCGGCGGGCTGGACTACTGGCGCTACGGCATCGAGCAGCTCAGCGAAACCTGCCGCACTAGGGGCATCGCGCTGGCGGTGCTGCCCGGCGACGACCGCGACGACGCGCGGCTGGCGGGCTACGGCACCGTGCCGCCCGCCTGCGCCCGCGCCATCCTGTCGTATTTCCACGCCGGCGGCGGGGCGGAGAACATGCGGCGCCTGCTGGCGGTGGCGGCGGGGTATCTCGGCCGCGACCGGCCGCCGTCTAACCTCGCGCCGCTGCCCCTCCCGCCGCTGTTCGCGCTGGGCGCCGGCGCCGCGCCGATGCCCTGGCGCGAAGCGCTCGCCGCGCTGCCCGACCGACCCTTCGTGCCGATCCTGGTCTATCGCTCTTCCGTCAGCGCCGGCGACACGGCAATGGGCGAGGCTCTGGCGGCGGCGCTGGCCGCGCGCGGCATGGCCCCGCTGATCTTGGCGCTGACCAGCCTGAAGGACCCCACTGTGACCGCCGAGCTCGCGGCGCTGATCGCGACCCGGCGGCCGGCCGCCATCGTCACCACCACTGCCTTTTCCGCCCGCGAAAGCGCCGATTTCGTCCTCGACGCCGCCGATGGCCCGGTCTTCCAGGCGATGCCGCTCGGCAGTGCCCGCGAGGCCTGGGCGGCCTCCCCACGCGGCCTCTCGGCGGCGGATCTCGCCATGCAGGTGGCGCTGCCGGAATTCGACGGGAGGCTGGGCACCATTCCGGTCGCCTTCAAGGCCGAAATCACCGACCCCGCGACCGGGTTGGTGACGCGCCGGCTGGTTCCCGACGTGGATGGCATCAAAGCGCTCGCAGACCTCACCAGCAGTTGGATCGCGCTGGGCTCCAAGACGGTCGCAGCGCGCCGGCTGGCGCTGGTGCTGTCGGATTATCCCGCGCGCGGCGGCCGGGCGGGCTTCGCGGTCGGGCTCGACACGGCGGCGAGCGTCGGCGCGATCCGAGGGCTGCTGGCCGAGGCGGGGTATGCCGTTTCGGGTGAAGCGGTTGAAGCCCTGAGAAATTCCCTTCCCCCCGCTTGCGGTGGGGAAGGGTTGGGGATGGGGGGGCGCAAAGCCGGAGCTCCGTCCTCAGACGTTGCGCCGAGCGGCCCTGCCCTCCACCCCGGCCCTCCTCACCGCAAGCGGGGGGAGGGAGAAGAGGCCGGTGCGGCTCTGATGACCGCCCTCACCACCGGCCCGGCCGACCTCACTCTCTCGCTCGACTCCTATCGCGCCTGGCTCGCGACGATCCCCACCGACGCCCGCGAGGCGCTGCTCGCCGCCCATGGCGCGCCCGAATCCGATCCGGCCGTCAGCGACGGCACCTTCCGATTCCGCGCGGTCCGGGACGGCGCCCTCACCATCGCGCTGCAGCCGCCGCGCGATGCGACGCCCGACCGGAAGGCCCGCTATCACGACCCCGATGCGCCGCCTTGCCATGGCTATCTCGCGTTCTACCGTGCCTTGCGCGAGACGGCCGGCATCGACGCGCTGATCCATCTGGGCACCCATGGCACGACCGAATGGCTGCCGGGCAAGGCGGTGGCGCTGTCGG
>CALRYW010000082.1:0-17736 GCA_943372485.1 Allobosea thiooxidans
TCAGGCCTCGGTCTTGGCCTTCAGAACCTGACGGCCGCGATACATGCCCGACTTCAGGTCGACATGGTGCGGACGGCGCAGTTCGCCGGAGTTCTTGTCTTCGATATAGGTGGGCTGCTTCAGCGCGTCGGCCGAGCGGCGCATGCCCCGCTTCGACGGCGACGTCTTTCTCTTCGGAACGGCCATTGTACTCTCCATCGTGCCGCCGCCCGGAAGCGCTGCCCGCAGGCCACGCCACCGCCACGACGACGGATCAATCTCGTGAGGCGTTGCCCATACACGCTGCCGGGGCCGATGGCTAGTGCCCAATCCCGGTTTTCGCCATCGCCGCACCGGCGCGGCCTTCACGCCGGGAGCGCGCAGTCGCCGAGCGGGCCGATCTGGCCGACGCGGCGCTGGATTCGTGCCGCCCCCGCCTGCTGGCCCCGGCTCGGCCGGGCCGGATCGCGCAGCAGCGGATTGGGCAGCGCCGCCGCCAGCCGCGCCGCCTCCGCAGGGCTCAGCCGCGCCGCCGGCTTGCCGAACGAGCGCTGGGCCGCGGCTTCCGCCCCATAGAGCCCCTCCCCCCATTCGGCGACGTTGAGATAGATTTCGATCACCCGCGGCTTGCCCCAGGCGACATCGATCGCCAGCGCCAGCGGAATCTCCAGCGCCTTGCGGACATAGGAGCGGCCCGGCCAGAGGAAGACGTTCTTGGCTGTCTGCATGGTCAGCGTCGAGGCGCCGCGCGAGGGACCATCCTCGTTCTCTATCACGGCGTTGAGCTCGACCCAGTCGACGCCGCGATGGCTGCAATAGCGCTGGTCCTCGGCCGCGATCACGGCCCGGATCAGATGGGGCGAGATCTCGGTGAGCGGCACCCAGCGCCGCTCGACCGGCTGCAGCGTCAACCAGCGCCCGAGCATCAGCGTCGAGGGCACCGGCACGAAGCCGTAGAGCAGGATGGCCAGGAGCAGCAGCACCGGCAGCGCGAGCAGGGCGAGCCAGAGGGCCCGCAACAGGCGCAGGACAGGGCTTCGCCGCCTCGCTGCCCGCTCGCCCGCCATCGCCGTCACCCCCCGCCTCCGCGCCAGCCTCCGGCTTGACGGTTCGGCCGCACTCCGGCAAGCCCCGCCGGTCAGCGAACGCGAGGCCCGCGCATGAGTTCCGCTCCCACACGCGAGACGCCGGCTGCCGACGCCTTGGCCGCCCGGCTGGCCTGGACCGCCGACGCGATCGAAACCCTGCTCGACCAGCTTCTCGGGCGGACCCCGCGCGAGGGCGAGATCGCGAGGCCTGAGCGGCTGCTGGCGGCGATGCGCCATGGCGCGCTCGGCGGCGGCAAGCGGCTGCGGCCCTTCCTGACGGTCGAGACCGCCCGCCTCTTCGGCGTCGTGCCCGAAGCCGCCCTGCGAGCCGGCGCGGCGGTGGAGTTGGTGCACTGCTATTCGCTGGTTCATGACGACCTGCCGGCCATGGACGACGACGACACCCGCCGCGGCCGACCGACCGTCCACAAGGCCTATGACGAGGCGAGCGCGATTCTCGCCGGCGACACGCTGCTGACCTATGCCTTCGAGGTGCTGGCCGACCCTGCGACCCACCCGTCCGGCGAGATCCGGGCCGCACTGGTGCTGGCGCTGGCGCAGGCCTCAGGGCTGGGCGGCATGGCCGGAGGGCAGATGCTCGACCTCGCCGCCGAGGGCCGCTTCGGCACCGGCGAGCCCGCCGCCCTCACCGAGGCGCAGATCCGCCAGTTGCAGGCGATGAAGACCGGCGCGCTGCTGGCGGCCAGCGTCGGGATGGGCGCGATCCTGGGCGGCGCCGCGCCAGCGCAGCGCGCCGCGCTGGCGAGCTATGGCCGGGCGCTCGGCGCCGCCTTCCAGGTCGCTGACGACATCCTCGACGTGGAGGCCAGCCCCGAGCAGCTCGGCAAGGCGACCGCCAAGGACCAGGACAAGGGCAAGGGCACGCTGGTGCAGGCGCTCGGGCTCGACGCCGCCAAGCGCGAGCGCGACCGCCTCAGCGCAGCAGCGGTGGCGGCGCTCGCCGGCTTCGGGCCGGAGGCGGATGGGCTGCGCGCGGCGGCGCGGTTCGCCGCCGAGCGCAAGAGCTGAGCGCAAGGTCCACCCCAAGCCCTTCTTCCGAGGAGCGTTCCGCAGGAACGCGTCTCGAGGGATGCGTCGTGACGCTCTGGCGATTGATGGCGCTCTTCCCGAGACGCCGCTGACGCGGCGTCTCGGGAAGAGCGCCGGGCGACGCCGCCGCCCTTAAGCATCCCGCAGCTTTAGGCCTCAACAACGTTGAATTTCTGTGCTTCAGTCAAGGCTCGATCGTAAACGTCTGTCAGCGGAACAACGTAGCGTGACGCATTCTCTTCGAGGCCACTACAAGAAATTGGCGATCGAGGAATATCTGCTCGCCGATCGACGCGATCGATCGGCGGCGTTGATGGTTTTTTAGTCGCTCAAATCTATGGCTGTCACGGATGAAGGTCGGAGGATCGGGACAATACCCCATCTTATTGTCTGAGCCCAACCTCCCATGTCCCCTTGACGGTATCGCGAAGGCATCAAACGGCGCTCCGACGCGGCATAGCTTCAGATGCCGATCCACCATGAATTCGATCATAGCAAAGAATAGGAATCGATCATGACCATGACATTGAAGGATTTCAGTCAAGCCGTGGTCGTCATGGCGCACCCGGATGACGAGGTTCTCTACGCGAGCTCGATTCTCGCGTCGGCCAAGAAGATCATCATCTGCTATAATCAGGCGCCCAACAGTGGCTCGATCAGCCAGGGACGCCAGACGGTGTTTCAGGACTTTCCCCTCAAGAACGCGGTCAGTCTCGACATCATCGAATCCAATACCTACCAGACGACCGACTGGCGCAAGCCGGTGGAGACCGTCTATGGCATCCATTGCGGTCGCAACGGCGACGCCTATGCGAGAAATTTCGATCTGCTGACGGCGGCGCTGGAAGAGCATATCAGCGCGGGAGACCTCGTCATCTCCCACAACCCCTGGGGCGAATACGGCCATGAAGAGCATGTTCAGGTGTTCCGGGCCGTCGCGCATATCAGGCGCCAGCGCGATTTCCGGCTGTTCGTCAGCGGTTATGTCAGCGACCGGGTGCTCTACTTCATGCAGCGAAACAGCCCCCGTCTCGGTGCGCCATCGGCCTTTCTGCCAACCGACAAGGCGCTCGGCGCCCGGCTGATGCAGCACTACCAGGCGCATGACTGCTGGACCTGGGAAGACGGCTACAACTGGCCGGACTATGAGTGCTTCTACGAGGTGACCGATCCGGACGCGCCCTTGCGCGCCGACGAGCGCACGATGTCGTCGCTGCCGGTCAACGTCATCTGGCTCGACGAGCATGCACTGGTCTGGGGGCGGGCGTTGCGCCGCACGAAACGAAGGATCGGTACGATCCTCCACCGCCTGCTCCGGCCGGTGTATCCTCAGCCAGCGCGCGAGACGGCACTGGCACGCGGTCACCTGGAGCTGCCGACCCGGCCACGAAATTCGATGGGCGGGATGGTGTCGTCTTGGCTGTCGTCGCGCCGAAGGCTGCTCGACATCGCCCTGCTCTGCAGCGCCTGCCTGCTCGCCGAACCCTCCATCGCAGCCTCTTAGGCCGCGAACCCCTTCACCGCGACGGAGCGCGGCCTGCGGCGGCGCCCGCGACGCTTGGCGCCGAAGAGACGCCGCTGACGCGGCCCCTCAGGATGGGGGCCGGAAGTGGTCAGGTGACAGCGGAGCGCCCCTACCGCCAGCGGCCGAACGCATCCGCCAGGGTCTGCCCGCCCGACACCCCCTTCTCGAAGGTGATGATGCCGCGCTTGCCGGAGGCGAAGCGCACGGGCACGTCGATCCAGGCCCGGTTCAGGATCAGGTCGACATTGCGCGTGACTTCGACGGGCACATTCGACAGGGCCGCGACGAAGAGATTCTCGCCCAGCGCCGAGTTGATCGCCGAGAGCGGCGCACCGCGCTCGCTTTCCTCGGTCTTGAACTGCGGCACGCCGACCTCGCGCACCGACTCGGTCGCCGGATCGCCGGTGCTGGAGAAGCGCAGGCCGATGATGTGCGAGGCCGGGAAGGCATTGTCGGTGTTGCGGCGGATGGTGAAATCCAGCGTCAGCCCGCTCTCGGGGATCTCGACGGTCGCGCGCACGATCGTCTCGACCGGACGGCCCTGGCCGACGCTCTCGCTGTCGAGCCGCCAGAAGACGCGGCCATTGGCCGCCCGCGGAGTCTGCGGGACGGCCGGATCCTCAATGTAAAGGATGGCGCGCTGCGCGACCGCGATCTCCTGTGAGGGCGCGGTTCCGCCCGCCTGCGGCCGCGTGACCGGCGCCGGGGCGCCCGCCTCGCCGGCGCGCTCGGCGATCTTGCCGGCATTGTCCGCCTGCGCCGGCTGGGCCGGCGCCGTGACGGGCGGCCGCGTCGCCGTCTCCACCGGTTTGACCTTGTTGACGTAATAGGCCGTCACCGCGATCGCGGCGACCGCGACCGCGACGCCACCCGCGACGATGGCGCTGCGCAGATGGCCCGGCTTGACCCGGCTTTCGCGCGGCGGCGCGATCCGCGGCCGCACCGGCTGCGTGTCCGCGATGTCGGGCTGGGGCTCGCCGAAACCCGCCTCGTCGCCATCGGCCACCGGCGCGGGCGCGGGCGGCGGAGCCGGCGCCGCCGCAGGCGGCAGCGGCTCGGCAAGCGCCGGACCGGCCTCCAGCGGCGCTTCGAGCTCGAAGCGCGGCGGCGTGTCGTCGTAATCGGCTTCGATCCGCGCCACCGCCTCGTCCAGCGACAGGCGTTCGCGCATGATCTCGGCCTCGCCCAGCGGCGGATCGAGGCTGCGCAGCTGCGCGACGAGCGCGGCCCTGGCCCGGTCATAGATCGCCTGACGGGCTGCCGCCGATGTGTCGGGCAGCCCGGCGACCGCGCGTGCCAGGATGGGATAGAAGTCGGCCATTGGCCTCACTTGTCGCTGTTGCTGCCCTGCGTCAACCCTTGTCGGCCCTGTCCGGCTTCAGGCCGGGCCGCATGTCGGAAGGGTGTCTGGCGCGAAAGCTCCTGTTGCGGAACGTCTCACCCCTCGAAGGGGTTGTGGACCAGGATGGTGTCGTCCCGCTCCGGGCTGGTGGAGAGCACAGCGACGCTGGCGCCGATCAACTCCTCGATGCGGCGGACATATTTGATCGCCTGCGCCGGGAGATCGGCCCAGGAGCGGGCGCCCGCGGTCGAGCCCTCCCAGCCGGCGATCGTCTCGTAGACCGGCTCGACGCGGGCCTGGTCGCTCTGGCCGGCCGGCAGATGCTCGAGAATCGCGCCGTCGAGCCTGTAGCCGGTGCAGACCTTGATCTCCTCGAAGCCGTCGAGGATGTCGAGCTTGGTCAGCGCGATGCCGTCGATGCCCGACGTCTTCACCGTCTGGCGCACGAGGCAGGCATCGAACCAGCCGCAGCGGCGCTTGCGGCCGGTGACGACGCCGAACTCCTTGCCCTTCTGGCCGATCAGCTCGCCGATCTCGTCGAACAGCTCGGTCGGGAACGGGCCCTCGCCGACGCGGGTCGTATAGGCCTTGGCGATGCCCAGCACGTAGCCGACCGCGGAGGGGCCGAGCCCCGAGCCGGTCGCGGCCTGGCCGGCGACGATGTTGGAGGAGGTCACGAAGGGATAGGTGCCGTGGTCGACATCGAGCAGCGCGCCCTGCGCGCCCTCGAACAGGATGCGCTTGCCGGCGCGGCGCTGCGAATCGAGCAGCGCCCAGACCGTGTCGGCGAAGGGCAGGATCTTCGGCCCGATCTCCTTGAGCTGGGCCAGCAGCTCGGCGCCGTTGACCTCGTCGATGCCCAGGCCGCGGCGCAGCGCGTTGTGATGCGCCAGCAGTCGCTCGATCTTGGCCTCGAGGATGGCGGCATCCTTCAGGTCGATGACGCGGATCGCGCGGCGGCCGACCTTGTCCTCATAGGCCGGGCCGATGCCGCGCTTGGTCGTGCCGATCTTCAGCCCGACATTGGAGGTCTCGCGGAAATGGTCGAGCTCGCGATGCAGCGGCAGGATCAGCGTGGCGTTGTCGGCGACGCGGAGATTCTCGGGGCTGATCGCGACGCCCTGCGCCTGCAGCCGGGCGATCTCCTCGACCAGATGCCAGGGATCGACCACGACGCCGTTGCCGATGACCGAGAGCTTGCCCGGCCGCACGATGCCCGAGGGCAGCAGCGAGAGCTTGTAGACGACGCCGTCGATCACCAGCGTGTGGCCGGCATTGTGGCCGCCCTGGAATCGCACGACGACATCGGCCTGGCTCGACAGCCAGTCGACGATCTTGCCCTTGCCCTCGTCGCCCCATTGGGCGCCGACCACCACCACATTTGCCATGGTTCAGGGGTTCCTGCTTGTCCTAAGTGAGTCTTGCGCGTGTCGTTCCGGGCAAGCGCCGCACATGAAAAACCCCGGCGCAAGACCGGGGTTCGAAGGCAGGTTCTTGCAGGCCCTCATGAGCCAAGAGCACGCCGAGGTCAAGCTTGGCGCGCATGGCCGGCCGCTTCGTGCCGGTGTAGAAGATGAGCCGGCGGCTCCGATCTCGCCTCGGCGGCAGGCTTGATGGCCCGCCGGGACAGAGGCTGCGGCAACCGCCCGCGGGACCGACGCAGGGCGCGCGCCAAGGGGAACAGGACACCGATGATGAACAAGCTCGACGCCTGGCTCGACCGCCACCACGCGGCGTTCTCCGCGATCCGCCAGGACATCCACGCCCATCCCGAGCTCGGCCTCGAGGAGACACGCACCGCAGCCCTCGTCGCCAAGAACCTGCGCGACTGGGGCGTCGAGGTCACCGAAGGCGTCGGTGGCACCGGCGTCGTCGGCGTCATCCGCGGCAAGCGGGCCGGCCAGCGCGCGATCGGGCTGCGCGCCGACATGGACTGCCTGGCGCTGGAAGAGCAGACCGGCCTGCCTTACGCCTCGCAATACCCCGGCAAGATGCACGCCTGCGGCCATGACGGCCACACCACCATGCTGCTCGGCGCCGCGCGCTACCTCGCCGAGAACCCCGATTTCGCCGGCACCTGCATCCTGATCTTCCAGCCGGCCGAGGAAGGCCGCGGCGGCGCCAACGCCATGCTGGCGGACGGCCTGTTCGAGCGCTTCCCCTGCGACGCGATCTATGGCCTGCACAACACGCCGGGCCTGCCGGCCTCGCATTTCGGCACGGCGGTCGGCCCCTTCCTCGCCTCGGCCGACAGCTGGCAGGTGATCTTCCGCGGCGTCGGCGGCCATGGCGGCTCGCAGCCGCATCTCTCCACCGACATCACCTATGCCCAGGCGCAGTTCGTGCTCGGGCTGCAGGGCATCGTCGGCCGCAACGTGCCGCCGCTCGACACCGCCGTGATCAGCGTCGGCTACATCCATGGCGGCGACGTCAACGCCTCCAACGTCATCCCCTCCGAGCTGGTGCTGGGCGGCACGGCGCGCACCTACGCGCCCGAGATCCGCACCACGATCGAGCGCCGCATCGGCGAACTCGCCGCCGCCACCGCGCTGGCCTGGGGCTGCAAGGCGCAAGCCACCTATCACCGCGGCACCAGCCCGCTGATCAACAAGGCCGATCAGGTCGCGGTCGCGGTCGCAGCCGCCTCGGCCTGTGTCGGCGCAGCCCATGTCGACGGCAAGATGCGGCCGGGCACCGGCGGCGAGGACTTCGCCGAGATGATGCTGATCAAGCCCGGCGCCTTCATGCGCATCGGCAACGGCGTCGCGGCCGACGGCTCCTTCAAGGGCCTGCACACGCCGCTCTACGACTTCAACGACGCCATCATCCCCGACGGCATCCGCTACTGGGTCAATGTCGTCGGCGAAGAGCTGGGGATCGAGGAGCGGGCGGCGGCGGCCTAGGATCGCCTGACGCCACTCCCAGACCAGCCCTTTTGCCTACAAAAGGGCTGGTCATCCCGGGCGACCGGAGGGAGACCCGGGATCCATTCCGGAACCTCTCCGGCACATGCTCCGGAATGGATCCCGGATCTCCGCTTCGCTGCGTCCGGGATGACCCGCGTTGTGGGGCGAAGCCTCCAAACGTGTCGGGATGCGCGCCCGATCCCGTCCCCTCGCCCGCCCAGCCTGCAAACCAACCGGTCCCCGCCATGCAATCGCTCGCCATCTCGACGCTCACCATCTGCGGCATCGAAGAACTGCCCGCCCATAGCGTCCGCCGCGTCAGCCATGTGCTGTCGCTGCTCGACCCCGGCCTGCCCGAGATCGAGACCTTCGGGACCTATGGCGAGCACCATCGCGTGACTCTGCGCTTCCACGACATTCTCGGCCCGTCGCAGGGCCTGACCCCGCCGCAGGCCGGCCATGTCGAGCAGATCCTGCAATTCGGCGAGGGGCTGCGCGCGGGCGTGAGCGAGCGGGTCGAGGGGCATCTGCTCGTCCACTGCCATATGGGCATCTCGCGCTCGACCGCGGCGATGTTGATGCTGATGGCGCAGAACGATGCCGGTGCCAGCGAGGACGCGCTGTTCGCGCGCCTGCGCGCGGTGCGCCCGCAGGCCTGGCCGAATTCGGTGATGATCGGCTTCGCCGACGCGCAGCTCGGGCGGGGCGGGCGCCTGACGGAGGGCCTGCGCCGCCATTACGGCCACCAGCTCAAGGTCCAGCCGCAATACACCGACTGGATGACGCGGCTGGGCCGCGGGCGCGAACTGGCGATGGCGCTGTGAGCGCCTGTCGTTTTCCCTCGGACACTCGGCCGTCATCCTGGGAGACCGAAGGTCGTCCCGGGATCCATCCTAGGGCGGCGCAGAGCCCGATGATGGATCCCGGCCTGCGCCGCTGCGCGGCGGGTCCAGGATGACGCGCGGTTTGTGCGCGAACCTTCGCCCCCCACATCAATTGAACGGCCGCGGCATCGGCTGCGGCCCCGGCCCCGGCTGCGGCGCATAGGTGACCTCGCGGTCACCGGGCCATTTGATCCGGTAGGCGACCTTGATCTCCTTCTCGGCGCCGGGGGCGAGATCGAAGGTCCAGGCCGAGACCCCGCGCTTGTCGCCGACCTGCTTCTCGGTCGGCGGCGTCGTCTGCGCCGGCAGGCTCTCGACCGTGATCGCGCTGCTCTCCGAATAGGGGATGCGTTCGGTCACCGTCACCGTCACCGGCTGGGCATGCAGGCTCTTCACCACCGTGCGGAACACGCGCAGATCGGTGCGGCTCTGGCCGAGCCAGCTCGGCTCGTTCTCCCGGCGGCGCACCGGTGCGCGCGTGACCTTGAGCTTGTCGTCGGCGCCGAAGCCGAGCGCGACCTTGTCGCCCGGCGCCACCAGCCCGATCCGGCCCCGCCCGATGAAGCTCCCGTCGCGATGCAGGGCGACGATGCCCGGCAGCAGCGGCGCCGCCTCCTCATGGGCGAAGCTCGCCTCGAGATAGGCCTTCTCCTCCAGCTCGGGCACGATTCGCGCCGCCAGCGCCGGCTCGGCCTTCGCCTGGCTCAGCAGCACGGTCTTGGACGAGCCGTCCTGCGGGACCGTGGCACGGCCGGGCACCTGGAAACTCGCCTGATAGGCGCCCGCCTCGATCTGGGCGGTCTGCGCCTCGGCGGCAACGGGGGCGGCCGCCTTCTGCGACAATTCAGCGTTCGCGTCGGCTTCCGCCCTGGCGCGGGCGGGCGCCATCGGGGCCGGCGCGGCCCGCCCTATCGGGCGCGTCTCGTAGAGCACCGGCGGCTCGAAGAACATCACCTGCACCGGCGTCAGCTCCGGCGCCTGCGTGCCGCCGGCCGAGCGCGTCGTCGACAGCGTCAGCGCCACATCGGCCCAGTCCTCGCCCGTGCGCTGGCGCAGCTCCGCCCGCCGCAGCAGATCGAGCGCCGGCTTGCCGGCCGGCCCCGCTGTCGTCAGCCGCGCCTCGTATTGCGGCGTCCAGCCGGCGCCGCCGACGCGGTAGGTCACCGTGAACTCGGCCGACAGCGGGGCCGGCGCCTCGATGGCGATGGCGACGTCGCGCCTTGGCGCGCCCGGCCGACCCGGCTGCGGCTTCGCCCGTTCCAGCGCCGCGATCTCGCCCTCGACCTCCGTCGCCCGGGCGCGGACGCCACGCAACTCCTCATGAACCTTCACCAGCGCCGTGCCGATCGCCTCGAACACCGCCGGCCAGTCCGCCACGGCCAGGGCCTTGCCGTCGGGACCGAGCTTGTCCGGCCCGGTCTGGCCGAAGCGCTCGATCATGGCGCGCTTGGCCTCGATCGCGCTGATGCGCCCGGCCAGCGCCTGCTTCTCGTCCCGCAGCGCGGTGAGCTTGCCCTCGATCACGGCGTCGAGCACCGGCTTCGCCTCGCCCGGCACCAGACGCACATCGACGGCCCCGATCGAGAAGGCGCCGCCGCCGGCCCCCGCCGCGCTGCCCCGGCCCTCGACGCGGATCGAGGCGGGGTCGATCGCAGCCGGCAGGCCGCGCAACACGATCTGCGAGGCGCCCTGCAGCAGCTCGGCCTTGCCCAGCCGCGTCACCACCGCCCCGTCGGGATAGACCGTGACGCGGTCGATCCGCGAGGCCAGCTCGATCTCGGCGGCCCCCGCGAAGCTGGGAGCGAGCACCAGGGCGGCGGCGAAACGGGTCATCATGCTGTGCTATCCCCATCGACGATCACGAGCCCGTGATAGGCAGCCCCGATTGGGACGAGGCCAAGGCGGAATTGGGCCCGATTGCGGACGCCGGAATCGGGACGACATTCTGCGCCGCGCGGTGGCGCGCGACCTCATCCGCGAGGATGGCCCCCAATGCAAAAGGCCCTGCCGGTCGGGCAGGGCCTTGGTGGGCGTTGCGCGGCGGGAGCCGGCTCAGAACTCGTCCCAGCCCGCATCGCCGGCGCGGCTGTTGGCGAGCGTCTTGGCGGTTACCGTCGCCGGCCGCTGCGCGGGAGCCGCCATGCGGGGCGCCGGAGCCTTGGGAGCGAAGACGCTCCCGCTGGCTGGATGGTTCACCCTCAGGCGGCTCGCCGCGTCATGGCGGAGCTGGCGCGCGGAACCCCCGCCTCCGGCCCGGTCTTGAAGGCGGCGACAAGGTCGTTGAGCTGGGCGATCTTGCCCGAGAGCGAACCGGCAGACGCCGCGCTCTGTTCGGCCAGCGCGGCGTTCTGCTGGGTCATCTCGTCGAGATGGGCGACCGCCTGGCTCATCTCGTCGATGCCCGACGCCTGTTCGCCCGAGGCAGCCGAGATCTCGGCGATGGTGGCCGCGACCTTCTCGGACGCCGCCAGGATCTGGCTGAGCTGCTCGCCGGCCTGGCGGACGAGCTTGACGCCCTCGCCGACCTCGCTGTTGGAGGAGGAGATCAGCGCCGAGATGTCCTTGGCCGCCTCGCTCGACCGCTGGGCGAGTGTGCGCACCTCCGAGGCCACGACCGCGAAGCCCTTGCCGGCATCGCCGGCCCGGGCGGCCTCGACGGCTGCGTTCAGCGCCAGCAGATTGGTCTGGAAGGCGATGTCGTCGATGACGCGGATGATGTCGGAGATCTTGGTCGAGGCATCCTCGATCCGGGCCATGGCGTCGACCGCCTTCCCGGCGATGGCGCCGCCGGCCTGCGCCGCCTGCATCGCATCATTGGAGACGCTCGCCGCCTGGCGCGAGGCCTGGGCGGTGGCCTTGACCGAGGCTGCGAGCTGCTCGGTCGTCGCCGCGGTTTCCTCCAGCGAGGAGGCCTGCTCCTCGGTGCGCTTCGACAGATCGTCGGCGCCCATGTTGATCTCGCGCGCCGCCAGGCCAACATCCGCAGAGGTCAGCTGGATCGTGCGGACGGTCGAGGAGAGACGGTCCACCGTGTCGTTGATCGCGCCCTTCAGATCGGCGAAGCGGCCGCGATAGGCGGTGTCGACCCGATGGGTCAGATCGCCGGCCGCGATCGCCTGCAGCGCCTCGGAGAACTCGCTGGTGGCGCCATCGACCACGGCGTTGATCTCGTTGATGCCGGCGACGAGCTTCTGCATCTGCTCGTCGGCCTGGTCGATCTGCAGCCGCGCCGAGAAATCGCCCGCCGCCGCCGCCGCCACGACCTCGCCGACATCGCTGACGACCGCTTCCATCGACTGCGCCCGGGCCAGGCGCCGCTCGGCTGCGGCGCGCTCCTGCTCCTCGAGCGCGCGCACCTTGACCAGGCTCTCGCGGAAGATCTCAAGGGCCTTGGCCATCGTGCCGATCTCGTCCTCGCGGTCGGCATGACGAATGGTTGTGTCGAGTTTGCCCTTGGCCAGTTCGTTCATGGCCTGTGTCGTCATCAGGATCGGCCCAGTGACGCGTTTCGTGACGATCAGGATCGCGCCGATCGCGACAAACGCCGAGACGATGGCGATACCGATCAGAGTGAACAGATTGGACTTGAAGGTGCTGGCAGCCTCCTCCAGAACCGACTCGCTACGCTGCGCCACGTGCTTCGTGAGATCGGCGAGGGCCTTCTCCATGCCAGCAAGCACAGGACGAAGTTCTCTGAGCTCCCCGATGGCCGCCTGCTTGTCGCCACGGCGGGACAGATCCAACACCTTTTCCAAGCCAGCCGAGTAGCGCGGGAGCGACCCTTCATATCTCGTCAGAGCCTGGCGGCTTGCATCCTGTACCAGTTTCGCAGCCAGCGCCTTGCGCCCCGCCTCGATCGTCGAAGTGTCTTCGCGGATGCCCGCCTCGATCTCCGTGAGCGTTGCTGCATCGGTCGAATTGATGTGCATGTTGAGACGCAGATGCCGGCTCAGCAGCTCAGCTTCGAGATCATTGCTGATCTGAAGGGTGGGCATCACCTGGTGCGCGACGGTGTTCGTGTCGTCCATCATCTCCTTCATGCCGAAGATGGCGAACGCAACCGCGCCGGACAGGGCCATGGAGAGAGCGATGATGACGCCGATGAGCGAGCTGCGGATGGTGAGGTTCTTGAACATGGTGCGACTCCGAGGCTGGTCGTGATCGCGAGTCCCCACCCCCGACGGCCACAACGAAAGGCATGTCTTGAAGCGACGCCTGTCGCTACGGCAGCTTTGATATTCCGGAGAACTTAAAGAACGATAAACCATGTTGTCCGTGATCACCTGTGGCTGACGTTGAGTCAGGCGAGAACTCGACGCAGGTCCATAAGGTGGAACGCGCTCTGTCGACCAAGGCGCAGCGCCTCTTCCCTTTGGCCATGGACGGGGCGAAGGGCGCGCGTGTCATGCTTCCTCTGGTGGATCGCGTGTCTCGCGGGCGTCCCAGCCAGCGATGCTCCCCCCGGCAGCGATCGCGCCTTCTCCGGCCGATGCGATGCGCTTATGGTCCCCGGTCAAGGGACCCGGGTGGATGCTGCCATGACGACCGTCGATCTCAATGCGGACCTCGCCGAAGGCTTCGGTGCCTATCGCTGCGGCGACGACGCCGCCATGCTCCAGATCGTGACCTCGGCCAATGTCGCCTGCGGGCTGCATGCCGGCGATCCCGAGATCATGGCGCAGGCCTTCTCGATCGCCAGGGAGCGCGGGGTCGCGGTCGGGGCGCATCCGGGTTTTCCGGATCTCTGGGGCTTCGGCCGGCGGCGGATCCCCTTCTCGACGGGCGAGATCGAGCGGCTCGTCGCCTATCAGATCGGCGCGGCGGCGGCACTCGCCAGCTATGCCGGCCATCGCATCACCTATGTGAAACCCCATGGCGCGCTCGGCAACATCTCCTGCGAGGAGCGGCCGGTGGCCGATGCGATCGCGCGGGCGATCAAGGCGGTCGATCCCGGCCTTGCCCTGCTGGGCACGGCGCTGACCGCGCAGGTCGCGGCCGGCGAGGCGGCCGGGCTGCGGGTCCATCAGGAGATTTTCGCCGACCGGGGCTACACCGAGGAGGGGCAGCTGGTCGGGCGCCACCTGCCGGGCGCGATGATCACGGATGCAGCGGAAGCCGCCGAGCGCGTCGTGGCGATGGTGCAGGAGCGGGCGCTGATCACGCTTTCCGGGCGACGGCTGCCGACGGGAATCGACTCCATCTGCGTCCATGGCGATTCCGACCATGCGGTCGCGACCGCGCGCGCGGTCCGGGCGGCGCTGGAGCAGGCCGGCATCCGCATCGCCGCCTTCAGATGAGCGACATGGTGGCCGCCGGCCCCGTCTTCCTCGATGCGGGCGAATCGGCGCTCGTCGTCGAATTCGGCCGCAGCGTCGATCCCGCGCTCAGCGACCGCGTCCTGGCGCTCGATGCGGCGCTGGCGGCCGCGCCGCCCGAGGGCCTGCGCGAGTTGGTGCCGACCTATCGCTCGCTGATGATCCATTACGATCCGCTGCGGCTCGATCGCGCCCGGCTCGTCGGCCTGGTCGAGGAGCAACTGGCAATGGCTTCGGCCGATATCCGCCCCGGCGCGCTCTGGACGATCCCCTGCTGCTATGCCCTCCCGCATGGCGAAGACCTCGCCGAGATGGCGGCGCTGCTGGGAATGCCGCCCGAGCGCGCCGCCGATCTGCATGCCGCGGCGCGCTACCGCATCTACATGTACGGATTCTCGCCGGGCTTCACCTATCTCGGGGGGCTGCCGGAGCCGCTGGCGATCTCGCGGCGGGCAAGGCCCCGCCCGCCGCATGACAGCAAGGTGGTGCTGGTGGGAGGCGGCCTGAGCGCCATCGCCAGCTTTGCGATGCCGACGGGCTGGTATGTCGTCGGCCGCACGCCGGAGCGGCTCTATGCTCCGGAGCGGGCGAGCGCTTTCCTGTTCGAGCCGGGTGACAGCCTGCGCTTCGAGGCGATCGATCCCGCCACCTTCGCGGCGCTGGAGGCGCGCGCGGAGGCGGGAGAGGTCGTGGCCCGGCGGACGCCCGCATGACGGCCCTGCGCATTCTCTCCTGCGGGCCCGGCATCACCGTGCAGGACGGCGGGCGGCACGGCTATCTCCGCTATGGCGTGACGGTGGCCGGCCCGATGGACGCGCTTGCTCATGCCGTCGCCAACCGCGCCGTGGGGAACCGAGAGGACAGCGCGGCCGTGGAGGTCTCGCTCGGCGGCATCGAGCTCACCGCCGAGGACGGCCCGCTGACGATCGCTGTCGCAGGTGGCGCCTTCCAGACGACACTCGACGACCAGCCCCTGCCGGCGGCGGTGGTCGCCACGCTCGAACCGGGTGGGAAGCTGCGGCTGCGCGCCGGCGCGGCGGGCATGTGGTGCTATCTGGCCGTCGCAGGCGACCTCGATCTCCCGGCCGTTCTCGGCTCCCGCGCGACCCATGCGCGCACCGGCATGGGAGGCCTGGACGGGCGGATGCTGCAGGCCGGCGACCGGATTGCGGTCTCGCGGCCGGGCCGGGGCGCAGCGGGGAGCGGGGCGATCGTCGCACCGCTGCTCGACCGGCCGGCCGACATCGTCAGGGTGCTGCCCGGTCCGCAGCAGGACTACTTCGCCGAAGACCAAATGGCCGCCTTCCTGGCCGGGCCCTGGCGGATCTCGTCGCGCGGCGACCGCATGGCGTGTTTTCTCGAAGGCCCGGTCCTGCGCCATGCGGGGGGCTTCAACATCCCCTCCGACGGCGTCGCCATGGGCGCGATCCAGGTTCCCGGCGAAGGCCAGCCCATCGTGCTGATGGCGGACCGCCAGTCGACCGGGGGCTACCCCAAGATCGCGACCGTGATCGGCGCCGATCTCGGCCGCCTCGCCCAGGCGCGGCCGGGAACCGAGATCGCCTTCCGGGCCGTGCCACATGGCGAGGCGGTCCGCGCCCTGGCGGAGCAGCGGGCGTTCCTCGATGCGCCGATCGCGATCGAGCCGCTGCGGCGGGACCGGTTCAGCTCCGAATTCCTGCTCGGCCTGAACCTCGTCGGCGGGTGGATCGATGCGGGGCGGCCCGCGTGAACGGGCGCCGCTCGCTCCTCAGGCGGCCTCTTCGATAAAGGTCGCGACGAAGCGCACGAGCTCGCTCTGACGTGCCGTCCCCGTCTTGGCGAAGAGGCGCTGGAGATGGGTGCGGGCGGTCGTCCGGGCGATGCCGAGCTTCCTGGCGGCGACGACGGTGTCGAGGCCCTTGACGATGAGGCCGAGCATGCGCGCCTCGGTCGGGGTCAGGCCGCAGGCCTGCGCGACCTCGTCGACCTTCCGGTCGATCATGCGCTGCGGGTCGTCGATCGTCAGTACGAACAGATCCATGCCGGCGCCGGCGAGATGAACCGCATCGACGATGGTCTGGCGGCCGCAGCGCAGGACGAGCGGCAGGCGGGTCTCTTCCGAAGCCGCCCCGGAGCAGCGACGCTTGAGCCAGGTCTGCAGCCGCGCCGCGAAGAGCTTGTCCGAGCAGATCAGGCGCCCGTTGCCACCGAGGCCTTCCCGCGCCAGAGCCACCGCGCTCGGATTGCTGAAATGGACGCGCAGATCGGCGTCGATGATGAAGAGCGGCTTGGCGCCGCCCGGCGCATGGCCCTGCCCGAGCTCGGCAGGAGGCGGGAGCGGCTGCAGCGCCGCGGCGGAGGGAAGGCTGAAGATCATGGACATGCGAGGAACATCCCCGATTGCGAGCATCGTCGCGGTCTCCTAGGGAACAGCAGCTTGGGATCCACCATGGCAGTCCGTCTGGTTGGGCTTCCACCATTGGTCGCGGCGGATCACGGCGCGGTTCAACGGGCCCATCAATCGATCCCGCGCGCGCCGAATCGGCAGGCGTCCGGGTGCCCCCGCCGGGCAAGAAGGAGAGACAGATGGATCTGAAATTGTCCGGGCGACGCGTGCTGATCACCGGGGGATCGAAGGGAATCGGCGCGGCCTGTGCGCGCGTCTTCCTGGCCGAAGGGTGCTCGGTCGTCCTGGTCGCGCGCGACGCCGCGCGCCTGGCCGCGACGGCCTCCACCCTCGGCGCGGCCAACCGGGTCACGACGCATGTGGCGGATCTGTCGTCGGCGGCGGAACGGCGCGCCCTGGCCGCAGCCTTTCCGGATATCGACATCCTCGTCAACAATGCCGGCGCCATCCCTGCCGGCGGGCTGCTCGACCTCTCGATGGAAACCTGGGAGCAGGCCTGGGCGCTGAAGGTGACGGGCTATATCCACCTGACGCAGCTCTACCTCGCGGCCATGAAGGACCGGGGCACGGGCGCGATCGTCAACATCATCGGCGGCGCCGGGCGCAGCCCGCGCTATGACTACATCTGCGGTGGCACGGGCAATGCCGCGCTGATGGCCTTCACCGGCGCGGTCGGTGGACGCTCGGTCGAGTGGGGCGTCCGGGTCTTCGGGATCAACCCCGCCCAGACCCGCACCGACCGGATCATCTCGCTCAGCCGCACCCGGGCGCAGATCCGGTTCGGCGACGAGGAGCGCTGGGAAGAGATGCTGACCGGCCTGCCGCTGAACCGGCTGATCGAGCCGGAGGAGATCGCCAATGCGGCGGCGTTCCTGAGTCCGCCCGCCTGCGGCTATGTCAGCGGCACGGTGCTGGACGTCGACGGTGGCGGCGCCTTCCGGAGTTGAAGCCCAAAGAAGCACGAAACCCCGCCGGCAGGGCCGAACGGGGTTTCGTGATGGTGTGATTTTGGTTGCGGGGGCCAGATTTGAACTGACGACCTTCAGGTTATGAGCCTGACGAGCTACCGGGCTGCTCCACCCCGCGGGGGTGTTTTGGGTGCCTTTTTGGGGCGTTGTTGAACGCGAACGCGGCGCTGGAGCTTTTTGAGCTCTGGCGCCGCGTGCGGTTTGTTTTGTGGAGAGGGATATCCTTGACAGGCCCGGCAACGACCTACTCTCCCGGGTCTTGAGACACAGTACCATCAGCGCTGAGACGT
>CALRYW010000083.1:0-17722 GCA_943372485.1 Allobosea thiooxidans
CCCCCCCCCCCCCCCCCGCGCCGCTCGGCGAACCGGCAAAAGACAATGCGCTGGCTTTGCGTCCACCCACCCCAGCCCTCCCCACCGCAAGCGGGGGGAGGGGGAAGCCTCGGCATCGGCCCTAACTCTCAATTCCGGCACATCGCCGCCGCGCGCCAGCCCGACATACAGCCTCGTCAGGTCCTGGAGGGTGATGCCGAGACCGCCGAGACCGATGGCGAGGCCGGGCGCGCCACCTTCCCGGGGCATGGCGACCGAAACCCCGGCATCGCGCAGCCGGGACAGAAAGCGCTGCGGGCCCAGCGCCGAGAGCAGTTCGACCGCCGGCACGTTGAGCGAGAGCTGCAGCGCCTTGCGGGCCGGGACCATGCCCTGGAACGACATGTCGAAATTCTCAGGGGTATAGAGCCCGTAGCGCGCCGGCCGGTCCTCCAGCATCGTCTCGGGATGAGCGATGCCGTTGTCGAAGGCGAGCGCATAGATGAAGGGCTTCAGCGCCGAGCCCGGCGAGCGCAGCGCCCGCGTCAGGTCGAGCGAACCGGCCCGCTCGGCGGCGAAGTAGTCGACGCCGCCGACCGAGGCGCGGATTTCGCCGGTCTCGTTGTCGACCGCGAGGATGGCGATCGAGACCTGGGGGCTGAGGCCGAGGCTGCGGTCGTGGGCCAGCGCTTCCAGCGCCGCCTGCAGTCGCGCATCGAGGCTGAGGCGATGGCTGCGGGCGGCCGGCGCTTCCGCCACGACCTGCTCGGCGACATAAGGGGCGAGGTTGGGGAAGGGTTTGCGCGCGGTCGGTACCGGCTCTTCCCGGGCCGCCGCAACCTCGGCGGCCGTCGCCAGGCCGGCCTGCTCGACGCGGGCCAGCACACGGTCGCGGGCCTTGCGGGCGGCCTCGTTGAAGCGGTCCGGCCGGCGCGTCTCGGGCGATTGCGGCAGGGCGACGAGGAGCGCGGCCTCGGCGGTCGAGAGACGCTTCGGCTCCTTGCCGAACCAGGCGAGGCTGGCGGCTCGCACGCCCTCGAGATTGCCGCCGAAGGGGGCGAGCGTCAGGTAGAGGTCGAGGATCTGCGTCTTGGTGAAGCGCCGTTCCAACTCGACGGCGCGTACGGCCTGCCGGATTTTGGCGGCGAGGCTGCGCTCCTCGCGCGGCTCCAGCAGGCGCGCCACCTGCATGGTCAGGGTCGAGCCGCCGGAGACGATGCGGCTGTTCCACAGCATCTGGCCGGCCGCACGAACGAGCCCGAGCGGGTCGATGCCGGCATGGCTGTCGAAGCGCCTGTCCTCATAGGCCTTGAGCATGGCGAGGTAGCGCGGATCGACGTCGCCGGTGCCGACCGGAAGCTTCCAGCGGCCATCGGGCGTCAGGAAGGGGCGCAGCAGCCGGCCCTCGCGGTCGAGCACCACGGTCGAGCGGTCGGTGGCGGCCGTGAGGTTGAGCGGCGGAAGGGTCGCGGCATAGTGGAGGAGGGAGGCGGTCGCGGTGGCGAGGAGCAGGGCAAGCGATGCGGCTGCGATCTTCAGCTTGCGGAAGCGAGCGGGCGCTGACCCCTCCTCCTCGTGGGGAGGGGCAGGGGTGGGGGGCGCAAAGGCAGATTCGTCCGTTCCTGCGCTCGCGGAGCGCGGATCCTGCGCATCATTCGTAAGCCGCTCGCCAGGCGGGACGCCCCCCACCCCCAGCCCCTCCCCACGAGGGGGGGGGGAGGGGCCTGTACCGGACTCGTGCGGGCTCAAGACGTCACCGCGCCGAGGCGATGTCCACTGTGCCGAAACCCGTCCGCCCGAAGCGGTCGGGGCGGTACATGTCCTCGATCACGGCGGCGGGGGCGACATAGCGGCCGGGCGAGACGGCGCGGGCGATATAGGCGACCGTGTAGACGAGCTTCTGGTCGTTGCCGCCCGAACGCTCGAAGGCGGCGACGTAGCGGTCGTCGCGCGCCTCGGTGTGGACCGGATAGACCTCCTGCTTCAGCCAGTCGAGGCCGGCGACAGACGCTCCTTCGGTCAGGTTGGCGTTCTCGATCTCAAGCCCGGCGGGGACGGGATCGACGAGGAGCAGGCGGCCAAAGCGGCTGGCCGGTTCGGTGACCGTGAGGGCCACGACATAGCGCTCGTTCTGGCGCAGGCGGGCGGGATCGGCCTTCTCGCCCTTCATCGTGTAGATCACGCGTTCCAGTCCGAAGCCCTGGTTGAGCGCGGGCTCGGCGCCGGTCGGGATCCCCGCCACGGTGATCACCGCCTGCGCGGTGGCAGCGGCGGGGTTGGCGACCGTCAGCGGCTTCTGCTCCAGCGCCGCGGCCGGGAGGGTGCGGTAGAGCGGCCCCTTCCGCTCCGTGCCGTCGACGGTCAGCGTCAGGCCCTCGGCATCCTTCGCCATCGCCTGGGCGGCGAGCACCATCCAGGCCTGCTCCTGGGTCGAGGTATGGCGGGCCGCATTGCGGGCGCCGTCGAGGATCGCGGCGGCGCGGCTGATCTCGGCCCGGTCACCGGCCGATTCCGCGATGAGCGCGAGAACCGCGGCGCCGTCGCGCAGGCGCGAGCCGTAGTCGGGACGTGACAGGCTGTCGTCGCCGCGCTCCTGCAGCCCGGCGAGCGCGCTGACGAAGGCGGCGCGGCCGCGGCCGCGATCGCCGAGCGCCGAGAGCGCTGCACCGATCTGGGCGCGGGCCATGGGCGTGGCAAAATCGGCGAGCTTGTTGTCGGCGAGGTAGCGCAGATCGCCCATCACGGGCCGGCCGTTGCGGGCGAGCACATAGAGGGCATAGGCGATGCCGGCCGCCTCCTCCTTGACGATCTCGCCGGTGTTGACGACCTGGTTGCGCAGGCGGTCGAGCGCGAGGTTGAAGGCGGTCTGCGGCACCGGGAACTGGCGCTCGCGGGCCCGCGTCAGGAAGTCCGCCGTAAAGGCGTCGAGCCAGAGATCGTCGCCGCCGACGCTCCAGAGGCCGAAGGAGCCATTGGCGCCCTGGCGGGCGAGCACCCGCTCGATCGCGCTCTGCACCCGCTCATCGGCATTGGCGTCGAGCGCGAGTTGCTCGAGCGAGGCGAGCCGGTTGACATGGAGCAGCGGCATGGCGCGGCTCACCGTCTGCTCGGTGCAGCCATAGGGGTAGCGGTCGAGCGCCTTGAGCAAAGCGGGCACGTCGAGCGCGGCGAGGGGCGAGACGGAGACCGAGACCTGGCCGGAGCCGGGAACGAGATCGGCCAGGAGATCGGCCGAGACCGTGATCGCGCCGCCATTGCCAGGAATCGGGCGCACGATCCGGCGCGCGATCGTGGCAGCAGAAGGCTGCACCCGGACGGCGAGGTTCTGCACGGTGCCGACGCCGCCGGGTCCGCTGATGCGGACATCGAATTCGGCGCGGCCAAGGCCTGCGGCGGTGACGGGAATCGTCATCTGCGCCTTCGCCCCGGCGGCGAGCTGGATCGTCCGGCGGGTGGCGTCGGTCGGCACCAGCACCGGGCCGCGGATGTCGAGATCGACGACATAGGGGCCGGCCGGGCCCTCGACATTGTCGATGGCGAGGTGGAAGCGCGACTGGTCGCCGATGGCGAGGAAGCGCGGCAGCGTCGCCTGCGCGACCACCGGATCGCGCACGATCACGTCGGCGCTGGCCTGGCCGGTGCGGCCGGCCGACCAGGCGACGGCCATGACGCGCAGCGAGCCGTTGAAGGCCGGCAGCTCGAAATCGACCTTCGCCACGCCGTCGGGGCCGACCTTGACCACGCCGGAATAGCGGGCGACCGGCTCCTGCGTCGGCTTCTCGCCTTCGAGCGCGGGGGCAAAATCGCCGCCGCTGCGGATCGCGCCGCGCGTGCCCTGCATGCCGTCGATCAGATAACCGTAGAGGTCGCGCAGCTCATGGCCGATCTGGCGCTGGCCGAAGAAGAATTGGCTCGGATCGGGGCTTTCGAAACGGGTCAGATTGAGGATGCCGACATCGACCGCGGCGACCGTGACGAAGGCCTCCTCGCCGGCCCGGGCGCCGGTGACCTTCACCGGCAGCGACAGCGTCGAGAGCGGGCGCACCAGAGGCGGCGCGCCGAGATCGAGCGCCAGCGTGCGGCTCTCCTTGCCGATCGAGAACCAGGACAGGCCGATGGCCCGGCCGGGCAGGCGCCTGGCGGCGGCGTCCATCGGCCGGTGGGCGAGCACGACGAGATAAGCGCCGGCACCCCATTCGGCCTTGACCGGGACGGTCGCGGTGGTGCCGCCAGTGGCGATGTCGATGGTGCGGAGATCGACGACGCGGTCGGTGATGATCGCCAGCGTGGCCTTGCCGGCAAAGCGGGGGCTGAGGCGGATATTCAGGCTTTCGCCATCCGCATAGGCCGCCTTGTCGATGATGACGTCGAGGACGTCCGGCGTGTCGGCGGTCTTGTCGGCCTCGTAGCCGACGCTGAAGGAGACCGAGGTTTCGGTCGCGTCCGGCCCGTCGGCTGAAACGTCGAGCCGGTAATTGCCCCATTCGACCGGCGCGGCGATGCGGGCGGGCGCGGCCTCCGTGACCGCGACCTCGCCATCGGCGACGCGGCGGGTCGACTTGACGCCCTCATAATTCCAGCGGCCGTCCTGGAAGAACCACTGATAGTTGCGGGTGACCTTGGACAGGGTCCATTTCACGCCAGCCCTGGCGAGGCGGCGGCCGTCGCCATTGGCCATGATGACGTCGAAGGTCGCGGTCTGGCCGTTGCCGAGTTCGCCCTCCTTGAACGCCTTGCGCACGCCGATGGCGGCGCCCTTGGGCACGATCGGCAGGGTGACGGAGCGGGCGATGGCGCGCCCGCCGGGTTCGCCGACGCGGATGGTGAACTCGGCCTCGAGCGGGCGGTTGGTCTCGGGCTGCGCCACCGGGTTGGTCACGGTGACCTTGCCGGCGGCGTCGGTCGTGGTGCTCTCCTCGAACTCGGACTGGACCGGCTCGAAGGCCTCGTCGGTGAGGCCGACCTGATAGCCGGCGAAACCCGGAATGGCCGACTGGCCGGCGGCCCGGATCGTCATCGAGCCGGTCACGTCCAGCGCCGAGCCCGGCGCGCCGTAGAGATAGCGCGCGCGGACGTCGATCTCGGCGGGCTGGCCGGCCTGCAGGACGGGCGCCTTCGGTGACAGGGTCAGTTCGAGCCGCTCGGGAACGTAATCCTCGACGAGGAAGGAGACCTCGCCGATCGCGGGGCCCTTGGGATCGGCATAGGCCTGGACGCGCCAGGTGCCGGTCGCGGCGCCCGAGAGCAGCGGGATCGAATGGGCACGCCCGCCGGCGCCCTGGTCCTCGACCTGGCGGCGGCGGTATTCGACGCCGTCGGGCCGCTTGACCACCAGCGTCAGCGGCAGGCCGGTGACGGCGGCGCCGCGGGCATCGCGCAGAAGGCTGGTCAGATAGACCGTCTCGCCGGAGCGGTAGACGCCACGCTCGGTGTAGAGGAAGGCGTCGAGACCGGCGGGGGCGACGCGACCCTTCACGCCGCGATCCGAGAGATCGAAGGCGGTCTGCTTCAGGTCGAGGAAGCCGTAATCCTCGGCGAGCGAGGCGGTGACGAGGCCCGGCGCAGTGCCGCCCTGGCCTTTGGCGAGGCCGGCATCGAAGCGGGCATAGCCGTTGGCGTCGGAGCGGAGCGTCGCCAGCACCTCGTTGTTCTTCGCCAGCAGGCGCAGCTCGGCATTGGCGACGGGGGCGGCGTCGGTGAGCGAGCGCACCAGCACATGCACGCCGTCGGGGCCGGAGAAGGAGGTCAGGCCGAGATCGGAGACGACGAACCATTGGGTCGCGCGCGTCGTGCCGTCGTCATAGTCGCCATCGCTGTCGGAAGGCGCGGGCGCGCGGCCGCCGCTCGGTTTGGCGAACATCACATAGACGCCGGGCTTCAGCGCGCCGACCGCCTCCATCACCGGGAAGGCGGTGACGACGTCCTTGTTCAGTTCGGATTTGACCTCCATCGAGCCGGCCCAGACACGCTGGCCCTTGTCGCTCTCGATCTGCTTCGACTGATAGGCGCCGAGCTGGCCGAGGAAATCCTCGGAATGGACCGAATTGATCAGGTTGCGGTCGCCGATGCGCATGACCTCGAGGTCGAGCCTGTCGGCATTGACCGAGACGACCGGCACGCCCTGCTGGCCCGTGCGCGGCAGCACGTAGTTCTTGCCGGTGAAGCGCACTGAAGGGGTGCGGTCGCGGACATAGACCTCGTAATCGGCGGATTTCAGCAGCTTCTCGTCGGGGATCGCCGACGGCACACCCTGCCGGATGACGAAGCCGTAGCGCTCGCCATGGCGCAAGCCATCGACGCAGATCTGGCGGTCCTCGGCAGTGACGGCGAAATCGCCCTTGCCGCCGGAAATGGCGACGTAAGGCGCGAAGTCGATCCGGCCGCGCGCGAGCGGTTCGGAGAACTCGAAGCAGGCGCGCGGGCTCGCGGCATCGGCATCGACCTTGTTGCCGGTCAGGCGGAAGCCGCGCTGCTCGCGCAGGCCTTCATAGGCGGTGCGCAGCGAGGCGTTGTCGACGAGATCGAGGCTGAGGCGATAGGTCGTCAGCGCCGGGCGCCAGAGTTCGTTCTTCTCGAAGATGCGGGCGAGTAGGCCCAGCGAGGCGGCTTCATCATTGCGGCTGGTCGCCCGCTGATAGGCCAGATAGGCGGCGCTGATGGCGCGCTCGCGCAATTCCCAGCGCTCGCGATAGTCGCGTGGCTCGATGGCGTTGGCGGCGCGCGCCATCAGGCGCCAGCCCGCCGCGCTGGCGGGCTCGGCGACGACGGCGGCATTCGCCTGGGGCAGCGCGGCGCGGGCATCGCCACGGGCGAGCGCGGCCTCGCCCGTGCGCACCAGATCGGCGGCCGAGCGGGCGCCGGCCGAGACCTCGCGCTTGAGGCGTTCCTCCAGCCGCTGTCCGTCGGCGGCGAGGTCGTTGCGGACATAGGCCTTCTGCGCGAAGGCGGGGTGGGCGGCGAGGCTCAGGCCCAGAACCAGCGCAAGGCGGGGCAACAGGCGCATGGGCATTCCTCCAGAGGACGACCCGCATTCCGGCTGTGCAAGACAAAGGCCGCATGACGGGGATGGTCGCGGCGGCAGGCTATCACCAGCGCCGATTGGCGCAATCCGAAAGCGCGCGGCGCCCGGGCGGGGCGGGGCGGCTGTCGCGGGTCGGCTGCCAGAATCGCTTGCGGGGCCTGTCGATCTGACGCTCAATGCCGGCCGTCTGGGTGGGAGGCGGTCATGAGAGCCCGTTGGTTGCGTCTGATCGTGTCTGCAGCGCTGATGTTGCCTGTCGGCGTTGCGCTGCCCTCCGGGGTGCTCGCGCAGGCTCCCGCCCCCGCCGCCAACCCGCAACTCGCCGCCGCCCAGGCTGGTTTCGAGAGCCTGCCCGAGCCGGAGCGCCGGGCGATCCAGGCCGATCTGATCTGGAGCGGACATTTCAACGGCGCGGTCAGCGGCAGCTACGGCCCGCTGACCTTCCGCGCGATCAACGCCTTCAAGGCGGGGAAGGGCACGCCCGACGGTGTGCTGACAGCCGCCGAGCGGCGCAGCCTCGCCCAGGCGGCGCAGGCGGCGCGCGGGGCGGCGGGCTTCCGGGTGATCGCCGACGAGCGCACCGGCCTGCGCATCGGCATCCCGATGACGGTGCTGCCGAAGCGGGATGTGGCGCCGGCGGGAAGCCGCTGGCAGAGCGCCGACGGCAAGATCACGCTGGACACCTCCGCGACGCCCCCGGGCGAGACGCTGGAGGCCGTCTTCCAGAAGGCCACCGCGCCAACGCCGAACAATCCGGGCCGGAAGATCACCTACAAGCTGCTGCGGCCGGATTTCTTCGTCGTCACCGGCGAGACGCCGACCGGCAAGTTCTATCGCAGGCTGGCCTCCGGACCGTCCGGGTTGCGGGGCTTCTCGGTCGGCTACGACAAGGCACTGGCGGGAACGGTTGACAAGCTCGTCATCGCGATCGCGGCCAGCTTCGAGCCGTTCCCGAGCGGTCCCTTGCCGGCCGCTTCCGCGGTGGCGTCTGTTCCCGCGGCTCCCGCGGCGGCGACGGCCGCCGCCGTCGCCCAGCTTCGTCCGACGCAACGCCATGGCGTCGCCGTGGCCCTTGGCGATCGCGTGGTGGCGACGGCCGCCGCCGCCATCGAGGGCTGTCGCGCGTTGCAGGTCGGCGGCCGGCCGGCCCAGCTGCGCGGGACGGTCCAGGGCGGGCTCGCGCTGCTGGAGGTCCAGGGAGGGGCGGCGCTGTCGGTGCCGCCGCTGCGCCGCGAAGCGCTCGCCGACGGCGAGCCGCTGCTCCTGCTGGCCTTCGGCGACGAGGGCGGGCGGCGCGTGTCCCTCGCCCTGCCCGGGCAGGGCCTGACGATCGGATCCGGCTCGGCCGTGTCGGCGCCGCTCCAGCCCGGGCAGGCCGGCTCTCCGGTTTTCGACCGGCAGGGGCGGCTGGCGGGGGTCGTCACCGGCAATCCTTCCGACAAGGTGCTCGTTGCCGGCGTGGCGCCCCAACGCAGCTATGCCGTGGCCGACGGGAGCGCGCTGCAGGATCATGCGGCCAGGAACGGGCTGCCGCCGCGGGCCGCCGCGGCGCCCGGCCGGGACCTCAGCACAGGTGCCATTGTCGAGACAGTGGCGGCGTCGGTTCTGCCCATCGCCTGCGCCTTGTAGAAATTGCTGCCAAGGCAGTTGTCTCGGCCGCGACAATCGGTTCAGATGCAACCGTCAACGCAAGAGCGCCCCGTCGACGACGAGGAGCGCTCAGTGATTAAATCGATTTAGGGAGAAGAATCGAATGAGCGACATCATCAGCAGGCGCAGCGTTCTCGCCGGGGCGGCGGCCGTCGGCGCATCGGGGCTCATCGCAGCCCCCGCCATCGCGCAGGCCAAGTGGCCGAGCCGTCCCGTGACCCTCGTCTGCCCCTGGGGTGCGGGCGGCGGCACCGATGCGACCGCGCGCATCATCGGCGCGATCCTCGAGAAGAATCTCGGCCAGCCCTTCAACGTGGTGAACCGCACCGGCGGTTCGGGCGTCGTCGGCCATTCGGCGATCGCGACGGCTGCGCCGGACGGCTACACGATCGGCATGATCACGGTGGAAATCACCATGATGCACCATCAGGGCCTGACCGATCTGAACCCCACCAGCTATACGCCGCTGGCGCTGATGAACGAGGATCCGCCGGGCGTGCAGGTCAAGGCCGACTCGCCCTACAAGGACATCAAGGCCCTTGCTGACGCGATCAAGGCCGCGCCCGAAGGCAAGTTCAAGGCCTCGGGCACCGGCCAGGGCGGCATCTGGCATCTCGCGCTGATCGGCTGGCTGCAGGCCATGGGCCTGAAGCCGAACCATGTCGCCTGGGCGCCCTCCAACGGCGCGGCTCCGGCGATGCAGGATCTCGCCGCCGGCGGCATCGACATCGTCACCTGCTCGGTGCCGGAAGCCCGCGCCATGATCGACGCCGGCAAGGCGAAGTCGCTCGCCATCATGGCCAAGGCGCGGAACCCGCAGTTCAAGGACGTGCCGACCCTGAACGAGACGCTCGGCATCAGCTACTCGGTTGGCGCCTGGCGCGGCATCGCCGGGCCGAAGGGACTGCCGGAGTCCGTCCAGGCGACGCTGATGACGGAGCTCAAGAAGGCCTTCGACTCGAAGGAGTTCCAGGACTTCATGAATGCGCGCGGCTTCGGCATGACCTATCAGGACCAGAAGGGCTTCGCGGCCTTCATGGCCGAGGGCGACAAGGCGATGGGTTCCGCCATGACCGCGGCCGGCCTCGCCAAGAAGCCGGCGTAACGGCGCCGACACCGGCGATCGCGCGGGGCGCGCGGTCGCCGGTGTACCAACCGGCACAGCGCCCTGGCGCCGTGCCGGCTTCCCATATCGAGAGAGTCTGTCCGATGCGCTTCAATGACGCCGTCGTCGGCACCGCGTTCCTGCTGATCGCCGGCGCGATGATCGCGATGACCTTCACCTTTCCGCCATTCCCTGGCCAGAAATACGGGCCGAGCCTGTTTCCCCGGATCATCGGGGGTGGGATCATCGTCTTCTCGGTGCTGCTGATGCTGCGTGAGTGGCGGGCCGGCGGGCGCCCGCTGCTGGTGCTCGACGGCTGGATCCGCAGCCCGCGGCGGCTCGCCTCCTTCGCGCTGATGCTGGCGGCGATGGTGTTCTATCTGCTCGCCTCCGAACCGCTCGGCTTCATGCCGACCGCCTTCCTGATCCAGCTCGGCCTGTTCCTGTGGTTCGGGGTGCGGCCCATCATGGCGCTGGTGGTGGCGATCGTGATGACGATCGCGGTGCAGTACTTCTTCGGCAGCCTCATGCGTGTGCCGCTGCCGCGCGGCATCCTCGACAGCGTGCTTTGAGGAGACCGGCATGACCGCGATTTCCACCGCCTTCGGGCTGGTCTTCGATCCGACCGTTCTGGCAGTCATCATGGGTTCGGCGATCTTCGGCATGTTCGTCGGGGCGATGCCAGGCCTGACGGCGACGATGGCGACGGCGCTGCTGGTGCCCGTGACCTTCTTCATGGCCCCGGTTCCGGCGCTGGGCGCGATCGTCACTGCGACGGCGATGGCGATCTTCGCTGGCGACATCCCCGCCGCGATGCTGCGCATGCCAGGCACGCCGGCCTCGGCCGCCTATGCCGACGAGAGCTACGAAATGACCAAGAAGGGTCAGCTCGATCTCTGCATGGGCGTCAATCTCGTGTTCTCGGTGCTCGGCGGCATCTTCGGCGTCATCATCCTGATCGTGCTGGCGCCGGTGCTGGCCGAGGTCGCGATCAACTTCTCGTCCTTCGAATATTTCTGGCTGGCCTGCCTCGGCCTCACCTGCGCGGTGTTCATCGGAACGGGCGATCCGCTGAAGGGCCTGCTCTCGCTCTTCATCGGGCTGGCGATCGGCTGTATCGGCATCGACCCCGCCGCAGGGCAGCCGCGCTTCACCTTCGGCAATGTCGATCTTCTGTCCGGCATCAACTTCATCCCGACGCTGATCGGCATGTTCGCGGTTTCGGAACTGTTGCGCGGGGCCGTGACGATGGAGAAGGGCGGCCATGTCATCGCCCAGGCCGTCGGCAGCCTGATGACCGGCGTCGGGGCTGTGTTCAAGAAGTACTGGTTCAACTTCCTGCGCGGCTCGACGATCGGCACCGTCATCGGCGCCCTGCCGGGTGCGGGAGCCGACATTGCGGCCTGGGTGTCCTATGCGGTCTCGAAGAAGACGTCGAAGGAGCCGGAGAAGTTCGGCACCGGCCATATCGAGGGCATCGTCGATTCGACCTCCGCCAACAATTCGGCCCTCGGCGCGGCCTGGATCCCGGCGCTCGTCTTCGGCATTCCCGGCGATTCCATTACGGCCATCGTTATCGGCGTGCTCTACATGAAGGGGATGAATCCCGGCCCGAGCGTGTTTCTGCAGACGCCGGAGCTGATCTACGCCGTCTTCATCATCTTCATCCTGGCCAACCTCCTGATGTTCCCCCTCGGCTGGGCGGCGATCAAGTCGGCCAAGCAGATCCTGCGCGTGCCGCGCAACATCCTGCTGCCGATCATCCTGATCTTCTGCATCGTCGGCTCCTACGCCATGACGAACTCGCTCTACGGCGTGGTGCTGATGGTCGCGATGGGCCTGTTCGGCTGGCTGCTGGAAGAGCACGGCGTGCCGGTCGCGCCGCTGATCCTCGGGCTCGTGCTCGGCGAGATGCTGGAGCAGAACTTCATGTCGTCGATGATCAAGGCGGACGGATCGCTGATCGGCTTCCTGTCACGGCCGATCGCAGGCGTGCTCGGTGTCGCAACGCTCGGCCTCTGGGCCTTCATGATCTGGCGGGCATTGCCCTTCGGCGCCGCGCGAGCGGTGGTGGACGCGAAGGCCTGACGTCTTCAAGGCCTGACGTCTTCGCGGTGACAGGGTCGGGATGGCGCAGGCCTCCCGACGGCTCTCAGCGCTTGAGGAAGGCGGCGAAGGCAGCCTGCGCCTCGGCCGAGCGGAGGCGCTCGCCAAAGTGGCGCGCTTCCGTCGCCAAGGTCTCTGCGACGCTCGCCGCCTGGCCGCGCTTGAGCAGCATCTTGGTCAGCGCGACCGATTGCGGCGGCAGCGCCGCCAGCGCCTTGGCCTTGTCGAGCGCGGCCTCCAGCGCCTTGCCCTCGGCGACGACGTCATTGAGAAGGCCGGCCTCCAGCGCCGCCTGCGGGCCGAAGCTCTCGCCCAGCATCAGCAGTTCGGCCGCGCGCTTGGAGCCCGCCGCGAGCGGCAGCAGATAGCTGGACGCGCCCTCGGGACACAGCCCGAGCGTGACGAAGGGCATGCGGAACATCGCCCCGCCGCCGGCAAAGGCGAGGTCGCAATGCAGCAGCATCGTCGTGCCGATTCCGACCGCGAAGCCTTCGACCGCTGCGACGACCGGCTTCGTCGCCGTCGCGATCGCACCGAGGAAATCCATGGCGACGCGGGCCCCATCATCGGCGGACGCCGCGAAATCGCGGATGTCGTTGCCGCTGGTGAAACAGCCCCCGGCACCGGTGACGAGGAGGACGCGGATCGCGGCATCGGCTTCAGCCGCGGCGAAGGCCGCGATCAGGCCGAGATAGCTGGCGCGGTCGAGCGCGTTCTTGCGCTCGGGCCGGTTCATCGTGATCTGCAGCACGCCGGGCGCCACGGTTTCGGTCAGAACGGCGCTGGTCATCCCCGGATCTCCATCCCTTAGGCCCGGCCGGTTCCCATGGATCGATGCTCCCGGGCCCGGCTCTCGCAGGCAGGCTTGGCATGGCGCTTCGCCGGGGGTCAAGCCGGCGGCCTGCTTGACAAAGGGGACCTCCGCCATGTCCTCCTTCGCCCTCGACCGGCCGCGCCCCAGCGCCGGCACAGCAGGGACGCATGCCTATGGAGACCGTCCGGCTCGCCCGTCAGGGCGAGATCGCGATCGCGACGATCGACAACCCACCCGTCAACGCGCTCAGTCAGGCCCTTCGGGCCGATCTCGCCCGCGTCATCGCGGAGGCGGGCGCCGATCCGACGGTCAGCGCCATCGTGCTGGCGGCGGCGGGCCGCGCCTTCATCGCCGGGGCCGACATCAGCGAATTCGGCAAGCCGCCACTCGCGCCTTATCTGCCCGATGTGCTCGATGCGATCGAGTCCTGCCGCAAGCCGGTCGTCGCCGCGATCCAGGGGGCCGCGCTCGGCGGCGGTCTCGAGGTCGCGCTCGCCTGCCATGGTCGCCTCGCGGCGCCGACCGCGTCGCTGGGCCTGCCCGAGGTCAAGCTCGGCCTGATCCCCGGCGCGGGCGGCACGCAGCGCCTGCCGCGGCTGATCGGGGCGGCCAGGGCCTTCCCGATGATGCTCTCGGGCGAGCCCGTGAATGCCGCCAGGGCGCTGGAGCTCGGGCTGGTCGATGCGGTGACGGGCGACGATCTCGTCGCGGCCGCCGTGGCGCAGGCGCGCGCGCTGGCGAGCCGGGGCGCGCCGCTGCGCCTCAGCGAAGCGCGCTCAAGGCTGACGGAGACCGATCGCGCGGCCTTCGAGGCGCTGGCCGCGGACGCGATGAAGAAGTCGGCTGATCTGCCGAACGTCTCGGCGCTGGTCGAGGCCGTGAGGGGCGCCTTCGAGCTGAGCTTCGCGGAGGGGCTCGCGGTCGAGCGGGCGCTCTTCCTGAAGCTCGTCGCCGATCCGCGCTCGGCTGCGCTGCGCCATGTCTTCTTCGCGGAGCGCGAGATCGCCCGGGTGCCGGGCATCGGCGCCGAGGTAAAGCCGCGCCCGGTCGCGAAGGCTGCCGTGATCGGCGCCGGCACGATGGGTGGTGGCATCGCCATGTGCTTCGCCAATGCCGGCATCCCGGTGACGCTGATCGAGCAGGAACAGGCGCAGATCGACAACGGCATGAACCGGGTGGCGGCGATCTACGAGATGTCGGTCACGCGCGGCTCGCTGACGCCGGAGAAACGCGACGAGCGCCTGGCCCTGATCACGCCCGCGGTCGGTCTCGCGGCTGCCGCCGAAGCCGACATCGTGATCGAGGCTGCCTTCGAGGAGATGGGCGTCAAGCAGCAGATCTTCGGCGCGCTCGACGGCATCGCGAAACCCGGTGCGATTCTTGCCAGCAACACCTCCTACCTCGACGTTCCCACCATCGCGTCGGCGACGCGCCGGCCGCAGCACGTGCTGGGGCTGCATTTCTTCAGCCCGGCCAATGTGATGAAGCTGCTTGAGGTGGTCCGCCCCGCGGGCGTGGCCGAGGATGCGGTGGTGAGCGCGATGGCGCTGGGCCGCCGGCTCGGCAAGGTGCCGGTCGTCGTTGGAAACGGCTTCGGCTTCGTCGGCAACCGGATGCTCGAGGCCCGCACCCGCGCGACCGAGCGGCTGTTGATCGCCGGCGCCTTGCCGCACGAGGTCGATGCGGCGCTGACCGGCTTCGGCTTCAAGATGGGCCCCTGCGCGATGGCCGATCTCGCGGGCAACGATATCGGCTGGCGCTCGCGCAAGGCGCGCGGCAAGACGGCGGCTGTGGCGGATGCGATCTGCGAGGCCGGCTGGTTCGGCCAGAAGACCGGGCGTGGCTATTTCCTCTATCCGGAAGGGGCGCGCAGCGGGCAGCGTGACCCCGAGGTCGAGGCGCTGATCGCGCGCATCTCGCAAGAGCAGGGCGTGACGCGGCGCAGCTTCACCGCCGAGGAGATCCTGTCGCGGCTGCTCGACCCGATGGTGAACGAGGGCGCGCGGATCCTGGAGGAGGGCATCGCGGCCCGCCCCGGCGACATCGACGTAATCTGGCTCAATGGCTACAACTGGCCGGCCTGGCGCGGAGGGCCGATGTATTGGGCCGATACGGTCGGGCTTGGCGCAATCGTCGCGCGGCTGGAACAGCTGGTGGCGGAAACCGGCGACGTGACGCTGCAGCCGGCGCCGCTGTTGCGCCGGCTGGCGGCCGAGGGCAAGGGTTTCGCCGATCTGAAGACGCGATCCGCCTGACCGGCGCGATCGGCCCACTCACAGCACAAGGCAGGGAAGAAGCCTCTATGACCGAAGCCGTCATCGTCTCCACGGCGCGCACGCCGATCGGCAAGGCTCATCGCGGGGCCTTCAACCAGGTCCGCGGCGCCGACATGGCGGCCCATGCGATCCGGCACGCGCTGGAGCGCTCCGGGCTGGAGCCGGAGGCGGTCGAGGAGGTGGTGATGGGCTGCGGCTATCCGGAGGCCGCGACGGGGCTCAATGTCGCGCGCCATGCCGCGCTGGTCGCCGGGCTTCCCGTCCAGTCGGCCGGCGTCACCGTCAGCCGCTTCTGCGCCTCGGGCCTGGAGGCGATCGCCCATGCGGCGCGGCGGGTGGTGATGGACGGCGTGCCGGTCGCCGTCGGCGGTGGTGTCGAATCCATCTCTCTGGTGCAGCCGGTGACGCGGCGCGACCTCGCCCAGAACGAGTGGCTCATCGCCAACAAGCCAACGATCTACACGACGATGATCGAGACCGCCGACATCGTGGCGCAGCGCTACGGTATCTCGCGCCAGACCCAGGATGAATTCTCGCTGGCGAGCCAGCAGCGCACGGCGGCCGCCCAGGAGCGCGGCCTGTTCGACGACGAGATCGTGCCGATGAGCGCGGTGATGGCGGTCACCGACAAGGCCACCGGCGCGGTCAGCCAGAAGCGGGTGACCTTGTCGAAGGACGAGGGCAACCGCGCCGACACCACGCTGGAGGGGCTGCTCAAGCTCAAGCCGGTGCGCGGCGATGACCAGTTCGTCACCGCCGGTAACGCCAGCCAGCTCTCGGACGGCGCCGCGGCCAGCGTGGTGATGTCGGCGGCGGAGGCGGCAAGGCGCGGCCTGTCGCCGCTCGGTATCTTCCGTGGCTTCGCCTCGGCCGGCTGCGAGCCCGACGAGATGGGCATCGGGCCTGTCTTCGCCGTGCCGCGCCTGCTGGAGCGTCAGGGGCTGAGCGTCGACGACATCGATCTCTGGGAGCTGAACGAGGCCTTCGCCTCGCAGTCGCTCTACTGCCGCGATCGGCTCGGCATCGACCCGGACAAGGTCAACGTCAATGGCGGGGCGATCGCGATCGGCCATCCCTTCGGCATGAGCGGGGCGCGGCTCGTCGGCCATGCGCTGCTCGAAGGCCGTCGCCGCAAGGCGCGCTATGCGGTGGTGACGATGTGTGTCGCCGGCGGTATGGGCTGCGCAGGCCTGTTTGAGATCAATCCGGGTTGAACCAAACCGGTCGAACCGGGTCTTGTCACGACGCAGTCGCAGCAGGTTGCTAGCCGCTTTGCTGCGGCGCAGCAGGGGGATGGGACCGTGGCTTCAGGATTGTTCGCTCTGCTCGACGATGTCGCCGCGATCGCCAACGTGGCGGCGGCCTCGGTCGACGATGTCGTCGCGCAGGCGACCAAGGCCGGCACCAAGGCGGCCGGCATCGTCATCGATGATGCGGCGGTCACGCCGCGCTATGCGGTGGGCTTCGCGGCGTCGCGCGAATTGCCGATCATCTGGAAGATCGCGCTCGGCTCGCTGAAGAACAAGCTGCTGTTCCTTTTGCCGGGCGCGCTGATCCTGGCGCTCGTCGCGCCCTGGCTGATCACGCCGCTCTTGATGATGGGCGGCGTCTATCTCTGCTACGAGGGTGCCGAGAAGATCCTCGAACTCGTCGTGCCGCACGCGGCGGCGACGCCGGAAGAGGCCGGCAAGGCCGTTCTCGATCCGAAACTGCTCGAGGAGCAGAAGATCGCGGGCGCAATCAAGACCGACTTCATCCTCTCGGCCGAGATCATGGCAATCACCCTGTCGACCGTCTCGACGGCGTCCTTCCAGATGCAGGCGACCGTGCTGGCGGTGGTCGGCATCGGCATTACCGTGCTGGTCTATGGCGCGGTCGCACTGATCGTGAAAGCGGATGATGTCGGGCTTGCCCTCGCCCGGCAGTCCTTCACACCGGTGCGGATGCTGGGGCGCGGCCTCGTGATCGGCATGCCGCATTTCCTGGCGGCGCTCAGCGCGGTCGGCACGGCGGCGATGCTCTGGGTCGGCGGCGGCATCATCATCCATGGGTTAGAGGCGTTCGGGCTGACCGCGCTCGGCCATGCCAGCCATGGGCTTGCGGTCGCCGTCGCCGCGATACTGCCGCTGGGCGGTGTCCTGGAATGGCTGGCGGGGGCGGTGTTCTCCGCCGTGTTCGGCCTGATCGTCGGTGGCATCGCGATCGTGGCGATGCACTATGTCGTGCAGCCCCTCATGAAGGGTATGCGCAAGACCAGCCAACCGGCCTGAGGCCGCCTGCGGCTGCTAATCGAGCCAGGTGGTGAAGCCCTCGACCGGCTCGCGCGTCGCGACGAGGCGGTTCTGGGGGGCGTCGGGGTCGGCGTGGCCGATGGCGATGCCGCAGACGACGATCTCGCTGTCGGGAATGGCGAGTTCGCGGTGCACGACCGGGTGGAAGCGGGCGAAGATCGCCTGCGGGCAAGATTGCAGGCCATGGCCCTGCGCCGCGACCAGCAGGCTCTGCAGGAACATACCGAGATCGATCCAGGAGCCGATCTCGAGATCGCGGTCGACCGTTAGCATCAGCGCGACCGGCGCGCCGAAGAAGCGGAGATTGGCGGCGCTCTGGCGTTTCATGCCGGCGACATCGCCCTTGGCGACGCCGAGCAGGCCGTAGAGATCCCAGCCGACCTTGCGGCGGCGCGAGAGATAGGGCTCGCGGAAGGTCTCCGGGTAGTAGCGGTATTCCTCGGCTTGGACGAAGCCGGGATCATCCAGCGCCGCCAGCAG
>CALRYW010000084.1:0-17454 GCA_943372485.1 Allobosea thiooxidans
CTCGGCGTGGTGCCGAAGGAGGCCGCCGCGACGATCTGGGCCAAGGCGAAGGACGCCACCTTCGATGTCGCCCGCATCGACGAGATCGAGCGTGTCACCAAGCATGACGTGATCGCCTTCCTGACGCATCTGGCGGAGATCGTCGGCCCGGAGGCGCGCTTCGTCCATCAGGGCATGACCTCCTCGGACATCCTCGACACGACGCTCTCGGTGCAGCTGGCGCGGGCGACGGATATCCTCATCGATGATGTCGATGCGCTGCTGGCGGCCATCAAGCGCCGCGCCTTCGAGCACAAATTCACCCCGACGATCGGCCGCTCGCATGGCATCCATGCCGAGCCGGTGACCTTCGGGCTCAAGCTCGCCCAGGCCTATGCCGAGTTCGATCGCTGCCGCGCCCGGCTCGTGGCGGCGCGTACCGAGATCGCGACCTGCGCGATTTCGGGCGCGGTCGGCACGTTTGCCAATATCGACCCGAGCGTCGAAGCCTATGTGGCACAGAAGATGGGCCTCTCCGTCGAGCCGGTCTCGACGCAGGTGATCCCGCGCGACCGGCACGCGATGTATTTCGCCACGCTGGGCGTCGTCGCCTCCAGCGTCGAGCGGTTGGCGACCGAGATCCGGCATCTCCAGCGCACCGAGGTCTATGAGGCCGAGGAGTTCTTCTCAGCCGGCCAGAAGGGTTCCTCGGCGATGCCGCACAAGCGCAACCCCGTGCTGACCGAGAACCTGACGGGCCTCGCCCGTCTGGTCCGCGGCATGGTCGTGCCGGCGCTGGAGAACGTCGCGCTCTGGCATGAGCGCGACATCTCGCACTCCTCGGTCGAGCGCATGATCGGCCCCGACGCGACCGTGACGCTCGATTTCGCCCTGGCGCGGCTGACCGGTGTGATCGACAAGCTGCTGATCTACCCCGACAACATGCGCAAGAACCTCGACAAGCTCGGCGGCCTGCACAATTCGCAGCGCGTGCTGCTCGCGTTGACGCAGGCGGGCGCCAGCCGCGAGGAGAGCTATTCGCTCGTCCAGCGCAACGCGATGCGAACCTGGGAGCATGGCGAGGACTTCCTCACCAATCTCAAGGCTGATGCCGACGTCACCGCGCGGCTCTCGGACGCCGAGCTCGAGGCGATGTTCGACGAGGGCTACCATTTCAAGCATGTCGACACGATCTTCGCCCGGGTGTTCGGGGCGCCTTGAACCAACTGGTCAACCAGTTTAAACTCACGTCATGATCACCGTCGGCGCATTCGAGGCCAAGACCAAGTTCTCCGAGTTGCTCGACCGCGTCGAAGGCGGGGAGGAAATCGTCGTGACACGCCATGGCAAGACGGTGGCCCGCATCGTGCCGGACGCCGTTCCAAACGACGAAGCGGCGCGCAAGGCCAGAGCGGCAGAAGCGCTCGCCCGGATCATGGCCCTTCGCGAGCATTTCAGGGCAAAGGGCGTGTCGTTTTCGATCGAGGATATCATCAGCGCGCGAGACGAGGGGCGGCGCTAGGTGGTCGTTGTCGACGCTTCCGTGGTGATCGGGGCGACGTCACCGGACGAAGGCCTGCCGAATGCCCTGTCGCTGGTGGCGAGAGCGTTCGAGGCTGGAGCGATAGCGCCGGCGCTGTTCGCCTACGAGATCGAGAATGTGCTGCTGGTCAAGGAGCGGCGACGTGCCTTCAGCCCATCCGACCGGCAGCGCACCTCGGACGTGATCGCATCGCTGCCAATCGATGTCCGCGGTCTTGATCCGCAGCGTGTTCGGAACCGCATCGCACCGCTTGCGACCCGGACGGGGCTTTCCATTTATGATGCGGCCTATCTCGACCTGGCGATTGAGATGGGAGCGCCCCTTGCCACACTGGACCGCAGGCTGAGCGCGAGCGCTCGCGCGGAAGGCGTCGAGCTATTGCTGCCATGAAAACCTCCGACACCGACATCCTCATCGTTCCCGGCTGGTCCGGCTCCGGCCCCGATCACTGGCAGAGCCGCTGGGTCGCCAAGCTCTCGACCGCGCGGGTGGTCGAGCAGGAGGATTGGCATGCCCCGTCGCGGCTCTGGGCGGAGCGCATCGTTGCGGCGGTGCGGGCCGCGACGCGGCCGGTCGTGCTGGTCGGCCATTCCTGCGGCGTCAGCGCGATCGCGCATGCGGCCGAGCATCTCCACCCCGGCGAGGTGACCGGGGCCTTTCTGGTGGCGCCCGCTGCCGAGCGCGCCAAGCGCGAATTGCCGGGCATGACGCCGGCCTTCGCCGCACACCGGCGCGAGACGCTGCCCTTCCGCAGCGTGCTGATCGCCAGCAGCAACGACCCCTACTGCACGCCGGAGGAGGCGCGCGAACTGGCGGCAGCCTGGGGCGCCGAGTTCGTCGACGCCGGCGAGAGCGGGCACCTCAACACCGACTCCGGGCATGGGCCCTGGCCCGACGGCCTGCTGCGTTTTGCGGGCTTTCTCAGGAGCTTGACGGCGGTTCCGCAGAAACCGATTCAATCGTAGCGGCTGCCCGATCCGCTCCGTCATCCTGGGCGGAGCGAAGCGAGGACCGGGATCCATCATCGGGCTGCCCGTCGCCCTATGATGGATCCCGGAGCTGCGCGGCTGCGCCGCTTGTCCAGGATGACGGCGCGTTTTCGAGATCCGCGGCGGGCTGCCACCCCAAAAACAAAACCGCCCCGGCTTTCACCGGGGCGGTCTCGTTTCACGCTCTGAGGCGATCAGCTGTCGAGATCAATTCTCGATATAGGTGATCTTGCCGTCGGCGCCCTTCTTCCAAGTGTACATGGTGTAGTCGGGGCGGGTGATGTCGCCCTTCTTGTCGAAGGCGAGATCGCCGATGACGGTCTTGACCGGCGCGCTGCCGCGGAGTGCCTCGGCGACCTTCTTGGGATCGAGCGAGTTCGCGCGCTTGGCGCCTTCGGCCATGACCTGGACGGCGGCGTAGCTGTACAGGGTGTAGGCCTCGGGCTTGAAGTTCTTGGCGGCGAATTTCTTCACGACGGCGGCGGCTTCCGGGCGCTTCTGCGGGTCCGGCGGGAAGGTCATCAGCGTGCCTTCGACGCCGGGGCCGCCGATCGTGGCGAACTCGTCGGTGGTGATGCCGTCGCCGGAGATCATGACCGCCTTGACGCCCTGGTCGCGCATCTGGCGCACGATCAGGCCGCCTTCGGTGTGCAGGCCGCCCCAGTAGATGTAGTCCGCACCGACCGCCTTGATCTTCGAGATCAGGGCCGAGAAGTCCTTTTCGCCGGCGTTCACGCCCTCATAGAGCACGTCCTTGATGCCGGCCTTGACCAGACCCTTGCGGGTCTCGTCGGCGAGGCCCTGGCCATAGGTCGTCTTGTCGTGGATGACCGCGATCTTCTTGTCCTTGAAGTTCTTGGCGATGTAGGCCGCCGCGACCTCGCCCTGCTGGTCGTCGCGGCCGCAGGTGCGGAAGACGTTCCAGAGGCCGCGCTCGGTGATCTTCGGGTTGGTGGCCGAAGGCGAGATCATCAGGATGCCGTTCTCGGCATAAACTTCCGAGGCCGGCATGACGACGCCGGAGTTGAAGTGCCCGACGACCCACTTGACACCGTCGCCGACGAATTTGTTGGCGACCGAGACGCCCTGCTTGGGATCGGAGACGTCGTCGCCGACCGAGAGCACGAGCTTCTGACCGAGGACGCCGCCGGCGGCGTTGATGTCCTCGACGGCCTGCTCCGTCCCGTTCTTGAGCTGGGCGCCGAAGGCGGCGTTCGGGCCGGTGATCGGGCCGGCGACGCCGATCTTGAGCTGGGCGTTGGCCACGCCCGAGAAGGCGAGGACCGCGCCGAGCGCGATGCTGCTCAACAGCAGTTTCTTCATGAGATGCGACTCCCCTGTCTTGTCACTATGAACGGGCTGGATTGTCCGCCCGTCTCGGCGCGTGGTGCCACCGTGGAACGCAGTCTTGCGTGTTTTCCACCATCTGTCACGCGTCAAGCTCGATGCCCTTTTCAGGCGAGTTTCTGCGGAATCTGGGCGCCAGTCCGCGGTTTCCAGGTGAACGGGCCGGTTCGCTCGAAGAGCCAGCGATACTGCCGCGTCATCTGCCCGGCGCGGTTGTAGCGCCAGCCCGCGAAACCGAAGCCCATCAGGATGATCGTGTCGACGATGTAGAAATGCAGCGTCAGCAGCGTCGCCTCGAACAGGGCGAAATGGATGAACCGCACCACCATCCCCAGCACCAGGATGTAGAGCACGAGCTGGACGGTCGGCTTCCAGGTCAGCGCCATGGCCCGGCCCGTCATCCAGGCGAGCCAGCCGCCCATCACCACCGTGACCAGCAGGAACAGCCAGACCGTCGGCTCTTCGTAGAGGATGCCCTGCATGTCAGTGCCTCCCACCTTCGAGATAGGCGGCGCGAACCTGCGGGTTGGCGAGCAGTTCCTTGCCCGAGCCGCTCATGGTGACGACGCCGTTGACCATGACATAGCCGCGATGGGCGAGCTTGAGCGCGTGGAAGGCGTTCTGCTCGACCAGGAAGACGGTGAGCCCCTGCGTCCGGTTGAGTTCGCGGATCGCCTCGAAGATCTGCTTGACGATCAGCGGGGCGAGGCCGAGCGAGGGCTCGTCCAGCAGCAGCAGCTTGGGCCGCGCCATCAGCGCGCGGGCGATCGCCACCATCTGCTGCTCGCCGCCCGAGAGCGTGCCGCCGCGCTGCTGCAGGCGCTCGCGGATGCGCGGGAACAGCGTGCAGATCTGCTCGAGATCCTCGTCGAAATGCGAGAGGTCGCGCAGCGCGGCGCCCATCTGGAGGTTTTCGAAGACGGTCATGCGCGGGAAGATGCGGCGCCCCTCCGGCGACTGGGCGATCCCCAGGCGCGCGATCAGATGGCTCGGCATCTTCGTGATGTCGCGGCCCTCATAGGTGATCGTGCCCTCGCGGGCCTGCGGATTGCCGAAGATCGTCATCATCAGCGTCGACTTGCCGGCGCCGTTGGCGCCGATCAGCGTGACGATCTCGCCCTGGTGGACGTCCATGTCGACGCCCTTGAGGGCGATGATCTTGCCGTAATAGGTCTTGACGCCGCGCACGCTGAGCAGCGCCTGGCCCTGCGGTTGCGTGGCCAAAGGGGCCGGGTTCTCGGTCTGCAGCATGGCTTCGGTCACGCGAGTCCGACCTCCGCTTCGGCGGCCTCGACCTCGTCGTCGTCGACGCCGAGATAGGCCGCGATCACCTTGGGATCGGCCTGGACCTCCGCCGGGGTGCCGTCGGCGATCTTGGTGCCGTAGTCGAGCACCACGACATGGTCCGAAATCTCCATCACCACCGACATGTCGTGCTCGATGAGCAGCAGCGCGGTGCCGATGTCCTGGCGGATCGAGAGCAGCAGCGTGTTGAGGTCATGGCTCTCGCGCGGGTTGAGGCCGGCGGCCGGCTCGTCGAGGCAGAGCAGGACCGGGTCGGTGCACATGGCGCGCGCGATTTCGAGGCGGCGCTGGTCGCCATAGGGCAGGTCGGCGGCGGGGTCGTCGGCGCGGTCGATCAGGTTGATCTTCTCGAGCCAGAACTTGGCCTTCTCGATCGCCTCGTTCTCGCGGGCCTTGTAGCCGCCGATGCCGAGCACCCCCAGAAACGTGTAGCCCGAGGCGATCATCAGCGGGTTGTGCTGCGCGACCAGCAGATTCTCCAGCACGGTCATGCCGCCGAAGAGGCGGATGTTCTGGAAAGTGCGGGCGACCTTGGCCTTCCACGAGATCTGGAAGTCCGGCATGCGCTCGAGCAGGAAGCTGGCGCCGGAATCCTGCGTCAGCGTCATCATGCCCTCGGTCGGCTTGTAGAAACCGGTAATGCAGTTGAAGACCGTGGTCTTGCCGGCGCCGTTGGGGCCGATCAGGGCTGTGATGTCGCCCTTGCGCGCCTCGAAGGAGAGGTCGTTGACAGCGGTGAGGCCGCCGAAGCGCATGGTGACGTGCTCGACCTGGAGCAACGGGCGGCCGTGGGAAGCAGCGGTCGTCATCAGCCATGCCCCTCCTGGACCATGTCGGAGGAGATCGCCTTCTTCTCCTTCAGGAAGGCGGTGGGTTCGCGCGTCGAGATCAGGCCGCGCGGCTTCCAGATCATGATCAGCACCATGGCGAGGCCGAAGATCAGCATGCGGTACTTGGTCGGGTCGAAATCATTGCCGAACACCGCCTTCAGCCAGTCCAGCTCGCGCAGCAGCTCGGTGCCGCCGATCATGGCGATCGCGGCGATGGCGCAGCCCCAGAGCGAGCCCATGCCGCCGAGCACCACGATCGCCAGGATGATCGCCGACTCCATGAAGACGAAGGATTCCGGCGAGATGAAGCCCTGGCGGGCCGAGAAGAAGGCGCCGGCGAAGCCGCCGAACATGGCGCCGATCGAGAAGGCGGTGAGCTTGGTCGAGGTCGTGTTGATGCCGAGCGAGCGGCAGGCGATCTCGTCCTCGCGCAGCGCCTCCCATGCGCGGCCGACCGGCAGGCGGCGCAGGCGCAGGGTGACGAAGGCGGTCAGCAGCGCGAGCGCCAGGATCAGGTAGTAGAGAAAGATCGTGCGGTAGAGCGGGGTGAATTCGAGCCCGAACACGGCGGCGAAGCCGGTGTCGCTGGCGTTGAAGGGGATGCCGAAGAAGGTCGGGCGCGGGATGCCGGAGATGCCGGCATAGCCGCCGGAGAAATCAACCCAGTTGATCAGCACGAGGCGGATGATCTCGCCGAAGGCGAGCGTCACGATCGCCAGATAGTCGCCGCGCAGGCGCAGCACGGGGAAGCCGAGCAGCATGCCCCAGAAGGCGGCGAGGATGCCCGACAGCGGCAGCAGGATCCAGAAGGACAGGCCGAAGTTCTTGGCCAGCAGCGCGTAGGAATAGGCACCGACGGCATAGAAGGCGACATAGCCGAGATCGAGCAGGCCGGCGAGGCCTACGACGATGTTCAGCCCCCAGCCGAGCATGACGTAGATCAGGATCTGGATGCCGAAATTGTCGATCCACTTCAGCGCGCCGCCCCAGCCCGCCAGGTTGATCGCGATGATCGGGAAGGTGACGAGGAAGCCCAGGCCGAAGAGCGAGAACTTGCGCGAATGGCGCTGGAAGAAGGCGGCGGTGCCCAGCGGCAGGAAGCGCACCAGCGATTGGCGGCTCGCCTTGGTCTGCTGGCGCAGCGCGATGACGAAGCGGCCGACGAAGACGATGGCGACCGCCCAGGCGACCGCGTCCCAGCGCGGGTCCAGAACCAGGACGTTGTCCATGTTCTGGCGGGTGCCCCAGGCGATGATCGGGATACAGAGACCGAAGGTGACGAGGGCGGCGAAGCCGGCCTCCTTGAAGGCGGCGTGCCAGTCGCGCTGCGAAGCGGCGGCGGGGGCTGCGGATGGGGGCGCGGGCTTGGCCATGGCTCTTAGACCTTCTCGACTTCGGGACGACCGAGCAGGCCCGAGGGCATGAAGACCAGCACGATCGCCAGGATGCAGAAGGCGGCGACGTCCTTGTAGTCGATGGTGAAATAGGCCGACCACATCACCTCGATCAGCCCGATCAGGAGGCCGCCGATGACGGCGCCCGGCAGCGAGCCGATGCCGCCGAGCACGGCCGCGGTGAAGGCCTTCACCCCCGGTACGAAGCCGTCATGGAAGCTGACCACGCCGTAGAGGACGAGATACATCACGCCGGCCACCGCCGCGAGCGCGGCGCCCATGATGAAGGTGATCGAGATCGTGCGGTCGACGTCGATGCCGAGCAGGGCGGCCATCTTGCGGTCCTGCTCGCAGGCGCGCTGGGCGCGGCCGAGCGGCGTCTTCTGCACGATGTACCAGAAGGCGGCCAGCAGCACCGCGGTCGTCACGATGATGACGATCTGCTTGTAGGAGATCTGGACCGAATAGGTCGCGCTCTCGATCAGCGTGATCGACTTGTTGAGCATGGGCGGCGTCGACTTGTTGCGCGGGCCCTGCACGACCTGGACGAAGTTCATCAGGAAGATCGACATGCCGATCGCCGAGATCAGCGGGGCGAGGCGGAAGGAGCCGCGCAGGGGGCGGTAGGCGACGCGCTCGATCGCCCAGTTCCAGAGCGAGGTGAAGAACATCGCCAGCACCAGCACGACGATCAGCGCGACCACGATCAGCCCGGCCCCGAACCAGGAGGCGATCAGCATGAAGAAGATCAGCGCGATGAAGGCCGAGAGCATGAAGATGTCGCCATGGGCGAAGTTCACCATGCCGATGATGCCGAAGACCATCGTGTAACCGATGGCGATGAGGCCGTAGATCGACCCCAGGGTCAGCCCGTTGATGAGCTGCTGCAGGAACACTTCCATCGTCGACGCAGACCCCTCGAATCCGCTCCCGTTCTTGTGGGCCGGCATGACACCGACGCATGCGGGATGCGATCACCATGCAGAGCTACCAACGGCTTGCACTTTCGACAATCGCGCCCGGCCATAAAACTGTCAAAAGCAATCTGCGGGCGAATGCCTCGCAATTGGGCAGCAGCCTGTGCGGCAACGCAGGGATTTCACGCAAGATGATTGTGCTTGGGGCATGGCCTTGGCGGCCTTCGCCGCCGACGGATCTGCTGCTGGGTTGGGGCCGTTCGGCGCTCAGGGCCGATCGGTCACCAGGAAACCATGGGCCAGCGGGTCGCGGTCGTCGATGAAGATCGTGTTGTAGCCGGTCATGCGGGCCCAGCCCTCGATCGAGGGGATGATGCCCTCGAAGGGGCCGACCTGGGCGGTGGCTTCGACCCGCCCGCGGAACATCGTGCCGATGATGCTCTCATGGACGAAATCGTCGCCGACCTGGAGCTTTCCTTTCGCCGCCCACTGCGCCATCCGCGAGGAGGTGCCGGTGCCGCAGGGCGAGCGGTCAATCGCCTTGTCGCCATAGAACACGGCGTTGCGGGCATGGGCCTCGGGCTTGGTCGGCTCGCCCGTCCAGAGGATGTGCGAGAGCCCGTTGATCGCCGGGTTCTGCGGGTGGATGAACTGGTACTTGGCGTTCAGCGCGGCGCGCAGCTTCGGGCTCCAGCGCTGGATGTCGGAGGGGTTAATGTCGGCAATGTCGCGGAAGGCGTCCTGCGGATCGACGATCGCATAGAAATTGCCGCCATAGGCGACGTCGACGGTGACCTCGCCGAGTTCCTCGATCTCCGCGGTCAGGCCCGTCGCATGGAGATAGGAGGCGATGTTGGTGATGCGGACATGGTCGACATAGTCGCCGTTGCGGGTGTAGCGCGCCGTCACCAGGCCGGCGGGCGTGTCGATCTTCAGCACGCCCTCCTCGCGCGGGGTGACGAGGCCGCGCTCCAGCGCCATCGTGACCGTGCCGATCGTGCCGTGGCCGCACATCGGTAGGCAGCCCGAGGTCTCGATGAAGAGGAAGGCGATGTCGGCATCGTCGCGCGTCGGCGGATAGAGGATCGAGCCGGACATGACGTCATGGCCGCGCGGCTCGAACATCAGGCCGGTGCGGATCCAGTCATATTCCGCCAGGAAATGCGCCCGCTTTTCGACCATGTTGGCGCCCTTGAGCGGCGGGGCGCCGCCCGCGACCATGCGCACCGGGTTGCCGCAGGTGTGGCCGTCGACGCAGAAAAAAGTGTGGGTGCTCATCGGCTTGGCTCGGTCGGTTGGCGGATGAATTCAAAAGCGCTGCGGGCTGAACGGGGCAAGGTCGAGCGGCGTCGGGCGGCCTGCGACCAGCGCGGCGACGCAGTCGGCGGTAACGGTGGCCTGGGTCATGCCGTAATGGCCGTGGCCGAAGGCATAGACGACATGCGGGTTGCGGCTGGCCGCGCCGATCACCGGCAGCGAGTCGGGCATGGAGGGCCTGAAGCCCATCCAGAGCGAGCCGGTCTCGAAGGCCGGCAGCCCCTCCACGAAGCGGGTGGCCTTGTCGTAGAGGATCTTCGTGCGGGCATGGTTGGGGGCTGCCTCCAGCCCGCCGAACTCGACCGCGCCGCCGATGCGCAGCCCGCTCTGCAGCGGCGTCATCACGAAGCCGTGGCCCTCGAAGCCGATCGGGCGCGAGGTCAGGCCGGTGACGCCCGGGAAGCTGACATTGTAGCCGCGCTCGGTGTCGAGCGGCACCGTGTCGCCCAGCGCCACGGCCAGCGGCTTCGACCAGGCGCCAGCGGCGACGACGGCGCGGTCGACGACGCGCTGGAAGCCGTCGGCGCCGATCAGGGCCGGGCGTTCGCCGGTCGAGATGTTGGAGATCGCGGCTTTTTCGAAGGTGGCGCCGCGCGCCAGGGCCGTCTCGAACAGCGCCAGCGTCAGGGCGAGCGGATCGCTGATATGGGCGGTGTCGGGGTGGAAGGCGGCGCCGACGAAAGCGTCCTTCAGCGCCGGCTCGAACTGGCGCAGTTCCTCGGGGCCGACCATCTCGACCCGGATGCCGAATTCCGCCTGACGCTTGGTGATTCCCGCCGCCTCCTCGAAGGCGCCGCGGTCGGTGAAGGCGTAGAGCCCGCCCTTGTGGTGGATATGGCCCTCGAGGCCTGCCTGCTTGGCGCGGGCCAGCCAGGCGGGCAAAGCGCGCTGCTGCAGCGCGCCGATGCCCTGGATCGACTTCTCATAGGCCTGCGGCCGCGCCGCCAGCACGAAACGCAGCAGCCAGGGCAGGAGTTTTGGGAAATAGGCGGGGCGGATCGCCAGCGGCCCCAACGGGTCGAGCAGGAATTTCGGCACCTGCCTGAGGATCTTGGGGCTGGCGATCGGCAGGATGTCGGTATGGGCCATCCAGCCGGCATTGCCGCGCGAGGGGCCGAAGCCCGGCCCCTCCTTGTCGAGGATCAGGACCTCGTGGCCCTCGTCGAGCAGGGCGTGGGCGATGGCGCAGCCGACGATGCCGGCCCCGACGATGGCGATCTTCATGGCCGGACTTTCATGGCAGCGACAGCTCCGCGAGCGCGCCCGGCCGCTTCACCTCGATCTCGACGAAGGCGATCGGGTGGTCGGAGCCGTTCATCACGTCATGCTCGATGCCGGCGGGGCGCATATAGGCCTGGCCCTGGGCGAGGGGCACGTCCGTCGTCTTCGTGCCGTCGTGGATGCGCAGCGTGCCGGCGACCAGCATCACGACGAAATAGGGCCAGCCATGGCTGTGCCAGCCGGTGACGGCGCCGGGCTCGAAATCCCAGCGGGTGATGCGGAGGGTGTCGTCGTCCTGCTGGACCGTCGGGGAGGCCGGAATCGTGCAGGTGAAGGCCATCCCACTCTCCGCTGCGGCCGGGGCCTCGACGGGCGCGGCCACGCCCTTGACGTTTCCGTTCTGCATCGGTCCGCAGCGCAGGTCGAGGGGCTTTGCGCGCCGCCTCGCCCGGAGGGCGCCTTTCGACAGAATGCGACTTGCGCGAGAGCCCGTTTCGCCTGCAGATTGCAGGGCGGCACCGATGCGCGACGACCCCATTGATATATCAAGGGCTCGCGATGCGTCAATCCGGATGGGTGCGCTGGGAGAGGCCGGATGAGCCTGAGGTCCGTCTTGGAAGCCGATGCCTATGACGATCACGGGGCGGCGCCTCAGCCGGCCCTCAGCCTGACCGAGATCGCCTATCGGCGGCTGGAAGAGGCGATCGTGACCCTGTCGCTGCGGCCGGGGGCGGTGCTGACCGAGGCGCAGCTGATCGACATGGTCGGCGTCGGGCGCACGCCGGTGCGCGAGGCCCTGATCCGCCTGGCGCAGCAGGGGCTGGTCGAGGTGCTGCCGCGCAAGGGCGTGGTCGTGGCCGGCATCAACGCCATCGACATCATGGCCGCGCTCGACGCGCGCGAGGTGCTGGAACGTCTGATCGCCGGGGATGCGGCGCGGCGGGCCAGCCCGCGCGAGCGGATCGGCATCGTCGAGAAGGCGAGGGCGATGCGCGCGGCTGCACTCGAGGGCGACGCCAACGCCTATATGCGGCTCGACAAGGAACTCGACGCGGAGGTCGCCGCCGCGGCCCGCAGCCCCTATGCGACGCGCGCCGTGGAGCCGCTGCAGGCCCTGATCCGGCGGGCCTGGTACCATTTCGAGCGGCGCGACGATCTGCTGCCGGCGGCGGGCCACCATGTCGCCTTCGCGCAGGCCCTGGCGACGGCCGATCCGGCGGCGGCGATGGCGGCGAGCGATGCGCTGATGGCGCATCTGCGCAGCGGGCTGCTCGCGACGATCGACCGCGACTGAGCCGACGCCGGAGGGCTGGCCGGGCCGCTTGATATATGTCGGAGGCCGGTCCTCGTCGCGCCTGCGCGCGCGCGTCGCGGGGCACCCAAACTGGCATTCCCGGCCGCGAGGCTCTACATGTCAGGCGTCCCGCCCGTGAAGGGCCCGCCGGATTCCGATGACCGAAGCCCTCCACCCCTTGCCCCGGGCGCTTCCCGAGGCCGCGTCCTTCCGCGATGCGATGGCGCGCGTCGCCAGCGCCGTCCATGTCGTCACGACCCGTGGGCCCGAGGGCCGTGCCGGCCTGACGGCCACGGCGGTCGCCTCCGTCTCGGATTCGCCGCCGACGGTGCTGGTCTGCGTCGCCCGGCCGAGCCGGACGCTGGCGGTGATCGAGGCGGCGGGCCTGTTCTGCATCAACACCCTGCCGGGTGATGCGCTCGACCTGGCCGAGATCTTCGCCAGCCGACGCGGGATCGAGGGCGAGGCGCGCTTCGGCACCCACGACTGGAAGCCGCTCGTCACCGGCGCGCCGGTCCTGTCGGATGCGGTCGCGGCCTTCGACTGCCGGCTCACCGCGATCCACGATGTCGCGACGCACCGTATCCTGATCGGGGAGGTGGTGGGTCTCGGCGGCGCGGCGGCGGCGCCCGGCAGCAGCCTGATCTATCGGCAGCGGGGTTTTCAGGCGGTTTAGCCTTCATCAGGCCGCTTGCATTGGAAGGCAGCGCCGCTGCTCGCTCGCTCCCCCCGCTTGCGGTGGGGAGGGCCGGGGTGGGGGGCAGTGCCGCTCGGCGAGGCGCTGACGATGAGCCTGAGACCTGCTTTCCCGCCCCCCCATCCCTCACCCTTCCCCACCGCAAGCGGGGGGAAGGGGGCGAGCCTTGCCGTCAAGCGATCGCTTTGGTGGCGTGTTCAGTCGCTGGGATTCAGCCCTTGGCGGCCTCCGCCTCGATCTCGGCGAAGACGCTTGCGGCTTCCTTGAAGGCGTGGTTGGCGGCCGGCACGCCGGCATAGATCGCCGTCTGCATCAGCACCTCCTTGATGTCGTCGCGGGTGAGCCCATTGTTGAGCGCACCGCGGACATGGATGCGGAACTCGCCCCAGGCGCCGAGCGAGGCGGCGATCGCCAGAACGATGATCGAGCGCTCGCGCCGGGGCAGGCCCGGCCGGTTCCAGATATCGTTCCAGGCGGTGCGGGTGATGAACTCCTGCCATTCGCCGTTGAAGTCGGTCAGGCCGGAACTGGCCTTGTCGACGTAAGCACCGCCGAGCACGGCGCGGCGCGTGGTCATGCCCTCGGCGTAGCGGGTTTTGTCGTCCATGGGGAGCTCCTTCAGGCAGGGTTCGGCATGGTGAGCCCTCATCCTGAGGAGCCGTTAATGCAGCGTCTCGAAGGATGCTCCAGATGCCACTGGAGCCTCCTGGACCATCCTTCGAGACGCGCTCGTGCCGAGCGCTCCTCAGGATGAGGGCTCGCGAAAGGCGTCAGCCCGTCAGGAAGTCCTGCACGGCCTTGGTGAAGGCCTCGGGCTGTTCGAGGTTGGAGAGATGGGCGGCGTCGAGCTCGACCGTGCGGGCGCCGGGGATGGCCTGCGCGATCAGGTGGCCGGCGGCCGGCGGCGTCGCCGGGTCGACCGTGCCGATGACGACGAGGACGGGATTGGTCACGCTGCGGATCGACTCGCGCTGGTCCATGTCGCGGATCGCGGCGCAGCAGGTGGCGTAGCCGATCGCCGGCGTCGTGGTCAGCATCGTGCCGACCCGCGCCACTGTCGCCGGCTCGGCCTCGCGGAAGCGCGGGCTGAACCAGCGTGCGAGCACGCCCTGGACCAGGGCGTCCATGCCCTGGCCGCGCGCGGTCGCGATCCGGTCGTCCCAGAGCGAAGGCGGGCCCATATGGGCGGCGGTGTTGGCGAGCACGAGGCGGCCCATCCGCTCGCGGGCGTGGGTGGCGAGCCATTGCCCGACCATGCCGCCCTTCGAAACGCCGCACCAATGCGCCTGTGCGATGCCGAAATGGTCGAGGATCGCCAGCGCGTCGCGGCCCAGCCGGTCGATCCCGAAGGACGTGTCGGTGGCGACGGAGAGGCCATGCCCGCGCGAATCGTAGCGCAGCACGCGGAAGCGCTTCGACCACGCGGCGATCTGCGGGTCCCACATCGAGAGATTGGTGCCCAGCGAGTTCGACAGCATCAGCACGGGGGCATCTTCCGGTCCGTCGAAGCGGATGTTGAAGGGTTCGCCCGCTAGGGTTTCGGTCGGCATCGGCGTGTCGTTCCTCGTCCCGTTCAATCGTGAAGCGTAATGGTGCCGTCGGCGGCGATGGTGACGCTGCGGCCCGCCAGCGGCGCCTGGTCGGCGGCGGCCAGGCGCAAGGCCGGCGGTGTCGGCCAGCCCATCTCGCGCGCCACGACCAGGCCGAGCAGCAGGATGGCGTCGGGCGCGTCCATCAGGATCGCGGCGGGCGCCTTGCCGGCATGGACCAGTTCGAGCAGCACGGCCGAGGCCGAAGACGAGCCGATCGTGCCCGGCAGGGCCAGCACCATGCCCGCAACGCTGAGCCCGCACTGGGGATGGCGCTGGTCGATAATCCGGCCCGAGCGCGGATCGACGCCGCCCCAGAAGCTGATCGGGGCGGTCAAGGCGAGGCAGGGGCCGGTGGCGGCCGGGCCCGGCAGGAGGATCTGCGTGGTCAGGCCCATGCCCGCTCCTCCCTGACGAGGCGGCCGGCCACCGCGCTCTCGACGCATTCCCCGAGCGAGCCATAGGTGACCGCGTAGCCGGTGGTGCCCGGCGCGTAATGGGCGAATTTGCCGGAGTTGGTCATCAGCACGGCGCCGGCGATCTCGGGCAGGATCGGCGTGACGACGACGCAGGTGTCGATGACGAAGACCACGCCGGCCTGCTCCAGCGCGGCGCGGCGGCCTTGCGCCTCCAGCGGCTTCAGCACATGGCGGCCGGTGTTGGCGTAGAGCGGGGCGGCGAGCCGGCGGCCGGCGAGCCTGTGCTCGATCTCGTCGATCTCCGGCAGCGACAGATGCGGCGAACCGACCGCCACCGCGTCGATGCGCTCGGTCTGGCCGGCGGTGGAGAGGCCCGCCAGCGCCTGCTGCACGATCGCCGGAGTCAGGATCAGCGTTTCGCGCGGCGGCAGGCCGCCCAGCGCGGTCGCGGCGTCGGGTGCCTCGGGTGTGACGCCTGCGACATGGAACAGGCCGACGCCACCGGCCGAGGCGGAGGCCGCACCCAGCGCCTTGAGCCGGTCTTCCGTGGTGCAGCCCTGCAGGCCGTCGATGACGGCCACCGCGGTGCCGGCCGCCTGGCCGAGCAGGGTGCCGAGCACGGGGTAGAACACGTCCGAGGCGCGTAAGCTCCGGCTCAGGCCGGTGGTGTCGATCAACAGCGTCGCGACGCGGTTCTCCGGGCGGTGGAGCCCGTAATCGGGGGCGACGCCGGCAATGGCGCAGGCGATGTCGAGGAAATCGCCATAGCGGTTGGTGCGCGCGCCGAGCACGGAGTTGCAGAAGACCACCGCATTGGACTCCCCCCAGGCGACGTCCGTGCCCTTGGCCGGCCGGTGGCCGGCCTGATAGGGCGCGCAGGTCCAGGAGGGCTCGCAGCCCATCGCCTCATAGGCGCGCATCATGCGGGCGGCCATGTCGCGCTCATGCGGCGGCAGCCGGATCGCGGCGCAGCCGGCCGGCGCCAGCGCGCCGACATTCAGCGTCGCGCGGACGGCGACGCGGGCGCCGCCCTCGACCAGGCGCTCGGCGAAGAGCGTGCCGGAATCGCCATGGTAGAGCGCGCCGTCGATATGGGCCGACGCCACGGGGATCAGCCGCGGCGCGCCCATCAGCCGGGCGGCCTCCGCGACGATGCGCAGCGCCATGGCGGCGCCGTCCGTACCGCCTGCGACGGCGCGTTGCTGCGGGGTCAGTTCAAGCATGGGGGCTCATGAACTCTCTTTCGGCGTCATAGGCGGCGAGGATGCGGTCGATGATCGCGTCGCTCGCGCCGCGATAGGTCGCGGGATCGAAGAGCGCGTCGAGCTCGGCGGGGGAGAGCCGGGCGCTCACGGTCGTGTCCTCGGCCAGCAGGTCGCGCAGATGCCGACCCGAGGCGACGCAGGCGCGGCTGGCCTCTTCGAGCAGATGGTGCGCTGCACCGCGCCCGAGGCTCTCGGCCAGCGCCAGCGAGACGCGCTCGGCCATGACGAGCCCGTTGGTCAGGTCGAGATTGCGGCGCATGGCCTCGGGGAAGACCTGCAGCCCCTCGATCAGCGCGACGGTCTGATTCAACGCAGAGCCGGCGGTGAGATGGAGGTCCCGCATCGTCGGCCATTCGGCGTGCCAGCCGCCGAGGCCGCGTTCATGCTCCTGCGGCATGGCGGCGAGCATGGTCGCGACGAGGCCCGGCGTCCGCTTGGCGGCCGAGAGGATCAGCGTGCAGAGCACCGGATTGCGCTTGTGCGGCATCGCCGAGGAGCCGCCCTTGCCCGGTGCCTCCGGCTCGGCCAGTTCGGCGATCTCGGTCTGCGCCATCAGCGCGACATCCAGCGCGATCTTGCCGAGATGGCCGGTGAGGATGCCGAGTTCGGCCGCGATCCGCACCTGGCGCGCGCGTGCCGTATGCGACGGCGTCATCACCGCCCCGATCGAGGGCATGATCCGTGAGAAGGCCTCTTGAACGGCAGGAGCCTGTTCGCCCAGCGAGGCGAGCGTGCCGGCGGCGCCACCGAGCTGATGGGAGGATTGCCCATACAACATGAAGTCGTCATGCCATGCGACGACGGTGTCGAGCCATTGCGCTGCCTTGAGCCCGAAGGGAATCGGCACGGCCTGCTGCAGGAAGGTGCGGCCGATCATCGGCGTATGGCGGTGGGTTCTTGCAAGTCCGGCGAGGGCATGGGCGAGGCGGGCGGATCGGTCCAGCAGGATGGTGTAGGCGGCGCGCTGCTGCTGGGCGGCGCCCGAATCGATCACGTCCTGGCTGGTCGCGCCGAAATGCACCCATTTGGCGGCGTCCGTGTCGACGGCCGCGACGCGGGCGGTGAGCGCCTTGACCAGGGGAATCGCCGGGTTGCCGGCCAGAGTGGCTGCGCGGCCGATTGCGGCGGAATCGTAGAAAGACGCGTCGCATTGCGCGGCGATGGCAGCGGCGGCCTGCTGCGGGATGACGCCCACCTCCGCTTCGGCCCGGGCCAGCGCCGCCTCGAAATCCAGCATGCCCTGCAGCGTCGCGCGATCATCGAAGAGCGCCGCCATCTCGCGATCCACGAAGAGTTCGCCGAAGAGGCCCGCGGGGCTGCCGGTCATGGTGATGCGGGCGCCATGCGG
>CALRYW010000085.1:0-17007 GCA_943372485.1 Allobosea thiooxidans
TCGACCATGATCAGCCGGCACTGCTCGGGCTTGAGCCGGTAGAGCAGCGACAGGATCATCGTGTTGATCGCCACCGACTTGCCCGAGCCGGTCGTGCCGGCCACCAGCAGATGCGGCATCTTGGCGAGATCGACGATCACCGGCTCGCCACCGATGGTCTTGCCGAGCCCTAAAGCGAGCTTGTGCTTGGAGCTCTCGAAATCCTGGCTCGCCAGAAGCTCGCGCAGATAGACCGTCTCGCGCTTGGCGTTGGGCAATTCGATGCCGATCGCGTTCTTGCCGGGAATCACCGCCACTCGCGCCGAGATCGCGCTCATCGACCGGGCAATGTCGTCGGCCAGCGAAATCACCCGCGAGGACTTCGTGCCCGGAGCAGGCTCCAGTTCGTAGAGCGTCACAACGGGGCCGGGGCAGGCCTGGACGATCTCGCCCCGGACGTTGAAATCCTCCAGCACGCCTTCGAGATAGCCGGCATTCTGCTGCAGGACCTCGGTCGGGATCGCGGTCTCGACCGCCGGCGGCTCGCCGAGAATGGCGATGTCGGGCAGCTCGAAGGGCGCCGGCTGCGCGACGCGAATGTCCGCACGCGGCGGCGGGGGCGCTGGCAATGGGGCCGCGACGGGCTCCGGCACCGCCGTCTCGGCCCTTGCCCGGCGGGTCACGACGATGCCGCGCGCCGGGCCTGCCGAGACCGAGTCGGCAATCGCGACCGGCGCGGGCAGCAGCGCCGGGGCGACGGGCGCGATGGCCTCCGCCGCGACCGGGCGCATGGTGACCATCCGGGCGGGCATTGGGTGCTGGGCCTCGGCCCTGCGGCCGGCGCCGCGGGCGGGCGGCCTCGCGACGACGGGCTCAACCGGCCTCGCAGGAGTCGGCGCGACGGCTCGGGATGCCGCGGCCCCGGACGCGACGGCCGCACGGCCGATCTCGCCCTCCGCGACATCGCCGGCGGCGACCTCCCAGAAGGCATGGTCCGAGATCAGGTCGAAGGGCGTCAGCGCAGCCGGCTCATGGCCCCCATCGATGAAAGCCTCGTCGACGGCGGGATGGCCGGACCTGTCGACGCGCGTCTCGGCTTCGATCGCATCGACATCGGCTTCGCATTCGGGCAGCGGAGCTTCGGCCCCGGCGCCGCGCGACCAGACTCTGCCGATCAGACGATCCGGCGTGCGCCAGAACCGGACCTGCGGGGGCTCGGGCGGGGGCGGCGCAGCGGGACCCTCGCCGGGCTTCACCAGCGCCAGCGGATTGGCGCGCGACCGGACGTAGACCGGGCCGCCCTGCTCCGTGGGCAGCTCCGGCGCATCATCGGAAAAGGCTTTGGCAGCAATCTCTTGCGCGGAGGTGTGAAGGCCGGATTGACGCATGAGAAACCGCGGAGGCTGGCGTAGAAGACAGGCTGCAAGGGGTATCGGCCCAGCGTTAAGACGCGATGAACAGGCGAGCCGGCCGCAGCCTGGGGCGCGGCCCGTCAGCCCGCCTAGTTCTCCCGCTGCGCCTCGGGAAAGCGGGCGCCGAAGGCCCCTTCCCGCTCGGGCGGTAGCCGGACCGTCAGGTCGAGTGTGCCGTCCTCGGCGTCGCGGCGTTCGAGGATCTCGCCATTGGCGTGCAGCCAGGCCAGCGACTGGCCGTCCCCGGGGGGCAAGGCCAGGCGATAGACCGGGCGGCTGCGGGCGATTCGGCTCTCGATCGCGTCGGTCAGCCGTCCGATGCCGTCGCCGGTCAGGGCCGAGACCAGGACCGGACGCGAGACCTCGGGCTTCAGACCGGTGAGGCCCAACTGGCGCTCGCGCTCCTCCGGCGCCAGCAGGTCGGACTTGTTCCAGACCTCGACGACACGCTGGCCGTCATCGGGGTCGATGCCGAGATCGCGCAGGATCGCCTGAACATCGGCGGCCTGGGCGGTGGTGTCTTCATGGGCGACGTCGCGGACATGAAGGAGCACATCGGCCTCGATCGCGTCCTCCAGCGTGGCGCGGAAGGCGGCGACGAGCTGGGTCGGCAGGTCGGAGATGAAGCCCACCGTGTCGGACAGCATGATCCGGGCGCCATGCGGCAGCTTGAGCGCGCGCGCGGTCGGATCAAGCGTGGCGAAGAGCATGTCCTGCGCCAGGACCTCGGCCGAGGTGAGCCGGTTGAACAGCGTCGATTTGCCGGCATTGGTGTAGCCGACGAGCGCGACGACCGGATAGGGCACGCGCTTGCGGCTGGCGCGATGCAGGCCGCGCGTGCGCTTGACGGCCTCCAGATCGCGCTCGATCTTCGTCATCCGCTCCTGGATGATGCGCCGGTCGGCCTCGATCTGGGTTTCGCCGGGGCCGCCGAGGAAGCCGAAGCCGCCGCGCTGGCGCTCGAGATGGGTCCAGGACCGCACCAGCCGGCTCTTCTGGTAGTTGAGATGGGCGAGCTCGACCTGCAGCGCGCCTTCCTTGGTGCGCGCGCGTCGACCGAAGATCTCGAGGATCAGGCCAGTGCGGTCGATGACCTTGCAACCAAAGGCCTTTTCGAGATTGCGCTGCTGCACCGGCGAGAGCGCGCAGTCCATCACGACGAGGCCGATCTCCTCGAGCTTGATGCGCTCGGCGATCTCCTCGACCTTGCCCTTGCCGAGATAGGTCGCCGGCCGCAGGGCGGTCAGCATGACCTGGATCGGCTCGACGACGGTCAGGTCGATCGCCGCCGCCAGCCCGACGGCCTCGTCGAGGCGTGCGGCGAAGGAGCGCTGGTTGGCGTCTCCGGCACCGCGACGCTGCTGATAGGGGCCGACGACATAGGCGCGGGTGTTGGCGGCGATCTCACGCTCGATGGCGTCGAGCGGCTTGGTCGCCGCCCGCGCCTCCTCCGCATCGCTGCGGGCGCCCATCGGGGTCAGGCCTTGTCCTGTTCCTCGGGCTCGAACAGCTGCACCGGCTGGCCGGGCATGATCGTCGAGATGGCGTGCTTGTAGACGAGCTGCGAATGCCCGTCGCGGCGCAGCAGCACGCAGAAATTGTCGAACCAGGTGACGACGCCCTGCAGCTTGACGCCGTTGACGAGGAAGATCGTCAGCGGAATTTTCTGTTTGCGCACGTAGTTGAGGAATGTGTCCTGAAGGTTTTGAGCCCGCTCTGCGGCCATGGGTAGCCCCTGTTGTTGGGATCGCTCATCGGGTTTACGCCCGCGATCCAATTCGTCCCGTTGGCCGCGCGAGACCGCGCGCTGCTTCGGGACACCGATCCCGCATTAGATCGCCGACTCCGCCGACAACGCAAGTGCAACATTGCTTCGCAATGCGGCGAAGCGCCTGCGCCGCGCGCAAGCGCGCATGCAAGCCATACCTGCCGGCCTCAGCCCACGCCGAGCGATTTCAGCTTGCGATGCAGGGCGGAGCGCTCCATGCCGATGAATTCGGCGGTCCGGGAGATGTTCCCGGAAAAGCGCGCGATCTGCGCGATCAGGTATTCACGCTCGAAGATCTCGCGCGCGTCGCGCAGCGGCAGGCTCATCAGGCGCTCGCCGCCGGAGCCGGACGGTGTCGTCGGCACCATGGCGCCGACCTCGGCCGGCAGCATGTCGACGGTGATGTCGGCGGTGGGATCGCCCTTGGTCAGAATCATCAGCCGCTCGACATTGTTTCTGAGCTCGCGAACATTGCCCGGCCATTCATGCGACTGCAGCACGGCCATGGCGTCCTGCCCGATCCGGCGCTTGGGCAGACCGGACGCGATCGAGATCTGCTCCATGAAGAACTCGATCAGCTCCGGCACGTCCTCGCGGCGCTCGGACAACGCCGGCACCTTGACCGGAACGACCGAGAGCCGGTGATAGAGGTCCTCGCGGAACTGCCCGCCCGAGATCAGCTGGGCGAGGTCGCGGCTGGTGGAGGAGATGACGCGGACGTCGACATGGACCCGCGTCGCGCCGCCGACACGCTGGAAGTTCTGGTCGACCAGCACGCGCAGAATGCGGTTCTGGGTCTCGCGCGGCATGTCGCCGATCTCGTCGATATAGAGCGAGCCGCCATGGGCCTCCTCCAGCGCGCCGACGCGGCGGGAACGGCCGTCCCCGGCCTCGACACCGAAGAGCTCCTCCTCCATCGTCTCGGGGGTGATGGTGGCCGCGTTGATCACCACGAAGGGGCCGGTGGCGCGCGTCGAGGCCTCATGCAGGGTGCGGGCAGCCAATTCCTTGCCGCAGCCGGGCTCACCGGAGATGAGGACGCGCGCATTGGTCGGCGCGACGCGCTCGATCGTCTGGCGCAGCTGGTTGACGACGGTCGACTTGCCGACGATGCGGCTGGCCTGGACCGAACCCTTCTTGAGTTCGCGCACCTCGCGCCGCAGCCGCGACGCCTCCAGCGCCCGCTCGGCGACGAGGACCAGCCGGTCGGCCTTGAACGGCTTCTCGATGAAGTCGTAGGCGCCGCTCTTGATGGCCGAGACGGCGGTCTCGATGTTGCCATGGCCCGAGATCATCACCACCGCGAGGTCGGGATGAGCCTGCTTGACCAGCTCCAGCACCTGCAGCCCGTCGAGGCGGCTGCCCTGAAGCCAGATGTCGAGAAAGACGAGATTGGGACGGCGCGCTGCGATCGCCGCGAGCGCCTCGTCGGCGGAACTCGCCTTGCGCGTCCGATAGCCCTCGTCCTCGAGCAGGCCGGCGACCAACTCGCGGATGTCGGCCTCGTCGTCGACGACCAGAATGTCAGCGCTCATACGCGTGCCCCATCATGTTGTTGCCGTCCCGCCGCCGCGTCGCGAACTTGGTCGCCGCGGCCGCCTTCCGGGTTTTCCTCGGTCGGACCGGCCTCCGGGAACCAGAGCCGGACACGGGCGCCGCGCCCGCCCTCGCCTGCATCCGGGCGATCGAGCAGATCGATGCCACCGCCATGGTCCTCGAGGATCTTGCCGACGATCGCGAGGCCAAGCCCGGTGCCGCCCTCACGGGTCGTCATATAGGGCTCGAGCAGCTTCTGGCGCTGGTCGGCCGGCAGACCCTTGCCGTTGTCGATCACGTCGATGACGATCCGGCCATCCTCGCGCCGCTCCAAGACGACATCGATCCGTCCGGGACCGCGCTCGTCCATCGGCACGGCCTCGATCGCCTCGGTGGCATTCTTGATCACATTGGTCAGGGCCTGGGAGAGCAGGCGGCGATCGAAGCGCGCGGTCGCCGGCCCTTCAGGCAGATTCTCGGTGATCGTCAGCTCGGGATTGCCGACGCGCATCAGGAAGACGATCTGGCGGACCGTCTCGCCGATATCGTCGCGGGCCAGCGAGGGCTTGGGCATGCGGGCGAAGGAGGAGAACTCGTCGACCATGCGGCGAATGTCTTCCACCTGGCGGACGATCGTCGCCGTGCACTGCTCGAAGACCTCCTTGTCCTCCACGATCACGCGGCCGAACTTCCGGCGGATGCGCTCGGCCGAGAGCTGGATCGGCGTGAGCGGATTCTTGATCTCATGGGCGATGCGGCGCGCCACGTCGGCCCAGGCGGCGGTGCGCTGCGCCGAGACCAGATCGGTGATGTCGTCGAGGGTGACCACGAGACCGGCGCCGGCCCCCTCGCCTTCGCGGGCGGCGCGGACATTGACCATGCGGTCGCGTCCGGCGCGGGTGATCGCGATCTGGCCGGAGGTCTGGCGCTGGCGCCCGGTGAGGGCTTCCGTGACGAAGGTGGTGATCTCGGGGGCGACCGCCGCGATCGGCTGGCCCAGCAGCCGGCCGCCGGTGCCGAGCAGGCTCTCGGCCGAGCGGTTGATGATGGTAATGTGGCCGTCGCCGTCGAGGCTGAGCACGCCGGATGAGACGCCCGACAGCACGGTCTCGGTGAAGCGGCGCCTGCGGTCGATGACCTCGCTGGCGGTGACCAGCCCGTCGCGCTGGCGGCGCAGTTCCGCGGTCATCTTGTTGAAGGTCTCGCCGAGATGGGCGAGGTCGCCCTCGGAACGGCGGATCGGAACCTGAACGTAGAAATTGCCGCTGGAAACCTGGTCGGTGGCGTGGATCATCCGGCGGATCGGCGCGACGAGCGCATTGGCGAAGCTCAGGCCGAGCCAGATCGCCGAGAGCAGGAGGATGACGGCGATCAGCCCGTACATCGAGGCGAAGGCGATCTGGACACCCCTCCGCCGCGCGTCGATCGAAAGATACTCGGTCGCCGCGGCCCGCGCGATGGCCGGGAACTCGACCGCGAGCGGATCGACCTGCCGCGCGATGTGGAGGAAGGCGTTGTCATAGGCCGTCAGCTTCATCAGCGCGCCGAAGACCCGGCCGGTTGGTGGTACCACGCAGATCGGCTCTGGCGAGGCGATGGCGTCGTCGAAGGCCGCCTGGTCGGGCTTGGCGGCATCGCGCAGCACGTCGATGTTGGCGCGCGCCAGAACCTTGTCGGGAGACTGCATGATCGCGACGACGGGAACGCCGAGGGCCGTCGCCCGCGCCGTCAGGAAGCTGTCGAACCACTTGCGGTCGACATCATAGGCGGCCTTGGCACGAGAGAGATCGTCGGCGAGCAGCCGGATCTCACGGCCGAGCGACTGGCATTGCGAGCCGGCATAGGCATCGGCGACGTCGACGGAACGGAAGATCGCGTCGCGCATGCGGTCCGAGAACCACGGCTCGAGACCGCGCTCGATCGTCACCGTGGCGATGATGGCGACGAGGATCGCGGGCAGCGCCGCAATGATGCTGAACAGGCCGACGATTCGGACATGCAGCCCCGCCGCCGCGGCACCCGCCCGGCGCGCGCGGATCAGGACTGCGGTCTCGAAGGCGACGACGACGAGAAGCAGCAGGATCAGCAGGGCGTTGAGGACGAAGACGCCGACGACGACCTGATGGACCGGGACCACCGGCGTCACGCCGGACAGCACGAGGAAGGTGACCAGCGCCGACACCAGCGCGAAGACGACGACCGTCGCTCCCAGCCAGCCGGACACGCGTCGCGGCGTGTCCTCGGCGCGCGGCACGATCCTCAGGTCACTTGGTGATGCAGACACGATCGCAGACAACTCCGTGGCGGCCGGCGCACAGGACGCGCCCGGCTGCAGCGCCGCACTGATGCGCCGCCGCAACGGTGTTGTCAAAATATGACATATGAAAGGCGGAGCCGTGCCACCATCCGGCTCACCGGGGTGAGCGCACCACCTGCATGTCGAGTTCGCGGATCTTCTTGCGCAGGGTGTTGCGGTTGAGCCCGAGCAGTTCGGCCGCACGGATCTGGTTGCCGCGGGTCGCCGCGAGCGCTGCGGCGATCAGGGGCGGCTCGACCTCGCGCAGAATGCGGTGATAGAGGCCCGGCGGCGGGATATTGTCGCCGAAGCCACCGAAATACTGGTTGAGATGGCGCTCGACCGAACCCGACAGGGTCTCGGCCCGCTCCTGCGCGGGGTTGCTGGAGAAGCTCGCCGTCGCCGTCGCCGGCTGTAGCTCCGCCTCGATGATCGGGGCGGTGATGGTTTCCTGGGGATAGAGCGCCGCGAGGCGGCGCACGAGGTTCTCCAGTTCGCGGACATTGCCCGGCCAGCGATAGCGCCGCATGACGTCCATCGCTTCCGAATCGATCTGCTTGCGCGGCAGACCCTCCTTCTCGACCAGCGAGAAGAAGTGACGCGCAAGGTCGGGAATGTCCTCGACTCGCTCGCGCAGTGGCGGCAGGCGGATCGGCACCACGTTGAGCCGGAAGAACAGGTCCTCGCGGAACAGACCTTGGGCAATCGAGATCCGCAGGTCCTTGTTGGTCGCCGCGACGATGCGGACATTGGTCTTGATCGGGGTGCGGCCGCCGACGGTGGTGTATTCGCCCTGCTGCAGAACGCGCAGCAGGCGCGTCTGCGCCTCCATCGGCATGTCGCCGATCTCGTCGAGGAAGAGCGTGCCGCCCTCGGCCTGCTCGAAGCGGCCCGAGGAGCGGGTCAGCGCGCCGGTGAAGGCGCCCTTCTCGTGGCCGAAGAGCTCGGATTCGATCAGGTCCTTCGGGATCGCGGCCATGTTGATCGCGACGAAGGGGCCGTTCTTGCGCTTGCCGTAATCGTGCAGGGCGCGGGCGACGAGTTCCTTGCCCGTGCCGGATTCGCCGTTGATCATCACGGTCAGGTCGATCGGCATCAGCCGGGCGAGCGCGCGGTAGACGTCCTGCATGGCCGGGGAGCGGCCGATCAGCGGGATGTCGTCGGGCTCGGCCGCATTCGCCCGGGCCCCGTCGCCGCGCGGGCGCGACAGCGCCCGGCCGACAATGGCGACGAGTTCCTTCAGGTCGAAGGGCTTGGGCAGATATTCATAGGCGCCGCGCTCGGAGGCCTTGATCGCGGTCATGAAGGTGTTCTGCGCGCTCATCACGATGATCGGCAGTTCCGGCCGCACGCGCTTGATGCGTGGCAGCAGGTCGAAGGCGTTGCCGTCCGGCATTACGACGTCGGTGATGATGAGGTCGCCCAGACCCTGGGCGGCCCAGGTCCACAGCGTTGCCGCCTGGCCGGTGGTCCTGACCTCGTACCCCGCCCGCGCCAGGGCCTGATTGAGGACGGTGCGGATCGCGGCGTCGTCGTCCGCGACGAGAATGTTACCGGTGGGCATTCACTGTGGTCCTGTAGGCCTCAATCCGCCTGCCGCGCCCGGAACTGGTGCAGAGGCAGCAGAATTCGAAACGTGGTGCGGCGGGGGACGGACTCGCATTCGACGATTCCACCGTGATCCCCGATCACCTTGGCAACAAGTGCAAGTCCAAGGCCACTGCCCTGGGCCTTGGTGGTGACGAAGGGGTCGAACAGGTGCGGCAGCAGATCGGGCGGCACGCCGGGACCGTTGTCGCGGATGCCGATTTCGAGAGGAAGCGCGATGCGGCCCGACGATCCCGCGACCTGCATGCGGATGCCGGGCCGGTAGGCCGTGGTCAGGGTGATCTCGCCGTCGATCGCCTGTGTTCCAATGGCTTCTGCCGCATTCTTCATCAGGTTCAGCAGCACCTGGACGAGTTGATCGCGGTTTCCCGAGACCGGCGGCAGGGACGGATCGTAGATCTCGTTGAAGCGGATATGGCGCGCGAAGCCGGATTGGGCGAGGCGCTTCACATGGTCGAGCACGTCATGGACGTTGACCGGATCGCGCTCGGTCGGGCGTTCGTCGCCGAAGAGCTCGACGCGCTCGACCAGCTTCACGATCCGGTCGGTCTCGTCGCAGATGAGCTGGGTCAGGATGCGCTCTTCGTCGGGAACGGTCGCTTCCAGCAACTGCGCCGCGCCGCGGATGCCCGAGAGCGGGTTCTTGATCTCGTGGGCCAGCATCGCACCGAGTGCCGTGATGGAGCGGGCTGCTCCTCGATGCGTCAGTTGTCTGTCCATTTTTTCAGCAATTGTTCGTTCTTGAAGCATTAGAACGACCGCCTCGCCCTGGCTGGGCAAAGGCGAGGCAAAAACATCGACGATCCGATCGGCTCCGAGCCGGGGCGACCCAAGATCGAGCCGGTACTCGCTGACGCTCGACCCGCGGCGCTGAACCTCCTCGACGAGAGCCAGGACGGGCGAGCCGAAGGCGATGAGATCGTCGAGGCGCTGGCGCTTCAGCACCACCGCGCTGGACTGGAAGAAATCCTCGGCGGCGGTGTTGGCGTAGAGGATGCCGTTGCGCTCACCAATCACCACCACAGGCATCGGCAGCACATTGAGCGCCTGCATCTCGATCGGATCGAGCAGGAACCCGTCCCTGCCCTTTCCGCCGCTCTCGGCGAACGCCATCGTCATACGCGACACCTTCGGTTCAGGCCGCAACGCGGCTGCAATCGGGAGAAAAGAGCCGGGCCAGCATGGCGATGGCGCGGTCCGGCTCGTCGGTCGTCAACAAAATGCGGCGCTGCTCCGCATCGGCCGTGCCGCCGCTGGCGAGGGCCTCGTCGGCATAGGCCGCCAGATGCTTGCGGGCATGGCGGACGCCATGGGCCTTGCCCATGAGGGTGAGCAGCCCCTCATAATGTTCGCGCGCCACGGCATGTTTCTGGGCGAGCGACAGCTCGGTCGGGGCGAGCCCGTCCAGCGCGGCCCCGATCGCCCCGACGAGCCAGGGGCGCCCGAGCGCCGCGCGCCCGACCATGACGAGATCGGCCCCCGACTGGGCCAGGCACAGGCGGGCATCGTCGGCGTTGTGGATGTCGCCATTCGCGACGAGCGGAAAATCACCGGCTGCTCGGACGGCGCGGATCGCCGCCCAATCGGCGACGCCCTTGTAGAATTGCTGGCGCGTGCGGCCATGGACCGTGATCAGCCGGGCGCCCGCCGCGACCGCGCGGCGTGCCAGTTCCGGCGCATTGCGCGAGGAATCGTCCCAGCCGAGGCGCATCTTCACCGTCACCGGCACCCTCACGGCGGCGACAGCCGCTTCGACCAGCGAGACGGCATGGTCGAGATCGCGCATCAGGGCCGAGCCGGCCCAGCCGCCGGTGACCTTCTTGGCCGGGCAGCCCATGTTGATGTCGACGATCGCGGCGCCGTTGGCCTCGGCCAGCCGCGCCGCCTCGCCGAGCCAATGCGGGTCGCAGCCGGCGAGCTGGACGACATGCGGCGAGATGCCGGCGCCCTCGGCCCGGATGCGCGCCTCCTCGCTGCCGCGGACGAACTCGTCCGAGGCAACCATCTCCGAGATGACGAGCCCCGCGCCATGGCGTGCCGCGATCCGGCGCATGACGATGTCCGTCACGCCCGACATCGGCGCCAGCAAGGCGCGCGACGCGAGCGTCACGGGAAGCGGACTGACCAGGGCGGAGCCTGTATTAAAGGCAACCTTCATCTTGCATATTTATTGGACATTGCTGCAGGAGCGCAAGGGACTCGCGCGAAATAGTGCACCGCATCATGAACGTCCCCCGCAAGCCGCGGCGCGAGCCTGGGGGCTTGGCGCCGGTGCCGCCTGCGACTATCACCGAAGTCCCTCCTGGACCAAGAGCCGTGGCCGCCGAACGAGATGACACGCAAGCCGCCGTCGCCGCGCTCGTCGTCGCGGGTGGCCGCGGGCTGAGGGCCGGCTTCGATGCTCCCAAGCAATACCGGCTCCTGGATGGACGCCCGGTTCTTCGGCAGGCGCTGGCTCCTTTTCTGGCGACGCCCGGGATCGCGCGCCTCGCCGTGGTGATCGGCGCCGGTGACGAGGCGCGCTACCAGGACGCCGTCTCCGGCCTCGCCGACGATCGTATCGATCCGCCGACGCCAGGCGGCGCCACCCGTCAGGAGTCCGTCCGCCTCGGGCTCGAGGCGCTGGCGGCGAGCGGTTTTGCGGGACAGGTTCTGGTGCATGACGCGGCCCGCCCGTTTCTCACGGAGAACCTGGTGCGGGCGGCGATCGCGGCGGTCGACGCCGCCGGGCTGGCGGCGATCCCGGTCCTGCCCGTCACCGATACGATCAAGCGGCTCGACGGTGCGGGCCGGATCGCCGAGACCCCGCCGCGCGACCGGCTCGTCAGCGTGCAGACCCCGCAGGCCTTCGACTTCGCGGCGCTACTGGCCGCGCACCGGGCGGCGCTCGCGGCCGGTCGCGACGGCTTCACGGACGACGCCGCGCTGATGGAATGGGCCGGACATTCGGTCGCGACCTTCCCCGGGGAGTCCGCCAACTTGAAACTGACGCATCCGCAGGATTTCGACAGGGGCGGCGGGCCCGCAGGCCGGCCGCTGGTGGTGCGGGTCGGCACCGGCTACGACGTCCACGCCTTCACCGAGGGCGACCATGTCTGGCTGGGCGGCGTGCGCATCGCCCATGATCGCGGCGTGCTGGCGCATTCGGACGGCGACGTCGCACTGCATGCGCTCACCGATGCGCTGCTGGGGGCGCTCGCCGAGGGTGACATCGGCACCCACTTTCCGCCGAGCGACCCGCAATGGCGCGGCGCGGCCTCGCACCGGTTCCTGGCTTTCGCAGCCGCGCGGGTGCGGGCGCGGGGCGGGATGATCGACTTCCTCGACCTCACCCTCGTCTGTGAGGCGCCGAAAGTCGGGCCGCATCGCGAGGCGATCCGCCAGGCCATCGCGACGGCAGCCGGGTTGCGGCTCGACCAGGTCGCGATCAAGGCGACCACCTCCGAGCGCCTCGGCTTCACCGGCCGCAAGGAAGGGCTGGCCGCGCTCGCGACCGCGACGATCCGCCTGCCCGATCCGCCGGCTGTGATGCCATCCCCCTGACCCGCCGGAGGCCGCCGATGCCGTTCGACAGCGAGATCACGCAGCGCGCGATTGCCGTGCTCGAGGCCTGCCGGGCCCGCGGCGCCACGGTTGCAACGGTCGAATCCTGCACCGGAGGGCTCGTCGGCGGCGCGCTGACGGCGATCCCGGGCTCGTCGGATGTCGTGATGGGCGGCCTCATCACCTACTCCAACGCGGCGAAGACGGCGCTGGCCGGCGTCCCGGACGATATGCTCGCGGTCCATGGTGCCGTCAGCGAACCGGTGGCGCGAGCGATGGCGGCGGGCGGCCGGGCCGCGCTGGCGTCGAGCCTCGCCGTCTCCATCACCGGGGTCGCCGGGCCCGGTGGCGGCAGCGCGGCCAAGCCCGTCGGCCTCGTGCACTTCGCCTGCGCCGGGCCGGCCGGAACCGTGCACCGGGAAAGGCGCTTCGGCCCGCTCTCGCGCGACGACATCCGGCGGCTCAGCGTCGTCGAGGCGCTCGACCTGCTGTTGAGCGCGGCCCGGACCGGCTGAACCGTTGCATCATCAGCGCGCGAGCTTCTGCCAGATCGCGCCGACGACGTCGGCGTATTCGTCGCTCCAGGGTCGCGCTTGGACTGGCCCGTCCTGGCGCACCCAGCGGTGATCGGCGGTCAGGTCGGCATCCCCGGCCTTGCGGGCGACCATCGCCACATGCGGACCGTATTTGAGTTGCGCCGTCAGTTCGGGACTCTGCTCCGGCTGCCGGATCCAGGTGATCAGGCCCCTGCCCCGCGCCGTGGCGGTGAGCGAGGGTCCGAGATCCAGGTTGCGGTTGGAGATGTGAAAGAGCATCGCCCCTCCGGGCGCCAGCTTGCGCAGGTACAGGTCGAGCGCCTCGCCGGTGACGAGATGGACGGGGATCGCGTCCGATGAAAAGGCATCGACCACGATCAGGTCGAGCGATCCGTCAGCCGCGTCGGTCAGCGTCAGCCGCGCATCGCCGAGCACGATCGGGGCATCGGGAGCACAGACGCTCAGGAAGCCGAAGCGTGCCGGGTTCCTCGCCAAGCGGACGACCTGCGCATCGATCTCATAGAAGGTCCAGGCCTCGCCCGGACGGACCTGGCAAGCCAGCGAGCCAGTGCCGAGCCCCACCGCAGCCACAGCGCCGAGCCTCCGGCCCCTCGCCCGGCGCACCGCGTCAATCCCGTCGGCGAGCCCGCCACCGGTGAAGTAGTAGCTCAGAGGTTCGGGCCGCCCGGAAACCGGCGAGCCATCTTCGTTGCGCAGCCGCTGCGCGCCATGGACCGTGCTGCCGTGGACGAGGGCTCGGAAGTGCCCGTCCTGAACGTCGACGATCTTGTTCACGCCGAAGAATGAGCGCACCGAATCCGTGCGCTGCTGCTCATAGACCACCAGCCCCGCGACAGACAGGATGGCCGCCGCGGCGAGCCCCGTCCTGGCGAAGGCCGGCAGCCGAATCGTGGCGAAGCCGGGCCGGCAGAGCACGCCCGCGACAAGCAGCAGCGGATACTCGATGACGGAATTGAAAGCCGCAGGCGCGATCAAACCGCAGAACAGGCCGCCGAGAACGCCCCCGAGCGACATCCACAGATAGAACCCGGTCAGGTTGGCGGCATCGGGGCGCCGCCGCGCCAGCTCGCCATGGGCGACCATCGCCGTCGTGAAGAACAGGCCGAGATGCAGCGCGAGCTCGCCGCCCCAGCCGATACCGGGCTGAAACAGCATCTTGAGCGTCAGGGCGGCGACGAAGACGAGCTGGGCCGTCAGCATCCAGCCATGGCGCAGCACCGGGCGGCGCTGGAAGACGATGACGAAGGTCAGCAGGAACAGCGCCAGCGGCACGACCCAGAGCAACGGGACGGAGGCCACATCGGTCGAGATGTGCGCCGTCACCGCGACGAGCAGACCCGAGGGAACGAAGGCGAGCGCGACCCAACCCAGCTTCTGGCGCCCGGTGACCGCGGCCGGCGCCGCCAGCTCGCGCGTCGCCGCGACGCCGGTCTCGCCGCCGCCGATCGCCAGGCCCGCACAGGCCGCGATGGCGGCGAGCAGCAGGCCGAAGCCCCAGCTCCAGGCGTGAGACTGCAGCGACAGCGCCAGCACCGGCTCGACCAGGAAGGGATAGGCGATGAGCGCGAGGAAACTGCCGATGTTCGAGGCGGCGTAGAGGAAATAGGGATCGGCGGCCCGGGGATGGCCGGAGCGGGCGAACCAGGCCTGCAGCAGCGGCCCGTTGGCGGCGACGGCGAAGAAGGGCAGCCCCACCGAGGCGGCGAAGAGCGCGATCAGCCAGAGCGTCTCGCCCTCCTGCGGCGGACGCTCGAATCCTGCCGCGATGCCGATCGGCAGGCCGACCAGCAGAACCGCGACCATCAGCGCGATATGCACCAGCGCCGCGCGACGGACGGTGAAGCGGCTGACGAGCCAATGCGCGTAGCCGTAGCCGGCGAGCAGCACGGTCTGGAAGAAGACCATCGCCACCGACCACACACCCGGCGAGCCGCCGAGCTTCGGCAGCACCATCTTGGCAAACATCGGCTGGATGCCAAACAGCAGGAAGGCCGACAGGAACAAGGTCACGGTGTAGATCGGTACCGTCGCGGTCATCCGCCGCGTGGCGCCCAGGCTTGACGCCGGTGTCGACGACGCATCCATATCAGGTCTCCCAGAGGTCCTGGGAAACCTGACAGCAACAACTTAAGGCGTGGTGACCGTATCTCTCCTTGCGTCACCGCCGTAAACAAGATCGGCCCTCCGCTCAAAGGCTTCCGCGAATTTACGGAAGGCCTTGTCGAACATCGCCCCCATCAGCAGCCCGAGCATGCGGCTGGCGAATTCGTAGGAGATGAAGAAGCCGATCTCGCAGCCGCTCTCGTACGGCTTGAAAGTCCAGCGGTTCTCCAGATAGCGGAAGGGGCCGTCGACATATTCGACGAGGATCCGCAGGTTGGCGGGATCGAGGGTGACGCGGCTGGTGAAGGTCTCGCGGATCGCCTTGTAGCCGACGGTCATGTCGGCCAGCAGAACCTCGCCACCGCCGTCCTGCGGCGTGCGGCGGCGCACCGTCAGCCCCTCGCAGAGCGGCAGGAACTGGGGGTATTTTTCGACACCGGCGACGAGCGCGAACATCTGCTCGGGGGTGTGGCGCACCCGCCGGGCGCTGTTGAACATCGGCATGAGGAACGCGCCTTCTCAGCCGCGGCTGTTAGGGCCGATGCCGAGTCCGACCTTCGCCTCGCGGGCCGCGCGCAGCCTCGCGAAATCCTCGCCGGCATGGTGCGAGGAGCGCGTCAGCGGCGTCGAGGACACCATCAGGAAGCCCTTCACATAGGCGATCGCCTCGAAGCCCTTGAACTCCTCGGGCGTGACGAAGCGGATCACCGCATGGTGCTTGCGCGAGGGCGCCAGATATTGGCCGATGGTGATGAAATCGACATCGGCCGAGCGCAGATCGTCCATCAGCTGGAGGATCTCGTTCCGCTCCTCGCCGAGCCCGACCATGATGCCGGATTTGGTGAAGATCGTCGGGTCGAGCTCCTTGACCCGCTGCAGCAGCCGCAGCGAGTGGAAATAGCGCGCGCCGGGGCGCACCGTCAGATACTTGCCCGGCACGGTCTCGAGATTGTGGTTGAAGACGTCGGGCTTGGCGGCGACCACGAGCTCGAGCGCGCCCGGCTTGCGCAGGAAGTCCGGCGTCAGGATCTCGATGGTGGTGCCGGGCGAAGCCTTGCGGATCGCGCGGATGACCTGGGCGAAATGCTCAGCGCCGCCATCCTTGAGGTCGTCGCGATCGACCGAGGTGATCACGACATGCTCGAGCCCGAGCTTGGCGACGGCCTGGGCGACCTTGGCCGGCTCGAGCGGGTCGAGCGGCTGGGGCACGCCGGTCTTGACGTTGCAGAAGGCGCAGGCCCGCGTGCAGGTGTCGCCCATGATCATGAAGGTGGCGTGCTTCTTTTCCCAGCACTCGCCGATGTTGGGGCAGCCGGCCTCCTCGCAGACCGTGACCAGCTTCTCGGCCTTCACGATCTTCTGGGTTTCGGCCCATTTCGGCGAGCCGGGCGCCTTGACGCGGATCCAGTCCGGCTTGCGCAGGATCGGGTTCTCGGGCCGCTTCTGCTTCTCCGGATGGCGCAGTTCCGCCGGGGCCTGAGCGGCTTCGGCTTTCGGATTGCCGGCATTGGGCCGAGGATCGCGGTTGAGCAGGTCGAGCACGAGGGCCATTGGGACAGGATCCATCGCGGCGGCCCCTGGCCGCCGCCCGTCCCCTAGCTAATCGTCCCGGCCGCGCAGGGCAACCTTTGCCGCGCCGGCTGCCCTGTCGCAGGGGCGGTCGCCCTGCGGATCAGCGGCGCCCGCGAGCGGCGTTCCAGATCACGATGACGACGACGGCGCCCGCGATCGCGGCCGCCAGCGTGCGCCAGAAGCCGAAAATCGCGATGTCGAGCAGCTCCGCCAGGCGGCTGCCGAGGAAGGAGCCGGCGACGCCGACGAGCATGTTGGTGAAGAGGCCGTGATCCGAAGAGGTGATCTTCTCGGCGATCCAGCCGGCGAGCATGCCGATGAAGATCGTGGCGAAGAAGCCATAGCCCGGCTGGGTCATGGTGGCGGCGAAGTTTTCCATTGTCGTCTGTTCCCCAGTCCGTCCGCGGATCTCGCGGATGCCCCGCCACAACCTAGCCTGTGACCAAAGGTTCCCTAAGCGATGAAGCGCGCCAGCAAGACGACAAGAATGGCGCCGATGACCGCCATCGCCATGTCGTCGAGGCGCGCAGACCCGGTGCGGACACGCCAGCCCGTCAGCCTGACCAGCCCCTGCCCGACCAGCATGCCGAGCAGGCCGACCACGGCGTGGCGCAGCAGCCCGCCACCGCCAAC
>CALRYW010000086.1:0-16693 GCA_943372485.1 Allobosea thiooxidans
CCCCGCCAACGAAAAAGGGCTCTCCGGGACACCGGGGAGCCCAAGTCGTATGGGGAGGTCTCGAACGGGGGAGGCGACTTTCAACGGGTCTTGCCGGGGTTCCTGGCCCCGGAGAGCCGCTCAGTAGTAGCCGCAGACGCGGCGGTAGCCGACGACCTCGCCATAGCGGTTGATGCGCTCGACCATGTCGCACTGCCGAACCGGGGCGTAGCCGTAATAACCGTGGGCATAGGCCGGGCGGGTGGCGGCGGCGACGAGGGCGCCGGCGGCGAGCGCACCCACGATACCGGCTCCGATGGCGGCGCCGCGGCCATGGCCCCAGTAGCGCGGGCGGGCTTCGGCGGAGGTGGCGGCGAGGGTGGTGGCGAGAGTCAGAGCGGCGAGGGTGCCGGCGGCGATTGTCTTGAAGCGGGTCATCGTCAGGGTCTCCCTGAGGCTTCGGGAGCGAACCATTCGCCCTCCATGACCCTTGGTCGCGGCCCGCGGCCAGGAGGTTCAAGCTGGTGTCGGGTTTTTTCTGACAGGCCGGGGGACGGCCCTCAGCCGGCGGTGACGCGGCGCCAGAAGCTCGACGAGAAGCCCGGATCAATATGGGGCGCGAAGTCGCGCCAGTGCGGGAAGGAGGACTCGAAGGTCGCCGCCGACATGCGCGCATCCTTGTAGGGGTTGACCCGGCCGCCGGCGGCGAGCGTCACGGCGTCCAGCTCCGCCAGCAGGCGCTCGGTGCGCGCGCCGCGGTTGGGGAAGTCGAGCGTCAGCGTCGCCCCCGCGACGGGGAAGGACATCAGCCCCGGCGAGGGCACGTCGCCGAAGAGCTTCAGTACGGTCAGGAAGGAGGCTTCGCCGGCGGCGAGCGTCCGGCGCAGCATCTCCTCGACGGCTTGCCGGGCATGTGCCGTCGGAATCGCACACTGGAACTGGCGCAAGCCTCCCGGGCCATAGGCGCGGTTCCAATCGGAGACGCGATCGAGCGGGTAGAAGAACGGGCGGTAGGCGATGCGGCGCGGCTCGGGCGAGCGCGGCTGGGCGGCCCGGTAGAGCGCGTTGAAGGCCCGCAGCGTCAGACGGTTGATCAGCGGGACGGGCGGCTTCAGCGGGAAGGGCAGAATGCGGCCGGGCTTTGCCGGAGGCTCGTCGCTGGCCGGGGCGTGATTGGCCCGGAAGAAGACGCCGCGGCCGAAGCCGGCGCCACCGGCCAGCGCGTCGATCCAGGCGACAGTGTAGTCGTGGCTGGCGTCCGAGCCTGCGGCGAGCGCGAAGAAGTCGTCGAGCCCGCCGAAGTGAACGGCTTCCTGCAGCATCTCGGCGGAGGCGACGGGCATGAGTTGCAGCGTCACCTGCGTGACGAGGCCGGTGAGGCCCATGCCGCCGATGGTGGCAGCGAAGAGCGCGCCGTTCATGTCGGGCGCGCAGGTCAGGCGGCGCCCGTCGGAGCGGACGAGCTCGAAGGCGCGGACATGGCGGCCGAAGGTGCCGGCGCGGTGATGGTTTTTGCCGTGAACGTCGTTGGCGAGCGCGCCGCCGATGGTGACGTAGCAGGTGCCGGGCGTCACCGGCGGGAACCAGCCGGCGGGCACCACGAGGTTCAGGAGGTCGTCGAGCAGGACGCCGGCCTCGCAGGTGACGAGACCGCTCTCGCGGTCGAAGGCCAGAACGCGGTCGAGGCGGTGCGCCAGGATCAGACGCCCGCCGTCGTTCAGGCAGGAATCGCCATAGGAGCGGCCATTGCCATAGGCGAGCACCGGGCCGGCCTCGGGCGCCGGCGCGGCCAGCCAGAGGTCCGGCGCCAACGTCGTCGTCGCGCGCGGCGTCAGCCCGCCCCAGGATGCGATGCGGGGCACCGGCCCGGTCACGGAAGCAGGGTCGCCGCGACGAGGATCCCGACCACGGCTGCGCCGGTCACCTGGCTGCGCCAATCGCGGATCATGAAGACGAGCGGATCGTCCGGCATCTGTCCCCGCCGTGCGAGGAACCAGATCCGCGACATCTGGTAGAGGATGATCGGGCAGAGCAGCCAGATCAGCTCGGGATGGGCGTAGCGCTCCTTGACGGCGTCGCTGTCGACATAGAGCGCCATAATCAGCGCGCAGGTGCAGCCCGAGGCCATGCCGAGCTGCGAGAGCGCCTCGATGTCCTCGGCATGGTAGCCGCGCCCGGCCTTCTTCAGGCCCGACTGGTCCTGGGTGATGCGGAGTTCCGCATAGCGCTTCACCAGGGCCAGGCTGAGGAACAGGAACATCGAGAAGGCCAGCAGCCAGGACGACAGCGGGATCGAGCCCGCGGCGTTGCCGGCGAGGATGCGCAGGGTGTGGAGGGCCGCCAAGCCCAGCACATCGACCAGAAGCTTGCGCTTGAGCACGAAGAGATAGGCCAGCGCCAGCACGAGATAGGCGCCCAGCGCCAACAGAAAGAGCCGCGGCTGCGGCAGCAGCCAGGCGAGCGCGAAGGCGCTCACCGTTAGCAGCGGGATCGTCGCATAGGCCTGCCGCTCGGTGATCTCGCCGGCCGCGAGAGGGCGCTTGCACTTCGTCGGATGGCGGCGATCGGCCTCGACGTCGACGATGTCGTTGAGCAGGTAGATCGCCGAGGCCAGCAGGCTGAAGGCGACGAAGGCCACGGCGCCATCACTCAGCGCGTCGAGGTCGAAGACGTCGTGGTTGAGCAGGATGGGGACGAACACCAGCCCGTTCTTGAGCCAGTGATGCGGTCGCATCGCCCTGATCATCGCCATCAAAGCCATGGGCCTGTCTCTCTCCCCCTACGCCGTAGCTGCGTCCGGGAGCCGTCAACAGGGCCGGGCGAGCATTGAGCGGAATGACGCCGCTCGGATGCCTGCCTTCCTGGCCGATAAATCCTAAACCTCCGTGGATGAGAGGCGCGTCAGGCGGTCATTCGGCCGCGATGATTAATGCCACGCTGACGCCGGGGCGCGATTGCGCGCCTTGCCGGCAAGAAAAAGGCAGGGCTCGGGCGAAAGAGCCGTCCCGTGGGACGGCGACGGCTCCCGCGAGCGGCCCTGCGGGGCCGCTCAGACCTTGGCGGCGCTCGCGGCCGCGTCGATGTTGGCCACGAGCTCGGCATCGAGCCCGAGCTCGGCGGACAGGGCCGCCAGGAAGTTCTTCTCCCCGGCCGTGTCCGGATTGATGGCGATGCGGGCCGCGGTGTAGATTTGCGCGGCGAGCTCGGGGCTTTCGGCCCCGGCCACCAGCGTCTCGATCGAGGCGGGGCTGGCCATCTCCTGCTCCAGCCATTCATTCGCCTCCTGGTCGAAGCCGGCCTCGCGCAGGCCGCCGAGGATGGTGGTGCGCTCCTCGGCGTCGATGGCGCCGTCGGCGGCGGCGGCGGCGATCATCGCGCGGATGAAGAGCAGCGCGGTCGCCTCGGTCGCCGCTTCGGCCTCGAAGCCGGTCCCGCGCGGCGCGGGAAGCAGCTCGGGGCTGCTGCCGATATCGAGCATCGGCTTGCCGGACTGGTAGTTCTGGTAGGCCTTGTAGGCGAGGCCGCCGATCAGGGCCATGCCGCCGAGCTTGGCCGCGGAGCCGACAACGGCGCGGCCGGTCGAGGAGCCGAAGACGAGCGCGCCGAGGCCCCCGAGCACGGCGGTCGCCATTGCGGGATTCTTGTCGAACATCGCCTTGGCCTGGGCCAGCACGTCCTGCGCCGAGCGCCCGCCGGTGACCTGCCCCATGACGTCTCCGGCCTTCTGCTGGACGCCGGTCTGGCGCGCCGCGTCGCCTACGCCCTGCGAGGCCTGGGTCAGGATCTGGCCTGCCATGCCCGCGAGACCGCCCAGGCCACCGCCCTGCTGAACCTTCGTCGCCAGCCCGCCGAGGATCTGGCCGAGCGAGCCGGTCTGGCCCTGGCCGCCGGGCTGGCCGGCCTGGGTGCCGGCGCTGACGAGGGCATCAAGAAGCGACTTGGCGTTGAACATCGAGCGATCCTCCTGTCGGCGCCAAAGGGGGCGTGCGCCGACCGCCCATCTAGGAACGATGGACGCCGATCGCCAGAGACGGACGGAAGCGGCCGGTCGAAATACCGCCCCATGGGAGATGCGGCGACCAACAGTAGGGGTGTTTTGCCTCATGGCTGCAGCCGGCGCAGCAGCAGCGGCGCGCCGACCGCCGGGTCCTTGCGCCAGACGCCCGCCTCGAAGACGAGGTCGACGCTGTGGCCCTTGCGCGCGACCAGGGTCAGCCGGCCGCCGGCATAGCGCCAGGTGGCGGGATCGAAGATGGTGATGCCGGTGTCCGGGCAGGGACGCTCGAGCCGGGCGCCGGCTGCCTCGCCCTCCAACGACGGCGCGTCCAGGCGCAGGCGACAGGCTTCGCGGCCTTGCTGCCGCATCAGCGCATAGAGCCCCGGCAGGGTTGCGGCCGCCGGGGCGCGGGCGGGATCGACCAGGGTCGGGCGCTGGGCGGCGGTGGCGGCGGATTCCGCCGGTGACGGCGCGGGCCGGGGCGCCACCCGCGGATGCGGGCCGCGGTTCAGGGCATAGTCCTTGCCATCCCGGCCCCGGCCGCTGAATCCGATGGGGCCCTGCTGGCCGAAGGCGAGGATCGGCTTGCCGTCCGCGTCATTCAGGCGGGGCCCGCCATCGGGCCCGAGGCTCCAGGAGGCGACGTCCGCGAGCAGCGGCAGGGCGCGGCGGCAGGTCGCCGGGAAACGCAAACGCCGCCCTCCCGCGGTCTCCTCGGCGCCGAGGGTCACCGTGCAGCGGCGCGGCGCCCCTGTCAGCTCGAGGTCCCAGGCGCCCAACAGCAGGCTGATGGCCGGCGGCGCCCGGTCGGCGCCACGCGGCGGCGGGGCGGTCTGCGCCGCGGCGGCGAGGCCCCAGAGAGCCAGGCCGCCCGCGGCCAGCGCGCGTCGCAGCGCGCCGGCCATCGCCCTCAGGCCTTCTTCCAGGGCGTCTCGGCGACGGGCGTCAGCGGGCCCTTGCCGTCGAACCAAGAGAACAGGTTGTCGACGAGGAGCTGGCCCATCTGCTCGCGGGTGTGCACCGAGGCCGAGCCGACATGGGGGAGGAGCACGACATGGTCGATGGCGATCAGCTCGGCGGGAACGCGCGGTTCGTCCTCGAAGACGTCGAGGCCGGCCGAGAGGATGGTCTTGCTGCGCAGGGCCTCGATCAGCGCCTGCTCGTCGACCACCGTGCCGCGGCCGACATTGACCACGATGCCGTCGGGACCGAGCGCCTTCAGCACCTCGGCGTTGATGATATGGTGGGTCGAGGCGCCGCCGGGCGCGACCGAGATCAGCGTGTCGATGTCCTGGGCCATCTCGACCAGCGAGGGATAGTAGCGATAGGCGACGTCGGCCTGGCGCGAGCGGCCGTGATAGACGATCGGCAGGCCGAAGGCCTCGATGCGCTGCGCCACGGCCTTGCCGATGCGCCCCAGGCCGACGATGCCGACCTTGCGCTTGCGCAGCGACGTCGTCAGCGGATAGGGGGCCTTCAGCCACTTGCCCTCGCGCAGATAGCGGTCGACCTGCGGCAGCTGGCGGACGGTGGCGATCAGCAGGCCGATGGCGAGATCGGCGACCTCGTCGGTCAACACGTCGGGCGTGTTGGAGACCACGAGCCCGCGGCGGCCGGCCTCGGCGGCGTCGACATTGTCGTAGCCGACGCCGAAATTGGCGATCATCTCGACCTTCGGCAGGGCGTCGAACAGGGCCCCGTCAATGCGGACATGGCCGCCGCCGGCGATGCCGCGGACCCGGTCCGAGATCTCGCGCAGGAGGGCCGCCTTGTCCTCGGCCTTCCACAGTTCGTGCACGGTGAAACGGGCCTTCAGCTGGTCCGCCGCATAGGCCATCAGCGGGCCCGTCATCAGGATCTCGGTGGCGTTGGGCCGTGTCATGGGTGCGTTTCCGTCAGGCTTCTGGGTGGAGGGCGGCGCTTGATCAGGCCGAGGTGAATCGATTAAATGCAGTCATTGCCGGTGCTTGGGAAGCCTTCGGCACGGTGTGATCGGCCAGTGTGCATCCCACCATAGCGCGGGGCGCAGCGGAAGCGCCGCCGGTGCGTATATAATATGACTTAATCACGCTGTTTTCTGGATGGCTGCCGCCGAAAGCGGGGTCAGCATCGCCAGAGTCGTGTTCAGGCTGTCGATCACCAGCGCCTTCATGCGCGCGGCGGCCAGGTCTCCGTCGCGCTGGACGATGGCGTCGAGGACACGTTCGTGATCGACCAGCGAGGCGACGAAGAAGTCGCGGTCATCGATCGATTTGAGCAGCAGCGACCATTGCACCGTCGCCGCCACCGCGCTCGCCAGGCACATCAGCGTGGCGTTGTGGGAGGCGGCGAAGACCGATTCGTGGAAGGCGAGGTCGGCCCGGATGGTGACGTCGTCATAGGGCTCGTTGTCGACCATGCCGCGAAAGGCAGCCTCGATGCGGGCGATGTCGGCGGCCGTGCGCCGCTGCGCCGCCAGCCGGGCCGCCGCTGGCTCGGCGAAACGGCGCAACTCGAAGAGATCGCGGATGAATTTCTCGTTCGGATCGGCTTCGAAATGCCAGGCGAGGACATCGGGATCGAGCAGGTTCCAGCTGTCGCGCGGCGCCGCGCGGGTGCCGCTCTTCGGCCGCGCCTCGACCAGGCCCTTGGCGGTCAGCACCTTGACCGCCTCGCGATAGGCCGTGCGCGACACCGAGATGTCGCCCCTCAGATCGTCCTCGTCCGGCAGAACCTCGCCAGCCTTGACGGCTCCGGTGATGATGGCGACCGCGAGCCTCTGAGCGACCTGGCCGAACAGGCGGTCGGGATTGAGCGTGGTGGGCCGCGAATAGTCGCGCATCCGCATCGTCTGGCGCCTCCTCCTCGTGGCCGAGACGGGTTGCCGGCCCGTCGCCGCCCCGGCGCTTGACACGCCTGTGGGTATTGTATGACTTTATCGCAGATGAAGGCCGGTGCAAGGGACTGCCGTTCTCCGGAACGAGACGGTCCTTAGCCGACGGCAACCTTCATCGATCGGTCGCAACAGGCCGATAGACGATGCGGCCCGGACCCCGCCCTCAGTGGCGGATCACCGGGCCCACTGGGAAACGACGTGAGGAGACAGGCCCGATGGCCTCAGTGCAGATTGCCGACGTGCGCAAGGCGTACGGCTCGACCCAGGTGATTCACGGCGTCGATATCGACATCGAGGACGGCGAGTTCGTGATCCTGGTCGGCCCGTCCGGCTGCGGCAAGTCCACGCTGCTGCGGATGATCGCCGGGCTTGAGAACATCTCGGGCGGCGAGATCCGGATCGGCCCGCGCGTCGTCAACGACGTGCCGCCGAAAGAGCGCGACATCGCGATGGTGTTCCAGAACTACGCGCTCTACCCGCACATGACGGTCGCCGACAATATGGCGTTCTCGATGAAGCTGCGGAAGGCTCCCAAGGAGGAGATCGCCGATCGCGTCGGCAAGGCGGCCGCCATCCTCGGCCTCGAGAAGCTGCTCGACCGCTATCCGCGCCAGCTCTCGGGCGGCCAGCGCCAGCGCGTCGCGATGGGCCGCGCCATCGTGCGCGACCCGCAGGTGTTCCTGTTCGACGAGCCGCTCTCCAATCTCGACGCCAAGCTGCGCGTGCAGATGCGCACCGAGATCAAGGAGCTGCACCAGCGGCTGAAGACCACCACGGTCTATGTCACGCATGACCAGATCGAGGCCATGACCATGGCCGACAAGATCGTGGTGATGCATGACGGCATCGTCGAGCAGATGGGCGCGCCCCTCGACCTTTACGACCGCCCGGCCAATCTCTTCGTCGCCGCCTTCATCGGCTCGCCCTCGATGAACCTGCTGAACGGTACGATCACGCCCGCCGGCTTCGAGACCGCCGGCGGTGTCGTCTGGCCGATCGGGACGCATCCGGCCGATTCCAACGGCAAGGCGGCCGTGCTCGGCATCCGGCCCGAGCATATCCAGCTCGACGAGAACGGCCTCAAGGCCGAGGTCGTCGTGGTCGAGCCGATGGGCTCCGAGACGCAGGTCGTGGTCCGCTGCGGCGGGCAGAGCCTGACTTGCGTGTTCCGCGAGCGCATCACCGCCAAGCCGGGCGAGCTGATCGGGATCACGCCCGACACCAATGTGACGCATCTCTTCGACGCCGGCACGGGGAAAAGCCTGGCGGCATGACCTGATCATCCGCGCCCACGGGGGACCAACTCCCGGGGCGCGATGAAGCACAAGGCCAATGGGGCGCTCCAGACCCCGGGCCGAGCAACCGAGTCCATGGGAGGACGCTGATGACCAAACCGACACGACGTTCCGCATTGAAGGGCCTCGCCGGCGTGGCGGGCGCCGGCGCTCTCGTCGGCTCCGGCATGACCGAATGGGCCAAGGCCTGGGCGCAGGCCTCGCCCTTCAAGCCCGAGGCGGGCGCAGCCCTCAACCTGATGCGCTGGCGCCGCTTCGTCGTCGCCGAGGACGAGCAGTTCAACAAGATCGTCGCCGCCTTCACCGCGGCCACGGGCGTGCGCGTCACGGTGACGTCGGAATCCTTCGACGACATGCAGCCGAAGGCGTCCGTCGCCGCCAACACCGGCACGGGCCCGGACCTGTTCTGGTCGCTGTATTCGACGCCCCACCTGTTCCCGAACCGCTGCGTCGACGTCACCGACGTCGCCGACTATCTCGGCAAGAAGTATGGCGGCTGGGTGCCGGTGGCCGAGGCCTATGGCAAGCTTGGCAACAAGTGGATCGCGATCCCCGCCGCGATCAATGGCGGCTACATCAACTACCGCATCTCGCAGATCAAGGCGGCCGGCTTCAACGAAGTGCCGCAGACCACGGCCGGGTTCCTGGAGCTCTGCAAGGCGCTGAAGGCCAAGAACACCCCGGCCGGCTTCCCGCTCGGCCGCGCCTCTGGCGACGGCAACTCCTACGCCTACTGGCTGCTGTGGTCCCACAACGCCGCGCAGGTCGACGAGAACAGCAAGGTGATCATCCGCTCGCCCGAGACGGAAGCGGCGCTGAACTATTCCAAGGCGCTGTACGACACCTTCATCCAGGGCACGGCAGCCTGGAACGACGCCTCCAACAACCGTCTGTTCCTGTCGGGCGAACTCGGGCTGACCGCCAACGGCATCTCGATCTATGCCGCGGCGAACGCCTCCAACGATCCGAAGCAGAAGGCCATCGCGGCGGATATGGACCACGCCTACTGGCCGATCGGCCCGGCGGGCAAGCCGACCGAGATCCAGCTCTGCTTCCCGATGATGGCGATGACCTATACGAAGTTCCCGAACGCCTGCAAAGCGTTCATGGCCTACATGCTGGAAGCCGAGCAGTTCAATCCGTGGCTGGAGGCGGCCGCCGGCTACCTCACGCATACGCTGAACGCCTTCGACAACAATCCGGTCTGGACCAAGGACCCGAAGAACACGGTGTTCCGTGACGCCTCCAAGCGCAGCCTTGTCGCGGGTCATCGCGGCAAGCTCGACGAGAAGGCGGCGACCGCGATGGCGGACTTCATTGTCGTCGACATGTTCGCCAGCTTCTGCACCGGTCGCGAATCGGCCGCGGGTGCCATGCAGCTCGCCGAGCGGCAGTTGCAGCGCATCTACCGCTGACCAACCCTTTCCGGCCGGCGGTGACGCCGGCCGGAGCGCCTGACCGGCGCCGAGGGGAGGGCCTTTCATCCATGTCTACGGGTCTTCTTCCCGGCGCCGTTTGCGCCGCCGGGAAGAAGACACCCCTTTTATCGAGGAAGCGCTCGCGATGGCTTCAGGCTCGTTCGCCGCCCCGCCGGAGACCACCGCCTGGGCAAGGCTGATGGTCAACCGGAACTGGCTGGGCTTCTGGTTCATGGTTCCGACCATGATCTTCCTGGTGTTCTTCCTGGCCTGGCCGCTGATCCTGGGCATGTGGATGAGCATGACCGACATGCGCATCGGCCGCGGCGGCGTGTTCATCGGGCTGGAGAACTACCAGTACCTGCTCGACGACAGCGATTTCCTCAACGCGACCGCCTTCACGCTCGCCTATACGGCGGTCGCCTCGGTGGTGAAGTTCGCGGTCGGGCTCTATCTCGCGATCCTCCTCAACAACCACATGCCGTTCAAGGCCTTCATCCGCGCCATCGTGCTGATCCCCTTCATCGTGCCCACCGTGCTGTCGGCGGTGGCGTTCTGGTGGATCTTCGATACGCAGTTTTCGATCTTCACCTGGCTGCTGCAGAAATGGGGCTTTCTCGACAAGGGCCAGTACATCAACTGGCTCGGCGACCCCTTCCTTGCGCAGTGCAGCGTGATCTTCGCCAATATCTGGCGCGGCATCCCCTTCATCGCCATCACGCTGCTGGCCGGTTTGCAGACCGTTTCGCCCTCGCTCTACGAGGCGGCGACGCTCGACGGCGCCTCGGGCTGGCAGCGCTTCCGCTTCGTGACCTATCCGCTGCTCACGCCGATCATCGCCGTGGTGATGACCTTCTCGGTTCTGTTCACCTTCACCGATTTCCAGCTGATCTGGGCCATGACCCGCGGCGGCCCGGTCAATGCGACGCAGCTGATGGCGACGCTGTCCTATCAGCGCGGCATCCTGGGCGGGCGCCTGGGCGAGGGCGCGGCGATCGCCACCGCCATGGTGCCCTTCCTCCTGGCCGCGATCATGGTCAGCTGGTTCGGCCTTCAGCGCCGCAAGTGGCAGCAGGGAGAGAGCAATGACTGACGCGGCCCTGAAATCCAACGCCGCCCCGGGCACGCTCTCCGACCATCGCGAGGGCATGGCCTATCTGGAGACGCTGCCGCGCAAGCTGGTGGTCGTCTATATGCCGCTGGCGATCATCCTCGTGGTGCTGCTGTTCCCGTTCTACTGGATGGTGATCACCTCGATCAAACCGGATGCGCAGCTGCTCGACCTCGACAACAGCAACCCGCTCTGGGTCAGCCAGCCGACCTTTCAGCACATCTACAAGCTGCTGTTCGAAAGCGCCTATCCGCGCTGGCTGATGACCACGATGATGGTCGCCACCGCCGCGACCTTCCTCTCGATCTTCGCCAGCGTGCTGTCGGCCTATGCCATCACCCGCATCCGCTACAAGGGTGCGGCGACGGTGGGCGGGCTGATCTTCCTGGCCTATCTCGTGCCGCCGTCGATCCTGTTCATCCCGCTCTCGGCCGTGATCCACGCCTATGGTCTGTTCGACACGCCCTTCGCGCTGATCCTGACCTATCCGACCATCCTGATCCCGTTCTGCACCTGGCTGCTGATGGGCTATTTCAAGACCATTCCCTACGAACTCGAGGAATGCGCCCTGATGGACGGGGCGAGCCGCTGGCAGATTCTGGTGAAGATCGTGCTGCCGCTGGCGATCCCCGGCCTGATCTCGGCCTTCATCTTCGCCTTCACGCTGTGCTGGAACGAGTTCATCTACGCGCTGACGTTCATCTCCTCGGACCACAACAAGACGGTGCCGGTGGCGATCATCTCCAACTTCGTCGACGGCGACATCTTCCGCTGGGGCTCGCTGATGGCAGGCGCCCTGATCGGCTCGCTGCCGCTGGTGATCCTCTACGCCTTCTTCGTCGAGCATTATGTGAGCGCGATGACCGGAGCCGTGAAGGAGTGAAGGTCCTGCGGCGCAGGCTGGCTGTTGGAGCCCCCTGCGCCGTCATGCGAAGCGCGGCGGTGGCTCAGCATCGCTCGGGGCTCGCGCCGCGAGCGACGATCGTCCAGTCTCGCGGCCCGATCACCGGCTGGCGCCTGACGTCGCCGGGGGGACGTCAACAGAGGACCTGACCAGCAGATGCCGACCTCCATCGCCTTCATCGGGCTCGGCGCCATGGGCGCGCCGATGGCCGAGAACCTCGTCAAGCGCCAGTTCCGCGTCACCGGCTTCGACATGCGCGCCAGTGCGCGCGAGGCGCTGGTCGGCGCCGGCGGCCACGCGGCGGAGAGCGCCGCGGCCGCGGCCGATGGCGCGGAGGCGATGGTGCTGATGGTCGTCAACGCGGCGCAGGCGCGCGCTGTGCTGTTCGAGGCCGGGGCGCTCGCGGCGCTGGCGCCCGGCGCTGTGGTGATCCTGATGGCGACCTGCCCTCCGGGCGAGGTCGAGGCGATCGCGGCCGAGGTCACCGGCAGCGGCCGGCGCTTCGTCGACGCCCCGGTGTCGGGCGGCGTGGTCGGCGCGCGCGCCGCGACGCTCTCGATCATGGTCGGGGCGCCCGACGAGACCATGGCGCTGGCGCGGCCGATGCTCGAGGCGCTGGGCGACAAGGTCTTCCATGTCGGCCAGTCGCCGGGGCAGGGCGCGACGGTCAAGACGGTCAACCAACTGCTCTGCGGCGTGCACATCGCGGTCGCGGCGGAGGCGCTCTCGCTCGCGGAGAAGGCGGGCATCGACGGCCGGCTCCTGTTCGAGATCATGGGTGGCTCGGCCGCCTCCTCCTGGATGCTGAGGGATCGCGGGCCGCGCATGCATGAGGCCGAGCCGGCGGTGACCAGCGCCGTCGACATCTTCGTCAAGGATCTGTCGATCGTGCTCGATGCCGGCCGGGCGGCGCGCACGGCGCTGCCACTGGCCGCCGCGGCGCACCAGATGTTTCTGGCGGCCTCGGGCCTGGGCCATGGCGGGCGTGACGATTCGCAGGTGGTGCGCGCCTATCGCGCGCTCAATGCCAAGCCCGCCAACGATGCATGAGCCACGCGCCCCAGGTTCAGGCGCGGGCCGGGGCGGTCGTGCCGCGGACGACGAGGGCGGGCGTCAGCAGCAGCCGGCGCCGCGGCGCGGCGGGATCGGCGATGCGGCTGATCAGGAATTCGGCCGAGGTGCGGCCCATCTCGTCCTGGAAATTGCGGATCGTCGTCAGGGCCGGGTACCATTGCGCCGCCTCCTGAACGTCGTCGCAGCCGATGATCGAGAAATCGGGACCGGCCTCGCGGCCGCGATGGCGCAGCCCCAGCATGGCTCCGAAGGCGGTGATATCGTTCATGCAGACCGCCGCCGTCGGCGGATCGGCCACATCGAGAACCGTCTGGATGCCCTTGGAGCCGTTCTCGCGCGTGCCGTGCCCGGGATAGACCAGCGTCGGGTCGACCGGGATGCCGTTGCGCGCCAGAACCTCGCAGTAGCCGCCGTAGCGGTTGGCGCCCGTCGAGATCTTCTGGTTCTGGCAGATGAAGGCGATGCGCCGGTGGCCGAGCCCGATCAGATGCTCCATCGCCAGGATGGTGCCGTGGCGGTCGTCGGAGCCGACGAAGTCGAGATCGGGCGTGATCTCGCGCGAGAGCTGGACGATCGGAACGCCGGCCGCGATGAGATGGGCGAAGGTCTCCGGTGTCGAGCCGCCGGCGGCGCAGAGGATCATCCCGTCCGGGCGGTATTCCTTGAGCGTGTTGAGGACGCGGTCCTGCCGCTCGAGGTCCTCGCCATAGGTGCCGAGCAGGATCGAGCGGCCATGGGCCGTGGTGGTTTCCTCGATCGCGGCCAGCAGCTCGGCGAAATAGGGGTTGGTGATGTCGTGGAAGCCGACGCCGAGGATGTTGGTGCGGTCGGTCCGCAGCGAGGCGGCGCTGCGGTTGTAGCTGTAGCCCATCTCGCGGGCCATCTGCTGGACGCGGACCCGGGTCGACTCCGCCACCAGCGGCGAGCCGCGCAGGGCGAGCGACACCGTCGCGGTCGAGACCGCGAGCCGATCGGCGATGATCTGAAGCGTCACGCGACCGCGCGCGACCGACAGCGCAGCCGCTGGTTTGACGGGGGTGCCGGCACTGACGGGGCCGCTGTTGGTCATGACGCTCTTCTCCGGCGTCGGAAACGCGACCCTGCGACCGGTTCTTGGTCGGGCGTTCCATCACGTCGATCCGTCATTCTCATATAAACAGGAGAAACTGAAGATGACTGCAACCAAAGAATCAGTGGGCTTCATCGGCGTCGGGCTGATGGGGCAGGGCATGGCCCAGAGCCTGCTCAACAAGGGCTTCCCCTTGACCGTGATGGGGCATCGCAACCGCAAGCCGGTCGAGACCCTCGTCGCCGCCGGTGCCCGGGAGGCCAAGACGCCCCGGGAGCTCGCCGAGAACGCCAGCATCATCTTCCTCTGCGTGACCGGCTCGGCCCAGGTCGAGGCCGTGGTGAACGGGCCCGACGGCATTGCGGCGGGCGCCAAGCCCGGCACGGTGGTCGTCGATTGCTCGACCTCGGACCCGACGGTGACGGTGCGGATCGCCGCGGAGCTCGAGGCCAAGGGCCTGCATCTGGCCGATGCGCCGCTCGGCGGAACCCCGGCCCAGGCCGCGCTCGGCCAGCTCTCGGCGATGGTGGGGACGACGCCGGAGGTCTTCGCGCGGATCAAGCCGGCGATCGAGGCCTGGGCGCAGAAGGTCGTGCATCTCGGCCCCGTCGGCGACGGCCACAAGATGAAGCTCCTGAACAATTTCCTCTCGATGGGCTATGCGGCGATCTATGCCGAGGCGCTGACGCTGGCCGCGAAGATCGACATCACGCCGCAGACCTTCGACAGCGTGCTGCGCGGCAGCCGGATGGATTGCGGCTTCTACCAGACCTTCATGCAGTATGTGCTCGAGCGCGACCGCGACGCGCACAAGTTCACCCTCGTCAACGCGCTGAAGGACGTGCGCTATCTCGAAAGCGTGGCGAACGCGGCCGGTGTCCCCAATCCGATCGGCAACGCCGTGAAGAACAGCTTCGCCCGCGCCGTGGCAGCCGGCAGGGCTGAGGATTACGTGCCGATGCTGTCGGATTTCATCGCCGCCGAGAACGGCCTGTCTCTCGCTCGAAAGGGCTGAGACCGCCCGCTTCCTACACCGACCCGGTTCCGGCCGGGTCGGCGAGACGGGCCGCGAGGCTGTCGCCCAGGCCGATGCTCGCGATCCGGGCCGGCGCCGAAAGGTCGCCGGTTTCGGGTTTGGGCGGCGGGTCCCGCAGGGCCGCCAGCACGGTGGCGAGCCCGGCCTCGACCGAGCCGATGACGGGGATGTCGAGATGGGGCGCGATGCGCGCCGCGAGGCCGGCCAGCCCGGCGCCGCCGAGAATGACGGCGCCGGCGCCGTCGCGTGCCGCCGCGTCCCGGCAGGCCTGCGTCAGCAGCGCGATGGCGCCGTCGGGATCGCGCGCGATCTCGGCGCCGGTCGGCGCGACGGTCTCGATCCCGGCGAGCCGGTCTCCCAGCCCGAGCGTGCCGACGAATTCCCGCAGCATCGGCCCCCAGCGCTCCCCTCCGGTGACAATGGCGAAGCGCTCGGCGTATCGGGCCGCCGCGATGCAGCTCGCCTCGGCCATGCCGATCACCGGCACGGCGGCGAGCTCCTTCAGGGCCAGCAGCCCGGGGTCCCCGAAACAGGCGAGATAGACCGCATCGCAATCGTCGCCATGTTCGGCGAGGGCGTCGAGGGCAGCGTGCCCGGCAATGGCGGCGGCGCTGCGGCTGGCGATGTAGCGCGCGCCAAAGCGCCCCGTGACAGGCTTCAGCGTGATGCCCTCCGGCAGCCTCGGCGCCAGCACCTGTGCCATCAGCGCGGTCACTTCGGCCGTCGTGTTCGGGTTGATCAGCAGGATGCGCACGGGGAGACATCGTCCGTTGAGGGCCGCGACACTCTCCGCGATCGGGCGGTGCCCGGCAATCCCGCCGGAGCGATGCCGCATCGGTGATGTTGCATTGCAACATAAACGGTTATGTTGGCGTTGAGGACCCAAGGCCGCCGTCATGTCGTCGCGGCCGGCGCAGGAGCGCTTCATGCCCCGACTGTCGGATACCATCGCCCGCCTCGCCGCCGCCCGCGGCCCGGGACAGGACACCGCCATCGCGTCGCGGCTGACCGAATGGGCCGGCTTCGGCTCCAATCCCGGCGCTCTGCGGGCCTACCGCTATCGTCCTGAGGGGCTCGAGCCCGGAGCGCCGCTCGTCGTTGTTCTGCATGGCTGCACCCAGAGCGCGGCGGCCTACGACCTCGGCTCGGGATGGTCCCGCCTTGCCGACCGGCATGGCTTCGCCCTGCTGTTTCCGGAGCAGCAGCGCGCCAACAACGCCAATCTCTGCTTCAACTGGTTCGCGCCGGGCGACATCGCCCGCGAGGCGGGCGAGGCGCTCTCGATCGCCCAGATGATCGAGGGGACGATCACCGGGTATGGGCTCGACCGCCGCCGCGTCTTCGTCACCGGCCTGTCCGCGGGCGGGGCGATGGCTGTTGCGATGCTCGCGACCTATCCGGAGCTCTTCGCCGGGGGCGCGGTCATCGCCGGTCTGCCCTATGGCAGCGCCTCGGACGTTCCCGAGGCGCTCGAGCGGATGCGCGGTAAGGGCCTGCCGCCTGACACCGCGCTGCTGCGCGCCGTGCGCGACGCCTCGCCCCATACCGGCCCCTGGCCGGCGCTGTCGGTCTGGCACGGGCTGCGCGACCATACGGTCGCGCCGGCCAATGGCGAGGCCGTGCTGGCGCAGTGGCGGCAGCTCCACGGTCTGGCCGAGAGCCCGTCCGAGACCCTGTCGATCGGTCTCCACCAGCGCCGCGTCTGGCGCGATGGCACTGGCTCGGCGCGTATCGAGGCCTTCATGGTGGCCGGCCTCGGGCATGGCGCACCGATCGATGGCGGCGACGGGATCGGCGTGCCGGGGCCGCACATGCTGCAGGCTGGCCTCTCCTCGACCCGGCACATCGCGACCTTCTGGCAGATCACGGATGCCGTCGCGGCGGTTGCCACTGCGCCGGGCGCGGATACGTCCGAAGCCCGGAGCCGGCCGGCCG
>CALRYW010000087.1:0-16640 GCA_943372485.1 Allobosea thiooxidans
CGACAAAATCGCTCGATAACGGTCTGTCTGAGCATGCGCGGCGCATCTTATGCCATGTATGGGACCCAATCGGGCTCGGCGCGGCTTTGCCCGATGATGAATACGACAGTTACCTGCCCGACGTCATTAAGCTCGTGCGGGACTTGGCTGCATTCGAGGCGGAGATCGCTGCTCATCTGTTGAAAATCGAAACCGAGATGATGAGCCTTCCTCCCGGCCCCGAACGGGCAATACGGGCGGCTCGTGCACTGCTCGGGTTACGCGACGTGTATACGCGCAATGGAGCTACTTCACTTGTCAAGCAGTGCGTGAGCCCAGATGGACGGCGGTGCCTCTTGGTGTTTCAGCGTCCGGATGTCCTCTACACCTACGAGCACATGGCACTGCAACATGAGAACGATGAAAACGGTGCGTGGTCATGGTGGGCCGATGCAGGCGAGGGTGTTCCAGGGCTCTTCGCATCTGCTGAGGCAGCCGAGGAAGACGCCCGCGGTTCAATTGACTGGATGCGGTGAAGTCCGCTCCCGCCCCACAAGCCCCCACCGGGCATAATCTCCGCCCCTTGTCCCCGCAGCCCCACCCGCCCCTATCCTGCGCCCGCTGCACCCGACCAAGGGGGCTGTCGCGAGGCGTCGTGCGGCCGGGTGTGGTGGCGGGTTTCGGGAGGCGTCGCCGTCGCGGGCGGGGGCTCCCGGAGGTCGAGCGGTGGTGAGTCTCCTGGCAAGGGACTGATGGCCGCGACGCCCAAAATCCCCGCGCGCGGAGCCAGGCGGCGCGAGATCGGCGCTGCATCGACACTCGACATCGACACTCGACATCGGCACGCGGAGTTGGTCCGCGCGCCGCCCGGCTCCGCGCATCCCCTCTAGGGGAATTGGTGCGAAACCCCGCGGCTCTCGGCCGGTCGGGGGGTTTGGTGCGCGTCGGGAGCCGCGACGTCTCTTCCCTTCTCCCCTGGCGGGAGAAGGTGGCCCGGCAGGGCCGGATGAGGGGGCGCCGTGCGCTGAATCGTCAGCCTCATGTTTAGCCAGCCGGCAAGCTCGCAGCGCCCCCTCATCCGTCTCGGCTTCGCCGAGCCACCTTCTCCCGCGAGGGGAGAAGGGGCGCGCACCACCGGCATCCCCCTCAACAAAAAAACCCGGCCGTCGCCGGCCGGGCTCCCGTCGTCACGATAGGCCCGCCCGCTCAGGCGGCCATGGCCTTCTTCATGTTCTCGCTGACCTTCTCGAGGAAGCCGGTGGTCGAGAGCCACTTCTGCTCGGCGCCGACCAGGAGCGCGAGATCCTTGGTCATGTCGCCGGCCTCGACGGTGTCGACCGTGACCTTCTCGAGCAGCGTCGCGAACCTGGCGAGCTCGGCATTGCCGTCGAGCTTGGCGCGGTGGCTAAGGCCTCGCGTCCAGGCGAAGATCGAGGCGATCGAGTTGGTCGAGGTCTCCTTGCCCTTCTGGTGCTCGCGATAGTGGCGGGTCACCGTGCCATGGGCGGCCTCGGCCTCGACGGTCTTGCCGTCCGGCGTCATCAGCACCGAGGTCATCAGGCCAAGCGAGCCGAACCCTTGAGCCACCGTGTCGGACTGCACGTCGCCATCATAGTTCTTGCAGGCCCAGACATAGCCGCCCGACCACTTCATTGCCGAGGCCACCATGTCGTCGATCAGGCGGTGCTCATAGGTGATGCCGAGCTTGTCGAATTCGGCCTTGAACTCGGCCTGGTAGATCTCCTCGAAGATGTCCTTGAAGCGCCCGTCATAGGTCTTGAGGATGGTGTTCTTGGTCGAGAGATAGACCGGGTATTTGCGGATCAGGCCGTAGTTCAGCGAAGCGCGGGCGAAATCCTTGATCGACTCGTCGAGATTGTACATCGCCATGGCGACGCCGGCCTCGGGGGCCTTGAAGACCTCCTTCTCGATCACCGCGCCGTCCTCGCCGACGAACTTGATCGACAGCGTGCCCTTGCCGGGGAACTTGAAGTCGGTGGCGCGGTACTGGTCACCATAGGCGTGGCGGCCGATCACGATCGGCTGGGTCCAGCCGGGAACGAGGCGCGGCACGTTCTTGCAGATGATCGGCTCGCGGAAGATCACGCCGCCGAGGATGTTGCGGATCGTGCCGTTGGGGCTCTTCCACATCGACTTGAGGTTGAATTCCTTCACGCGGCCTTCATCGGGCGTGATCGTCGCGCATTTCACGGCGACGCCATGCTTCTTGGTCGCGTTGGCGGCGTCGATCGTCACCTGATCGTCGGTGGCGTCGCGGTTCTCGACCGAGAGGTCGTAATAGTCGAGCTCGAGGTCGAGATAGGGGAAGATCAGCGTGTCCTTGATCTTCTGCCAGATGATGCGGGTCATCTCGTCGCCGTCCATGTCGACGACCGGGTTGGCGACCTTGATCTTGCTCATGTGAAACGACCCCTGCTGCTGGCCAGACGTGAAGCTTTCCAGACTGCGGCATGGGCGCCGCAGGCGGTTGGCCGCTTCCTAGAACATCGGCCCGCAAAGGGAAATGCGGTTTTCGGCTAAGCCGGCGCAAAAGCGCGCCAGGCTGGGCGCCGGCCTCTGGGGCGGGCGCGGCTTTCGCGCAACGCCGAGGAGCCGACCGCGGAGCGCCCCGCCCCTGCCGCAAAATCGTCAGCATCGCCCCCGAGGCTTCCGCGCTCGACGCCCCCGATCCGGAAGACCGCCTCGCCCATGCCTTCGCTCCCGTCACGACCGGCCCTCGCCTCGCTCCGCCATCCCTTCGCCTTCGCCGCACTCCTGCTGCTGGCCACCTCGCCCGCAGCCCGGGCGCAATCTCCCACTGAGGAACCGGCGCAGAGGCTGGACGCCGCCTTCGGCGAGGAGGCTGAAACCAGCCTCTTCGCGCCGATCCCGCGCTGGGAGGCGGCAACGCCGGAGCCCGCACCGGAGGTCCCGGGCTATCTGGCGCCCGGCTCGACTCGCCGCGGCGCGGGCGCCAACCCGCTCGCCCGGCCGGAGATCGCCGCGACGCCGATCCGCCGCGGGCTGGCGCCGGCAGGAAGTCCGCTGCCGGTCGCGACCGAGCGCGCGGTCGGCATGAAACTCGGCGCCGACCAGCTCTCGCTCTCGACCGAGATCGTCACCGGCCAGGGCGGCTGGCAGCGCAACGACACGCGGCTCGGCTGGAACCTGGCGCGCGGCGCCGATGCCGACGGCGAGATCGTCTGGAGCGCGGCGGCCGGCGGCAGCCTGCCCGCTTCCGGCGCCGCCGAGCAGACCGGCGAGGCCGTGCTCGGCTACCGTTTGCGCCCGCACGACATCGTCACGCTGACGACCGAGATCGCCCTCGCCGGCCGCTATACCTTCGCCGCGCAGAACGGCCTCGCCGGCAGCCTGACGCCGCGGGTGAAGGTCGTCGCCGACCTGACGCAGCCGCTGGCCACGCCCTGGCGCACCACGCTCGACATCAGCCTCGGCCGGCAGGTGCCGATGGTCGGCCGCGACCTGCAGACCAACGGAACCGCCCTGCTCAAGCTGGAACTGCCGACGCCCTGAAATGCAGGGCGGGCGCCCTTCCCGTCCCGCCGGCGCCCCGATAGTCTCAGGCCCATGACAACCGACGCGCCCTCGTCCACACCCCGCTTCGCCCTCGTCACCGGCGGCACCCGCGGCATCGGCCAGGGTGCCGCACTCGCGCTGGCGGCGGCCGGCTACGAGGTGCTCGCCACCGGCCTGACCGAGGCGGAGGTGGCGGGCGCGCCGCCCCACCCCGCCATCCGCCATGCCCGCCTCGACGTCACCAGGGACGCCGAGGTCGCGGCCATCGTCGCCGCCTGCCCGCGGCTCGATGCGCTGGTGAACTGCGCCGGCATGATCCAGCGCGGCGGCAAGGAGTTCGAGATCGAGGCCTTCCGCCTGACGGTCGAGGTCAACCTCACCGGCACGATGCGGATGTGCCTCGCGACCAAGGACAAGCTCGCCGGCAGCCAGGGCGCGATCGTCAACATCGCCTCGATGCTGACCTTCCACGGCTCGGCCTATGCCCCGGGCTACTCGGCGTCCAAGGGCGCGATCGGCCAGCTCACCAAATCGCTGGCCGCCGCCTGGGCGAACGACGGCATCCGTGTCAACGCCGTCGCGCCGGGCTGGATCGCGACCGAACTGACGCGGCCCCTCGTCGAGGACGCGGCCCGTTCGGCGCCGATCCTGGCGCGCACGCCGATGAACCGCTGGGGCCAGCCCGGCGATGTCGGCGGCGCCATCGCCTTCCTGCTCTCGGATGCGGCCGCCTTCATCACCGGCACGATCCTGCCGGTCGACGGCGGCTATCTGGCGGTCTGAAAGACGGCCCAAAAAACGCAACCGGCACAAGACGATGCCGGGCACATCTGAATCAGTTCGGCAACGAGGATTCAGCCAACATCGAACGGGAGAGACGCCATGAACAAGGTCAGCCCCATTCCGGTCGCCGCCAGCGAGGCCGAGCGCTGGACGCCCTATCGCCATCCCCAGCCGAAGGATTCCCCGCCCGAGCTGATCGTCCCCAACGTCATCCCGACCGACGAGCGCGTCTGGGTGCCGGTCGACGACAATGTCTGGTTCCGCCCCTTATGCCTCAGCGTGACCCGCGGCTACTGGATGAACCTGCTGCGCGTGCGCCGCTCCGGCGTGCTCTCGCGCCACCGCCACCCGCAGCCGGTCCATGGCTATGTGCTGAAGGGGAAGTGGCGCTACCTCGAGCATGACTGGGTCGCGACGGAAGGGGCTTACGTCTACGAGGCGCCGGGCGAAACGCATACGCTGGTGGTCGATCCCGACACCGAGGAGATGATCACCATGTTCCAGGTCAACGGCGCCATGATCTATGTCGATCCCGACGGCAAATGCCTCGGCTATGACGACGTCTTCACGCGGCTCGACAAATGCCGCGCGCACTACGCCAGCAACGGGCTGGGCGCGGAGTATGCGGACAAGTTCATCAGGTAGCGGCATGTCGGCCATTCTCACGCACTCTTGACGCGACGAACTGTGCAGCCGTCGCATTTCGGGCCCAATCCTCCCTCTCCCTCTCACTCATCGAATGGCCGGGGGGAGGGCTTGACCATGACCGGGACGCCGTATCGGAGCTTGATCGCCGCAGTTGTCGCCTGTGCCGCATGCCTGGGGCTGGTTGCCGCCGCCAAAGCGCAAGCGCAGTCCAGTTCGAACCGGCCGATCACGCTGGTGGTGCCATTTGCCGCCGGCGGGCCGACCGATCTCGTCGGTCGGCTGATCGCATTGGAGATGAGCCGCAAGCTCGGGCAGCAGATCGTGGTCGAGAATGTCGCTGGTGCCGGCGGAACCACGGGAGCAGCCCGTGTGGCGCGCGCCGCGCCGGATGGCCACACCATTCTGCTCAGCAATATCGGCCACGCCTCGTCGGCGACGCTGTATCGCCGCCTGCCCTATCAGCCCATCGACGATTTCGCGCCGATCGGACTTGTTGTCGATGTGCCGATGACGCTGGTCGGCCGGCCGGATATACCCGTGGAGAACGCCGCCGGACTCGCCGACTATGTCCGCGCCCATTCCGGCAAGATCTCGATTGCCCATGCCGGGATCGGTGCGTCTTCGCAGCTCTGCTCGCTGTTGCTGATGAGCGCCCTGCAGCAACCGATCGTCTCGGTGCCATACACGGGCACGGCCGCCGCCCTCAACGACGTCGTCGGCAAGCGCGTCGATTTGCTCTGCGATCAGACCACCAACACATCCAGCCAGATCAACACAGGCGCGGTGAAGGCCTTTGGTCTGACGACGAAGGAGCGGCTTCCGACGTTGCCCGGGGTGCCGACGCTGGCAGAAGCAGGTCTGCCGGGCGTCGAGATTTCGGTCTGGCACGGCCTGTATGCGCCGAATAGCACGCCGTCAGCCATCATCGAACGGCTGGCCGACGCGCTCCGCATGGCGTTGATGGCGCCCGTGGTAACATCGCGCTTCGCTGATCTTGGCGGTGTTCCGGCGGACGCGGCAGCAGCGAGCCCGGCAGCGCTGAAAGAAAGGCTCGTCAACGAAATCGCACGCTGGAGACCCGTGATCGAGAGGGCCGGCTCTGTGATTGAATAGCGCCCTCGCCTACCGCCCGAGCTTGGCGAGCTCCACCGCGGCGCGCAGTTCGATATGCGCCAGCACGTCGTCGAGGCGCGGATCGTCGGTCGCCTCGCGCCGCTGGGTCAGGTTGGCGCGGATCCGCTCGAGCTCGGCGATGTCGACGCGACCCGTGAGGAGCGCCGCCTTGAGCCGGTCGAGCCCGTCGAGCAGATCGTGGCCGCGCTTGGCCTGGCGCTTCTTGCGCTCCGCCGGCTCCTCATAGGCCTGGACCGCCAGCAGCGTGTCGAGCGGGCCCGACGCGGCGATCCCGGCGCTGCGGCTGCTGGCCGCGCCCTCCTTGGTCGGCAATGTGAAGGCGGCGCCGCCCGAGCGCCGCGCCGTCCCGGCCGGGCCGACATTGGAGATGGGTGCGCGCTGGTCGATCCGGATCATGGTCGCCTCGCGATATCGGTCATGCCAAAACCCTCGCGCCGGCATGGTTAACAACCGGTAAACCACCCGGCAGAATCTGCCGCCCCGGCAGGATCGGCCGGCGTCTTCGGCGTGGCATCACCCTGCGCCGGATTTCCAAACAACTGATAAATCAGCGTTTTCAATTTGTCGCGGTCTGGCATGGGGATCGCAGGGTCGAAGGCGACCGCTTTTCTCCAGCCGGTGAGACCATGTTTCGCAAAGCCGCCCTGAAATCCCTGGTGACGCCGCTCGCCGCGCTGCTGGCGCTCGGCCTCGCCATGGCCGCCGGCCCGGCCCAGGCGCTCTCCCGGATCAAGGATCTCGCCTCGGTCGAGGGCGTCCGCTCCAACCAGATCCTCGGCTACGGCATCGTCGTCGGCCTCAACGGCACCGGCGACACGCTCAACAACGCCCCCTTCACCAAGCAGTCGTTGACCGCGATGCTGGAGCGGCTCGGCGTCAACACGCGCGGCGCCAACATGCGCACCGCCAACGTCGCCGCGGTGATGGTGACCGCCAACCTGCCGCCCTTCGCCACGCAGGGCACGCGCATCGACGTCACCGTCTCGGCGCTCGGCGACGCCAAATCGCTGCAGGGCGGCACGCTGCTGGTGACGCCGCTGCTGGGCGCCGACGGCGAGGTCTATGCGGTCTCGCAGGGGCCCGTCGCGATCGCCGGTTTCTCGGCCGAGGGCGACGCCAGCAAGATCACCCGCGGCGTGCCCACCGTCGGCCGCATCGCCAATGGCGGCGTGGTCGAGCGCGAGATCGATTTCGCGCTCAACAAGCTCAAGACGCTGCGGCTGTCGCTGCGCAACCCCGACTTCACCACCGCGCGCCGCATGGCCGCCGCGATCAATGATTTCCTCGGCGGCGACGCGGCCGAGCCGACCGACCCCTCCACGGTGGTGCTGCAGATCCCGCCGCGCTTCCAGGGCAATATGATCCGCATGCTCACCGACATCGAGCAGTTGCGCATCGAGCCCGACCAGCTCGCCCGCATCGTCATCGACGAGCGCTCCGGCATCATTGTGATGGGCCGGGACGTGCGGGTGTCGACCGTGGCGGTGGCGCAGGGCAACCTGACCGTCACCATCACCGAGCAGCCCCAGGTCAGCCAGCCCGGGCCCCTGGCCAATGGCGAGACGGTGGTGACGCCGCGCACCAATGTGAAGGTCGACACCGGCGGCGGCAACAAGCTCGCCCTGGTCCGCGAGAGCGTGACGCTGGCCGAACTCGTCGACGGGCTGAACGCGCTCGGCATCGGGCCGCGCGACCTGATCTCCATTCTCCAGGCCATCAAGGCGTCCGGCGCCCTCCAGGCCGAAATCGAGGTGATGTGATGAGCCCTACCCTTGCGATGCCCGCCGCCAAGATCGGCCTCAACCTCGCCGGCAGCCTGGTCAACGGGCTCTCCAACGCCCTCGACCCGGCCAAGGCCAAGGCCAAGAAGCAGGCCGACGATTTCGAGACGATGTTCCTCGAGCAGGTGACGCAGCAGCTTGCCGCCGCCCCCTCGGGCAGCGAAGGCCCGCTCGGCGAGAACGGCATCGGCGGCGACGTCTACAAGTCGCAGCTCACTCAGGAATACGCCAAGCAGATCCAGAAGGCCGGCGGCCTCGGCCTCTCCGACAGCATCCTGCGCGATCTCCTGCGCCTGCAGGAGCAGTCCGGCGCGGCCCAGTCCTTCGGAGCCTGATGAATGTCGCTCGCCAGACGCGTTCTCGACGAACGGCCGCGCATCGCGACGGCGCTCGAGGCCAGGGCGCTGGTCGAGAGCGTGCTCGAGGCGCTGGCGGCGCTGTCGCATCTGGTCGGCGAGGAGACCGAGCTGGTCCGCGCCGGGCGGCTGCCCGAAGCGCTGACCCGCGAGCCGCGCAAGACCGAGCTCGCCGGCATTTACATGCGCGGCGTCGAGCAGGTGAAGCTCAATGCGGTGGCGCTGGCGCGCTTCGTGCCCGACCAGGTGCAGCGCCTCAAGGCCTCCCATGGCGCCTTCCAGACGCTGATCGAGACCAACCAGATCGTGCTGGCGACCGCACGGGCCGTCTCGGAATCGATCATCCGCGACCTCGCCGCCGATGCGAACCGCCCGAACCGCGCGGCGGGCTACGGCCCGACCGCGACCGTCGGGGCCGGCGCCTTCGCGCGGCCCAATGCCGGGCCGTTGATGGTCTCGCGCCGGCTGTGAGCCGTCGCCACAAACAAAATCAGGCGGCTGCGCCGAAACCTCTCAATATTTACCTAATTTCTTGACGTCGGATTCAAGTTTCTCTGCCAGCCTGGCCAGGTTCGGACAGGTCTGACCCGTCCGGACGGACGGCTGGCAGCGGTCGACACCGCTGCGCCGTGACTCCAGAAGGAGTGGACCATGGATTTCGGCAATGCGCCCCGCACGGCGCCCATCGGAGGCATCCCCGTCGTCCCTCGCGCCGACGTCGTCGCGACGCAGGGCAGCGTCTCGGTCGAGCTGCCGCCCGAGCGGACGGTCCAGTCCGCCCAGGCGGGCGAGGCCGTGAAGCTCGATCTGCGCGCCCAGGAGCGCAGCGCCCGCGACATCGATGCCCGCACGCGCGACCTCCAGACCCGCGCCGCCTTCGAGCGCCGCAGCGCGGAGGGGCAGCAGCAGGAGCGCCAGGCCGAGCAGGATTTCGACGCCGCGGTCGAGCGGCGCATCGTGATCGAGCCGCGCACGCGCGCCATCGTGATGCAGCAGCGCGACCGCGACACCGGGGAGACGATCTCGCAATTGCCCGACGAGACCATGCTGAAGCTGCGCATCTATTCGCGCGAGCTCGCCGACCGCGCCCGCGACGCCGAGGAGCAGCCGGTGGCCCCGCAGGTCGAGCGCCTCGCCTGAGGGCGCCACGCGGCCTGCCCTTTACCTCATCTCCCACAGACCGAACGCCCGCCTCGCGCGGGCGTTCTGCTGTTTGCCCCCTGCCGAGCGGCCATTGCCGTTCCGTTAACCACGATCGCAGCCCGGGCCGGACGCACCGCATTCGACCGCCGAAATTTACCTCCTGTTACGAGCTGCGGACCGATGGTCCACCCGTCGCGGCCAGAATGATCGCGACTGCCAGAAGGCACCAAACCAGAAGGGTTTAACACCATGGCCACCGCTATCTCGAACGGCGTTCGTTCCTCGCTCGCCTCGCTCCAGACCATCACCAGCCAGGCCGCCGCCGTCCAGAACCGTCTCGCCACCGGCAAGAAGGTCAACACGGCCGTCGACAATCCGGTCAATTTCTTCACCGCCGCCTCGCTGAACGACCGCTCGAGCCAGCTCAAGGGCCTGCTCGACGGCATCTCCAACGGCATCCAGACCGTCCAGGCCGCCTCCAAGGGCATCGACGGCATCACCAAGCTGGTCGGATCGCTCCAGTCGACCGTCAAGCAGGCGCAGGCCGACGCGGCTCAGAACCGCCCGACCGTCGTCGGCACCGGCACGACCCTGGCCACCGCCAGCGAAGCCGCGCTGACCAGCAAGAGCCTGAAGGACATCGCCCTCGACAAGCGCGTCGGCAGCGCCGGCGACACGACCGTCGCCACTGCCACGACCAGCGCCGCGGGTGACCTCGGTGTCGACACCACCGCCACGCCTGCCCTGAACATCCAGATCGTCACCAACCCGGCCGCCGCCACCTCGACGACCAACATCTCCGTCACGCTGACCGCCAACACGACCGTCCGTGACGTCGTGAACGCGATCAACACCTCGGGCGTCGCCACGGCGTTCGTCGACGAGAAGGGCCTGCTCAACGTCAAGGGCACGGGCTCCGAGACTCTCGGCGTCGGTATCGGTGTCGGTGCGGATGCCGCTGCTGCCACTACGGCGTCGGCGACCGGTACGTCCAACGCTGCCTTCGGCCTCAACGCCACCGACCGCACGACGGGTATCGTCTCCTCCGGCGTGACCTCGGCGACGCGTTCGAACTTGATCGAGCAGTACAACACGCTGCGCACGCAGATCGACTCGCTGGCCAAGGATGCGGGCTTCAACGGCGTCAACCTGCTCGCCGGTGACAAGGTGACGATCGCCTTCAACGAAAAGGGCGGCAAGAACCAGACCAAGCTCGACATTCAGGGCACCAGCCTGACCTCCGACAACATCGGCATCCAGCAGGCTGGCAACGCCCAGGTGACGGGGACGATCAACTTCCAGAACGACTCCGATCTGGAAAAGGCCACCACGGCCCTGACCAACGCCCTGACCTCGCTGAAGTCGCTCTCTTCGAGCTTCGGTGCCAACCTGTCGGTCGCCCAGACCCGCCAGGATTTCACCAAGGACCTGGCCGACGTCCTCTCGACCGGCGCTTCGAACCTGGTCAACGCCGACGCCAACGAGGAAGCCGCCAACCTGCTCTCGCTGCAGACCCGCCAGCAGCTGTCCCAGACCGCTCTGTCGCTCTCCTCGCAGTCCGACCAGGCCGTCCTGCGTCTGTTCTGATCCTTCGTCCGCAGAAAGCGGGCAGCCCACAGGATGTGGGCCGAAGACAAGAAGGCGGCGGAGCCGAGGCTCCGCCGCCTTTTTTCATTCGTGAACGCCATCGCCACCGCATTAACGGTTTGTTATCCTTAACGGGGAATTATCGGTCATCACCGCACGAGCGCAGAATCGCGCTTCAGGGGACCGAAGATGGCGAACACGATTCTTTCCAGCGGCGTGCGCAACAACCTGCTCACGCTCCAGAAGACGACGAGCGAACAGGCTGTCCTGCAGAACCGCCTCGCGACGGGCCGCAAGGTCAATTCGGCCATCGACAACCCCGTCAATTTCTTCACCGCCCAGTCGCTCAACGACCGCGGCAGCCAGCTGACCGGCCTGCTCGATGGCATCTCGAACGGCATCCAGACGATCCAGGCGGCCTCCAAGGGCATCGACGGCATCTCCAAGCTGGTCCAGTCGCTGCAGTCGACGGTCAAGCAGGCCCAGGCCGACGCGGCCCAGAACCGGCCGACCGTCATCGGCACCGGCACGGCGCTCGCCAGCGCCGCCGAAACCCAGGCGACCAACAAGAGCCTGAAGGATATCGCCCTCGACAAGCGCGTCGGCAGCGCCGGCGACACGGTCGTGACGGCGGCGACCGCCGGCGCCGCGGGCGACCTCGGCATCAACGTCACAGGGACCCCTGCCCTCAACATCCAGATCACCACCGGCCCGGTCGGCGCCCCGACCTCGACCACCAATATCGGCGTCACGCTGACGGCCAACACCACCGTCCGCGACGTCGTCAACGCGATCAACGCCTCGGGCGTCGCCACCGCCTTCGTCGACGAGAAGGGCCTGCTCAACGTCAAGGGCATCGGCTCCGAGACGCTGGGCGTCGGCATCGGCGCGGGCGCCGACGCCGCGGCGGCGACCACGGCCTCGTCGACCGGCGCCCAGAGCGCCGCCTTCGGCCTCAACGCGACCGACCGCACCACCGGTATCGCCTCCTCCGGCGTCACCTCGGCGGTGCGCTCGAACCTGATCCAGCAGTTCAACGACCTGCGCACACAGATCGACCAGCTCGCCAAGGATTCGAGCTATAACGGCATCAATCTGCTGGCCGGCGACAGGCTCTCGATCGCCTTCAACGAGAAGGGCGGCACCAACCAGACAAAGCTCGATATCCAGGGCACCAACCTGACCGCCGAAAACCTCGGCATTCCGCAGGCGGTCAACACGCAGCTCGCCGGCTTCTTCAACTTCCAGAACGACCTCGACCTCGAAAAGGCGACCGGCTCGCTCTCGAACGCGCTGACCTCGCTGCGCTCGCTGGCCTCGACCTTCGGCTCGAACCTCTCTGTCGCGCAGACCCGGCAGGACTTCACCAAGGAGATGGTCAACACCCTGACCACCGGCGCCGACAACCTCGTCCTCGCCGATTCCAATGAGGAGGGCGCCAAGCTGCTCGCCCTCAACACCCGCCAGCAGCTCTCGCAGACTGCGCTCTCGCTCGCCTCGCAGGCCGACCAGAGCGTGCTGCGGCTGTTCAGCTAACCGTCCGGGGGCGAAAGCCCCCTCCTCTCCAGCCAGAAGGCAGGATCGTCATGGCCCTCAAGGTCGAACTCAAGCCCCGCGAGCGCATCATCATCGGCCAGGTGGTGATCCGCAACGACGAGCAGCGGACCCGCTTCTTCATCGAGGGCGACGCGCCGATCCTGCGCGAGAAGGACATCCTCACGCCCACCACCGCCGACAGCCCGGCGAAGAAAATCTATCTCGCCATCCAGCTGATGTATCTCGCCCAGGACCCGATGTACCAGCACCAGGTCTATTTCGAGCTGGTGCGCGACTTCGTCCAGGCCGCGCCGAGCGCTCTGCCGCATATTCACGAGATCAATAACCGCATCTTAAGCAGCGACCTCTACAAAGCTCTCAAGGCAGCCAAGAAGCTGATCGCTTACGAAGCGGAACTCATCGAGAATGCAACACGGGTTTAGCGCTTACGCCTCCGCCTCGCGGGCCAACCAGGCCGTCGTTTCCCCTCGCGAACTCGAAGCCTCGCTCCTGATCAAGGCCGCGGTCCGCCTCCAGGCGATCCATGACGACTGGACGCTGGCCGATCGCGATCTCGACGACGCGCTGAACTACAACCGCAAGCTCTGGACGCTGCTGGTCTCGGCCGTGATCGCCGAGGACAACCCCCTGCCCGTCGGCATCAAGACCAACATTCTGAGCCTGGCGAACTTCATCTTCAACCAGACCTTCAAGGTCGCGGCGAACCCGACCCGCGAGGGCCTGCCCGTCCTGGTCAGCATCAACCGCGACATCGCCGCCGGCCTGCGCGGCCGCTGAGGCGGCGCGGCCCCCAGCCCCGAAACGCCGAAAGGGCGTTCCCGCGAGCGGTGGCGCCCTTTCGCGTGCCGCGAACCCTCAGAGATAGTTGGTCAGGGTCAGCTTGGAGAGGATCGCGGTGGTCTCGTAGCTCGCCTGGAGCTGCGTCTGCAGCGACAGGATCTGCACCGCCACCTCCTCGCGGGAAACCGTCTCGACGCTCGACAGCGTCGTGTCCAGATAGTTCTTGGTGCTCTCGTGGCGTTCCTTCGCCCGTGCCAGGGCGGTCTGGGCCGAGCCGAACTCGGTGATGATCTCCGCTGGCTTCTGCGCGCCGCTGCCGAAGGCGAGACGGTCGCTGACCCGGGCCGTCATCGCCTCGTAGCGCGCCTGCGAATTGGCGTCGGTGGCCGGGAAGCTCTCCGCCGCCATGATCGCGAACTGCGCCAGCCCGATCCGGAAAGCCTCCTCATTGGCGCGCGCGCCGGTGCCGACGATCTGGCCCTTGTCGACCTGCACCGAGGCGGTGCTGCGGGCCGGATCGCTGCCGTCATCGCCGCGATACCAGATCACCGTACTGGCCGCGGTGCCGGCGGCGGGCGCGGCCGTCGCCGTGTTGTAGGGCGGGCCCGGCACCCGCAGCGGCGGGCTGCTCGCGGTGCCGGCGAAGAAATTGCGCGCGGCCACCTGCGAGGAGGCGGCCGACAGCGTCGTCGCGGCCTCCTTGCCGAGCGCGGCGGTGATCGAGGCGCGCAGATTGGCCGCCGTCGCGTTGACGTCGACGCCGATCTCGAAACTGTCGCTGGCCTGGCCGGTCGTGCCGGTGGCGCGTGCGGCCAGCACGATCTCCTCCGTCGTGCCGTCCGGCAGCGTGAGCTGGACGCGCAGCGTGTCGCCGACCGCCGGCTGGCTGGCGACGGTGACGGTGAGGTTGGCCGGTGGCCCGGCGGTGAAGGCCGGCGTCAGCGCGGCCGAGGAACTGGTGGACCCGGCGAGTTTGAAGCCGTAGCCATGCGCCGGCGCCTCGTCGGCGATCGTCGCCGTCGCAGCGGCCCCGCCCGTGGTCAGGCGTCCGAGCCCGGCGACGCCGAGATCGGCCTGGCGGCGCTCATCGATCAGCTGGCGCAGCCCGGCGCGGCCGGCGCCGTCGCCTTCGATGATTTCGGTGTAGCCGAGCGTCGGCTGCACGTCGGAGGTCTTGCCGGAGAACAGGTAGCGGCCGTTCACCTGCGTGTTGAGCAGATCGAGCGTCTGCTTGAATTTCTCCTCGGCCAGAACCTGCGGCGCCGAGCGGCCGGTCGAGCTCGGGATATAGGTGTTGGAGCGCGTGTCGTTGACCGTCTCGGTCGTCAGCTTGGCGTAGTTCTCGACCGCCTTCGACGAGAGCTGGAGGTTGACGTTGCCGCGCGTGATCCCTTCCAGCCAGGAATCGAGGGTGGAGATCTTGGCGTTGAGGTCGAGGCTGGTGAGCCGGTCCGTGCCGAGATCGCCATAGCTTTCGGCGCGCTGCTGCGTCGCGAGCTGGCGTTCGAGATCGGTCAGATCGGCGCGGGTCGAGACCAGGCGGTTCGGCGTCGCCGCGCGATAAGCTCCTGAGCCATAGGAAGAAATGGTCATGGCGCGCTCACACTCTCATCAGCACGTCCATCATCTCCTTGACCGTGGAGATGATGCGGGCATTGGCGGCATAGGCGTTCTGCAGCTCGATCAGGGTCGCCATTTCCTGGTCGACGCTGACCTTCGCGGTCTCCTGGAAGCGGCTCTGCACGGCGGCGAGCGCGACTTTCTGCCCCTCGTCGAGACGCTTGGCGGCCTCGACTGCCTGACCTTGCGTCGAGACGACGCGCTGGACGAGGCCGGAGACGGTGACGGTCGTGGTCGCGGTCGAGCCGTCGATGCCGAGCCGGTTGGTCACGGCGCGCTGGCTCTGCGTCAGCCGGTCGAGCAGCAGCTTCGGCCGCGTCGTGTCGCCCTGGGCGGTCGTGGGCTCGAAGGCGACGAGCTTGGAGCGGTCGGCCACCAGCGCCTGGTTGAGCTGGATGCGCCCGGCGAAGCCCAGTGTCTGTGAACCATTGTCATAGGAGCCGGTGAAGACGCCGCCACTGGCGCCGCTATCGACGAAGAAGGGCAGCTCCGCGCTGCCGCCGACGGAGGACAGCGTCGTCGCGGTCGGGCGGGCGGTGAGCGCCTTGACGTCGCGCGTGCCGGCCGCCCCGTCATCGACGATGCGCAGCACCGAGCCGGTGTTGGAGACGGTGAAGCCACCGCCGAGCGCCGTCTGCATCTGTGCGGCGACCGAAGCCGGGCCACCCGAATAGTCGATGCCGACCACGCGGTTGTTGGCATCGCCACCGGCCGACGCCGGCAGCGGCAGCGAGGCCGCCGACTCGACGCGAACGAAGGTGAAGCGCTGCGTCGCGCCACCCGGCGTCACCGCATAGTCGAGCGTCACCTTGTTGCCGGCCTGCAGCCCGGTGAGATCGACATCGAAGCCGGTAGCGGCACCGGCGGTGACGGCCGTGCCGGCGATCTCGCGGTCCGACAGCGCACTGGCGAGCTGCGCCGCGATCTCGTCGAGCTGGGACTGGGCCTGCACCAGCGTCGTGTCGCGCATCTCGATCAGCGCGGCGATCTCGCCGGAGCGGAAGGTCTTGTTGGCGATCGCGTCGAGCGAGCCGCCCGTCGTGTTCGACATGGTGATCGTGCCGACGCCGCGCTGCGCCGGATCGCTGCTCCACTGGTCGTCGGGCGAGAGGCCCGAACGGGCATCGAAGCTGAACACCACGGACGGGCGGCCGTCGAAGATCTGCGTGCCGCCGCTGGTGACGATGCTGGTCGAGCCGCGGGCGTCCTCGCTCGTCTTGATGTCCATGTACTGCGACAGATCCGACAGGATCAGGTCGCGCTGGTCCTTGAGATTGGCGAGCGCCGGATCGTTCGGCGAACCGACGATCCGCGCATTCACCGTCGTCAGCGCGCCGAGCAGGTCGTTGATCTTGTTGACGCCGGCGGCGATGCCGCTTTCCGCCTGCGAGCGCAGGCTCTGAACCCCGTCCGACAGGGTGTTCAGGCGGCCGGCGAGCTGCGTCGCGGAATCGAGCACCGAGGTCCGCAGGCTGTAGGACGAGGGATCGTTCTGGAAGGCCTGCAGCGCCGAGGTGAAGCCGTTGTAGATCGTGTCGAGCGCCGTCGAGCTGCCGGGCGCGCCATAGAGCTTGTCGACGCTGGCGAGCATGTCGGCGCGCGTCGAGGTGTAGGCGGCGCCGGCCGATTCCTGCCAGAGCTGGTGCTGGACAATCTTGTCGAGCAGCCGTTGGACCTGCGTGGACTGGGTGCCGACGGTCTGGCCGCTCAGGCTGTCCGAGGTCGTGACGACGCG
>CALRYW010000088.1:0-16122 GCA_943372485.1 Allobosea thiooxidans
CAGCCCATCGTGCGCTGCGCCCCGACGACGGCTGCGATGGCGATTTCGTTGAGCCCGTTCTGCGCCGAGAGCACATAGCCGTCGGCCGCCAGATGGGGCTTAAGCGCCGCGACCGCCTCGTCGGTCGCGCCGGCCTTCACGGCGAGCACAATGCGTTTGTAGGTCCCGGTCAGCTCGGCCGGCGTCACGGCGGGAATGACCTGCCTGAATTCCTCGATCGGCCCGGTGATCGAGAGCCCCGTCGTGCGGCAGGCCTCGACATGCTCGGGCACGATGTCGACCAGCAGCACGGGGATGCCGGCGCGGGCCCAGTAGGCCCCGAGCGTGCCGCCGATGGCGCCGGCGCCCCAGATCAGGATCGGTTCGGTGGTCATGGGACTTTATCCTCCGCTGTCATCCCGGGCGCAGCGCAGCGGAGACCCGGGATCCATGCCGGAACGCCAACCCCGCGAGGGTCAGGAATGGATCCCGGAACAGCGCTGCTGCGCAGCCTGTCCGGGATGACCCGGAGAGGGTGGGGCAGGGCACCAGCCATCACGCCTGACCCGCGATCTCGACATCCGCATGGGTCGCGACATGGATGGTCCCGTCGGGCGTCACCCAGCCGCGATACATGCCTTGCGTGTTGTAGGGGGCGACGATGGTCCCGTCGGCGTCGATCGCCACCAGCCCGGCGCCGATCCCGTGGGCGGTGAGCTCGCCGAGCACGGCCGCGCTCGCCTCGTCGAGAGGCAGGCCCTTGTAGCCGATCAGCGAGGCCAGCTCGTGGCCGACGCAGTAGCGGATGAAATACTCGCCCTTGCCGGTGCCCGAGACCGCGCAGCGCCCGTCGCGGGCATAGGTGCCAGCACCAATAATCGGCGAGTCGCCGACGCGGCCGACCGGCTTGTTGGTGTAGCCACCGGTCGAGGTCGCCGCCGCCAGATGCCCGGCCGCGTCGAGCGCGACCGCGCCGACAGTGCCATGCTTCTCGGCCTCGCTGGCATCACCGGCCGTGCCAACGAGTTCGCGGATCTTCATCGAGGACAGGTTCTTGCGGCGCCGTTCGGTCGAGAAATGCCCGTTCTCGACGGTGTCGAGACCCTCATGCGCGGCAAAGGTGTCGGCGGCAGGGCCGACCAGCAGCAGCGGGTCGCCGCGCAGCATCAGCGCCTTGGCGGCGCTGACGGGATTGCGGATGCGCTTGGCGGCTGCGACCGCACCGGCCGCCAGGGTCGCCCCATCCATGATCGAGGCATCGAGCTCGTGCTCGCCCTCGGCGTTGAAGGCGGCGCCGTAGCCGGCGTTGAAATGGACTGAATCCTCCATCAACCGCACGGCTGCCTCGACGGCGTCGACGGCGCTGCCGCCCCTGGCGAGGATGGCCCAGCCGGCCCGCAGCGAGGCCGCCAGATCGGCCCGGGCTTCCGCCCATTCCGCCTCGCTCATATCGGATTTCGGCAGCGTGCCGCAGCCGCCATGGATGGCGAGGGCAATGGTCATGACGGGTCTTTCTGGAATGGCGCGGAAACCGGACCCGTCATGCTCGCCCTGGTGGCGAGCATCCACGTCTGCGTCACCGCGCGAAGGCGTGAATGGTCGGGACGAGCCCGACCATGACGGCAGCAGGTCGCCTCACTTCTTGGCGGGCTTGATGTCCATCGCCAGCGTGTCCTCGTCGACGCGCGGAGCGATCGTCACCTTCTCCTTCTGCATCGCCCAGGCCGAGCCGACGGCGACGATCGGCAGGCGCGGCCGGTCCTTGGCGACGATGGCGTTGGCCTGCGAGAGCAGATCGTTGCGCTTGGCCTCGTCGAGCTCGACCGAGGCGTCCTGGATCAGCTTGTCGAGATCGGGGTTCTTATAGCCGAGCACGTTGAAGGCGCCGAGCTTCTTGGCCGGGTCGTTGGAGTGGACCACCGAGGAGAGCGTGTAGTTGGCCTCGCCGGTCAGCGTGCCCCAGCCGGACATCGCCATCGAGAACTCGGCGCGAGTCCGGGCCGGGAAGAACACGGCTGCCGGCTGGGCGTTGGCGGTGACGTCGAGCCCGATCCGCGCCAGCATCTGCGCCACCGAGGTGCCGACCTGGCGGTCGCCCGGCAGACGGTCGCTGGTGAAGGAGAAGGTGGTCTTGAAGCCGTTGGGGTAGCCGGCCTCCTCGAGCAGCTTCCTGGCGCGGGCGAGGTCGACCTTCAGCGGCGGCAGGCTCTTGTTGAAGCCGGCGATGCTGGAGGTGACGAGCTGGTTCACCGGCGCGCCGAGGCCTTCCATCGCGATCTCGACCAGCGCCGGCCGATCGATGGCGAGGTCGATCGCCTCGCGAACGCGCGGGTCCTGCAGCGGGTTCTTGGCTAAGGCCGAGCCGTCCTTGGCGCTGATCTGCGGGGATTTGTCCCGCATGTCGAGTTCCATGTTGAAGACATAGACCGTGTCGATCGTGGCGACTGTGAGCTTCGGGTCGCGCTTCAGCGTCGCGACGTCGGAAGCCGGCGCGCGCACGATGATGTCGACCTGGCCGGCCTTCAGCTGGGCGACGCGGGCGGCGTCATTGGGCAGCTCCTTGCGGACGACCTTGGCCCAGGGCTCCTTCGGGCCCCAGTAGCCGTCGAAGCGTTCCAGCACGAGCTGGTCCTTCGGCGTCCAGGAGACGAACTTGTAGGGGCCGGTGCCGATCGCGGCCTTGCCGGAGTTGAAGGTCTCGTTGGCATTGTCCTTGGTCAGGCCGGCGGCGGCCTTGGCCGAGACGATGAACAGGCGGATGAAGTCGTTGGGCAGGTTCGGCGCCGGCCCGTCGGTGACGATGTGCACCGTCAGCGGATCGATGATCTTCACCTGCTTGACGCGGCGCACATAGATGGTTGTCGGGTTCGGGCCGGCGACGACAGGAATGCGCTCGATCGAAAACTTCACGTCCTCGGCGGTGAAGTCCGAGCCGTCATGGAACTTGACCCCGGAGCGCAGCTTGAACTCCCAGGTATCGGGCGCGATCGCCTTCCAGCTGGTGGCGAGCCGTGGCTCGATCTGCAGCTTGTCGCCCGACCAGGTCAGCGTGTCGAAGACATGCTTCAGCGCTTCCGCATGGGTTCCAGTCGCGGTGAAATGCGGGTCGATCGAATCCGGCCCGGCGCGCACGCCGATGGTCAGGTTCTGGGCGAGCGCGGCCGTCGAGACGGACGCCCCGAGCACGAGAGCCAGGGCAGCGACGCGGGCGATGTGGATGGTCATGGTGCGGTTCCCTCTTTGTCGAGATCATGGGGCCAGGTCGGTGAGGCGATCACCAGCTTGTCCATCAGTTCGCAGAGCTGCCGCTGCTCGGCCTCGGTGAGAGCCGACAGCATCGCCGTCTGCTGCCCGATCATCAGCGGCATGGTTTCCTCGAAGATCGCGCGGCCAGGCGCGGTCAGGTAGAGGACGAAGCTGCGCAGGTCCTCCGGATCGGTCTCCCGGCGCAGCAGGCGCCGCTGCAGCAGCCGCTGGATCGAGCGGCTGAGCGTGTTCTTCGGCAGGCCCGAGGAGGCGACGATGTTCTTGGCGGCCACCCCGTCGCGCAGGCCGACGGCATAGAGCGCGACGAATTCGGGCCGCACCAGCCCGTAGCGGGTCTCGATCCAGCGATAGACCGGATCGTTGAAGCGGAAGGCGATGAAGTTCAGGCGGAACGACAGCCAGCAGGGGTTGTCCCAGAGCTTGGTGACCGTCAGGGGGTCGAGCTCTTTCAGCGCCTTTTCGCGCGCGGCGCCGACATGGGAAACGGCCGTTGGCGCGCGACGCATGTCCAAGCTCTCCCCCGCCCCTTGATAGTTCCAAATGGAACTTGACGCTGTCGAGCGCGAGAGTCAAGGATGCAGGGAGCGAGGATGATGGAGCCTCGCCGCGCGGGCAATCCGATTCTGCCTTGCCCGCCCAGCGCTTCTCCTTAGCAAGGATCACACCGTGCGTGTTGCGCAGATGAACTGGATGCAGATCGAGGCCCAGTCGCAGCGGGACGACCGCTGCGTCCTGCCACTCGGCTGCGTCGAGCAGCACGCCTTCCTCAGCCTCGCGACCGATGCGATCCTCGCCGAGAAGGTCGCCCATGACGCGGCCGAGCCGCTCGACATTCCGGTCTTCCCCGTTCTGGCCTATGGCATGACCCCGGCCTTCGCCGCCTATCCGGGCACGGTCTCGCTGCGCATGAGCACCTATGTCGCGGTGATGGAAGACATGCTCGAGGCGTTCTACCGCTCGGGGTTTCGTCGCATCGTGCTGGTCAACGGTCATGGCGGCAATGCACCGATCATGACGCTGGCGACGGAATGGATGGGCAAGCGCACCGATGCCAGCGTTCGGCTGCACAACTGGTGGGCGGGACCGCGCTTCCAGGCGGCGGTCCAGGCGATCGATCCGGCGGCGTCGCACGCCTCCTGGATGGAGAACTTCCCCTGGACGCGGCTCGAGGGCGTCGCCATGCCCGATACCGTCAAGCCGCCCTTCAATCCCGCGCTCTATCAGGCCGCCAATCCCGCCCGGAAACGCGAAATCCTCGGCGACGGCAATTTCCATGGCCGCTACCAGCGCTCCGACAACGAGATGCGCAGCCTCTGGCAGGTCGGCGTCGAGGAAACGCGCGCGGCGATGATGGAGGATTGGCCGTGAGAGGCCTTCATTCCTCCAGCCCTCATCCTGAGGAGTCGCGTCAGCGGCGTCTCGAAGGATGCTCCAGTGCGCGCTGGAACATCCTTCGCGACGCGCCTGCGGCGCTCCTCAGGATGAGGGCTTTGGGATCTGGCCTGCGGGCAGTGTCATGCTAGCCCACATTCTCGGCCGGCTGGGGCAGGCCCTCGTCGTCATGCTCGTGATGTCGGCGCTGGTCTTCGTCGGCGTCTATGCCATTGGCAACCCGATCGACGTGCTGATCGGGCCCGATGTCAGCCAGGACATCCGGCTCGACACGATCGCGCGCTACGGGCTCGATCAGCCGCTCTACATTCAGTACTTCACCTTCCTCGGCCGCATCCTGCAGGGCGATTTCGGCCGCTCCTTCGTCTTCGGCATGCCGGTGCTCGACCTCATCCTGTCGCGCCTGCCGGCGACGCTGGAACTCACGCTGGCGGCCGTCTGCGGCGCGGCCCTGATCGGCATTCCCGCCGGCATCTATGCCGGCTACCGGCCCGACGGGCTCGCCGCCAAGGCGATCATGACGATCTCGATCCTCGGCTTCTCGGTGCCGACCTTCTGGATCGGCCTTGTCCTGATCATCGCCTTTGCCGTGGAGCTGCAATGGCTGCCGGCTGGCGGCCGCGGCGCGACCGTCTCGGTCTTCGGTGTCGAATGGAGCTTCCTCACCGCCAACGGCCTGAGCCATCTCCTGCTGCCGGCGTGCAATCTCGCCTTCTTCAAGCTCGCCTTGATGACGCGGCTGGCGCGGGCCGGCACCCGCGAGGCGATGCTGTCGGACACGGTCAAGTTTGCCCGCGCCGCCGGCCTCTCCGAATGGACCGTGCTGCGCCGGCATGTGCTGCGGCTGATCGCGATCCCGCTGGTGACCGTCTTCGGGCTCGAATTCGCCTCGACGCTGGCGTTTGCCGTCGTCACCGAGACGATCTTTTCCTGGCCCGGCATCGGCAAGCTGATCATCGACTCGATCACTTCGCTCGATCGGCCGGTCATGGTGGCCTATCTGATGCTCGTCTCCTTCGTCTTCATCATGATCAACTTCCTCGTCGATCTCGCCTATGTCGGGCTCGATCCGCGGCTGCGCCGGGCGGGCTCGCGATGAGACAGCCCGTGCCCCCGAGCGAAATCTCACCGGCTGCCCGCTTCTGGGCCGAGTTCCGCGAGAGCAGGGTTGCCGTCCTAGCGCTCGCCGTCGTCGTGCTGATGCTCGGCGTCGCGATCTTCGCGCCGCTGGTCGCCCCGCAGAACCCCTACGACCTCGCCAATCTCGTCCTGATGGATGCCCGCCGGCCGCCCGGTTTCGTCGGCTCGTCAGGCTACACCCATATCCTGGGTACGGACGCGCAGGGCCGGGACCTGTTCTCGGCCATCCTCTATGGCTTGCGCATCTCGCTGCAGATGGGGCTGATCGCCGGCTCGCTGGCCTTTACCGTCGGCGTGACGCTGGGCGTTGGCGCCGCCTATCTCGGCGGCCGCTGGGAAGCCTTCATCATGCGCGTCGTCGATCTCCAGCTCGCCTTCCCGGCGATCCTGCTGGCGCTCGTCCTCTCGGCCCTGCTCGGCCAGGGCAAGATGCAGCTGATCGCGGCCTTGGCCGCCGCGCAATACGCCTATTTCGCCCGCACCGCCCATGGCGCGGCCTCGGCCGAGCGCGGCAAGGACTATGTCGAGGCGGTGCTCTCGACGCCGCTGCCGGCCTGGCGTGTCGTGCTCAAGCACATCTTGCCCAACTGCCTGCCGCCGCTGATCGTGGTCGCGACGGTGCAGGTGGCGAGCGCCATCGCGCTGGAGGCGACGCTCTCCTTTCTCGGCGTCGGGTTGCCCGTGACCGAGCCGTCGCTGGGCATGCTGATCTCCAACGGCTTCCAGTACATGCTGTCTGGCCGCTACTGGATCTCGATCTATCCCGGCATCGCCCTGATCGTGCTGATCGTCGCCATCAACCTCGTCGGCGACCGCATCCGCGACCAGGTCAATCCGAGGCTGAAGCGATGAGCGGTCCGTCCGTTCATGCCCTCAGCCCTCATCCTGAGGAGCGCCGCAGGCGCGTCTCGGAGGATGCTCCAGGAGGCTCCCGTGACATCTGGACCATCCTTCGAGACGCCGCTTCGCGGCTCCTCAGGATGAGGGCTCGGAAGAGCCCAAGGGCCATGTCATGACCGACACCCCGCTCCTCGACGTCACCGACCTCGCCACCCATTTCCACGCCCGCGCCGGCGTGGTGAAGGCGGTCGATGGCGTGTCCTTCAGCTTGGCGCGCGGCGAGGTCATGGGCCTCGTCGGCGAATCCGGCTCGGGCAAGAGCATCACCGGCTTCTCGATCATCGGCCTGCTCGATCCGCCGGGCCGCATCGAGCGCGGCTCGGTCAGGCTGGAGGGCCGCGAACTCGTCGGCCTGCCGCCCGATGAACTGCGCGCCATTCGCGGCAAGGCGATCTCGATGGTCTTCCAGGACCCGATGATGACGCTGAACCCGATGCTGACCATCGGCGACCAGATCGGCCTGGCGCTCGAGGCGCATGAGAGTGTCACGGGCACTGAGCGCCGGCAGCGCGCCATCGCGGCGCTCGCCCAGGTCCGCATTCCCGACCCAGAGACCAAGGTCGATTTCTACCCGCACCAGTTCTCCGGCGGCATGCGCCAGCGCGTCGCCATCGCGATTGCGCTATTGCACCGGCCACGGCTGATCATCTGCGACGAGCCGACGACCGCGCTCGACGTTTCGATCCAGGCCGAAATCCTGGCCGAGATGAAGGAGTTGGTCGCGCAACTCGGCACCGCGCTGATCTGGATCAGCCACGACCTCGCCACCGTTGCCTCGATCGCCGACCATGTCTGCGTCATGCGCTACGGCAAGATCGTCGAGGCCGGGCCCATGCTTCAGGTCCTGACCCGACCGCAGCATCCCTACACGCAGGGCCTGCTCGATTCGCTGCCCTCCCGGGCCAAGCCGGGCGCGATGCTGGCTCGCGGCGCCGGCACCGATGCGGCCCCGCCGCCGCGCCGGCCGCGTCAGGCGGAATCGGGCCATCGCCGGGCCGATCTGCCCTATGTCGTGATCGAGACCGTCGGCAAACGCTTCCAGCTTAAATCGGGCGTGCTGCGCCTGCTCGCGCAGAAGGTCGGGCTCCTCGGCCCGCTCCCGGCGGTGCAGGCTGTGGACAATGTCACGCTGTCAATCGCGCGCGGCGAGGCGCTGGGCCTGGTCGGCGAATCCGGCAGCGGCAAGTCGACGCTCGGGCGCATCGTTGCGGGCATCTATGCGCCCGACAGCGGTCATGTCCTGCTCGACGGCGAGCCGGTGATGAGCCCGGGCGAGCGCCCGCACAAGATCACCACCCGCATCCAGACGATCTTCCAGGACCCCTTCGCCTCGCTGAACCCGCGCATGCGCATCGGCGACAGCATCGCGGAGGGTCCGCTCGCCCATGGCCTCGTCTCCCGCGCCGAGGCCGGCACCTATGTCGCGCAATGGCTGGCGGCGGTGGGGCTCGATCCGGCTTTTGCGGGCCGCTACCCGCACCAGTTCTCCGGCGGCCAGCGCCAGCGTGTCGCCATCGCCCGTGCGCTCGCCATGCAGCCCGATGTCGTCGTCTGCGACGAGCCGGTCGCCTCGCTCGACGTCTCGATCCAGGCGCAGATCATCAATCTGCTGATCCGGCTGCGGCAGGAGCTCGGCCTGACGCTGCTCTTCATCTCCCACGACCTCTCGGTCGTCCGCCATCTCTGCGACCGCGTCGCGATCATGCATCGCGGCAAGATCGTCGAGAGCGGCCCGGCCGGCGAGGTCTACGACAACCCGCGCGACGCCTACACGCAGCGCCTGCTGGCGGCAGTCCCGGTGCTGCCTGTGGCGTGAATGTGAGGCATTTGTCTATCCGCGTCGTCGTCCCGGGCCAGCGGCGGCAGCCGCGCCGACCCGGGACCCATGCCTGAACGGTTCCGGCATGGGTCCCGGGTCTTCGCTTTGCTCCGCCCGGGACGACGGCGCGTCAAATGGCATGAACTGGAGATACCCCATGTCCGAACCTGAACTCCTGCCCTGGCAGTGGCCCGAGGAGACCTGGCGCGCCAAGGTCGATCGCGTCCGCGCTGGCCGCAACCTGAAGCCGGCGACCTGGAAGAACGGCGCGCGCTGCGCGGTCGCGCTCTCCTTCGATGTTGATCACGAGACCAATGAACTGCGCGACGGCGGCAAGTCGGTCGGGCGGCTGTCATGGGGGCAGTACGGCAACCGCGTCGGCATGCCCCGCATCCTCGACCTCATGAAGAAGGAGGATATCCAGGCGACCTTCTTCGTGCCGGCCGTCACCGCCTTGCTCTATCCCGACGAGCAGCGCCGTGTGATCGCCGAGGGCCACGAGATCGGCCTCCATGGCTGGATCCATGAGGTCAACACCGCCGTGCCGCCGGACGCCGAGCGCGAATTGCATCTGCGCTCCGCCGATACGCTGGAGAAGATCACCGGAATCCGCCCGGTCGGCATGCGCACCCCCTCCTGGGATTTCTCCGAGGTGACGCTCTCGATCGAGCGCGAGCTCGGCCTGCTCTACGATTCCTCGCTCTTCGCCGATGACGACCCCTATGAAATCGTCGAGAAGGGCGAGCCGACCGGCATGGTCGAACTGCCGGTCGAGTGGATTCGCGACGACGCGGTCTATTTCAACATGAACCGTTTCCAGGCGCTGCGGCCCTATACGGCGCCCGAGGCCGTGTTCGACATCTTCCGCCGCGAATTCGACCGCGCCTATGAGGAGGGTGGGCTGTTCCTCCTGACCATGCACCCGCATGTCATCACCTACCGCTCGCGCATCTGGATCCTCGAAAAGCTGATCTCCCACATCAGGGAGAGGCCGGATGTCTGGTTCGCCAGCCATGCCGAGATCGCAGCCTTCGTGAAGGCGCAAGCCGGCATCTGAGTAAGGCATCGCCCCGGTTCGCACGGAATCGGGCCGGATTTACGCCGTTTTGGTTCAGGACGGGTTCAGCGCATCCGGCGCGAGCGCTGCATCGTCGACGTCGAAGGGGACCAGGATCTGATTGACGAGACGATCGTCGCCCGCCGCGAGGCGGCCTTCCTGCCGGGGAAGACCCTGCTTTCAGGGCATCGCGTTCACGAAGGCTCAACGTCCCGCGCCTATCACCGACGCGACGGAGGATCCCCGATGAGCGATTCCATGGCCATCGCGCAGAGCTTCGCCGCCCTGCAGGCGGCCTCGACGCAGCAGGTGTTGCAGACGCAGATGCTGCGCCAGCAGACGCAGAGCGACCAGGCCATCGTCGCCCTGCTCCAGCAGAGCAGCGAGCCGCTGCAGGCCGTTCTCCCTGCGGGACAAGGCGAGTCCGTCGACATCACCGCCTGACGGGCCGTTCTCGCCCCTTCCGGAACGGCTGCGAATCCCGCACAATCGCAGGCGATGCGGCTCTCCCTCTTCAAGCGCAAGCCCGATCCGGAGCAGATCGAGGTCTCCCATGCCGGGGTTCTCTATCCCGTGCAGATCAAGCGGCGGGCGAGCGCGCGGCGGATGACGCTGCGCGTCTCGCAGGCCAGCGGCGAGATCACGCTGACCTTGCCGGAGCGGGCCGATTTCGCCGCGGGCCGGCTTTTCGCCGAGAATCACGGCGGCTGGATCGCAGCCCGCCTGGCCAAGCGCCCCCAGCTCACTCCCTTCGAACCGGGCCAGACGATTCCCTTTCGCGGCACGCCCCACCGCATCGTCCACTGGAGCAAGGCGCGCGGGCTCACCCGCGCCACGAAGGACCAGGACGGCGCGCCGATCCTCGCGGTCGCCGGCGAGAGCGCCCATGTGCCGCGACGGATCAAGGATTTCCTGCGCCGGGCCGCCCTGGAGGATCTCGAGGCAGCGGTCGCCCGCCACACCGCCGCGCTCGGCATCCCCGCCCGCCGGATCACCATCCGCGATACGACCAGCCGCTGGGGCTCCTGCTCCTCGCAGGGGCACCTGAATTTCTCCTGGCGTCTGATCCTGGCGCCACCGCTGGTGCTGGACTACCTCGCCGCCCATGAGGTCGCCCATCTCAAGGAGATGAACCACTCGCACCGCTTCTGGGCGTTGACCCACAAGCTCTGCCCGCGCACGGAGGAGGCGGAGGCCTGGCTCAAGCGCCATGGCGCGGGGCTGCATGCCTATGGGTGAACTCGACAGCCCTTGGCGCGAAGCCTAGAGGAATGCGCCTTAATCCTCGGGCAAACCCGTCATCCTGGACAAGCGGCGAAGCTGCGCAGATCCGGGATCCATCATAGGGTCGTGACGGCGCCCCATGATGGATCCCGGCACTCCGCTTCGCTTCGGCCAGGATGACGAGGTGGTTTCGAGCCAGGACGAGCCGTGACCCGCATGAAACTCCGCCCCGACACGCTGGCGATGACCGCCGTTCTCGCCATGCTGACGGCGTTGGGCCCGCTCTCGACCGACTTCTACCTGCCCTCGCTGCCCGACATCGTGCGCGTCATGGAGACCGATGTCGCCGGGGCGCAGGCGACGCTCTCGGCCTTCCTGTTCGGTTTCGCAGGCGGGCAGATCCTCTGGGGGCCGCTCTCCGACCGGCTCGGCCGCCGCCCGGTCCTGCTGACGGGGCTCGCTCTTTTCACGCTCGCGACGCTGGCCTGCGCGCTCGCGCCTTCGATCGAGGCGCTCACAGGGGCCCGCGCCGTCCAGGCGCTCGGCGCGTCGGGGCCGATCGTGCTCGGCCGCGCCATGGTGCGCGATCTCTATGAGGGGCCGCGCGCCGGCCGCGAGCTCGCCCGCATGGGCATGATCATGGGGCTCGTGCCGGCGGTCGCGCCCGTGCTCGGTGGCGTGCTCCAGCAGGCCTTCGGCTGGCGCTCGACCTTTGTCGCCTCGCTCGCCTTTGCCGCGGTTCTCGCCGCGGTGGTCGGCTTCCTGCTGCCGGAGACCCTGCGGACCCGCTCACGCGAGCCCCTGTCGCTGCTCGCCATCATCCGCGGCTTCGGCACGCTGCTGCAGAACCGCGCCTATCGCGTCTATGTCGCGCTGACGGCGCTGGCCTATGGCGGGCTCTTCGCCTTCATCTCGGGCTCGTCCTTCGTGTTGATCGGCATCCACGGGCTGACGCCGGCGCAATACGGTCTGTCCTTCGGCTTCGGGGTGCTCGGCTTCATCCTCGGCACGATCCTCGCCCAGCGCTTGGTCGGGCGCCGCGGCATGGACGGCGTCATCGCGCTCGGCGTGATCTGCCTGGCCGGCGGCGGGCTGGCGATGCTGCTCTGCGTTCTGACGGGCTTCGCGGGGCCTTTCGGCGTCATCGTCCCGATGGCGCTCTATGCCTGCGGCGTCGGGCTGACCATGCCGCAGGCTCAGGCCTCGGCGATGATGCCCTTTCCGGACCGGGCGGGCGCCGCCTCCTCCTTTACCGGGCTCTGCCAGATGCTGTTCTCGGCCTGCGTCGGGCTGCTCGTCGGCCATGCGCTGAAGAGCGGCGCGCTGCCGCTGCCGCTGGTGATGTCGGCGATCGGCGTCGCCGCGCTGGTGCTGTTTCGGGCGAGCGCCGCGATCCGCGCCGCCAAGGATTGACGGCTCAGCCGCCGAAGAGCCGCTCCAGGAAGTTCTTCTCCTGCGGCGTCGGCGGCACCCAGGTGCGGTCGCTGTCGGCGGTCTGCGTATTGGGCGCACGCGTGCTGGCGACCGGCGCGCCGCCGTCGAAGATCGAGCGCGGCGTGCCCTGCCAGAGGCCACCGGGCAGCGGGGCCGGCTGCAGCCCGGCATGGGCCGCCTTCATGTATTTGCCCCAGATCTCGGCGGGGAGCCCGCTGCCGGCGACGCGCTTCATCGCGCTGTTATCGTCATTGCCGAGCCAGACCGAGGTCACGAGCCTTGCCGTGTAGCCGACGAACCAGGCGTCGCGGAAATCCTGCGTGGTGCCGGACTTGCCGCCCACCTCCCAGCCGGGGATATTGGCCTTGGCGCCGGTGCCGCTGACCATCACCTGGTGCAGCATGGCGTTCATCATCGACAGGGTCTGGGGTTGGATCACCGGGCCGAAGCTCGTTGCCGCCCGCGCATAGATCACCTTGCCGGCGGAGGATTTCACCTCCCGGATGACATAGGGCAGCACGCTCTGGCCGCCATTGGCGAAGGTCGCATAGGCCGCCGTCAGCTCGACCGGCGTGACCTCCGAGGTGCCCAGCGCCAGCGAGAGATTGGGCTGCAGTGCCGAGTTGATGCCGAGGCGCTGGGCGGTCCGGATCACCTCTCGCGGCGTCACCTCGTTGATCAGCCGCGCGGCAATCGTGTTCAGCGAATGCGCCAGCGCGGTCTGGAGCGTGACCGGGCCGCGATAGCTGCGCGAATAGTTCTCCGGCTCCCAGCCCTTGAAGGAGACCGGGCTGTCGTCGCGGATCGTGTCGGGCGTCAGGCCCTTTTCCAGCGCCGCGAGATAGACGAAGGGCTTGAAGGCCGAGCCCGGCTGGCGCTTGGCCGCGGTCGCACGGTTGAACTGGCTCTTGGTGTAGTCGCGCCCGCCGATCAGGGCGCGGATACCGCCGTCGCTCGCCATCGAGACGACCGCGCCCTGGCTCACGCCCTGCTTGGCGCCCTGTGCGGCCAGCGCCTCGACCAGGATAGTCTCGGCCGAGGCCTGCAGCTTGGTGTCGATCGTGGTCAGCACGGTGACATCGCCCTCGACCGCGCCGATGAAGTCGTCGAGCACGTCCATCACATAGTCGGCGGCGTAGTTGACCGAGCCCGCGCCGATGCGCTCGGCGGCTTCCGCCGGGGCGACGAGGGCCGTCTTGGCGGCGTTCTGCGAGATCAGCCCCTGGTCGGCCATCGCGGCGATGACGAGTTGGGCGCGCTTCTCGGCGGCTTCCGGGTTGCGGTTGGGCGCCAGACGCGAGGGCGCCTGCACCAGCCCCGCCAGCATCGCGGCCTCCGCGATCGTCACCGAGCGCGCCGATTTGTTGAAATAGCGCTGTGCCGCCGCCTCGACGCCATAGGCGCCCGAGCCGAAATAGACGCGGTTGAGATAGAGCTCGAGGATCTGGTCCTTGCTGTAGGTCCGCTCCAGCCAGAGCGCCAGGATCGCCTCCTGGATCTTGCGCGCGGCCGTGCGCTCCTGCGTCAGGAACAGGTTCTTGGCGAGCTGCTGGGTCAGCGTCGAGCCGCCCTGGACCCCGCCGGCGCGGCGCAGATTGTTGACCATCGCGCGCGTCAGCCCGATCGGGTCGATGCCGAAATGCTCGTAGAAGCGCCGGTCCTCGATCGCCACGAACGCTTTGGGCAGATAGGGCGGCACCTCGCCGATCGTGATGGTGCGCCCGCCGGTCTCGCCGCGATTGGCCAGCAGCGAGCCGTCGGCGGCCAGGATCGCGATGTTGGGCGGCCGCTTCGGCACGGTGAGCTGGTTGATCGGCGGCAGCTGCGCGGCGTGATAGGCGACGAGCCCACCCAGCCCGATCGCGCACCAGAGCCCGAGCACCAGCGTCCAGTAGAACAACCCGCCGAGGAAGGAACGGCCGCGGCGTCCGCGCCGACGGCCTCCGCCGCCGCTGCTGCGCTTGTCGCGTCGCGGCTGTTGGCGCGCCTCGTGGCGCGGCGGGGGGCGGTGGCCGCGGGAGGGGCGATCGTCGTCGGAGAGGCGCATGTCGAAATCGTCGCGGCTTTCGCCCCGTCCTATCCCGAAGGAGGGCTCGCGCCGTTCGGCCCGTCTCGTCCGGTCGTTCATCCTGCCCCGTCATGCCGAAAGGCCGCCGGAGGTCACGGCCGGCCGGATGCCCACACAGGAGTTAAACATGGCGCTTTTAAGGGGTGGTTAAGCCTGCGGCCCCCTGCGCTGCCCGCGCGTGTCGCGGGAACGTGAAGATATTGCGCGGATGCAAGACCGGCCTGGCGACCGCGGCGTCTTGCGGAGCCTGCGACAATCCGTCATCACCGCTCGAAAAATCGACGGGAATGGAAATGCCAGGGCAATCCAACCGCGTTGCGGACGGTCTGTCCGACCTGAGATCCCGTACTGGAAAGAGAAACCCATGCCGTCCCTCGATTCCGTCAAGCGCTTCGACCCCTATTTCCTTGCGTTGCTGCGGATCTTCACCGCGCTCAGCTTCATCTCCCATGGCACCCAGAAGATCTTCGGCTTCCCGGCTGCGCCGTCCTGGGGCATGCCCGGCGCCTTTTCGCTGCCCTGGATCGCCGGCGTTCTCGAAATCGTCGGCGGCGCGCTGGTTCTGGTCGGCTTCCTGACCCGCCCGACCGCCTTCCTGCTGTCGGGCCTGATGGCCGTCGCCTATTGGATGGCCCATGGCTCGAAGGGCTTCTATCCGATCCTGAACGGCGGCGAGGCTGCCATGCTGTTCTGCTTCATCTTCCTCTATCTCTTCGCCGCCGGCCCGGGCGCCTTCAGCGTCGACGGCCTGCGTCGCCGCGGCTGATCGGCCCTCCGGAACAGACAAGGCCCGCCATCCGGACGGATGGCGGGCCTTTTGTCTTTGCAGTGGAGCGCAGATCAGACCGAGCCGGCGATCCAGCGCGAGAGGTCGCTCTTGGGCGCGGCGCCGACCTTCTGGGAGGCCAGCTTGCCGTCCTTGAACAGCATCAGCGTCGGGATCGAGCGGATGCCGAACTGGGCAGGGATCGCCTGGTTTTCGTCGACATTCATCTTCACGATCTTGACCTTGCCGTCCATTTCGCCGGCGATCTCCTCGAGCGCCGGGCCGATCATGCGGCAGGGGCCGCACCACACGGCCCAGAAATCGACGACGACCGGCTCGGTCGACTTGAGGACGTCCGCCTCGAAGCTCGCATCGGTGACTTTGCTCGTAGCCATGGGCGTTTCGCCTTTTCACAGAGGGGTGGCGGGACCGCCGCCTTCATTGGGAAAGCTAGGAACGCGCTCCCGCGCGGTCAAGGCGCTGCAGCTGCGGGGGCGGCCCTGTCCACGGATCATGGCGCAGCCTCAGGAGCCGGCCGAGACGAGGCTCGCGCCGACATTGATGGCCAGCGCCAGGATGCTGGTGTTGAAGACGAAGGCCAGGATCGAATGCACCAGAACGAGCCCGCGCGCGCCGCGCGTCGTCACGGCGACGTCCGAGGTCTGCGAGGTGCAGCCGATCGTGTAGGCGAAATACAGGAAATCGACATAGTCGGGGTCGCGCTCGCCCGGAAAGTCGAGGCAGGGCCCGTCCTCGCCGGCATAGTAGGCGCCAGCATAGTGCAGGGTGAAGAAGGCGTGCAGCAGCGTCCAGGAGCACAGGATCGTGATGCCGCCGAGCGCCAGATGCAGCCCACGCTCGCCCGTTGGCAGGCCGCCGAGGCCCGAGAGCTGCAGGCCGATCGCCGCGATGCTGGCGGTGGCGGCGAGGCAGGCGATGACGAGGATCGCGAGCCCGCCCTCGTCCTGACGGGCGGCGCGGGCGCGAAGCTCGGGGACGCTCTCGTTCAGCATCGTCGCCGCGATCATGGCGAGGTAGAGCACCGCCCCGGCATCCCAGGCGACCAGCAGCCGCGT
>CALRYW010000089.1:0-16110 GCA_943372485.1 Allobosea thiooxidans
CGCCGGGGCGGAAGGCGGGCCGCCCCGGCGATGCGCGGCCCCACACGCCCGCCTCACGCAAAGCTGCTTTGCAGATGGGCGCTGCCGCTTGTAACGAACCTGCAGTGCGGCCCGAATGAATGGATGCTGCGTGCAGGAACGCAAATCAGAACGCGATGACGAATGGAGCCGCCTGATGCAACGGGCGCTTGATGGCGATCAGGTCGCCTACAAGGTGCTGTTGGCCGCCCTCGTTCCACATGTGCGTGGGAGGGTGCGGCATGTTCTGGCGCGCTCTGGGCATGGACAGGCTGATGTCGAGGACATCGTTCAGGAGACGCTTCTGGCGATCCATCTGAAGCGCGCGACCTGGGAGCGCTCGATGCCGCTGACGCCCTGGCTGAACGCGGTGACGCGCCACAAGACGATCGACCTCCTGCGCCGCGTGGGTGCGCGCAGCGAGGTCGATCTCGACGACGCCGCCGAGACCCTCGCCGCGCCTGAGGAGGGGGGCGAGCGTCAGCTTGACGTTCACCGCATGCTGGCGGCGCTCGACGGGCGCCAGCGTCAGATCGTGGAGCAGGTCTCGCTCGCCGGGCGCAGCGCTGCGGAGGTCGGCGGTCAACTCGGCATGAGCGAGGGCGCGGTGCGGGTCGCACTGCATCGGGCCCTGAAAAAGCTGGCCAGGACGTTCAAGGAGAGAACCGATGCGAACTGACGACATGCTTGATCTGTTGGTTCAGGATCTGCCGAACCAGCCGAAGCCCGTCCGCACGATCCTGCTGCGCTGGTGGCCTGCAGCGGCGGCGCTCGCAGGCGTCGGCTTCCTGGCGCTCACCGGCGTGCGCCCCGATCTCGTCGCGGCGGGCCTGGCGCCGACGCTGCTGAAGCTGATGCTCGGCGCACTGATCGCCCTGACGGCCATCGCGGGCGCGCTCGATCTCTCACGACCGGAGGTCCAGGCTCCGGCGGCCTCGAAATGGCTCCTCGCCGTCGTCGGGTTCCTTGGCCTCATCGTGGCGACCGATCTCCTGCGCCATGGTCTCGACGGCTGGTGGGCGAGACTCTTCGGCAAGGGCATCGTCACCTGCCTCACGCTCGTGCCGGCCCTGGCGGCCCTGCCGCTGGTCGCCTCGCTCACGATCCTCCGGCGCGGAGCCACGACAGAGCCCATGGCCGCCGGCGCGCTGGCCGGCCTCGCCTCCGCCGGCCTTGCCATCCTCGCCTACGGCCTGTTCTGCAACGAGGACAGCCCGCTCTTCGTCGCGACCTGGTACAGCCTCGCCGCCCTGATCGTCGGCCTGGCGGGGGCAACACTCGGCCGCGCCATGCTACGGTGGTGACGCGCAGTCCTGCTGTCGCGCCCTTTTTCTCGGAACCGGACATGACGGCGCGGCGGGAGCGATGCTCCGGCGAGGGTCAGCACCGGAACCCCGAAAAGCGCTGCATGAAGCGTCTGTCGATCCAGTCCTTCCAGCGCCAGACCCACCGGCCCTCGACCGCGAACCAGCCGCCACGGCCGGCGATGGCGGACCCGTCGCCGGTCATCAGGATCGTCAGATAGTTCAGGTCCGGCCGATGCGGCGCCAGCGCCTCGCCGCGTGCCCTACGGCGCAGGTTGGCGGTGAGTGCCGCACCCTGTCGGACGGCGAAGACACCGGCTTTCGGCGTCGGATCCTCGGCCACCGTCGCGCAGTCCCCGACAGCGAAGACCGCGGAATCGTCAATGCAGGTCAGGCACCGCGTCGTCTGCACGAAACCATGGCGATCCGTGGGGAGCCCGGTCGTGGCCAGCCAGGAGGGAGCACGCGCTGCGGTGGATACGAGCACCGCATCGGCCTTGACGAATCGCTTGTCCTGCGCGCGCAGACCTTGCGGGTTGATCTCGACGACCCGGAAGTCGTCCAGCAGGGTCACGCCGTGACGGGCCAGCGCGGCTCTCGCCCGCCGGCGCACGCCGTCATTGAGCGTGGCGACGAGCCCATTGCTCGCGGCAAGGCCGATCCAGAACGGCCGGCCCGTCGGATCGAGCCCCGTCAGCCGCGCCTTCAACGCCAGCGCAAGCTCCACCCCGGCCGCGCCCCCGCCGACCAGGACGATGCGGCGCGGGCCATCGGGCCGGGCGGCCGCCTCCAAAAGCGCGTCCAGACGCGCAATGAAGCTGCTGATGGGCTTGACCGGGATGCCGTGCTCCTCGGCCCCGGCGATGCCCGACAGATCGGGCGTGATGCCGACATTGAGGGAGAGCGTGTCATAGGGAAGGCTGGCACCGTCCGCCGTCGTCAGCGTCCGCCGGGCGCGGTCGACCGCGGCGGCCGCGGAGCGGACCAGCGTCACGCCGCAGACGCCGGCCAGCCGGCCGAGATCGATGTGCATCTCGGCATGGCTGTAGAGCCCGGCGACATGACCGGGCAGCATGCCCGAATAGGGCGTCAGCAACCGATCGGTCACCAGCGTGATCGTCATGCCGGGCTCGGGCTGCTGCGCCAGCGCGCGGATCACCTGCACATGGGCGTGCCCCCCGCCGACGAGAACGAGCCGGTGCCCGGTCATGGCCGCGCCTCCGCCATGCCGGCCAGAGCGGCGCGGGTGAAGGCTGCCGCCGCGTCGCCGCTCGTCAGGCTGGCGCGCAGCCAGTCGAGATCGGCGGCCTCGTCGATGTCGCGTTGCGGCGGCAGCAGGTGCACGGTCAGGCCGGCGGCGGCGGCGCGGCTCAGCGTCTCGCGCAGCACGCCTGACGTGCTCCATGGCATCGGTGCGAAGAGGCTGGCTGCCGCCTCCAGCGAGCGCAGGCCGATCAGGCAATAGCCGCCATCGACGCTCGGGATGAGCACAATCCGGCGGCCATCGCCCTCGCGAAGGCGGCGCGCGGCTGCGGCGATGACCTCGCCGGTGATCAGCGGAACATCCGCGCCCATGATGATCGCGCCGCCCGGGCAGCGCTGCAGCAGCCGGGCGAGGACGTCGCGCATCGTCGCACCAAGGTCGCCGGCATCGGCAAACTCCAGCGGCCATCCTGGCCCGAGGATCGCATCGATCTCCACCGCAGCGTCGGCCGGGCGAAAGAACGCCACGCGGTCGAGCCGCTGCAGGCGGGCCGCCGCGACGGCGGCGGCGGCGCCATCCTCGAGGAAGGCGCGCGCCAGGCGCGCCGCCCTGTCGGGGCCGATGGCCGCGGCCAGCCGGGTCTTGGCCGCCCCGGGCCGCGGCGGCTTGCACATCAGGCCGAAGCCGATCGGCGCCTCGCTCAGCATCAGGGCGTCTCCCGGCGCGGCGGGCGCAGGGCCTCGCGGCCGATAACCCAGAGGATCTTGACCCCCGCCCTGACCGCGCCGCCGAGCGTCCCCGAGACCTTGGAGACGCCGATGCGGCGCCGGTAGTCGACAGGGATCTCGATCGTCCTGAGCCGCTGGCGCGCCGCCTTGATCTGCATCTCGACCGTCCAGCCAAAATTCAGGTCGGCCATCCCCAGCCGCTCGAAGACGCCGTTCGAAACGGCGCGGAAAGGCCCGAGATCGGTGAAGCGCTCGCCCCAGACCAGGCGGATCAGCGAACAGGCGAGCCAGTTGCCGAAGATCTGCTGGGGCGTCAGCGCCCCGCTTTCGCGCCGCCCCAAGACGCGCGAACCCAGCGTGAAGTCGGCCCGTCCGTCGACGATGGGCTCGACGAGGCGGATCATGGCGGAGAGATCGTCGGCGGCATCGCCATCGATGAATACGATGACATCGACGGGCGGCAGCGCGGCAATCGCAGCCAGGCAGGCCCGCCCATAGCCGGGGCCGTCGACCTCGACCACGATGGCGCCGTGATCGCGCCCGATCTGGGCTGTCCCGTCGGTCGAGCGATGATCGCCGATCGCGACCGCGTCGACGAAAGCGGGCATGGCCCGCAACACAACGGGCAGGGCCTGCGCCTCGTTCCGGGTCGGTATGACCACGCCGATCCGCACGCCTTTCAGGCTCATGCCGACGCTCCGGAAGCCAACGACCGGCGGATCAGATGAGCGGCCAGCAGAACCGGTACGAGATGCAGGAAGGCGAGCCCGTAGCCGTGCAGGTCACGCAGGCCGGCCGCCGCGAGCGGAAAGAACAGGTAGTAGACCGGCAGCCCGATCGATGCCGCCACGAATGGCCATGCTCCGCTGGCCGACGCCAGCGGCAGGAACCAGGCGGCATACCAGGGAAACTGGGCCGGCGAGAGGTAGAACAGGGCGGCCGCGAGAATCGCAGCGCGGGCGACCAGGGGCTCCAAGCCTGCGGGTCGGCGCGCCGCGACCGCAAGACTCGTGGCTCCCGCCGTCAGGACGACCAGAGCGCGCAGCAGAACCTCGCCCGTGCCCGGCCCGAAGAGCTGTAGGAAGATATAGGAGGCCCAGGCGTAAGGCGCATTGTTGACGGACCAGCCGCCGGCATAGGCCGTCAGCCCGGCATTGGCGGAGAGGCTCGCCCAGAACAGCGGCGCGCAGAGGGCCAGCGTCGTTGCTCCGAGCACCAGCGCGAAGACCGCCAGCGCCTGCCGGTCGGGCCACAGCGCCCGCGCAACCAGCGGCGCGAGCAAGATCGGCCAGAGCTTGACGCCAACCGCGATCCCGAGACCGATCCCCGCCAATGCGGCCGCTCGCCGATGGGCGGCAAGCAGCGCGGCGATGATCGGCAGCGCGAGCATGGCATCGACATGCGCCTGCCCGGTCAGGCAGAAGGCCATCAGCGGATTGCACCAGGCGAGCGCGACCAGCAGCGGCGAGCGCCCGCTTGAAACCAGCAGCCGCCAGATCAGCACCGACGCCAGCGCCTCCGTGCCAAAGAACACGACGCGCAGCCCGTCGAGGCTCCAGGGCGCGATAAGGTGGGCCAACGCGAACGCGGCTTGCGCCCCGCCGGGATACATCGAGCGCAACTCGGGGAAGTTGATCGAAGTGATCGCAGCCCGCCCCGCCCCGACCAGTGGTGCCAGGGTGCCGTCCGCACTGCGCAGCAGCGCTTCGGGAGCGAGGGCATAGGGGCTCAGGCCGTGCGCGACCATGGCTCCGTCGAGCAGATAGCGGAAATGATCGTCCTCCAGCATCGGCCCCGCGCCGAAATAGGGCACACGCATCAGGACGCCGGCTGCCGCGATGGCAAGGCCGAGAGCCAGGCCGGCTGGCACGTCCCGCGCCCGCCAGACCGCCCAGAGCAGCCCCGCGGACGACAGGGACAGCATGAAGCCAAGCGACAGCGCGACCGGCCAGGCGTCTCGCCGTGAGCCAGGTGCCGCGCCATAGACCATCGCGACCACGGTCTGCATCATGATGCCGACACCGAGCATGGCGAGCAGCGTCAATCCCCGGCGATCCCACGCGGATCGACCCATGACGGACGCATCTGGCCCCGTGGCGGCCGTCAACGCGGTGTCGTCCTGGCCAGCAACTGGCCCCAGCTTTCGTCGAAGGGATGCGCCTTGCCGGGGCCATCGCCCTTCACCAAGGCGCGGCCATCCGCCGTCCAACGAAAAATCCCGCCGCGCAGATTGAAGACGCCGGCGCTGGCGTGGGGAGCAATCTGCTTCAGCGTCGCCGTCATCATCTGCGAGGATCGTACGCCGACGGCGCAATAGAACACGACCGGCCCATCGTCGAGCCGATCGCGGTGAAGGCTGAGGATCTCGGCGGCCGAGCTGCCGGGTTCGATCCGGATCGCGCCCGGCAGGTGGCCGGCGTCGAACTCCTCCTGCGTGCGCACGTCGAACAGCGTGGCCTCGCCGCGCCCCAGCATGGCGGCCAGACCCGCGGGCGCGACATCCGGAACGGGATGGCGTCGGGCCACCTCCCGCTCGACATCCTCCAGCGATACGCGCGGATCGGTCGGATCGAGCGTCCAGGGCGCCAGCCGAGGCTGGGTCGTCACGACCAAGATGGCTGCGCCCGCCACCAGGACCGCAGCCGTCGCGGCTCCGGCCAGCAGCCGTCTCAGTTTCGGGCGTGGCGTCATGGACCGGTCCGTCATCAGCGGGCTCAGCCGCGCGGCGCCGGGACGGGGCGGAGCCCATTCAACGACCAGTCATAGTCGTCGTCGGCGATCCGCGGCGAGCCGGTGAGGCGCTGGGCCAGCGCCGGCTCGGCATGTTGGCGGAAATGCGCGATCAGCCCGGCGTCATTGCCGCCGAAATCCGCGATGAACCATTTGTAGATCGACGACACCCGCAGCGCGCCGTCGGCAAGCACCGTGACGCCGCGCGGATGGTTGACGAAGGCACGCGCCGCAGCGTCCAGATCGGCCTCCAGCGTCGCGGCGCGCCAGACCCGATTCATCAGGTTGGGGCAGCCATAGGAGGCGCAGTTGACGATGTAATGCACGCGCGGGTCCTTGAAGGTCGGACGCATGATCTCGTGCTCGATGTCGTCCAGCGACAGCCGCCTGCCCTCCACGGTCACGCGCGGCTGGCGCCAGGGACCCGTATAGGCTTTCGGATCGAGCCAGTTGTCGCTCTTGATGTCGCGGATCGAGGCGACCGGGTAGCGGTCGAGGATGACCTTCAGCGTCACCGCATTGTAGAGGTTGCCCCAGAAGGAGAAGGCGTCGGCCCGGGCCATGGCAGAGGGCTTCAGCCGCGAAAGCTCCGTGATGTAGCCGTCCAGTGCGGTGCGGTCGGCCGCGTTGGCCCGCCAGCCGGCATAGTCGACGCGGTTGACCCCGTCAGGGCTTGCGCTGACATAGCGCTGCAGGAGCCGGTCATACGCGGCGTCGACATCCCCCGCCTGGGACCATGCCGGCCCCGAGAGGACCATGAGGCCGAGGCCGAGCGTGGCGCGCCGGGTCAGCCCGTGAGATTGGTTGTCGACGGTCATCATGGCTCTCCTTACGGATGGACGCAGGTGGACGTTACGCCCCCGTCTGGTTTTCCCGGGCCGCGAGGCGCTTCCTGATCGGGATCGCGGCCAGCGACAGCGCGGCGAGCCCCACGAGGCCGCCGATGATCTGCGGCGTGAGGATGGAGCCGGGCGAGACTGCGCCGCCCTGGTCGAGAACCGAGCCGAGCCCCGCGCCCGCCAGCGAGAACACCGCCGTCCCCGGCATGATCCCGAAGAAGGTGGTCAGCACATAGGTCGCGAGCGGTACGCCGACGAAGGCCGGCACCAGATTGACCAGGAAGAACGGGAAGAGCGGCACCAGCCTCAGCACGAGCAGATAGGAGGCGGCGTTTTGGCGGATGCCCTCCGCCAGCCTGGCGGCCGGCGCACCGAAACGGTCGAGCGCATTCTCGCCGAAGAGGGTCTTGGCGAACAGGAAGATCAGCGTCGCCCCGATCGTGGCACCGATCACGGTCAGCAGCGTGCCGAACACCGCTCCGAACAGAAACCCTCCCGACAGCGTCAGGAAGATGGCGCCGGGCATCGAGAAGGCGACAGCGGCGACATAGACGGCGACATAGGCGAGCGCGGCGACCAGGTGGTTCGCCTCGACCCAGTTCGTGAGCGTCACGCGATGGGTCCTGAGCGTGTCCAGCGAGAGATAGCTCGCAACCCCGGTCTGCCGGACGATGAGGATCAGGGCGAGCGCGGCCAGGGCGAGCCAGAGGCGCCGATCGGTGAGAAGGCGGGTCATCATGGGCTGTCTCTCCGGATCAGCGCAGGAAACGCTGGACGAAACCGACGACGCGGCGCGTGGTGGAGCCGAAGAGCTTCGGCGTGTAGTAACTGCCGGCGGCGCGCTTCGAGATCTCCGACAGCGTCGGATAGGGCAGCACGGCGCTCGCCACGGCCCCGATGCGGAGGCGGGACGAGATGGCCAGGGCCCAGGTGCCGATCAGTTCGCCCGCGCGCGGCCCCACGATCGTGGCGCCGAGGATCCGGCCCTTGCGACCCAGCACGAGCTTGGCCAGCCCCTCGGTGGCGCGCTCCGCCTGGGCCCGGTCGTTGAGCGCGAAGGACCAGGTCAGGATCTGGACGTCATGGCCGCCCTTGCGCGCCTCCGCCTCGGTGAGGCCGGTATGGGCGAGTTCCGGATCGGCGTAGGTCACCCAGGGCAAGGCCGTGTAGTCGACCTTGGCGGGGAGGCCGAACAGGGCGTTCCGGATGACGATGCCGGCATGATAGCCCGCGATATGGGTGAATTGCGGGCCTCCCGAGACGTCGCCGATGGCGAAGATCCGGCGATTGCTGGTCAGAAGGCGCGCGTCGACCGTGATCCCCTTCGGCGTGAAGGCGACACCGGCCGCGTCGAGGTCGAGGTTTTCGACGTTCGGCCGCCGGCCCGCCGCGACGAGCAGGTGGCTGCCCGCGACGCTCCGTCCGACCGCGCTGTCGCCATCGAGCGTGACCGTCACGACTGCGCCGTCGCGCCTGACTTCGCTGATGCCGACCTGCTCGAGCAGCGTCACGCCGTCCCGGAGGAGCGCGGCGCGGACGACCGCGACCGCCTCCGGCTCATCCTTGGCGAGGATGCCGAACTTCTCGATCACCGTCACCCGCGAACCCAGGCGACGGAAGGACTGCGCCATCTCGATCCCGATGGGTCCGCCACCGACGACGATGAGATGCTCGGGACGCGCCCGCAGCTCGAAGACGCTCTCATTGGTGAGATAGCCGGCGTCCGCCAGGCCAGGGATCGGCGGAACGGCGGCGCGCGAGCCGGTTGCGATCACGTAGCGGCGCGCCGCGATCGTCTCCCCGCCGGCCTCGACCGTATCCTGGTCGAGGAAGCGCGCCGCCGCCTTGATGACATGGACGCCGAGCTGTTCGAACCGCTCGACGCTGTCATGCGGCGCGATCGCGCCGATCACACCGTGCACATGGGCGTGAACCTCGTCGAAGCGAATCTCGGGCTCGGCGGCATGAACACCGAAGCGTTTCCCATCACGGACGGCATGGGCGGCATGGGCCGCGGCGATCAGCGCCTTGGAGGGCACGCAGCCGGTGTTGAGGCAGTCGCCGCCCATCTCGCCCTTTTCGATGAGGACGACCGAAGCGCCCATTTGGACGGCGCCGGCCGCGACCGACAGCCCGCCGGAGCCCGCACCGATGATGCAGAGGTCGGCGCGCAGAACTCCGTCCTGCCGCAAGGGGCGCTTCGGCGGGAGCGAGGCAGGTGCAGGATCAGCCATGGGGGTCGCTTCAGGACGGGGAGCTTCAGGTTCGGCAGCATGTTCGCGCCGGAGCCGCGCAACGTTACGCGGTTCACGGTTTCGTGTGGCGTCCGCCATGGTTTCAGCCCTGTGCGGCAGATCGCTCGGCAGATTTTCTCACGTCAACAAGATGTGAATTGCGCGAGGCCGTCTTCCGGCAATGGTCTGGTGATCATCAGGACCATAGCCCATGGACCATTCCTCATCAGGCCTCAATCGCCGGCAACTCATGGCCGCCGGTGCGAGCGTTACGGCAGCATGGCCGTTACCCATCCGCGCGGACGAGATCAGGCGGTACCATTCCGACTATTTTTCCTTCGTCGGCGCGGATGCGCAGGGTGCGGTCTATCTGGCGCACGACAACAACCGTGGTCAGACGGGCGACCGGTTCTTCGCGGATCATTGGATCATGATGTATGCGCAAGGCGAAGGCGTCGTCCCCATCATCGGCAGTGCGCATTATCCCAATCCGGATAAGATCTTGGAGACCATCCCCGACTCCGCGCATTTCCAGTTTCGCGGCACGGTCGGCGGCGGCATGCGGATGGTGAGCGCCGTCAACGACATCGACATGGCGGTGGAGGGGCTGACGCCAATCCTCCGCCGCCAGACGCAAGGCGACGATTACTGGATCGGTGCTGCGCCGGCGACGCTGCGCTGGAAGGGGCGCCAGCTTGCCGGCCGGGTCATCTTCGAATTCATCGCGCGTACCGGATATAATCGCTTCACCAGCGATTTCGGGGCGAACTGGAGCAATTTCAACGGCCTTTACCTCCTGACGGAGGATGGCCGCGATCTGTACCTGCGCTATCACGAGCGCGTCCAGCCGGGCACGCCGCGGGAGAGCGGCATGGCTACCTTCGACGGCGAGGGCCCGCTGTCGGACATCGCATTCGCCATTGACGAGAGCCGCCCGACGCCGGACCGGACCTATCGCTGGCCGACGCGCTGGCAGGCCGGGTTCAGTCATCGCGGCACACGCTGGACGCTTCACGCCACGACGGATGCGCTCGAGGAGGTCGCCGACTGGACGACAGGCGGGTTCGCCATGTCGGTGGTCAGCGGCGAAGTGGTGCGGGCCGACGGTTCCGGCCGCCGCCGCTTCAAGGGCTGGGCCGAGCTGCTGATCTGAAGGGCTCGCGCCCTGCTTCATCAGGTTGACCTCCCCCCCGCGCTTGCCGGATCAGGGGACGCGGCAGGTTCCGGGCGCGCGCCCATCACTCTGCGAGCGTTGTAACGAGACGATGTGCGGCGTCGAATCACAAGGGCCCTCGACGGGCCTCGCGGCCATCGACATGGGATGCGGGTCTATCATGCGCGATGCCGTGACGCTGGATGTCCGTCCGCCCGAAACGAGCCCAGATGGCGCGCTTGTCTCGGTGATCATTCCGTTGGCCGAGCACGAGGCTGTTCCGGAAACGCTGCTGGTCACCCTTCCCAAAACCTTCGAGATCGTTCTCGCACGCGGCGGAACGCGCGCCTCCAGCATGAACCATGCGGCCTCGGTCGCCCGAGGTCGCCATCTCTGGTTCGTGCATGCCGACACGACGCTCGGCGAAGATGCCGTGTCGCAACTGCTGGTGCGGCTGCAGGAGCCGCGCGCCGCATTGCGCTATTTCGACCTGCGCTTTGATGGCGGCGCCTTGATGCGTCTGACCGAAGGCGGCGTCAGTTTCCGCTCACGGGTGATCGGCCTGCCCTTCGGCGATCAGGCGCTGTGCCTCCCTGCCGCGACGTTCCATGCCCTTGGCGGTTATGACGAGACCGCGGCCCATGGCGAGGACCACCAGCTGGTCCGCGACGCGCGGCGCGCAGGCCTGGCGATTCAGCCGGTCGGCGCGACGATCACGACCAGCGCCCGGAAATATCGCGACAAGGGCTGGTTCCGGACCACCTTCATGCATCTGAGACTCACCCTGCTGCAGAGCCTGCGTGCCTCCTCGATCCGCTCACACAGCCTGGAGCGCCCGGGCGGGCCGGCGCGCCGGCCATAACATCGATGTTTCGGCGAGCGGTCGTCCCGTCTCGGCGCGTTCGCGCTCGGGCAGGACGTCGAGACTGGGCCAGAGCCCCGTCGCGAGCGCCTTGCGGTAGCTTTCGGGAAGGCCGGCGCCGCACATCGCGGCCTGTGCGCCTTCATGGTCATAGGACAGCGCCCGGCGTTCGATCGCGAGCCCGGCCTCGGTCTCCTTGACGAGGCTGAACCAGACCCGCGGCGTCCCGTCATTGGCCGGCATCCCGATGACACCCGGGTTGTGCCAGAGTTGCCCCCCGAGCAATTGGGAGAAAGGCAGGCCCGAATGGCCGCCGACGACGCCATCGCCGCCGAGGGCGTCGAGACTGCGGCGCTTCTCGCCCTCGGGCGTGCCCGCGAAAATGAAGCTGTTGATGGAGTGGGCCGAGCCGTGGATCGCCGCAAGGGTCCGGCCGCCGATCTTCAGATCGACGCGCCCCGGCAATGAGGCCAGCCATCGGCGCTGGTCGGGCCTGACCACACTGTCGGCGAAGGCATACCAGGCGGCCGACAATCTGGCGCAGGCGCTGTCAGGCTCGAAACCGCAGCCGCAGTCGCTGGCGCTCGCGCCGAGTTGCTCGTCGCAATTGCCACCGACGACGGCCATGCCGCTGTCGCGGATCAGATCGATCGTCTCGACCGGATTGCCGCAATAGGCCACGAGATCGCCCGTGCAGAGCATCCTGTCTGGGGAGATGTCCAGCCGTCCGGCCTCCGCCAGCAGTGCCTGCGTGGCCTGCAGGTTCCCATAGGGGCCGCCGAAGAGCAGCCATGTCCGATCGCGCGTCATGTCATCCCTGTCTGTTGCGACCCGATATTCGCTCGACCGCCGCGTAACGTTACAGGCCCCGCGCCCGTAACGTCTCTGTGCCCGCCAGGCCGGCCGCAGACAGCCCTCGGGGGCCCGGTCAGGTCCGGCGCCCTATGAGGATGATCGATGTTGAACCGCCGCTCCTTGATTCTGGCCGGTGCGGCCGCCATCACCGCGCCCGCGATCTCGCTGGCGCAGGGCAGCCGCCTGCGCTTCGCCGTCGGCCCGTTCCAGCCGTCGCCGAGCGATACGCGCAAGGCGTTCGAGCCGTTCTTCAAGCACCTCGCCGAGCGCCTCGGCCGATCCTACGACCTGGTGGTCACCAATGACTGGGCCGGCATCTCCATCGCGCTCGCCAACGGGCAGGCGGACGTCGCCTGGATGGGGCCATGGGGCTACGTCCTCGCCCATCACGAAGGCGGCGCCCGCGCCATCGCCACCGTCAGGTATGACGGGCGCCCGACCTACCATGCGATCATCCTCGCGCGCCCGGGGCTGACCGTGGGGTCGTGGCCGGACGGCGCGAAGGGACTGCGGATTTCCTTCGCCGACGTGGGATCCACCTCGGGCTGGCTCATTCCCACCCACTACTTCCTCAGCCGCGGCATCGATCCCAAGACCTTCTTCCAGTATCGCGACGGCGCCTCGCATCCGGCGAACGTGATCGCCGTCGCGAACGGCCAGGTCGATCTCGCCACGGATTTCGACCGGAACTTCAACGGCATGGCGGAGCGCGGCCTGGTCCGGCGCGAGGAGGTCAAGATCGTCTGGACGTCCGAGCCGCTGCCCAACGACCCGCTCGTCGTGCGCTCCGGCCTCGACCCGGCCATCACCGCCCGCATCCAGGAGATCGTAGCCGCCATCACCGAAGAGGAAGCGCGCGCGATCATGCCGCCGCGCTACACCGGCTGGGTGAGGGCCGATCACGAGAGCTACCGGCCGATCGAGGCGGCCGGCATCGCGGTCGGCCGGCTGAAGGCGAAGCCCTGAAGCCCATGGACATCGTGAAGGATGCGGAGGGCCCTGCCCGGCGGCAGGGCGAGCAAGACGGCCGGGCTTCAGCGGCCGTGAGCCGGACGGCTTTCGTTCCGCTGCTGGGTCTCGGCGTCGCGTTTTACGCGCTGTGCCTGCATGTGGCCGAGGTCGATGTCATGCGCCTCCTGGAAGGCCTGCCTCGACTGGCCGGCTGGATCGCGCGGTCATGGCCGCCCGACCTCAGCGAGATCGATGTGCTCGCTCGGCGCGGGCTGGAAACCGTGGCGATGGCGACGGTCGGGGTTTCGTTCGGCGCCATCATCGCCGCTCCACTCTGCCTGCTGGCGGCCCGGAACATCCGCGTTTCGCCACTGCTGGCGCTGCCGGCCCGCTGGCTGCTCAACGCCTTGCGGGGCATCGATTCCTTCGTGTTCGCGCTGATCTTCGTCGCGGCTGTCGGGCTCGGTCCCTTCGCCGGCGTTCTCGGCGTGGCGCTGCATACGGCCGGTTCGATCGCCAAGCTCTGGGCCGAGACGATCGAGACGACGGAGCCCGGGCCGGTCGAGGCGGCCCGCATGAGCGGCGCGGGACGGCTGCGGGTCTTCCTGCATGCCCAGTTGCCGGACGCGCTGCCCCAGCTTTCGTCCATCCTGCTCTACATGTGGGAGTTCAACGTCCGCGCCTCGACGGTCCTCGGCGTCGTCGGCGCCGGTGGCATCGGTCAGGAACTCAAGAACAGCGTCGACCTGCTGCAGTTCGACCGCGTGCTGACCATCCTGCTGGTGATCCTGGCCATGGTGACCGCCATCGACCAGTTGAGCGCCTGGCTGCGGCGGCGACTGTCATGACGCCAGCGCTCGCCATATCAGGGCTTTCGAAGCGCTTCGGCGACGTGATCGCCCTGTCGGAGGTCACGCTCGACGTTGCGGCCGGCGAGGTGGTGGCCTTGCTGGGACCCAGCGGCTCGGGGAAATCGACATTGTTCCGCTGCATCGCCCGGCTGACCGAGCCCGATGCAGGCAGTATCCGGATCGATAGACAGGGGATCGATTCGCTGGCGCCCTCGTCTTTGCGGGGCGCCCGCGCCGACATCGGCGTCGTCTTCCAGCAGTTCAATCTCGTTCGCCGGCGAACCGCCCTGGCGAATGTGATGACGGCCCGGCTGCCATCGCTGCCGCTGTGGCGGGTGGCGCTGGGGCGCTATCCGAAGGCGCTGCGGGAGCGGGCGGAAGAGGCGTTGCGCGCCGTCGATCTCGATGCGCAACGAGACCAGCGCGCCGACACGCTCTCGGGTGGACAGCAGCAGCGGGTGGCGATCGCGCGCGCGCTGATGCAAGAGAGCCGCGTCCTTCTCGCCGATGAACCGGTGGCGAGTCTTGACCCGCACGCGGCGCGGATGGTGCTCGGCTTGATCAGGACGCTCGCGAGGTCGAGGGGGCTCGCCGTGCTCTGCACCCTGCATCAGCCTCATTTGGCCGCCGAGTTCGCCGACCGGACTCTTCACATGCGATCGGGCCAGATCGTCGCCGGTGCAGTCGATGCCTGAGATCCTCCGCCTAGGGTCCCCGCCGGGCTGGGCATGCCGGCTTCGAGAGTGAAAGCTCAAGCCAGGCTGTTGGCGCATCGCGCCATCGACTGGCCGTTGAACGGGCTGCAGCCCAACGCGAAGGGGATACAGTCGGCCTCAGGCGTAATCGTTCAAGGTGCTGTTTCCTCCCGGCTCCAATCACGCCTTGCGGCGAAACCGGCCATTCAATTTCAGGCCATCACGCATGTTGAGGCCGAGCAGCGTGATGTTCGCCGCGCCGGCCGCGAGTTCGAGCGCTTGAACGGCGTAGAAGGCACTGTCGAAGGAGGCTGTGCTTGCTTTGGATGCCAGAAAGAGCGCGGAGGGAATGAGGATGAGTACGCCGTTCGCGCCGATCAGTGGCATCCGTTTGACTTTTGCGCCGACGAGGCCGCCCCGGCGGCCCTTGGCCAATCCGAAGCCGGTTCCGCCGGCCAGCGCGAGTGCAGGGATCAGCAATAGAAATCCCCACGGGATCGTGGTCTTGACCGCAACGACCATTGCTTCGGAGCCGAACACCTCGCTGAAGGCCGTCGAGAGCCAGAAGGTGGCGATTGTCACAAGCGCGACACCGCCCGCGATAGGATGAATCCGTTTGAACATGATGCTTCTGCCCTCACCGCGCCTTAGGCGACGCACATGCCCGACACAGCGATTTTCTGGAACAGATGCGGCGCTGCGACTGCCGACGACGGATAAGCCGAGAGACGCGACTGGAATTCCGGATGAAAGAAGGCGGCCCGGAAGGCGGCCGTCGATTCCCAGACGGCGTAGTTCAGATACGCGCAGCTGCCTCCGATCGCGCGATGCAGCTGGGTCGAGATGAAGCCGGGCTGCCGCTTCATGAACTCCGCATCGTTGCCCCAGGCGGCCAGCAGCGCTGGCTCGTCGGCCTTATCGACCGTGAACAGGTTTACGAGAACGATGGGGCTCGCGTCGGTGGCGAGTTGCCGCTCGATGGGAAAGGCAGGATCAAGAGGGCGGAACAGGGTCATGACAGCTTACTCTCCATTGGGTATCATGATACCATATTGGTAGAATATTGACATTATGATGTCAATACGTCTTTATGGAGCGAGGCTGAGGTCGAATGGCGCGAACACCTTCCGGAGATGCCTTGACGCGGCTGATGCTCGATTTGTTCAGGCTCAACAGCTTGGTCGTGATCGCCGGTGATCGCCTGGTCGCGCCCCTCGGGCTGACGAGTGCGCGGTGGCAAGTGCTTGGGGCCATCGTTGCAGCCGAGCGCCCGCAACCGGTGGCTTGGCTTGCTCGCGATTTGGGCGCCAACCGCCAGAATGTGCAGCGGATCATCAATGATCTGCAGCGCGAAGGGCTCGTAACCTTTGCCCCCAACCCGCATCACAAGCGGGCGCAACTCATCTTACTGACCGACAAAGGTGAACACGCCTTCAAGTCGGCGATGGAGCGACAGGAACCCTGGGTAAACAGATTGGCCGATGGCGTTGAAACCAAGGACCTCGAAACCGTTCACCAAGTGATCCTTACGCTACGCAAGGTCGTGTCCCTGATGGTGGTGTAGCTTCTTGGAGCCACCTGGATGCCGGCTTTGGCCGGGCTGGTCAGGCGGCCACGGCTGGCAGGCTGACGATGGGATCATCGCTGATCGGCGCGATGCTTTCCAGCGTGATGTAGCGGGCGCGC
>CALRYW010000090.1:0-16013 GCA_943372485.1 Allobosea thiooxidans
GCGCCGCGGCTCGCTTCGGCGATGACATTGCCGGAGATCACCGTGTTGCGCTGCTTGGGCACGAGCGAGACGGAGATGCCGATGCCGGTCCGGCGCACCATGTTGCCGGTCGCGACGAGGTTGCGCATGCCCCAGGACCAGCCGAGCGAGATGCCGATGTCGCTGGCATCTTCGATCACGTTTCCGGTCACCGCGGCTTCGGCCTCGACATGCACGCCCATGCCACCGATCGGCTCCGTCACGCCGGGATAGAGGCTTTTGCGGGCATTGCGGACGATGTTGTTGGCGAAGACGCTCAGGCGGCCGCCATGGTCGAGATTGGTGATGTTGGCGCCTTGCGCGCAATCCTCGACGAGGTTGTTGGCGATGATCGCGCCCTCGAAGGCGAACTCGGAATAGAGCCCGACCTCGCCGCAGCGCCGTCCCTGGTTCCCGAGGATCTGGACGCTCTTGCCGGAATTGTTGCGGATGAAGGTCAGCGCGCAGTCGCGCAGCTGATTGCCCTCGATGATGACGCCGCCGGCCCGGTACAGGCTGATGCCGTTGCCATTGGGCCCGTCGCCGCCGGCATCCGCCCGGATGCGCTCGACGCGGTTGCCGCGCACGAAGGAGCGCTCATCGCCCGCCTGGCTGCGCCAGAGCTGGATGCCGTTGTTGCCGCAATCCTCGACGCCATTGCGCTCGATGCGCAAGCCGAGGGAATCGAGCGAGAACAGCGCCGATTCCCGCATCGACCGGAACAGGTTGCCTTCGATCGCGCCGCCCGAGCGGTTCAGCAGGAGCCCGACCGAGCCGGCCTTGGCGAAGGCGCAGTCTTGGATGTCCAATTGCCCGACGCCCTCGGCCACGAGCAGCCCCTCGCGCCCCGGCGCTGGAATGTCGAGGCCGTCCAGCGTGAGGCCGCGCAACGACGCGCGTCCGACGCCGCGGGCGGAGAGCAGGGGGCCGGCCTGCGCCGCGACGAGCATGGTCGCGCCCCGCACGCCGACGAGGTTGGCGCCATCGGGCAGGACGACCCGGCCGATGCGATAGCGCCCGGGCGCGATCGCGAGCGGAGCCTGCCGGCGGGCGGCCTCCGTCAGCGCAGCCTGGAACTGCCGGGACTGATCGTCGTGCGACCCCGGCCGCAGTCCGAAGTGGGAGGCGTCGAGGCCGAGCCCACCGAGCGGGACGGCGCGTTGTGGCGCCTGGGCGCGCAGCGGTGCGGCTGCGAGCGCGGCTGTGCCGAAAACGGCCGTCGCGAGCAGGGCGCGTCGCGAGAGGACAGGCGAGGTCATGACCATGGCGCCGTCGGTTCAAACCCCGTGCCGTGGCGATTTGTGTCGTTCCGGTACGTGCTCAGCCGCACCGTCGCCCATGCCGGGCAAGGTCGATTCCCATCTCGGCGAGGCCGGAGACGAGGGTGCCCGCCGCCGGCCGGAACGAGGCGACCCGTGCCTTCGGCCGTGACCCGGGCGCCGGCCGCAGCCAGGGCACATGGATGAAGATCACCGGCACGCCGCCGCTCGCATGCTTGAGAGCGGACGCGTAGCAGGCGTCGCAGAGATAGCGCCCAGCCGAGGGCGAGAGCGCGCTGCGCAGGCCGCGACGGCGCAGAGACGCGAGCGCCGCCTCGGGACCGGCCGTCGTCCGCAACGGCAGGGCGGCGGTCGCCGGCATTGCCGAGGGCGTGCCGCCGCTGGCGTCGGGATGAAGCGGGCTGGCATGGCCGCGGCCGAAGAGCTCGACCCGGATCTTGCGGGCGCGTGCGGCCAGCCCGAGCATCAAAATCGCCCGGGGACGGACCTCCCCGATGTGGGCGCGCAGCGGCGGCAGGCCCCCCGCATAACTGGTTTCCAGAATCAGGGCTTCCGCAGCGAGACCAGAGGCCCGCAGCCGCTTCGCCACGGCCCGCGCCAGCGACCTCGTCGGATTGACGCGTACCCGCGGGAAGGGGCCGAAGCCCGTGACCAGGATGTCGGGGCGGGCTCGTCTCATCGGCTCACAATCCCAGCGCCTGTGCGATGTCGTCGGCCGCCAGAGTCGGCGCGAGCTTGCCAGCGGCCACGGCGGCCTCCAGCGCCGGCGTCGCGGCCTTCAGCGCGGGGTCGTCGCGCAGCTTTGCCTTGAGACGGTCCTCGACCATGGCCCACATCCATTTCACATCCTGCCGATGACGCTTCTCGGCGACGAGCCCCTTCGCCTCGTGGCGGGCGCGGTGATCCTCGATCTTGGCCCAGAGCGTGTCGAGCCCGTCTCCGGTCAGGCCCGAGATCGTCACCACGGGCGTCGACCAGAGGGGAGAGGAGGGCGCCAGAATGTGCAGTGCGGCCTGGTACTGGGCCGCGGCGGCGCGCGCGGCGGTCGCACCGGCTCCATCGGCCTTGTTGACCGCGATCATGTCGGCGAGTTCGATGATGCCCTTCTTGATGCCCTGCAACTCGTCGCCGGCATTGGGCAGCATCAGAACCAGGAAAAAATCGGTCAGCTCCGCCACGGCCGTCTCGGATTGCCCGACGCCGACCGTCTCGACCAGGACCACGTCGAAGCCCGCCGCCTCACAGAGCAGCATCGTCTCGCGCGTGCGTGCCGCGACGCCGCCGAGCGTGCCCGATGAGGGAGAGGGCCGGATATAGGCGGCCGGATCGACCGCGAGCCTCGCCATGCGCGTCTTGTCGCCGAGGATCGAGCCGCCGCTGCGGGTTGATGAGGGGTCGACGGCGAGCACGGCGACCTTGTGTCCGCGCTGGGTGAGCAAGCTGCCGAGGGCGTCGATCGTCGTCGACTTGCCGACACCGGGCACGCCGGTGATCCCGACGCGGATCGCACCACCGGTCCGCGGCAGGAGCGCCTGGATCAACTCGCTGGCCTGGCGGCGATGGTCCGGCCGGCGTGATTCGACCAGCGTGATCGCCCGCGCCAGCGCTGCCCTGTCGCCGGCGAGCAAGCCGGCGACCAGTGCGGTGACAGGAGCGGGAGGATCGGCCATAAGCTCCCCTAGCAAGGCCGAGGGTCCAGCGACAAGGTTTCGCCGGTCGGCTCTGCCGTCATCGTGAGGCGCGTGGTCGTTTCGACAGTGCATCGCGCAGGGGAGAGCTGTCAGGCGATGATGACGATGCGTGCGGCGATGCGGCTTCGGACTCTGGTTTGGGCGGTCCTCGCGCCGCTGGCGCTGGGCGCCTGCGGGACGCCGCGCGTGCTCCAGATCAACCCGGCGGCAAGCGTCCCCGGGGATATCGCCGGCAAGGTCGAGATGTTCGTCGCGACGACGCGCGAGGCCTCGTCCGAGCCTGTCTACTTCAATGGCGAGCGCGGGCCGCGGCTGGCGTTCGCGCGGCTGGATTTCACGGTCCCGCGGGCCCACAAGACGGGCGAACTCGAACTGCCTGATTCGGGGCCGAGCGATCCGGCCAAGCATTTCGCCGTCACCAATGTGCAGCGGCTCGACCTCGCGCCGATCGTCGCCGATGTCCGCCGTGAGATCCTGAAGCGGCCTGCTTCCCAGCGTGACGTGCTGATCTTCGTGCACGGGTTCAACACGAACTTCGCCGACGCCGCCTATCGCTTCGCGCAGATCGTCCATGATTCGGGTTTCAAGGGCGTGCCGGTGCTGTTCACCTGGCCGTCGCGCGGCCAGTTGCTCGCCTATCCCTATGATCGCGAGAGCGCCTATTACTCGCGCGACTTCCTCGAACTGAATCTGCGGGCGATCGCGCGCGATCTCGGCACGACGCGCATGGACATCCTGGCGCACTCCATGGGAACGCTGCTGACGCTGGAATCGCTGCGCCAGGCCTCGATCCGGGGCGACGGCACCTTCGGCGGCAAGCTTCGCGACGTCATGCTGGCCGCGCCCGACGTCGATCTCGACGTCTTCAAGACGCAGATGCGCGAGATCAAACGCCCGGTCACCGTCTTCGTCTCGGCCGACGACCGCGCGCTCGATGTCTCCCGCCGCTTCGCCGGCGACAAGACGCGGCTGGGCGCCGTTTCGGCCAAGGACACGCAGATCATCGCAGACCTCGAAAAGCTCGGCGCGCGCATCATCGACCTCTCGGAAGTGGTGTCGGGCGACCCGCTGAACCACAGCAAATTCGCCTCCTCGCCGAAGGTCGTGCAGATGATCGGCCAGCGTCTGCAGGCGGATGGTGGCATCGCGACGGCCGGTCCCCAGCTCGGCGACAGGGTCGGCGACATCGCGGGCGGCGTCGTCGGAACCGTCGGATCGACCGTGGGGCTGGTCGTGACGGCACCCGTGACCATCCTCTCGGGCGGCCGCTGAGCCACGCCTGGCGACGAAGCGCGGTTGTTCGAGAGCCTCGCCGCATTCTGGCCGCGTTAGCCTGTCGTTAAGGGGCGACTGCCAATTCGGCCCCCTCATCATCGACTGGATGCCCGACACGATGCTTGGTTTGCGGCACGCATATTCTTGCCGTCGGGCGGCGCTCGCCGCGCTGCTCGCACTCGCGCTCTCGGCCTGCGCCCAGAGCGAAGTCGCCGTCTCGCCGTTCTCGGAGCCGACCCGGGCCGATGCCTCGGCGCTGGGCAAGGAGCCCGAGCTGCTCGTGGTGACGACCCGCAAGCCTGTCGGCCCGCGCCAGCCCTTCTTCGGGTCCGATCGCGGCTCGCTGACCTTCGCGGAAGCGCGCCTCGCGCCGCCCGCCGACGGGATCTCGGGACGCGTCTCCTCCGCCGTCAATGGCGACTGGGCGGTGCTGGGCCTCGGCGGCCAGACCTCCGCCGATGCCGGCCGCGCCTTTGCCCAGGCCGCGACCGGCCGCGACGTGCTGCTTTATGTGCATGGCTACAACGAGACCTTCGAATCCGCGGCGCGCAGCGCCGGCCAGCTCTCGCATTCGCTGGAGTTCCAGGGCCGCACCGCGATCTTCTCCTGGCCATCCGGCGGCAAGCTGTTCGATTATGCCTATGACCGGGAAAGCGCGCTGTGGTCGCGCGACGGCTTCGTCAAGGCGCTGCAGGCCCTGGTCGCCAACCCGACAGTGGGCCGCATCCACATCGTCGCACATTCCATGGGCACCTTCCTGACGCTGGAAGGGCTGCGCGAGCTGCGCGATTCCGCCGATGTCTATTCCCGGATCGGATCCGTCGTCCTCGCCTCGCCCGACATCGATATCGACGCCTTCGAGCAGACGGTCGGCAAGCTCGGCCCGCTCGCCCGCCGCATGACGCTGATCATCGACCCGGGCGACCGGGCTCTGGCGATCTCCGCCCGCATCGCCGGTGGCGTCGCGCGCGCCGGAGCGGCCGACCGTTCGCGCCTGGAGGCCCTCGGCGTGCGCGTCGCCGACACCTCCGGCCGAGGCTGGAGCATGCTGCGGCACGACCTCTTCCTCTCCGACAGCGAGGTCACGCAGGTCGTGCGCCGGGCCATGGATCGCGGCAAGGGCGCCTGAGCGGCTTGCCCGGTCGGGTGGTCCTGCGCAAACTCCGCACCGAGGAGGCGTGGAGCGATGGCGACGGTCGGCCGGGCTTTGGTGGCAATGCTCCTGCTGGTCTGCGGGCTGCAGGTCGTGGCGGCGCATGACCTCACGCCCTTCCAGGAGGCGGGACGCAGCCATGTGATCCATGCGGACGTCTCGCCCGCCGGCGCCGAGCCGATCAATGTCGAGACCTATGTGCCGGCGGCCTGTACGGGGAAGCCCTGTCCGCTGCTGATCGCGATCCACGGCCTCGAGCGCAATGCCGAGACCGCCCGCGACAACTGGGTCGAGGCGGCCGAACGCCATGGCCTGCTGATCGCGGCGCCGCATTTCGACCGCGACCGGTTCCCGACGCGGCTGTTCCAGCAGGGCGGCGTGCGCGACGAGACGGACCCGGCCCGCTGGGTCTATGCCAGCATCGAGCGCTTCTTCGATCGCGCTTTGGCCAGCGGCCGCGTCGCGGGAACGAGCTATGTTCTGTTTGGGCATTCGGCGGGCGCCCAGTTCGTCCACCGCATGGCCCTGCTGACGCCGACGGCGCGCTTCTCGACCGCGATCAGCGCCAATGCCGGCTACTACACCCTGCCTCTGCGGGGCGAGGCGGGCGGCTTCGCCTATCCCTATTCGCTGAACGGCACGCCTGCGACCGATGCCTCACTGTCGGCCGCCCTTGCAAAACCGCTGCTGGTGATGCTCGGCGAACGCGACGACGACCCCGCCCATCCGCAGTTGAACCACAGCCGGGGCGCGCAGGCGCAGGGCCCGCACCGGCTGGCGCGCGGTCGCCATTTTTTGGCGGTGGCGGCGGCCGAAGCGGACCGGCTGAAGGTGCAGAGCCCTTGGCGCGAGATCATCGTGCCGGGCGTAGGGCACAGTTCGCAGCGGATGGCTGCTGCCGCCGCGGTGGCTCTCTTCGCGGGGCGCTAGACCCTCACAGTGGCGGCAGGCCGATGCGCTTCTTCACGGTCGCGAGCGCAAAATTCGATTCGACCGACTGGATGCATTTCAGCCGCGTCATCTTCTGTTTGAGGAAGCGCTCATAGCCCTCGATGCCATCGGTCAGCACCCGCAGGAGATAATCCTGGCTGCCGGTCATCAGGTAGCATTCGGTGACCTCGTTCCAGCCTTCGACCGCCTTCTCGAATTCGGCGATGTGCTCCTGCGTCTGCTGCGACAACCGCACCGAGACGAAGACGCTGAAGGGCAGGCCATAGGCCTTGGGATCGACGGTTGCCGAATAGCCCTGGATCACGCCACTTTCCTCGAGACGCTTGAGGCGGCGCAGGCAGGGCGTCGGGGACAGGCCGATCCTTTCCGACAGATCTTGGTTGGTGATGCGGCCATCCTCCTGCAGGACGGCCAGCATGCGGCGATCGACGTTATCGAGCATAAACTGCTCCCACTTTCTTCAAATATGGAAGGATCTCTCTCCTAAACTGGCATAGAGGGGCGGAACCGTCCAAGCAATCGCTGTGTCTTGCGCTTATGTTAGCGCCCTGGGCGCATTCTGCGGCGCACCCCGTTGGACAGCGAGGCCATCATGAGCGACGACAGCTATCACAAGGACCGGATCGCCAACCGCAAGCTGCATCCCGAGACGCTGATGATGGGCTTCGGCTACTCGCCGGCCATGTCGGAAGGCTCGCTGAAGCCGCCGATCTTTCTGACCTCGACCTTCGTCTTCGAGAACGCCCAGCAGGGGAAGGATTTCTTCGACTTCACCTCCGGCCGCCGCCAGCCCAAGCCGGGCGAGAAGCCCGGTCTGGTCTATTCGCGCTTCAACCACCCGAACATGGAGATCCTCGAGGATCGCCTGGCGATCTGGGACGAGGCGGAGAAATGCGCCGTCTTCGCCAGCGGGATGGCCGCCATCGCCACGACCTGCTTCGCCTTCCTGCGGCCCGGCGACACCATCATCCATTCCCGCCCGCTCTATGGCGGCACCGAGACCCTGCTGAAGAACCAGATGGGCGCCTTCGGCGTCACCGCCTTCGGCTTCACCGACGGGCTCGACATCGCGCAGATGCGCGAAACCGCCAAGGCCGCTGCGGCCAAGGGGCGCGTCGGCATGATCCTGGTCGAGACGCCGGCGAACCCGACCAACGGTCTGGTCGATCTCGCCGCCTGCAAGATGATCGCCGACGAGCTCGAAGCTTCGCAGGGCCACCGCCCGCCGGTGGTGGTCGACAACACCATGCTCGGCCCGAAATACCAGAAGCCGCTGAAACAGGGCGCTGATCTCTCGCTGCTCTCGCTGACGAAATATGTCGGCGGCCATTCCGACCTCGTCGGCGGCTCGATCAGCGGCGCGGAGGCACTGGTGCGGCAGGTCAAGAGCTGGCGCGGCTCGCTGGGCACGCAGCTCGACCCCAACTCCTGCTGGATGCTGATGCGCTCGCTGGAGACGCTCGACATCCGCATGAGCCGCGCCAACGAGAATGCGAGGCTGGTCGCGGACTACCTCTCCGCCCATCCGAAGGTGGCCAAGGTGCATTATCTCGGCGACCTCCGGGATGGCGACCCGCGCAAGGCGGTGTTCGACCGGCAATGCACGGCGGCCGGCTCGACCTTCGCCTTCGACGTCGTTGGTGGCGAGAAGGAGGCCTTCGCGCTGCTCGATAACCTCCAGATCATGAAGCTCGCTGTCTCGCTCGGCGGCACCGAGACGCTGGTCTCGCACCCTGCCGCGATGACGCATTCCGGCGTTGCCAAGGAACTCCGCGAGGAGATCGGACTGACCGACGCGCTGATCCGCATCTCCGTCGGCATCGAGAACATCGAGGATCTGATCTCGGATCTGGCCCAGGCGCTGGAAGCGGTGTGAGGACGACCTCATGACGGCCGAGCCTTGGCGCGACCGTCATGCTCGCCCTTGTGGCGAGCATCCACGTCTTTGTCACAGAACGCGACGCCGGAAGACGTGGATGGTCGGGACAAGCCCGACCATGACGGAAGGGCTCAAACACCCACCCGCCCCCAGCCCGGCAGTTTCAACGCCGGGCTGCGCAGGTCGAGGCCGGCCACCAGCCCGAGCAGGTTGATCTCGACGCCCTCGACCCAGCCGATCGTGAGGCCGGCGAGCCCGTAGAGCGAGGCCTGGATGCCGGTGCGGCTCGGCGTCAGCCCGGCGAACAGGCCGTCCTCGCGAAAATCCTTGCCGATCGCGGTCGGCGGCAGGGCCCGCGCCAGTTCCGGCACCTCGGCCAGGACGTGCTGGACGAAGCTGTTGGAGTTGGGTCCCGGCCAGGCCTGGTAGCTGCCGGGCGTGGCATAGGCATAGCTCTTCACAGCGTCGCGGATGCGCGGGATCAGCGCTTCCGCCGCTGCGCCGCGGATTTTGGCGACCGGCTCCGGCAGATTGCCATACCAGCGCCCGTCGGCCTCGCGATGGTTGACGCGCACCGGCGTCCCCCAGCCGACGACGTCGAAGCGCGTATAGCCGCTGGCGCCGGCCTCTTTCACCACCACCCAGGAATGATGCGCGAAGACGCCGCGCCAGCGGCCGACGCGGGCGGCGAAGACATGGACGGTGGCTTCGGGCTCCGTCGAGGCGGCGGGCAGGAGCTTCGCGCTCGACCAGTCGGCCCGGCGCCAGTCTTCGGCATTGCCCTGCATCGACCACCAGGCGGCGTGGGTCGCCACCGGCACGATGAAGACGATGAGGAACAGGAGGGGCAGGAGGCGGGCGGCGCGCATGGGCGCAATATGTGGCAGGCCTGTTGCATCGCAAGATCGATCGACGCGGTGCGGGATCACAACGGCTTGAGACGTGGCGCCAAGCTGGTAGCCTCTGCGCTGCCTGTCTGGAGAGGAATCGAACGCATCATGATGGCTGGTCGCTGGTTCAAGGGAATCGTCTCGGGTCTCGCGCTGGGCCTGTCGCTGGCCGTGGCGGGCCAAGCCGCGGCGCAGAACAAGGAACTGCGCATCTACAACTGGTCCGACTATGTCGACCCCGAGGTGCTCGACGCCTTCAAGAAGGAAACCGGGATCACGGTCGTCTACGACACCTTCGACCAGATGGAGACGGTCGAGACCAAGCTGCTGGCGGGCAAGACCGGCTATGACCTGATCGTGGTCACCGCCTCCTTCCTGCCGCGCCATATCCCGCTCGGCCTCTATGCGCCGATCGACGCCGCCAAGGTGCCGAACCTGAAGAACGCCTGGCCCGAGATCCAGGGGCGGCTGGCCAAATACGACCCCGGCAACAAGCACGCCGTGAACTACATGTGGGGCACGACCGGCATCGGCTACAACGTCGCCAAGATCAAGGAACGGCTCGGCCCTGACGCGGTGATCGACAGCTGGACGATCCTGTTCGATCCCGACCAGCTCAAGAAGCTCTCGAACTGCGGCGTGCATGTGCTGGATGCGGTCGAGGAGATGTTTCCCGCCGCGCTGCGCTATCTCGGCCTCAACCCGGATTCGAAGGCCGAGGCCGATCTGAACAAGGCCGGCGAGCTCTTGCGCAAGATGAGGCCCCACATCCAGAAGTTCCACTCGTCGGAATACATCAACGCGCTGGCGAACGGCGATATCTGTCTCGCCGTCGGCTATTCCGGCGACATTCTCCAGGCGAAGAAGCGCGCCGAAGAGGCGAAGAACAAGGTCGAGATTGCCTATTCCATTCCCAAGGAAGGCGCGCTGATGTGGTTCGATTCCTTCGTGATCCCGAAGGATGCGGCCAATCCCGACGCCGCCCTCGCCTTTATCGACTTCGTCAACCGCCCCGCCATGGCGGCGAAGAACTCCGACTTCATCCAGTACGCCAATGGCAACATCGCCTCGAAGCCACTTCTCTCGGCAGCGGTTCGCGACAATCCCGGCATCTATCCGCCGGATGCGGTGATGGCGCGGCTCTACACGATCACCCCTTACGACCAGAAGTCGCAGCGGCTGGTCAACCGGCTCTGGACCCGGGTGAAGACAGGCAAGTGAGCGCACGGGCGTGAGTGAGCCGAGAGGGCGAGGGGCGGTCGCGATGCGCAAGGCATCGCCCGGCAGCGTGCGCCGCGCCTTCCAGCCCTGGAACGACCCCGCCGCGCAGCCACTGGTCGAGTTCCGCGCCGTGACGAAGCGCTTCGGCGGCGTCACCGCCGTCGCCAATGTCTCGCTCTCGCTCTACCCGCGCGAATTCTTCGCGCTGCTCGGCCCTTCGGGCTGCGGCAAGACCACGCTGATGCGGATGCTGGCGGGCTTCGAGACGCCCGACGCGGGCGCCATCCTGCTCGACGGCGTCGACATCACCGCCGTGCCGCCGCATCTGCGGCCGGTCAACATGATGTTCCAGTCCTATGCGCTGTTCCCCCATCTCAGCGTCGCCGACAACATCGGCTATGGACTGAAGCGCGAGGGGGTGTCGCGGGCCGAGATCGACCGGCGCGTCGGCGAGATGCTGGCGCTGGTCAAGCTGGACGGGCTGGGCAAGCGCCGCCCGGACCAGTTGTCCGGCGGACAGCGCCAGCGCGTCGCGCTCGCCCGCGCGCTCGCCAAGCGCCCGAAGCTGCTGCTGCTGGACGAACCGATGGCGGCGCTCGACCGCAAGCTGCGCGAGGCCACCCAGTTCGAGCTGATGGACATCCAGAGCGAACTCGGCACCACCTTCATGGTCGTCACCCACGATCAGGACGAGGCCATGACCATGGCCGACCGCATGGCGGTGATGGACCATGGCCGGCTCGTCCAGATCGGCCCGCCCGACGTGATCTACGAGGCGCCCGTGAGCCGCCACGTCGCGGAATTCGTCGGCGACATCAACATCCTCGAAGGTCGTGTCGAAACCGTCGACGGCGATCTCGTCGGCGTGGCGACGAAGCTGGCAGGCATCGTCGAACTCGACGAGGAGGCGCCGGCCCTGTCCCCCGGCGCGCCGGTCCTCGTCGGGCTGCGGCCGGAGAAGATCGCGCTGAGCCATGACGAGCCGGCCCAGGGCGTCAACAAGGTCCGCGGCGAGATCTGGGACATCGGCTATCTCGGCGACATGACCATGGTTCAGGTCATGGTCGGCGGCGAGGGCGGCCAGCTCCTGAAGGTCTCCCTGACCAACCGCTCGCGCCGCATCGAGCGCCCCTTCGCCTGGGAGGATGCGGTCTGGCTGTCCTGGGACGTCGAGGCCGGGCTGGTGCTGAAGCCGTGAGCGGGCGGCGGAACGCGACCGATCCCCTTCCCCCCGCTTGCGGTGGGGAAGGGTTAGGGATGGGGGGCCGTAATGCCCGAGCCGTGTTCTGGATCGTCTCGCCGAGCGGCGCTGCCCCCCACCCTGACCCTCCCCACCGCAAGCGGGGGGAGGGGATGCGCTCTGTGGGGCTGTCTCACCCTCTGGTTGATCCATGAGCGGTGCATCTCGCAGAGGCGCTCGCCTCGTCGTAGCCGTGCCCTATCTTTGGCTGGGGCTCTTCTTCCTCGCGCCCTTCGTCATGGTGCTGCGGATCGCGCTGTCGGATGCCGCAACCGCGCTGCCGCCCTATGCCCCGCATTTCGAGGGCTTCGCGGCCCTGCGTGACTTTCTGGCCGGGCTCGATCTCGAGAATTTCGGGCTGATCTGGGAGGATCCGCTCTACTGGCAGAGCTATCTCTTTTCGCTGCGCATCGCGGCGCTGACGACGCTGATCGCGCTGGCGATCGGCTATCCACTCGCCTATGCGATGGCGAGCGCCCCGGCGCGCTGGCGCGCCATCCTGCTGGTGCTGGTGATCCTGCCGTTCTGGACCTCCTTCCTGATCCGGGTCTACGCCTGGATCGGCATCCTGCGGCCCGAGGGGCTGCTCGACATGGCGCTGGCTGCGCTCGGCCTGAGCGATCAGCCGCTGCGCCTGCTCAATACCGAAGCCGCGGTCCTGATCGGCATGGTCTATTCCTACCTGCCCTTCATGGTGCTGCCGCTCTATGCGACGCTGGAGAAGCTCGATCGCAGCCTGCTGGAGGCCGCCGCCGATCTCGGCGCGACGCCGCTCAGGGCCTTCCTGACGGTGACTCTGCCGCTCTCGCTGCCCGGCATCCTGGCCGGCTCGGCACTGGTGTTCATCCCCGCCATCGGCGAATTCGTCATTCCAGATCTGCTCGGCGGTCCCGATACGACGATGATCGGCAAGGTTTTGTGGACCGAGTTCTTCTCCAACCGCGACTGGCCGCTGGCCTCGGCGGTGGCGGTCGTGCTGCTGGTGGTGTTGGTCCTGCCGCTGGCGCTGCTGCAGCGCGTGCGGCTGGCGCGGGCAGGCGAGAGGGGAGGCACGCCATGACGCGGCTCGGCCCCGGCCTCATCCTCGCCCTCGTCGCGGGCTTCGCCTTTCTCTATCTGCCGATCCTGGCGCTGATCGCCTATTCCTTCAACGCCTCGCGGCTCGTCACCGTCTGGGGCGGCTTCTCAACGCAGTGGTACGGAACGCTGCTCGCCAACGAGCCGCTCCTGTCGGCGGCCTGGCTCAGCCTGCGCCTCGCCTTCGTCTCGGCCACGCTCGCCACCGCGTTGGGGACGCTGGCGGCGCTGGCGCTGGCGCGGCAGGGCCGCTTCCGCGGGCGCCTGCTCTTCTCCGCCATGGCGCTGGCGCCGCTGGTGATGCCGGAGGTGATCACCGGCCTCTCGCTGCTGCTGCTCTTCGTGGCGGCGGATGTGGAGCGCGGCTTCTGGACGGTGACGATCGCCCACGCGACCTTCGGCCTCGGCTTCGCCTGCATCGTCGTGCAGGCCCGCCTCGTCGGCTTCGACCGCTCGCTGGAGGAGGCCGCGCGCGATCTCGGCGCCACGCCGCTGGTGACCTTCTGGACGGTGACCTTACCCTTGATCGCGCCGGCGGTGGCGGCGGCCTGGCTGCTCGCCTTCACGCTGTCGCTGGACGATCTCGTGATCGCGAGCTTCACCACAGGGCCTGGCGCCACGACCCTGCCGATGCGGCTCTATTCGGCGGTCCGGCTCGGTGTCTCGCCCGAGATCAACGCCGCCTGCACCATCCTGATCGGCTTCGTCGCCACGGTGGTGATCGCGGCCTCGCTGCTGCTGAAGCGGCGCCAGGCTCTGGGCGCTTGAGTGCCGGCGCGAGCCGGCTCCACCCCATCCTGGCTAAACGCCGTGTGAATGGCGGCCTCAATCCCCGTTCAGACGCGATCCGCCATGGTCGTGGTCGAGGCGAGGGGATGGCCCGAGCCCGCAACAGGACAAGGATCATGGCCCGCAGATTCGTCGTTACCGCGCTGGCCGGGCTCGCTCTCGGCGCTGCCGTGTTCGCCGCCGGCAGCGTCATGGCGCCTGCCCCCGCCGAGGCCTTCGGGGGCCGCTACGAGGAGGGCTGGGGTCCGCCCCGGCATGGCTGGCGGCCGCCGCCGCCCGTCTTCCACGGCTACTGGGGTCGCCGCCGCTGGCATCACCATGATGGCTACGGCTTCCGCCCGCCGCCGCCCCGCTACGGCTACGGCTATGGTCACGGCTGGCGCTAACGTCGCCCGGCGACGCCCGTGACCATGGGACAGGCGCGGCCCGCCGGCCGCGCCTGTCTGCTATGCCGCCGCCGTGCGCTGGACATAGCCCAGCCGGCCGTTGAGGTCCTCGAGCAGCTTCTCGGCCGCATCGGCGATGACCGTGCCGGGCGGAAAGATCGCCGAGGCACCAGCCTCGATCAGCGCCTCGAAATCCTGCGGCGGGATCACGCCGCCAACCACGATCATGATGTCGGGCCGGCCGGCCTCGGCGAGCGCGGCCTTGAGTTCGGGAACCAGCGTCAGATGCCCGGCGGCCAGCGACGACACGCCGATGATATGGACGTCGTTCTCGACGCCCTGCCGAGCAGCCTCCTCGGGCGTCGCGAAAAGCGGCCCGATATCGACGTCGAAACCGAGATCGGCGAAGGCCGAGGCGATGACCTTCTGGCCGCGATCGTGCCCGTCCTGCCCCATCTTGGCGACGAGAATGCGCGGGCGGCGGCCATCGGCCTCCTCGAAAGCCTGCGTCATCATCTGCACGCGCGTGACCGCAGGGTTCATCGTACCGACCTCCCGCTTGTAGACGCCCGAGATCGACTTGATCTCGGCCCGGTGGCGCCCGAACACCTGCTCCATCGCCAGCGAGATTTCGCCGACGGTCGCCTTGGCGCGGGCCGCCTTCACCGCGAGATCGAGCAGATTGGCCTCGCCCTTCGCCCCCTCGGTCAGGGCGGCGAGCGCGGCCTGGGCCTCGCTTTCGCTGCGCTCGGCCTTGAGGCGCTTCAGCTTCTCGAGCTGCTGCGCGCGCACCGAGGCGTTGTCGACCTTGAGCACGTCGATCGCGGCCTCGTTCTCCGGCTTGAAGCAGTTCACGCCGATGATCGCCTGCAGCCCGCCATCGATGCGCGCCTGCGTCTTGGCGGCGGCCTCCTCGATGCGCAGCTTCGGGATGCCGGCCTCGATCGCCTTGGCCATGCCGCCGAGCGCCTCCACCTCCTGGATATGGCCCCAGGCCTTGGTCGCCAGTTCCGCCGTCAACCGCTCGACATAATAGGACCCGCCCCAGGGATCGATGATCCGGCTGGTGCCGCTCTCCTGCTGCAGCAGGATCTGCGTGTTGCGGGCGATGCGGGCGGAAAAATCCGTCGGCAGCGCCAGCGCCTCGTCCAGCGCATTGGTATGCAGCGACTGGGTGTGGCCCTGGGTGGCCGCCATCGCCTCGATCATCGTGCGCGGCACGTTGTTGAAGACGTCCTGCGCCGTCAGTGACCAGCCGCTCGTCTGGCAATGGGTGCGCAGCGGCAGCGACTTCTCGCTCTGCGCACCGAAATCCTTGACCAGCTTGGCCCAGATCAGCCGGCCGGCGCGCAGCTTGGCGACCTCCATGAAGAAGTTCATGCCGATCGCCCAGAAGAAGGACAGGCGCGGCGCGAAGGCATCCACTCCCAGCCCCGCCCGCTGGCCGGCGCGGATGTATTCGACGCCGTCGGCGAGCGTATAGGCGAGCTCGAGGTCCTGCGTCGCCCCGGCCTCCTGCATGTGATAGCCGGAGATCGAGATCGAGTTGAACTTCGGCATATGGGCCGAGGTATAGGCGAAGATGTCGCCGATGATCCGCATCGAGGGGGCGGGCGGGTAGATATAGGTGTTGCGGACCATGAACTCCTTGAGGATGTCGTTCTGGATGGTCCCCGAGAGCTTGGCGGCCGGAACGCCCTGTTCTTCCGCCGCGACGATATAGAGCGCCAGAACGGGCAGCACCGCCCCGTTCATCGTCATCGAGACGCTCATCTGGTCAAGCGGGATGCCGGAGAATAGGGTGCGCATGTCGTAGATCGAGTCGATCGCGACGCCGGCCATGCCGACATCGCCGCCGACGCGTGGATGGTCTGAGTCATAACCGCGATGCGTCGCCAGATCGAAGGCGACGGAGAGGCCCTTCTGACCGGCGGCGAGATTGCGCCGGTAGAAGGCGTTGGAATCCTCGGCCGTGGAGAAGCCGGCATATTGCCGGATCGTCCAGGGCTGGTTGACATACATCGTCGGGTAGGGCCCGCGCAGATAGGGCGCGATGCCCGGCAAGGTGGCGACGAAGGGCAGGCCGTCGCGATCCTCAGGTCCGTAGACTGGCTTCACCGGGATGCCCTCGGGCGTCAGCCAGGGCTCGCCGGCTGGGAGCGC
>CALRYW010000091.1:0-15716 GCA_943372485.1 Allobosea thiooxidans
CCGATCCGCTTGATCTCCCAGTGCAGCTCGAAGCCGGACTGGTCCTTCACCCGGCGCCGCACCTCTTCGCCCAGGCCCTCGACATCGGCCGCCGTGGCACCGCCGGTGTTGATCAGGAAGTTGCAGTGCATCTCCGACACCTGCGCGCCGCCCAGCCGCAGGCCCCGGCAGCCGGCGGCGTCGATCAGCTGCCAGGCCTTGCCGCCTGGCGGGTTCTTGAAGGTCGAGCCGCCGGTGCGCTCCCGGATCGGCTGCGCCGCCTCGCGCGCCGCGGTGACGCGGTCCATCTCGGCCTGGATCGCGTCCCGGTCGCCCGGACGGCCCCGGAACAGCGCCGAGGTGAAGACGATGTCCTGCGTGTCGGCACCGCTGCTGCGATAGGAGAAACCCATCTCGGCATGGGAGAGCGTCACGAGCGCGCCGGCGCGCGTCACGCCGCGGGCCTCGACCAGCACGTCGGTCGTCTCGCCGCCATGGGCGCCGGCATTCATCCGCAGCGCCCCGCCGATACAGCCGGGGATGCCGCGGTAGAAGGCCAGACCGTCGAGCGCCGCATCGGCCGCCGCCCGCGCCAGCTTGACGTCGGGCACCGCAGCCCCGGCCCGCAGCCGGTCTCCGGGTTCGAGCGCGATCTCGCCGAAGGCCTTGCCGCCGAGCCGGATCACGAGCCCCGGAATGCCACCGTCGCGGACGATCAGGTTCGAGCCCAGCCCGACGACCGTGAGCGGGATCTCCTGCGGCAGGCCCGACAGGAGATGCGCGAGATCGGCCTCGTCGGCGGGCGTGAACAGCGCCTGGGCCGGCCCGCCGACCCGAAACCAGGTCAGCGGCGCCATCTCGGCGTTGGACAGCAGGCGGCCACGGAGTTCGGGCGCGGCGGCGCGGAGGGCCGGGGTGATGTCGGGGAAGCTCATGGCATGTCGCCGCACTAGCCCTTCTCCCCTCGGGGGAGAAGGTGGCCCGGCGAAGCCGGGTCGGATGAGGGTCGTCCAGCGAGGTCCAGAACCTCTACTATCTCACGCAGGACGAATTCGAGGTTCCCTAGAACGCGCTCGTTGGGGAAACGCAAGACGCGATAGCCCTCGCGCCAGAGAAAAGCAGTCCGAGCGGCATCCCTCGCCTTCGCTTCAGAAGTCTCGTGCGGTTCGCCATCGAGTTCCACAATCAACCGATGCTCGAAGCAGCAGAAATCAGCGATGAAGGGGCCTATCGCCATTTGGCGCTTGAACTTGAGACCATTGAACCGCCGGCCTCGCACCGCATGCCAAAAAGCGGTTTCAGCGCGGGTAGGGCGGGCGCGCTGACCACGGGCAAAGTCCAGGGTCTCAGGAGAGTTCTTCCGCTCCAACACACCCTTCCCTCATCCGTCAGCGCTTCGCGCTGCCACCTTCTCCCCCAAGGGGAGAAGGAAGAGAAGCCAGCTCTCCCGGCAGCGCATAGGCCCATTGCGTGATGTTGCCGGCGCCGAGGAAGACGACATAGTCGCCCGGGCCGGCCAGCTCCGCGATCATGCCGGGGAGCTGCTCCGGCCCCTGCAGCGGCAGGGCGTGGCGATGGCCGCGCGCCTTGATGCCCGAGACCAGCGAATCGCGGTCGGCGCCTGCGATCGGGGCCTCGCCCGCCGCATAGGTGTCGGCCACGATCACCGTATCGGCGTCGTTGAAGCAGGCGGCGAAATCGTCGAACAGGCTGGCCAGCCGCGTATAGCGATGCGGTTGCACGATCGCGACGACCTTGCCCTTGGTCGAGGCGCGCGCCGCCTTGAGCACGGCCGCGATCTCGACCGGGTGATGGCCGTAATCGTCGAAGACCAGCGCTCCATTCCACTCACCGGTCTTGGTGAAGCGGCGTTTCACGCCGCCGAAGCCGGCGAGCGCGGCGCGGATGCGCTCGACGGGGATGCCGAGATCGTACGCTACGGCGATGGCGGCGGTGGCGTTGAGCGCGTTGTGATGGCCGGGCATCGGCATGATCAGGTCACGGACGACCTCATCGCGGCCGCGCTTGCGGTCGCGGATCAGCAGCGTGAACTTCGCCTGCCCGCCCGAAAGATCGATGTCGATCAGCCGGAAGTCGGCCTGCGGGTTCTCGCCATAGGTGACGACGCGGCGGTCCTCGATCTGCCCGACAAGGCCCTGCACCGTGGGATGGTCGATGCACATCACCGCGAAACCGTAGAAGGGCAGATTCTCGACGAAGGAACGGAACGCCGCCTTGATTGCGTCGAAGGTGCCGAAATGGTCGAGATGCTCGGGGTCGATATTGGTGACGATCGCGACATCCGCCGGCAGCTTCAGAAAGGTGCCGTCCGATTCGTCGGCCTCGACCACCATCCAGTCGCTCTCGCCCATGCGGGCATTGGTGCCGTAGGCGTTGATGATGCCGCCATTGATCACGGTCGGGTCGAGCCCGCCCTTCTCCAGGAGCGTCGCGACGAGCGATGTCGTCGTCGTCTTGCCATGGGTGCCGGCGATCGCGATGCAGCTCTTCAGCCGCATCAGCTCGGCCAGCATCTCGGCCCGGCGCACCACCGGCAGGCGCTTCTCGCGCGCGGCGACGAGCTCGGGATTGTCGCGTTTGATCGCGGTCGAGACCACGACGACCTCGGCCTCGCCGAGATTCTCCGCCTTGTGCCCGACGAAGGTGGTGATGCCCTTCTCGGCGAGGCGCTTGACGTTGGCGCCGTCCGAGGCGTCGGAGCCCTGCACCTTGTAGCCGAGATTGTGCAGCACCTCGGCGATGCCGGACATGCCGATGCCGCCGATCCCGACGAAGTGAATGGAGCCGAGCTTCGGCGGCAGCTTCATGATGCGGCGATCCTTGGTGAGGTTAGAAGCCGGCGACGTCGGTGACGACGGCGGCGAGTCGATCCGCGGCGTCGGCGATTCCGGCGCTCTTCGCGCTCTCGGCCATGACCGTCAAGTGCGACGGCTGCTGCATCAGCCTGGAGAGCTCGCCCGCCAGCCAGCGCGGGGTGAAATCCGGCTGCAGGACACGGATGGCGGCACCGCGCTTCTCCAGGAAGGCGGCGTTGGCCGCCTGGTCCTGGTCGAGCGAGCCCGGCAGCGGCACGAGGATGGCGGGACGACCGATCACGGTGAGTTCTGCGACCGTCGAGGCCCCGGAGCGGCCGATGACCAGATGGGCCTTCGCCATCCGGGCCGGAAGGTCCTTGAAGAAGGGCGCGATCTCGGCCTTGACGCCGAGGCTCTCATAGATCCCGCTGACGCGGCCATCGTCCTCGGCACGGGCCTGCTGGGTGATGACCAGCCGCGCCCGCTCGGCGGGAGCCAGCAGCTGGATCGCCGGCGGCAGGATATCGGCCATGACGCGCGCGCCCTGGCTGCCGCCGAAGACCAGGAGGTTGAACGCTCCTACGCCCGGCCCGGAATAGGGCGAGGCCGCCGCCACCACGGCCGGGCGCACCGGATTGCCGACATGGCGGCATTTCGCGCTGGCCTTGGCGGTGAGGCCGCCCACCTCCGCGAAGCCCGTCGCGATCGCGTCGACCCAGCCCGAGAGGAAGCGGTTGGCCCGCCCGATCACGGCGTTCTGCTCATGGACCATCGTCTTCACCCCACCCAGCGCCGCACCCAGCACGGGCGGCACGGTGGGGTAGCCGCCAAAGCCGACGACCAGCCCCGGCTTGAGATCCCTGACGATCCGGCGCGCCGCGAGCACGCCCTTGGCGACCTCCAGGGCGACACGGATCTTGCCGGAGAGCGGCAGGCCGGACGGTGTCGCCGACGGCACGGGGATGACCGCATCGGCCGGAAAATCGCCGGCGAATTCGGCCCCGCGCGGGTCGGTCATCAGCACGATCCGGATGCCCCTGGCCCGCAGGGCGTGGCTCAGGGCCTCGGCCGGAAAGAGATGGCCGCCCGTGCCGCCGGCGGCGAGAATGACGAGCTTGGCCTTTCCCATCGCGTCAGCTCCTGAAACGGCCGAAATCGACGGCACGCGGCCGCTTGCGCGTCAAGGCCAGCAGGAATCCGGTCCCGATCGCCAGCGAGATCAGCGACGAGCCGCCATAGGAGATGAAGGGCAGCGTCATGCCCTTGGCCGGCATCATGTGCAGGTTCACCATCATGTTGATCGCGGCCTGGATGCCGAAGAGCAAAGCGAGGCCGGTCACCGCCAGCCGGATGAACGGGTCCTCGGCCTTCTGCGCGACGAAGAGGGCCCGCAGCACGATCAGCGCGAACAGCATCACCAGCAGGATGCAGACGACGATGCCGAATTCCTCGGCCGTCACGGCGAAGATGAAGTCGGTGTGCGCGTCGGGCAGGATGCGCTTCACCGTGCCCTCGCCAGGGCCTTTTCCGAGCCAGCCGCCCTGCGCGAAGCTTTCCAGTGCGGTGTCGATCTGGAAGGTGTCGCCGGAGCCCTTGTCCATGAAGCGCTCGATGCGGGCACGCACATGCGGCACGAGTTGGTAGGCGGTGAGGATGCCGACGGCCCCGGCTCCGCCGAGCCCCAGCACCCAGAACCAGTGCAGGCCGGCGACGAAGAACAGCCCCGCCCAGACGAGGGTGACGAGCATGGTCTGACCGAAATCCGGCTGCAGCACCAGCGGCGCGATCGTCGCCGGCAGCAGCAGGAAGGCGATCCAGGTCCCGGGCAGGTCCGGCCGGCGGCTGCCTTCGGAGAAGGCCCAGGCGGCGAGCACGACGAAGGCCGGCTTGAGGAACTCGGAGGGCTGGATCGACCCGATCGGCCCCAGCGTGAGCCAGCGCCGCGCCCCCTTGACCTCGACGCCGAGATAGAGCGTCGCCACCACCATGGCGAGCGAAACGGTGAAGATCAGCAGGGCGAGACGCCGGACCTGGCGCGGCGTCAGGAAGGAGACCCCGACGAAGACGGTCATCGCGGCGACGAGATAGACCGCCTGGCGGTTGACGAAGTGGAAGGTCGAGAGCCCGAGCCGTTCCGCCACAGGCGGGCCGCCGGCCATCAGCAACACGACGCCGGAAACCATCAGTGCGACGAGCGCGCTCAGGATGACGCGGTCGATCGACCACCACCAGCGGCCGCTGAGAGAAGGTTCGGCGCGCGAGACCATGACGGGGCTCCAGAGCAGGCGCGGAGCGGGCCGAGGTCCGCTCCCAATCCGAATCACTCTGTCAACAAAGGGTTAACGGAATGATTCCGAGGCCCCCGCCGCCGTTATTGCAGATCGACGAAAGCCTGCTTCAGGCGGTCGACCGATTCGGCCACGACGGAGCGCGGCGTCGCCAGGTTGAAGCGCAGGAAGGATGCCCCGCCCTTGCCGAAGCTCGGGCCGTGATTGGCGGCGATCAGCGCCTGCTTCTCGACGCGAGCGGTGAATTCGGAGGTCGACATGCCGGTGCCCGCGAAGTCGATCCAGGCGAGATAGGTCGCCTCCAGCGGCATCGCGCGCACGCCCGGGATCGCCGCGACGCCCGCCTCGAACAGCCGGCGGTTGCCGTCGAGATAGGCGACCAGCGCATCGACCCAGGCAGCGCCTTCCGGGCTGTAGGCCGCGGTCGCCATCATCATGCCGAAGGAATTCGGCGAGACGCCGGCGGCATTGATCGCCGCCGTCAGCGGCGCCCGCAGCGCCTTGTCCGGGACGATGATGTTCCCGACATGGCAGCCGGCGATGTTGAAGGTCTTGGTGGTGGCGGTCATCATCACCAGCCGGTCCATGATCTCCGGCGCCGCCAGCGCCATCACCATGTGCTTGTGGCCGGGCATGACGAGATCGTGGTGGATCTCGTCCGAGATCAGGATCAGGTCGTGGCGGACGCAGAACTCCGCGATCGCGCGCAGTTCGTCGCGGGTCCAGACGCGCCCGCCGGGATTATGCGGCGAGCAGAGCACGAACATGCGCTCCGAGCCGGTCATCATCGCGTCCCAGGCGGCGATGTCGAGGACATAGCGGTCGTTCTCGATCGCGAGCTGGCACTCGACCACCTTACGGTCCGCCGCGGCAATCACGCGGGCGAAGGCGTGATAGACTGGCGTCATCAGGACGACGCCGTCACCGGGCTTGGTATAGGCGGCAACGCAGAGCGCCGTGCCGTTGACAAGCCCGTTCACCGTGAAGATCGAGGCCGGCTCGACCTCCCAGCCATGGCGGCTCTGCATCCACCAGCAGATCGCGTCGTGGTTGGCCTTGCTGTCGCCGAAATAGCCGTAGAGCCCATGGGCCGCCATGTCCTCAAGCGCCACCTGGACGCAGGAAGGGGGCCGGAAATCCATGTCGGCGACCCACATGGCGATGCCGTCCGACGCCGGGACGCCATAGAGCGGCTCCATCATGTCCCATTTCGCGGAATGGGTGCCGCGGCGGTCGATCCGCTCGTCGAAATTCGGGGCGCTGCTCATCATCGGTCCTCAATCGCTCGGCGGGACCGGCCGGCCGGCCCTGCCCGTCAGACATGTCGCGTTCGTGGCGCGCAGGCCAGTTCCCCAGCGGATGGCCGCCATGCCTCGGCGGCGCGCCGGCGGCTCCGAAAGCCTAGCGCGTGCCGAACGGCTCGAAACCCGGCAACGCCTTCACGAGGGCCCGGAAGGCATCGCCGCGCACCTCGAAATTGGGGAACTGGTCGAAGGAGGCGCAGGCCGGCGACAGCAGCACCGCGACCTCGCCCTGCCCGCCATGCGCGAGCGCATCCTGCGCCGCCCGCGCGACGGCGACGTCGAGCGTGCCGCTGCGCAGATAGGCCACGCGGCCATCCGCATCGAAGGTCGCGGCGAAGAGGTCGCTCGCCGCGCCGATCAGATAGGCCCGGGCGATATTGGGGAAATAGCGGCGCAGGGACTCGATGCCGCCCTCCTTGGCCTTGCCACCGAGGATCCAGAAGATCTCACGGAAGGAGGTCAGCGCCTTCTCGGTCGAATCGGCATTGGTCGCCTTGGAGTCGTTGATGAAGACGACCCGGCCGATGCGGCCGATTTCTTCCATGCGGTGCGCCAGCCCCGGATAGCTGGCGAAGCCGGCTGCGATCTCCGGCGCGGTCAGCCCCAGCGCGAAACAGGCGGCGAAGGCGGCCGCCGCGTTCTGCGCGTTGTGCGAGCCGCGCAGCGAGCCGATGCCCGCGAGATTGGCGACGATGCGTGGCTTGCCGTCGAGCACCTGGACGATGCGCGTCTCCAGCGTGCCGGCATTGGCGGTCACGCCCGCGAAGACGCCGTCGTCCAGCGGCTGCTCGCCACTGATCTTGACCACGGGCCGCCCGGTGGCCGCACGGCGCCGGGCCATCTGCTTGGACGGCTCATCGTCGACGCCGATCACCGCGATGTCGGCCGCAGTGACCAGCCGCTCCTTGATCGCCCCGTAGTGCTCGAAGCTCCCGTGCCGGTCGAGATGATCCGGCGTCAGGTTCATCTGGATGCCGACGCTCGGCGCCATCGAGGGCGCGAGATCGATCTGGTAGCTCGAACATTCGATGACATGGATGCAGCCGGCATCCGGTGGCTCAAGCGCCAGCACGGCCGTGCCGATATTGCCGCCCATCTGGACGTCGCGTCCGGCGGCCCGCAGCACATGGGCGATCAGGGCCGTCGTCGTCGACTTGCCGTTCGTGCCGGTGATGCAGACGACCGGCGCGGCCGGCGCGATCGCCGCCCGCTGCCGGAAGAACAGCTCGATGTCGCCGATGACCTCGACGCCTTCGGCCTTCGCCTTCTCCACCGTCCAGTGCGGAACCGGATGGGTCAGCGGCACGCCCGGCGCCAGGATCAGGCTGTCGAAGCGCGACCAGTCGGCCGTCGCGAGGTCGACGACCGGGATGCCCTTGCCCGCCGCCTTCTCGCGGCTCGCGGGATTGTCGTCGAAGGCCTCGACCAGCGCCCCGCCGGCGATCAGCGCCAGCGCAGTGGCGAGGCCCGAGCCGCCGAGCCCGAACAGCGCGACGCGCTTGCCGGCAAAACAGGTGACGGGCGTCATCTCAGCGCAGCTTCAGCGTCGACAGGCCGATCAGCGCCAGCACCACGGAGATGATCCAGAAGCGGATCACGACCTGCGGCTCGGTCCAGCCCAGCTTCTCGAAATGGTGGTGGATCGGCGCCATCAGGAAGACGCGCTTGCCCGTACGCTTGTAGACGAAGACCTGGATGATCACCGAGAGCGCCTCGATGACGAAGAGCCCGCCGACGATCGCCAGCACGATCTCGTGCTTCGTCGCGACCGCGATGACGCCGAGCAGGCCGCCCAGGCCGAGCGAGCCGGTATCGCCCATGAAAATCTGGGCCGGCGGCGCGTTGAACCAGAGAAAGCCGATGCCGGCGCCGATCACCGCGCCGCAGATCACCGCCAGTTCGCCCGCGCCGGGCACATGATGGATCTGCAGGTAATTGGCAAAGATGGCGTTGCCGGTGAGGTAGGAGATGAAGCCGAAGGTCGCCGCCGCGATCATCACCGGGACGATGGCGAGGCCATCGAGACCGTCGGTGAGGTTCACCGCGTTGCCGGCGCCGACCACGACGAAGGCCGTGACGAGCGGGAAGAAGATCCCGAGCGGGATGATCAACTCCTTCAGGAAGGGCATGGCGAAACCCGATGCGATCGCGGGCGGGCCGAGTTCCATCACCGCCCAGCAGGCGACGAGCGCGATCGCCATTTCGAGGCCGAGCCGCGCCTTGCCGGAAAAGCCCTTGTGGGACTGCTTCGTCACCTTGAGATAGTCGTCATAGAAGCCGATCGCGCCGTAGCCGATCGTCACGCCGAGCACGACCCAGACATAGGGGTTGCGGAGATTGCCCCAGAGCAAGGTCGCCACCAGCAACCCGCCGAGGATCATCAGACCGCCCATGGTCGGCGTCCCGCGCTTGGCGAGGTGGGATTCCGGCCCGTCGGTGCGGATCGGCTGGCCCTTGCCCTGCTTGATCCGCAGCCAGGAGATCGCCGCCGGTCCGAAGAAGAAGACCACGAGCAGCGCCGTCGCGGTCGCGCCGCCGGCCCGGAAGGTGATGTACCGGAAGACGTTCAGGATGGGGAACGTGCCCGAGAAGTCGGCGAGCCAGACGAGCATTGGGGTTCGGGTCTCTTGTTCTAGTCTTCTGCCGACGAGGCGGGAAAGCGGGCCGTCAGCGCCTTGACGATCGGCCCCATGCGCGAGCCGAGCGACCCCTTGATCATGATGACGTCGCCGGCCCGCACGGTGTCCAGCACGAGCGGCTCGAGCCCGCTCGCCTGCGCGGCATAAGCCCCCCGCAGGGTCGAAGGCAAGCTGTCATAGAGTCCGCGCATCAGCGGGCCGCAGGCAAAGACGCTGTCGATGCCATTGGCGGTGATCGCCGGCGCCAGCCCCTTGTGCAGTTCGGGCCCCGTCGGCCCGAGTTCCAGCATGTCGCCGAGCACGGCGATGCGTCGCCCGCGGCCGCCCACCGGGATGCGGCCGAGATTCTCGATCGCCGCCTTCACCGAGGCCGGATTGCCGTTGTAGCTCTCGTCGATCAGCGTGAACGGGCCGCCGGCCACCTCAAGCCGCTGCTGCGCCCCGCGCCCGGCAGGCGGACGCAGATCGCCGAGCGCCAGCGCCGCCAGCGCCAGGTCGGCGCCGATCGCCATTGCAGCCGCCAGCACGGCGAGCGAATTGATCACGATGTGCTTGCCCGGGCTGCCGAGCCGATAGGTGATCGGCTGCCCCATCACCACCGCATCGACGGTCGAGACGTCGGAGCGTAACGCGCAGGAGATCAACCTGACGTCAGCATCGAGGCTCTCGCCGAAGCGGATCACGCGCCCGGCCGGGCCGGACCTGGCGATGCGCTCCAGCAGATCGGCCTGGGGGATGTCGGCATTGAGGATGGCGGTGCCACCAGGCTCCAGTTCCCAGAAGACGCCCGCCTTCTCTTCGGCGATCCCCTCCAGTGAGGAAAAGGCCGCGAGGTGGACAGGCTGGATCGTCGTGATAATCGAGACCTGCGGCCGCACCAGCTTCGCCAACGGCAGGATCTCGCCGGGATGGTTCATGCCGATCTCGTAGACGGCGTAGGCGACGTCCCGGGGCGTCCGACACAGGGTGAGCGGCACGCCCCAATGGTTGTTGTAGGAGGCGACCGGCGCATGCGTCTTGCCCTGGCGCGCGAGCACGAGCCGCAGCGCCTCCTTGGTGCCGGTTTTGCCGACGGAGCCCGTGACCGCGATCACGCCGGCCTTCAGCTCCGCCCGGCGCACGCTGCCGGCGCGCTCCATCGCCTGCAGCACGTCGGGCACGATGGCGAGCGCGCCCCGGCCGGCGAACGAGGCCGCATGGGCCTCGTCCACCACGGCGAGCGCAGCCCCCTTCTCCAGGGCCGCCGCGACGAAGTCATGCCCGTTGCGGGCCTCGCCGGTGATGGCGAAGAAGGCATCGCCCGGCTCCAGTGTGCGGGTGTCGATCGAGATGCCCGTGACGGCAGTCGGGACCGCGCCATCGGGCCGCGCATCCAGCGCCGCGACCAGCTCGTCTCCGCTCCAGAGAGGGGCGCTCATCCTGCGATCTCCGCGATAGCCGTCCGCACCACGTCCTGGTCGGAGAAGGGATAGGTCCGGTCGCCGATGATCTGGCCGGTTTCATGGCCTTTTCCGGCCACGACCAGAACATCGCCCGGCATCAGCATGGCGACGGCGGCCCGGATCGCCTCCGCCCGGTCACCGATCTCGCGCAGCTTCGGCGAAGCCGCCAACACCTGTGCCCGGATCACGGCGGGGTCCTCGCTGCGCGGATTGTCGTCGGTGACGATCGCGATGTCGGCCTTCTCCGCCGCGATCGCCCCCATCACCGGGCGCTTGCCGGTGTCGCGATCGCCGCCGCAGCCGAAGACGCAGATCAGCCGGCCGGTCGCATAGCCCCGCAGCGTCGCGAGCACGGCGGCCAGCGCGTCGGGCTTGTGCGCGTAGTCGACCACGACGAGCCCGCCCTTCGCCTCGCCGACGCGCTCGAGCCGCCCGGCCACGCCGGTCAGCCCCGCAATCGCCTCGAGCACGCGATCCGGGGCGTCACCGGTCGCGATTGCCAGCGCGGCGGCGACCAGCGCGTTGCCGGCCATGAAGTCGCCAACCAGTGGCAGCGTCACGCGGTGCTCGCGGCCGTCGATGGCCACGGTCAGCTGTTGCGAAAAGCCGTCGCGGGCGCTCGCGACGAGCCGGATCGTCTCGCCCTTGCGGCCGATGCCGATCAGCCGGTGTCCTGCTGCAAGGGCCGCCTGCGCCGCCTCCTCCGCAGAGGGCTCGTCGCGGTTGATCACGACCGGTGCACCCTTGGGCAGCAGCGTCCAGAGCCGCAGCTTGGCGGCAAGGTAATCGGCCACCGTCGGATGATAATCGAGATGGTCGCGCCCGAGATTGAGGAAGGCGCCCGCCGCCAGCCGCACACCGTCGAGCCGGTGCTGGTCGAGCCCGTGGGAGGAGGCTTCCATGGCGAGATGCGTCACGCCCTCCCCGGCCAGGCGGTCGAGCGAGGCGTGCAGCGACAGCGGGTCCGGCGTCGTCAGCGAGCCGTAATCGGCGCCCCCGGCGGTGACGATGCCGATGGTGCCGAGGCTCGCCGCCTCATGGCCGAGCGTCTGGAAGATCTGGCGGGTGAAATCGGCAACCGACGACTTGCCGCTGGTGCCGGTGACCGCGACGATGGTCCCGGGCTGGCGCGGGTGGACCTGCGCGGCGGCCAGCGACAGCGCGAGGCGCGGCTCGGCGACCGCAGCGAAGGCGACGGCCGGATCGAGCCCGTCCGGGCGCGGCCCGCCCGAGACGACAGCGATGGCCCCCTTGCCGACGGCATCCTGAATGAAGCGCGAGCCATCCGCCTTGGCACCGGCGAGCGCGACGAAGACGTCGCCCGGCGCCACCTTGCGGCTGTCGAAGGCGAGGCCTGCGACCTCGCGCATGTCATCCGCCGGAAAGGCCCCCGGAAACAGGCGGCCGAGTGTGAGGGCTTCTGTCATGATCGCTCGCTAGCGTGGAGCCCGGTCCGCGGCAAGCGTCAGCGCGCGCCCCAGGCCCCGAGGCGCGCCATCAGCGGGAACGGCGCGGTCGGCGGCTCGAAGCGCGGCGGCAGGCCGAGGATCGGCGCGGTGCGCTCGATCACCTTGCCGGTGGTGATGCCGGCGTTCCAGGCGGCGGTCGAATAGCCGCCGCTCTCGGCATAGCCCTTCGGCTCGTCATAGATGGCCAGGAACAGGTATTTCGGCTTGTCGGACGGCGCGATCGCCGTGAAGGTCGTGAAATTCTTGTTCTTGGCATAGCGGCCGTTGATGACCTTTTCGGCCGTTCCGGTCTTGCCGCCGACGAAGTAGCCCGCGACATCCGCCTTGCGGGCCGAGCCCTTCTCGCCGTTGAGCCGCATGATGAAGCGCATCGCTTCCGAGGTCTCGGGCTTGATCACCCGAATGCCGTTCTTCTTCGCCTCGGCTTCCGTCCGCTTCAGGAAGGTCGGCGTGATCAGCGTGCCGCCATTGACCAGCGCCGCCACGGCCGCCATCGCCTGCAGCGGCGCGACCGCGAGACCATGCCCGAAGGCGATCGTGGCGGTGTTGATCTCGCCCCAGCGCTGCGGGACGATCGGCGCGGCGCTTTCGGGCAGTTCCGTCGTCATCCGGTCGAGCTGCATCATCTTGCGCAGGAACGCCTTGTGGCCCTCGACGCCGACGGCCAGCGCCATCTTGATCGAGCCCATGTTCGACGAGTGCAGGAAGACCTCCGGCACGGACAGCGTCCGGCCCGTCCCGTGATACTCCTTGATCACCTGACGGCCGAACCGCATCATGCCGCCGGCGGTCGAGTAGCTCGAATTGATGTTGGCTTTGCCGGAATCCAGTGCCATCGCGATGGTCAGCGCCTTGAAGGTCGAGCCCATCTCGTAAACGCCGACATTCATCCGGTTGATCCGGTCCTTCTCCAGCGCATCGACCGGGTTGCCGGGGTCGAAATCCGGCAGCGACACCAGTGCGATCATCTCGCCGGTGTTGACGTCCATGATCGCGCCTGCGGCCGCGATGGCCCGGTACTTCTCGATGCCCTTCGTGAGTTCGTCGCGCAGCGCGTGCTGGACACGCAGGTCGATCGACAGCGTCATCGGCTTCAGATCGGAGGCCTCCGTCGCCAGGCCCGCACCATTGAGGTCCTGCAACCCCTGCGAGTCGATGTACTTCTCGATTCCCGCAATGCCGACATTGTCGACATTGGCGAAACCGAGCACATGGGCGGCCGCCGTCCCGTTGGGATAGACGCGCTTGTTCTCGGGCACGAAGCCGACGCCGGGAATGCCCAGCCGATGGACCTCGGCCTGCTGGCGCGGGGTGATCTCGCGCTTGACCCAGACGAAGCCCTTCTTGGTGCCGAGCTTGTCGCGCAGATCCTTGGCGTCGAGATCGGGCAGGACGGCGGTCAGCAGTTCCGTGGCCTCGTCCTTGTCGAGGATCTTCCGCGGTTCGGCGAAGACGGAGACGGTGCGAATGTCGGTCGCCATCACCTCGCCGTTGCGATCGACGATGTCGGGCCGCGCGGCCGAGATGGCAGTCGAGGTGGCGCGGCGCAGGCCGACCTGCTCGTTGGGCAGCGTCGCGAGCATGACGAGGCGCCCGGTGATCGCCAGGAACAGCACCGAAAAGCCGAGGATGATCAAGCCGACGCGCGGCTGGCTCTTCTCGCCGCTCATGCGGAAGACATCGCGCAACGCGCCGAAGCGGCGCCGGGGCGCGGCGTCTGTCGCGTTCTCGGCCACGGCTTCGTCGGCCCGCGTCGCGGTCTCGCTCATGGGCGGCCTCCCGGCGTCGTGGCGCTCGGCTTGCGATCCCTCGGGGTCTCGGTCGGCAGCCCGAGGCCGAGATCCTCGAGCTTGCGGCCGATGGCGTCGACCTTCGGCCCGCGATTGGGCACGTCGACCATGCGCACGACCTGCGTCACCGAGAAGGGCTGCAGGTCGAGATGGCGTTCGGCCAGCGCCTGCAGCCGGTCGGGGCGGTTGAGGAACTGCCACTCGGCCTTCAGCACCGCGATCGCGTCACGCTCGCGGTGGATCTTCATGCGGATCTTCTGGACCTGCTCGGCCTCGAGCGTGGTCTCGTATTTGATCGTATAGGCGTAGAAGGCCGAGGAGACGAGCGCACCGATCGCGACCACATGCAGCAGCTTGATCATGCGCGGGGCCTCCGGCGGGGCTGCGGCTCGGGCAGGCCGGCGAGCGCGACGAGATCGGGATCGGCGGGGCGTGCCGGCGCCTCGTTGCGGGCCGCCGCCCGCAGCTTGGCCGACCGCGCCCGCGGATTGAGCCGCATTTCGGCTTCCGACGGCGCGACCGGCCCGCGGCTGACGAGGCTGAAGGTCGGCTGCGACGCAGCCACCACCGGCGCATGGCGCGAGCCCGCCGGTGCGCGACCCGAGCGCTCGGCCAGGAACTGCTTGACGATGCGGTCTTCGAGCGAGTGGAAGGTCACGACCACGAGCCGTCCGCCCGGCGCCAGCACGCTTTCGGCCGCGTGCAGCGCACGCACCAGCTCGCCCAGCTCGTCGTTGACGGCGATCCGCAGCGACTGGAACACCCGCGTCGCCGGATGCGCCCCGCCGGGCTCCGTCCAGACGATGCCGGCGACGAGATCGGCGAGCTGCTTCGTCGTCGTCAGCGGGGCCTTGCGCCGCGCCTCGATGATCGCGCGCGCCACGGCGCGGGAACGCCGCTCCTCGCCGAAATGGTAGAAGATGTCGGCGAGGACGCCCTCCTCCGCCTCGTTGACGAGATCGGCGGCGCTGCGGCCCTCGCGGCCCATGCGCATGTCGAGCGGCCCGTCGAACCGGAACGAGAAGCCGCGCTCGGCCTGGTCGATCTGCATCGAGGAAACACCGATGTCGAGCACGATGCCGTCGAGCGGCACACGCCCGAAGCGCTCCGCCTCCTCTGCCAGTTCGCCGAAGCAGGCCTGCGCCAGCGTCAGCCGGCCGTCCATCTCGGCGACGAGCCCGGCGCCTCCGGTGATCGCCGTCGGGTCCCGATCGAGCGCGAGCAGGCTGAGATCCGGCGCAGCCTCGAGGATCGCGCGGGCATAGCCCCCGGCCCCGAAGGTCCCGTCGAGATAGCGCCCGCCCGGCCGCGGCGCGAGCGCGCTCAGCACCTCAGCGAGCAGCACCGGCACATGCGGCGCACCGCTCTCGGCAGGCCCTTCGGCCCGTTGTCCACGCGTTTGCGAGCGCCCCGGCATCAGCCCGTGCCTCCGGCAGCCGGAGGCGCGACGCTCAGCACCCGCTTGACGTCCCGCAGTTTCGCCCTGGCCGCGTCGAGATGAGCCCGGAACCGCTCCGGCTCCCAGATCTGGAATTTGTGGCCGTGCCCGACGAAGGTCACCGTCTCGGAGATCCCGGTGTGGGCCCGCAGCGCCTCGCTCAGCATGATGCGTCCCTCCGGATCGACCTTCAGCACCTCCGAAGTGCCGTTCAGCGCCGTCGACAGCGATTCCCACTCCTCCGAGAAGGGCGAGAAGCGCGCCAGGATGTCGTCGATCGTCCGGCGCAGGGCATGCCCTCCGGCATCGAAGGCGGCGAGATCGAGCGCCGGGTGAACGTAAAGCCCTTCGTAGCCGTCCTTCGCCAGGACGGCCCGGAAGCTGGAGGGAATCGAGACGCGGCCCTTCGCATCGAGCCGATTGGTGAAATTCGAGACGAAGCGGTCCGTCAACGCCGCCTCCCGGCCTGCTCTTCACCCGGGCGCCGACCCACGCGCTTGGCGGGGCGGTAGCCCCCCGTCGAAGCAGGCATGGCGCGACCTTTGACCAGT
>CALRYW010000092.1:0-15628 GCA_943372485.1 Allobosea thiooxidans
GGCGCCCGCGCCACGCTGCGCAACACCGAGCAGAACGTGCTGCTCGATGCCGCGACGTCTTACATGAACGTGCTGCGCGACACGGCGATCTTGACCCTCAACCGCAACAACGTCGAGGTGCTCGAGGAGCAGCTGCGCCAGACGCGCGACCGTTTCCAGGTCGGCGAAGTCACGCGCACCGACGTCGCTCAGGCCGAGGCGCGGCTGTCGCAGTCGCAGTCCCAGGCCATTCTCGCCGAGTCGAACCTGAAGACCTCGATCGCCCGGTATCGCCAGAATGTCGGCGCCGAGCCGAAGCAGCTGGCCCCAGGCAAGCCGGTCGAGAACCTGTTGCCCAAGTCGCTGCCGGCGGCATTGAACACGGCGCTCACCGGGCACCCCGCGATCATCGCCTCGCTGCACGGCGTCGATGCGGCCGAGCTCCAGGTCAAGGTCACGGAGGCCGATCTCTATCCGGTGCTCGGCGTCCGCGGCCTCGTGCAGCAGCGCTATGACAGCACGACCTTCGGCGACAACCGCACCTCCGCGAGCGTCGTCGGCACGCTGACCATTCCGATCTATGAGGGCGGTCAGGTCTATTCGCGGACACGGCAGGCCAAGGAAACCGCCGGCCAGCGCCGCATCGAGGTCGACACCCAGCGCGACACCGTCCGCGCCGCCGTCGTCTCGGCCTGGGGCGGGCTCGAGGCTTCCAAGGCGCAGATCGTCGCCGCGCAGGCCCAGGTCCAGGCCGCAGAAACGGCGCTGTCGGGCGTGCGCGAGGAGGCCAAGGTCGGCCAGCGCACCACGCTCGACGTGCTCAACGCGCAGCAAGAGCTCGTCAGCGCGCGCTCGACGCTGGTGACGGCGCAGCGCGACCGTGTCGTCGCCTCCTATTCGGTGCTGTCGGCGATCGGGCGGCTCTCGGCGAACACGCTCAAGCTCCGGGCCGAGGCCTATGACGAGCGCAAGCATTACGACCAGGTCAAGGGTCTGCTCTGGGGTACGCAGACGCCGGACGGGCGCTGAGCCCGACAGGCGCCGTCGGCGGGCGCCCGAGCCTGACCGGGCTTCCGGCTCGGGGTATTCGCGCAACAGGCACGCTTTCCCTGTGGGCGACCCCGTGTCGTGCCTTGCCTGACATCACCTGCGTGAAATACTCGATCACTGGGCGGCTTTGATTCTGTCGGTGCGCCCGGAGTCGAGTGGTCCGGATCCAATGAGCGCGCAACCGAAGCCCAACGAACCGTCGATGGAGGAGATCCTCGCCTCCATCCGGCGGATCATCTCGGACGACGAGAAGCCGGCCGAAGTGGCCGCGGCCATCGAGCCTGCGCCAATCGCGGCGGAAGAACCGCCGCCGCCCCCACCACCTGTTGAGGATGACGACGTCCTCGATCTCGGCGCCGAAGCGGCGCGGATCATGCCGGCCGACGAGCCGGCCGAACTGATCGACGGCGATGTCGATTTTCTCGAGCCGCCGCCGGCTCCCGAACCCGTCTTGCCGCCCCCTGCACCGCAGCCGGAGCCTGTCGCCGCGCCGATCCTCGCGGCCGCGCCCTCTCCCCAGCCGGCGCTCGACATGGCGCAGCTGCTGTCCGATCAGACCAGCTCAGCCGTGACCAGCGCCTTCGGCCAGCTGGCCCATACCGTGCTCACCAACAATGCGCGGACGCTGGAGGATCTGGTCAAGGACATGCTGAAGCCCATGCTCAAGACCTGGCTCGACGACAATCTGCCGACCATGGTCGAGCGTCTGGTGCGCGCCGAGATCGAGCGGGTGGCGCGCGGCGGCCGAAACTGACCGCAGCGCGACGGTCGCTCAGCGTTCGGCGATGCGACGGCTTTCGTTCGCCGGCGCCGGCTTCAGCCTTTCGAAGGCGCCGGCCTGATCGAGGCGCTTGAAGGCGAAGGCGGCGAGCGTCATCATCGCGGTGGGCGCGCCGAGCCGCGCGACCAGCATCGCGAGGCCGACGGCGACCGGACGGGGATAGCGGCCCGACGCGGCTTCCGCCGCGACCCAGGCGCCGAAGGCGTGGACGAGCAGCTTCATCACAGCACCACCTTGCGGTTGACGCCGAGATCGGGCTTGGCGCCGGTCAACGCGGCGGCCGCCATCTTCACCGTCGTCACGATCTTGCCGGGGCTCGCCCAGAACTCCGCCACCGAGGGGCGCACCGGCAGGACGCGGATGTGGGTCTGGTCGGTGTGATGGGTCATGTCGACGCTCCTGCTGTGTTGCAGCGTCAACCGGCGGCGGGCGCGCTGGTTCCGCCGCCAAAGGGTTGCAAGGGGGGCGTCCGAGCGGGTGTGGTGCCATCGCAGGCGCCGGGACGGTTGACGCGAGGGGGCCGCTTGCGCTCTTAAGTCCGGCAACCTTTCGGGCCCAGTTTCTCCGGCCGGGCCATGTCCCGGTCGTTTTCGTTCGAGCGAAGCGATGATGGACAAGACATTCGAGCCGGCCGCCGTCGAGGCGCGGATCAGCAAGGCCTGGGAGGAGGCGAACGCCTTTGCCGCCGGGCGTGGCGCGGCGCCGGGTGCCGAGCCCTATTGCATCGTGATCCCGCCGCCGAACGTCACCGGCTCGCTGCATATGGGCCATGCGCTCAACAACACGCTGCAGGACGTGCTGTGCCGCTTCGAGCGGATGCGCGGCAAGGACGTGCTCTGGCAGCCCGGCACCGACCATGCCGGCATCGCGACGCAGATGGTCGTCGAGCGCCGGCTCGCCGCCGAGAACAAGACCGACCGGCGCACGATGGGGCGCGAGGCCTTCCTGGCCGAGGTCTGGACCTGGAAGGAGGAGTCCGGCGGGACGATCGTCAACCAGTTGAAGCGGTTGGGCGCCTCCTGCGACTGGTCGCGCGAGCGCTTCACCATGGATGAGGGGCTGAGCCAGGCCGTCCTCAAGGTCTTCGTCGCCCTGCACAAACAGGGCCTGATCTACCGCGCCAAGCGGCTGGTGAACTGGGACCCGAAGTTCCAGACCGCGATCTCCGATCTGGAGGTCGTCCAGGTCGAGAAGACCGGCTCGTTCAAATGGCAGCGCAGCAGTGAGGACGCGTTCGACGCAGCCAAGCTCGACAAGGTCCTGAGCAAGGACCCGGGCGGGCATCTCTACTATTTCAATTACCCGCTCGAAGGCGTGACCTACGACGCCGACGACGCCTCGACCTATATCCAGGTCGCGACGACCCGGCCCGAGACGATGCTGGGCGACACCGGCGTCGCGGTGCATCCGGAGAACGAGCGCATCGGCAGCCTGATCGGCCGCAACGCCGTGCTGCCGCTGGTCGGCCGCGTCATCCCGATCGTCGGCGACGACTATGCCGACCCGGAGAAGGGCACTGGTGCGGTCAAGATCACGCCGGCGCATGACTTCAACGACTTTGAGGTCGGCAAGCGGCACAGGCTCGCGGTCATCAACATCCTCGACGGTGAGGCGCGCATCCTGCTCGCGGAGAACGAGGCGTTCCTCGGCGGCAGCGCGCCAGAGGGGCAGACGCTGGCGCTGCACGGTCTCGACCGCTTCGCGGCGCGCAAGGCGGTGGTCGCGATGATGGCTGAACGCGGCTACCTCGCCAAGATCGAGCCCAACACCAACACCGTGCCGCATGGCGACCGCTCGGACGTCGTGATCGAGCCCTGGCTGACCGACCAGTGGTATGTCGACGTCAAACCGCTGGCGAACCGTGCGCTCAAGGCCGTGCAGGACGGCCGCACGAAGTTCACGCCCGAGAACTGGACCAAGGTCTATTACGACTGGCTGGAGAACATCGAGCCCTGGTGCGTCTCGCGCCAGCTCTGGTGGGGCCACCAGATTCCAGCCTGGTACGGGCCCGATGGCGAGTGCTTCGTGGCGGAATCGGAAGCCGCTGCCCAGGCGCTGGCGCTCGGCCATTACGGCGGGGCGGTCCAGCTCACGCGCGACGAGGATGTGCTCGACACCTGGTTCTCCTCGGCGCTCTGGCCGTTCTCGACGCTGGGCTGGCCCGACGAGACGGCCGAGCTGAAGCGCTACTACCCGACGGCGACGCTGGTCACCGCCTTCGACATCATCTTCTTCTGGGTCGCCCGAATGATGATGATGGGCCTCAACTTCATGGATGAGGTGCCGTTCAAGGACGTCTACATCCACGCCATCGTTCGCGACGAGAAGGGCGCGAAGATGTCGAAGTCGAAGGGCAACGTCATCGATCCGCTGGTGCTGGTCGACCAGTACGGGGCCGATGCGCTGCGCTTCACCCTGGCCGCGATGGCCGCCCAGGGCCGCGACATCAAGCTCGCCACCAACCGGGTCGAGGGCTATCGCAACTTCGCGACCAAGATCTGGAACGCGGCCCGCTTTGCCGAGATGAATGGCTGCGCCCGCGTCGCCGGCTTCGACCCGGCGCAGGTGAAGCTGCCGCTGAACCGCTGGATCCTGAGCGAGGCGGCCACCGCGGCCGAGGGCATCGCGGCGGGCATTCCGAGCTTCAGGTTCAACGAGGCGGCGGGCGCGGCCTATCGCTTCGTCTGGAACCAGTTCTGCGACTGGTATCTGGAACTGGCGAAGCCGGTGCTGCAGGGCGAGGGCGTCGATCCGGCCGAGAAGGCCGAGACCCAGGCCACCGTCGCGCATGTCGTCGACCTGATCTGCCAGCTGCTGCACCCCTTCATGCCCTTCCTCACCGAGGAGCTCTGGGCCCAGAAGGCCGGCGAGGGCGCGGCCCGCATCCTCTCCGAGGGCGATGCGTCGCTGGTCTGCCTGACGCGCTGGCCGGATCTCGCCGCGCTGAAGGATGAGGCGGCGGAGGCCGAGATCGGCTTCGTCGTCGACCTGATCTCCGACATCCGCTCGGTCCGCTCCGAGGTCAACGTGCCCGCCGGCACGCAGGCGCCGTTGGTGCTGGTCAAGGCCTCGGCGGCGACCCGCGCGACCGTCGAGGCCTGGGCGCCGATGATCGAGCGCCTGGCGCGGGTCTCCGCCATCACCTTCGAAGCGGCTTCGCCGGCCCAGTCGGCCCAGATCATCGTGCGTGGCGAGGTTGCGGCGCTGCCGCTGGCCGGGATCATCGATCTCGAGGTCGAGCGCAGCCGCCTGACCAAGGAACTGGCGAAGCTCGACCAGGACATTGCGACCGTCGACAAGAAGCTCGGCAATCCCGATTTCATGGCCCGCGCGCCCGACGAGATCGTCGAGGAGAACCGCGAGCGCAAGGCGGCGGCGGAAGCCCGCAAGCTCAAGATCGCGGAGGCTCTGGCGCGCCTGTCCTGAGGGGTGCGCCCGGGTCGGGCCGCGGCGGTGTCGTCAAATTGACGTTACCGCAAGACATAGCTGGTAATCTTGCCGCGACACGGTTAGATGCGCGTCGGGCGCAAATCCGCCATGCGTCTCGACGCCGATAACCCAGGAACGGTTGTTCTTCCGCCATGTTGAAGCGCGCCTATGACGGGCTGGTTGCCTATTCCTCGCATCCGGCCGCCCCCTGGCTGCTGTTCTTTCTGACCTTCATCGAGAGTTCGGTCAGCCCGCTGCCGCCGATCCCGCTCCTGATCCCGATGTGCATCGCCCGGCCGGACCGCGCCTGGTTCTATGCCGGCGTCTGCTCGCTCGGCGCGGTGCTCGGCGGCTATCTCGGCTATGCCATCGGCGCGCTGCTGTACGACTCGCTGGGTTCCTGGCTGATCAGCATCTACGGCCTGCAGGACAAGGCGGCCGAGCTGATCGCGACCTCGCAGGATTTCTGGTTCTGGGTGCTGGTGACCAAAGGCCTGACGCCGATCCCCTTCAAGATCGTGACGATCATGTCGGGTTTCCTGCATTTCGACCTGTGGAAGTTCACGATCGGGATGATCATCTCGCGCGTCACCTTCTTCGCCATGATCGCCATCGCGCTGCGCTATTATGGCGACGACATCCGCCTCTTCATCGAGAAGCACCTGCCGATGACGGCGCTAGCGCTCGTGGTGATCATCGTCGGCGGTTTCTTCATCCTGCCGATGGTGCTCTGAGCGCCGCCGGGCGAGATGGCCGCCGGGCCGATTTGTGACATCACGGCAACAGTTTGACGGATTGCGCCAGAGCGCCTGCGCCGGGATGGAACCGCCGCGATCCCGCCACAAAGCGCCCTCATCAAAGGAGGGTGATAAGCCTCTGAGATATAGACGAATTAAAGTCTGTCTCCGGAACCGCGGGCACTGATCTGCGGCATCGGGGAGGGCGGGAGCGACGTTGCGCCCGGCTCGGCCTGCGTGGCACATCTGCCGCGCGCGTCACAGCGCAGGGTGGAACGAGGAAAAAGACGATGGATGCGCGTGTTTTCGACAAGTCCAGGCTTCCCAGCCGGCATGTGAGCGTGGGCCCGGCCCGCGCCCCGCACCGCTCCTACTATTACGCGATGGGCATGACCGCCCGGCAGATTTCCCAGCCCTTCGTCGGTGTCGCCTCCTGCTGGAACGAGGCCGCGCCCTGCAACATCTCGCTGATGCGCCAGGCCCAGGCCGTGAAGAAGGGCGTCGCCTCGGCGCAGGGGACACCGCGCGAGTTTTGCACGATCACCGTCACCGACGGCATCGCCATGGGCCACCAGGGCATGAAGTCGTCGCTCGCCTCGCGCGAGTGCATCGCCGACTCGGTCGAGCTGACCATGCGCGGCCATTGCTATGACGCGCTGGTCGGCCTGGCCGGCTGCGACAAGTCGCTGCCGGGTATGATGATGGCGATGGTGCGCCTGAACGTGCCCTCGATCTTCATCTATGGCGGCTCGATCCTGCCCGGCACCTTCAAGGGCAAGCCGGTCACGGTCCAGGACGTGTTCGAGGCGGTCGGCAAGCACTCCGTCGGTGCCATGTCCGATGAAGACCTGCAGGAACTGGAAGAGGCGGCCTGCCCCTCGGCCGGCTCCTGCGGTGCGCAGTTCACCGCCAACACCATGGCCACCGTCGCCGAGGCGATCGGCCTGGCGCTGCCCTATAGCTGCGGCGCGCCGGCGCCCTACGACGTGCGCGACACCTTCTGCTACACCGCCGGCGAGATGGTGATGGAGCTGATCGCCCGCAACATCCGCCCGCGCGACATCGTCACCCGCAAGGCGCTGGAGAATGCGGCGATGGTCGTCGCCGCCTCGGGCGGCTCGACCAATGGCGCGCTGCACCTGCCGGCCATCGCGCATGAATGCGGCATCGATTTCGATCTCTTCGCCGTCGCCGACATTTTCAAGAAGACGCCCTACATCGCCGATCTGAAGCCGGGCGGGAAATACGTCGCCAAGGACATGTTCGAGGTCGGCGGCATCCCGCTGCTGATGAAGACGCTGCTCGACCACGGTTTCCTGCATGGCGACTGCATGACGGTCACGGGGCGCACGATCGCCGAGAACCTGGCCAGCGTGAAGTGGAACGACGAGCAGGACGTGATCCGTCCCGCCAACAAGCCGCTCTCCGACAATGGCGGCGTCGTCGGACTCCAGGGCAACCTCGCCCCCGAGGGCGCGATCGTGAAGATCGCCGGCATGACCACCGAGCAGCTGACCTTCACCGGTCCGGCGCGCTGCTTCGACTGCGAGGAGGACGCCTTCGCCTGCGTTAGCCAGCGCGGCTACAAGGTCGGCGATGTGCTGGTGATCCGCTACGAGGGTCCCAAGGGCGGGCCGGGCATGCGCGAGATGCTGTCGACCACCGCCGCCCTCTACGGCCAGGGCATGGGCGACAAGGTCGCCCTGATCACGGACGGGCGTTTCTCCGGCGCCACGCGCGGCTTCTGCGTCGGCCATGTCGGGCCTGAGGCCGCCGTGGGCGGGCCGATCGGCCTGATCCGTGACGGCGACATCATCGAACTCGACGCCATCACAGGAAAGCTCGCAGTCCGCCTTTCTGATGCCGAACTTGAGGAGCGTCGTCAGAGCTGGGTGCCGCGCAAGACCGACTACAACTCCGGCGCCCTCTGGAAATATGCGCAGACCGTCGGCTCCGCCAAGGGTGGGGCCGTGACCCATCCGGGCGGCGCCGCCGAGACCCATTGCTATGCGGATATCTGAGACCACGATCGCAGCCTTGTTCCTCGTCCTGGGTGGCCAGCCAGCCGCCTGGGCGCAGGATGTCATGGGCGGTCGTGGTCCGGTCCCGCCCCGGCCGATTCCCGGGGTGGCGCTGCCCGAGCCCGGCCTGCGCGATGTTCCCGCCGCCGGTGCGGCGACCATCGCGCCGGCTCCCAACGCTCCAGCCGCCCATACGGCGCTGCCGCTCGTTCCCTTCAGCAGTGCGCGCGATGCAATCCGGGCCTGGATGCGGGATTCCACGGCCGGCAACCAGGCCGGCGCCGTGCGCGCGCTGGAATACGCCGCCGCGCAGGGGCATCTCACGGCGCAGTTCAAGCTCGGCCGGATGTATGCCGGCGGCGAGGGCGTGCCCGCCAATGATCTCAAGGCCTTCGAGTATTTTTCGAAGATCGCCGACGAGAATGCCGACGCGATCCCCGGCACGGCCAATGGCCGGATCGTCGGCAGCGCCTTCGTCGCGCTCGGCGGCTATTTCATGGATGGGATCAAGGGCAGCTATGTCCGCCCGAATCTCGACCGCGCCTTCGACATGTTCCACTACGCCGCCTCCTATTTCGGCGATCCGGAAGGCCAGTACAATCTCGGCCGGCTCTACATGAACGGGCAGGGCACGCGCCGCGACGCGCGGCAGGCGGCGCGCTGGATGAAGCTCTCGGCCGAGAAGGGCTATGCGCCCGCGCGGGCCGTCTTCGGCGACATGCTGCTGCGCGGGGCCGAGGGCGTGCCGCGCCAACCGGTGCTCGGGCTGATGTGGCTGTCGCTGGCGCGCGAGAGCGCTGATCCCGACCGCGACAGCTGGATCATCGAACGCCATGAGTCGGCGTTCTCGACCGCTTCGGCCAGCGACCGCACGGCGGCGCTTGCCCTGATCGAGCGCCAGCAGGTCGCCGGCGCACGCGCCCCGCAGCGCTGAACCACCCCTCTTTTCCGACGCCGGTCGCATCCGGCTGCGCGAACGCCGCGTAACGGCTCCATCAACCGGAGCTTCGTTCCATGCGCATCGCCCCCACTCTTGCCGTCCTCGCCGCGCTTTCGTCCCTGCCGAGCGCCCCCAGCCGGGGGCAGGTTGCGTACGAAAGCTGGCCCGTCCTGACCGATCCGTTTGCGAGCACGGGCGGCGGCGGGATCATGATCCATGACTACGACCCCGTCGTCGCGGGCGGGCAGTGCAGCACGAACTTCCGTGCGATCGAGCCCAATGGCACCGTCTATCGCAATGCCATCGTCTTCGATGCGGTGGAAACGCAGGGCGGCATCCTCTGCACGAACGGCCGCTGGCGCTCGCTCGACGGCGATGCCACGGGAACCACGCCGTTTCGCGTGTTCATCAAGGACGGGGTGAAGCGCGGCTCGGGGGAATGAGCTGCCCCGATCGCGATGACCGGATCGTCACGCCGCCCGCAGCTCCACCATGACCGGCACATGGTCCGACGGTTTTTCCCAGCCGCGGACATGCTTGGCGATCTGCACGCCCGCGAGCCGGTCGGCAGCCTGCGGCGAGAGCAGGAGATGGTCGATGCGGATGCCGTTGTTCCGCTGCCAGGCGCCGGCCTGATAGTCCCAGAAGGTGTAGAGGCCGCTGTCATCCGTGGTGGCGCGCAGGGCCTCGGTCAAGCCGAGATTGATGAGGTCGCGGAAGGCGGTCCGGGTCTGCGGCAGGAAGAGCGCGTCGGAGACCCAGGCGGCCGGGTCGCGCGCGTCGCGCGGCTCGGGGATGACGTTGTAGTCGCCGGCCAGCACCAGCGGCTCCTCATGGTCGAGCAGCATGCGGGCATGCGCGGTGAGGCGCTTCATCCAGCCGAGCTTGTAGGGATACTTCTCGGTGTTGGGCGGGTTGCCGTTGGGCAGATAGATCGAGGCCAGCCGGACGACACCGCTGCCCATCGGCAGCACGCCTTCGAGATAGCGCGCCTGTTCGTCGGCCTCGTCGCCCGGCAGGCCGCGGCGGACATCCTCGAGCTTCGCCCGCGACAGGATCGCGACGCCGTTGAAGGTTTTCTGGCCGTGCGTCTCGACCTGCCAGCCGGCCTCTTCGATCTCGCGGCGCGGGAAGTCGGCATCCATGCATTTGATCTCCTGCAGGCAGAGCGCGTCGGGCTGCGCCTCCTTCAGGAAGTCCAGCAGATGGCCGAGCCGCTGGCGGACGGAGTTCACATTCCAGGTGGCGATGCGCACAGGCAGGCTCCGGATCAGAAGAGACGCAGGATAAGCGGCACCAGCGCCGCCGTGACAAGCCCGTTGAGGCCCATCGCGATGCCGGCGAAGGCTCCGGCCACAGGATTGACCTGGAAGGCGCGCGCCGTGCCGATGCCATGCGCCGCGAGACCGGCGGCAAAGCCGCGGGCCCGCCAGTCGGTGAAGCCGAGCACGACCATCAGCGGCGTCACCATCACCGCGCCGAGGATACCGGTCGCGATCACCAGCGTGGCGGTGAGCGAAGGCTCGCCGCCAATCTCGCGGGCGATGCCCATGGCGATCGCCGCGGTGACTGATTTCGGCGCGAGCGAAGCCAGGATGGGATGCGGGACGCCGAAGGCGGCCGCGATGCCGACGGCGCTGACCACGGCGGTCAGCGCTCCCGCGAGGAGCGCCGCCAGGATCGGCAGCACCGCCTTGCGCACCAGCGGCCAGTGCCGGTGCAGCGGCAGGGCGAGCGCGACGGTCGCCGGGCCGAGCAGGAAATGCACGAACTGCGCGCCCTGGAAATAGGTCTCGAAGGGCGTGCGCGTCGCCGTCAGGATCGCAGCCAGCAGGGCGACGGCGATCAGCACGGGGTTGGCCAGCGGGTGGCGCCCGAACCGGGCGGAGATCCGGTCCGCGACGAGATAGGCGATGAGCGTCACGGTGAGCCAGAGCAGCGGATCGGTGGCGAGGTAGACCCAGAGCGTCTCGACGCGGGCCAGATCGGGCGCGATCACGACTCCGGCTCCGACCGGCTGCCGACCAGGGCCGCGACCTTGACGAAGACGAAGGCGGTGACGGCGAGCGTCAGCGCCGTGGAGAGGGTGAGCGCCACGATCAGCCCGGGTCCATGGGCCGCCAACAACGCCGCGTGGCGCACGATGCCGGTGCCAGCCGGCACGAAGAGCAGCGACAGATGGGCCAGCAGAACGCCAGCCACGGTCGCCAGCGGGGTGCCGTCCAGTGCCGCCGCCGGGCGCAGCCGCAGGCCGAGGAACAGCAGCGCCATGCCGATGACGGGGCCCGGAACGGGCAGGGCGAACAGGCGGGCGAGGGCCTCGCCGACGAGCTGGCAGGCGAGAAGCAGGGTCAGGGCTGAAATCATACAGGGCGGCTCCGATGCCGCTCCACCCTAGCCTCGTCGATCCGCGCAAACAAAAACCTCCCCGCAGCGCTGCGGGGAGGTTTGGGAGGTCCGCACGTCAGGCGACGTCAGGGGCAGGCGCGCACCACGCCGCCCTTGGCGATGTAGGTGCCGGTCTCGGGATCGTAGGAGCGGAAGCGGCGCGAGCAATAGGCGACGGCGTCGACATCGCTCGGGCTGTAGCCATAGGCGCGCAAGGGCGCTCCGTAGACCGGCGCCGGCTCGACATAGACTGAAGGCGGCGCGACATAAACCGGGGCCGGCGCCACATAGCGCGGGGCGGCCAGCGCCCCGGCCGCCAGGGCACCGCCGATCACGCCGGCGGCGATGCCGGCGCCGACGGCCGCTCCGCGACCGCCGCGGTAATAACCGCCGCGATAGCCGTAGCGCGGGCCGTAGCCGTAACGGCGATACTGGACGGTCTCGACGAGATCGGTCGTCGCGCCCGCGGAGGCGAGGCCCGCCGCCGCGCCCACCGGAGCGGCGGAGGCGGGTGCCGCGAGCAGGGCGGTGCCGACGAGGGCGGCTGCGAGGGTGAAGGTCTTGATCATGGCTGATCCTCTCTTCTGGGGCGAGAGGAAGCTTGTGCGTCCTCCGAAGATCAACGAGCGTAACAGCGACACTCATTTCTCGAAAGCGTGACACGCGATCGCGTCAAAATTTCGTCGTGGGTCGCGCTGGCCGCAGCTGCCGCTCTATCTCGGGCTGATCGTGGCGCAGTGCGTCTGCGTGTTCAAATTCCTGAAGGAGCTGGTGCATCTGGTCCAGCACGCGACCTCTTTCAGCGAGCAGCAGATCATGCTCGTCGTACTGGGGCTGATCGATGTGGTGATGATCTCGAACCTGCTCGTGATGGTCATCGTCGGCGGCTACGAGACCTTCGTCTCGCGGCTCAATCTCGAGGGCCACCCCGACCAGCCGGAATGGCTCAGCCACGTCAATGCCAGCGTGCTCACGATCAAGCTCGCCCTGGCGATCATCGGGATCTCGTCGATCCATCTGCTGCGGACCTTCATCGAGTCCGGCAATATCGGCCGCGCCAACCGGTCCACCGAATACACCGAGACCGGCATCATCCTGCAGACCGTGATCCACACGATCTTCATCCTGTCGGCAATCGGCAGCGCCTGGGTCGACCGGATGACGGTCTCGACAACCGGCAAGGCGCACTGACCGTCCCGCGCCGGCTTCGGTGGCGGCGCGCGAGCCGCCCCGCCCGCGTGCCTACTGGCCGCGCCCGGCCCGCGCGGCGAAGCGGATCGCCTCCTCGGCGGCGCGGAACAGGGCCTTGGCCTTGTTGACACATTCGGCCTGCTCGGAGGCGGGGTTCGAATCGTAGACGATGCCGGCGCCGGCCTGGACATGCATGCGGCCGTCCTTGACCACGGCCGTGCGCAGCACGATGCAGGTGTCCATCTCGCCATTGGCGCCGAAATAGCCGATGCAGCCGCCATAGGCGCCGCGCGCATCGCGCTCGAGCTCGTCGATGACCTCCATCGCGCGCACCTTCGGTGCCCCCGAGACGGTGCCGGCGGGGAAGCCCGCCGCCAGCGCCGAGAGCGCGTCATGGCGCGGGTCGATCGTCCCCTCGACATTGGAGACGATGTGCATGACCTGGCTGTAGCGCTCGATGAAGAAGGAATCGGTGACCTTCACCGAGCCGATCTGCGCGACGCGCCCGACATCGTTGCGGCCGAGATCGAGCAGCATCAGATGCTCGGCCCGTTCCTTCGGGTCGGCCAGCAGCTCCTGGGCCAGGGCCTCGTCCTCGACCGGGCTGGCGCCGCGGCGGCGCGTGCCGGCGATCGGCCTGATCGTGACCGTGTCGTCGCGCAGCCGCACCAGGATCTCGGGGCTGGAGCAGACGATCTGTAATTCGGCGAAGTCGAGATAGCACAGGAACGGCGCCGGGTTGACGCGGCGCAGCGCCCGGTAGAGCGCAAACGGCGGCAGCTGGAACGGCGCCTCGAAGCGCTGCGACAGAACGACCTGGAAGATGTCGCCGGCGCGGATGTAGTCCTGCGCGGTCGCGACCATGGCGTGGAACTGCGCCTCGGTGGTGTTGGAGACGATCGCCGGCTCCGGCAGGGCGGCGATGTCGATCGCCGCATCCGGGGGCAGGGGGCCCTCCAGTGCGCGCACCACGGCATCCAGCCGCTCCAGCGCCCGCTCATGGGCAGCGCGGGCCGAGATGCCGGGCTGGTGGCGCACCGGGGTTACGACATGGATCTCGTCACGCACCGAGTCGAACACGACCATCAGCGTCGGCCGGGTCAGGATGGCGTCGGGCACGCCGGTTCCGGTGTCCTTGGGCTCCGGCAGGCGCTCCATCAGCCGGACCATGTCGTAGCCGAGATAGCCGAAGACGCCGGCCGCCATCGGCGGGAGGTCGCCACCGGCCAGAGCCCCGGTCTGCGGGATCGCGCTTTCGTCGAGCAGCGCCCGCAGGCTCTCGAAGGCCGGGCGGGGATCGGGCAGGAAGGCCTCGCCGAGCGCCGGGCGGCAGAGCGCGGCCTCGCCGCGGTGGCAGCGCCAGATCAGATCGGGCTCGAGGCCGATCATCGAGTAGCGGCCGCGGACCGCCCCGCCCTCGACCGATTCGAGCAGGAAGGCCGGCCCCGTCGTGGCGTGGCGCAGCTTCAGGAAGGCGGCGACGGGCGTCTCGCAGTCGCCGACCAGCACCTGCCGCAGGACTTGCGGGGTGCCGGCCTCATAGGCGGCGGTGAACGCGTCGGGACCCTGGGCCTCGGCCATGGTCAGTTCTGGTTGCCGCCGGTGGCGTTGCGGAACGCCGCCTCGTTGATCGAAACGCCGAGTTCGGCCTGCCGCTGCGCCACATATTGCGCGAGGATGTCCTCGCTGACGCTGGCGCCGAGCGTGCGGGCGAAGTTCTCCGCCTCCTGCGTCGTGCGGGCATAGCTCGGCACCGTGGCGGCATCGACCTTGAACAGGATGCGGCCGCCATTGGCGACGGACGCCGAGGCGCTCTTGCCGGCCAGCGTGCCGAAGATCAGGCTGACGACGTTGGCGGGCAAATCGGGGCGCTGCTCCTGGCGGCCGATGCCGGCCGCCTCTTCGATCGTCAGGCCGGCGGAGGATGCCACGGCTTGGAAGGCCTCGCCCGTCTCGAGCCGCTCGATCAGTTCGCGCGCCTTGGCGGAGAGGCGGCTGGCGACCTCCTCGGTGCGCCATTGCGTCTCGACCTGGGCCTTGACCTCGTCGAAGCCCTGCTCGCGCGAAGGATCGATCTTCTTCACGTCGAACCAGACATAGCCGCTGTCGCGGGGCAGGCGGATCGCCTCGTTGTCGACCCCTGGCTCGGAGCGGAAGATGCCCTGGAGCGTGGCGTCGCCGCCCGCCAGGGTGGCCTCGGCGTTGCCGTCGGGGCGGCGGAGCGCGGCGTCGACCGGTCCGACGCTGCGCAGCGCCAGGTTGAACTCCCTCGCGATCTCGGCCAGCGGCCGAGCGGCGGCGCGCTGGTCCTCGATCTTGTCATGGATCTCGGTGATGCGGCTTGCGGCGCGGCGCGTGGCGACTTCGCTGCGCATCTCCGCCGCGACCTGTTCGAAGGCGCGCACCGCCTCGGGAGCGATCGCGGTCACACGCAGCAACACCGGGCCGAAGGCGCTGGCGACGGGCGCGCTGACCGTGCCCTCCTGCAGCGCGAAGGCGGCTTCGCGCACGGCTGGATCGAAAACCTGGGTGCGGGTGAAGCTGCCGAGCGTCAGTTCGGCCGGGGCGATGTTGCGCGCGGCCGCGACGGCATCGAAGCTCTCGCCGGCCTCGATGCGGGCGCGGGCGGCCTGCGCCTCCTCGGCATTGGGAAAGACGATCTGCTGGATCGTGCGCGTCTCGGGCGTGGTGAAGCGCTGGGCCTTCACCTCCTCATAGCGGGCGCGCGCCTCGGCCTCGCTGACGGCGGCGGCGTCGGCCAGGGTTTCGGCCGAGAGGGCGAGGATGTCGGCGGTGCGCCGCTCGGGCGCCCGGAACGCGCCCTTGCGCTCCTCGAAGAAGGTCTTGAGCTGCGTCTCGGTCGGGGCCGGGATGTCGCCGGCCAGGCCGGGCGCCAGGCGCGCGAAGGTGACGGCGCGCCGCTCGTTGCGCAGGCGGTGGCCGAGTTCCTGCAGCGCCACCGGCGCGCCGACGGCGCCCACGACCATCTCGCCGATCTGCTGGCGCAGGATGGTCTCGCGCTGCTCGCGCACATAGCTCTGCTCGGTGAAGCCGTTCGAGCGCAGCAGATCATTGAAGCGCGGTGCCGAGACATTGCCGGAGGCGTCGCGGA
>CALRYW010000093.1:0-15562 GCA_943372485.1 Allobosea thiooxidans
GCCTTGAGGATGCAGACCATCATCGCCGTGCCGGGCTCGCTGCCGACGCAGCGGACGACATGGCGGCGGTCGCAGCGGTAGCGCAGGGTCTCGCCGGCCTTGGCGCGCTGGACGATGTCACCGACCTCGACCTCGAACTCGCCCGAGGTGACCGAGAGCGATTCGATCGAGCCGCGCTGATGGCCTTCGGAATCGAGCTCGCCGCCGGGTTCCGACTGGACATCATACCATTGCAGCCATTCGACGGTCTTGATCCAGCCGACGATGGCGAGCTTGAGCTTGCCGTCCTCGGAGACCAGGATCGGGGTGTCGGCGCGGGCGGTCTTCTCGATGAAGGGCTCTTCCTCGCCGCTGGAGAGCACCCGTTCGATCGAGATGTCGAGCGCCTGGGAGAGCCGCCAGATCGTCGCCAGCGTCGGGTTGGTCTCGTTGCGCTCGATCTGGCTGATGATCGACTTGGCGACGCCGGACTGCTCGGCGAGCTCCGACAGCGAGAAGTTATAGGCCTTGCGCAGGCGCTGGATCGTCTTGCCGAGCTGCCCCGAGATGACGTGAGCCCCGGATTCGAACTCGCGTCCGCCACGCTCTTTCGTCTCGATGCCCATGAGGATCGGCCTGCCTGGTCTGTCGGATCGTTTGCACGATCGAACGAAAATGTTTGTCTGACCGGACAATGCCCCTTGCGGGGGCGCGGGGCAAGCCGCTGCTGCGGTGCGAAACCGGCGCGCGGCTCAGGTCGGGCGGCTTGAGCTGATCTCGCGCTGCTCCCGCTTGAGCACGCCCAGCCGTTGCTCGCGCAGGATGACGTAGATTCCCGAGGCGATGACGATCGTCGCCCCGACCAGGATGGTCCAGACCGGCCATTCGCCGAAGACGAACCAGCCGATCAGCACGGCCCAGATCATGGTCGAGTATTCGAAGGGCGCGATCAGCGAGGCGTCGCCGAAGCGGTAGGCCTGGACGAGGAAGATCTGCCCGAAGCCGCCGAGGATGCCGATGGCGACCAGCATGGCGGCTTCCGTCAGGTCCGGCATGCGCCAGCCGAAGGCGAGCGTGATCAGGCCGAGCGCGCTGGTCAGCAGCATGAAATAGAACACGATCGCGCCGGTGCTTTCCGTCTTCGTCAGCAGGCGCACCTCGATCGAGGCGAAGGCCGAGCAGAAGGCACCGGCCAGGCCGAGCGCCGCGCCGAGCGCCGGGCCGGCCTGGAAGCCCTGGCTCAGCGCGCCGGCCGAGAGATGCGGCGAGAGCATGATCAGCACGCCGACGAAGCCGACGGTCACTGCACTCCAGCGATAGATCCGGACGCGCTCCTTCAGCACCAGCGCCGCCAGCACGACGACGCCGAGCGGCGCGGCATAGCCGAGCGCGACCGCATCCGACAGCGGCAGAAACTGCAGCGCCGCAAAGCCGCAGAACATGCCGGTCGAGCCGATGACGCCACGCTTGAAATGGCCGCGCAGATTGCGCGTCTTCAGCGCGCCCGGCAGTTCCGCGCGCCAGGCCAGCCAGATCAGCAGCGGAATCAGCGCGAAAAAGGAGCGGAAGAAGACGAGTTCGCCGGTCGGGTAGCGCGACGACATGTGCTTGATGGCGGCCGACATCAGTGTGAAGGCCAGCGCCGAGAGCAGTTTCAGGCTGATGCCGAGAAGCGGGGACAAGGGACCGGCGCGGTGGGAGGAGCCAAGCGCGGCGCGGGCCGCGAGTCGCTCGTTTAGACCACGTCCAGACCGGGCTTCAAAGCGCCGAGCCTGCAACCCCGTCAGGCTGTTCATGGGAGGGCGGGTGTTCCCGCCCCCTCTGCCGCGGTTCCCCTCAGCCCTCATCCTGAGGAGCGCTCCATAGGAGCGCGTCTCGAAGGATGGTTCAGCAGGCTCCGGATGCATCTGGAGCATCCTTCGAGACGCCGCTTCGCGGCTCCTCAGGATAAGGGCTGAACGAATGGAGTCCGCTTTCAGAAGCTTCCCCGGAATGCCCCGCCGTCGATCAGGATGTTCTGGCCGGTGATGTAGCCGGCATGGGCGCTGGCGAGAAAGGCGCAGAGCCGGCCGAACTCGTCGGCCTCGCCGAATCGGCCGGCCGGCACGTCGGCGCGGCGGGCCTGCGCCATCTCCTCGACGCTGACCCCCTTCATCGCCGCCATCTTGGTCAGCCCGCCCTTGAGCCGGTCGGTGTCGAACATGCCGGGCAGGATGTTGTTGATCGTGACATTGGCATGGGCGACCTCGCGGGCCACGCCGGAGAGGAAGGCGGTCAGCCCGGCGCGGGAGGCCGAGGAGACGTCGAGCCCCGGCAGCGGCGTCAGCACGCTCGCCGAGGTGATGTTGACGATCCGCCCGAAGCGCCGGGCGATCATGCCGTCGACCACCCGCTGCACCAGCTCCAGCGGGGTCGCCATGTTCTGGACGACGCCCTCGAGGAGCGCCTCGCGCGACACATCGCGAAATGGTTTCGGCGGAGGGCCGCCATTGTTGTTGATCAGGATGTCGGGTTCGGGGGCGGCGGCGAGCAGGGCGTCCTGCCCGGCGCGGGTCGAGACGTCGGCGACGACGGGAATCACCGTCGCGCCGGTGCTGGAGCGGATCTGGCGCGCCGTCGCCTCCAGCGTCGAGCCGTCGCGTCCATTGATGACGACGGTGCAGCCTGCCTCGGCCAGCGCCTGGGCGCAGCCGCGGCCGAGGCCTTTGCTGGAGGCACAGACAATGGCCGTACGGCCGGAAATTCCCAGATCCATCGCATTCCTCCGGAGGCTTTTCTTATCGAGCGGCAGACAGACCACGGATCGCGGGGCCCGTCATCAAAGCGCAACGCAAATCAGACACATGCCGGACGCATCGCAACAGGATGGGCCGGGTGGCATGGGCGACGAGGACGACGCGAAGCAGGTTCGCAGCATCTTCATCTCGGATCTCCACCTGGGCACCCGCGGGGCTCAGGCCGATCTGGTCCTCGAATTCCTGCGCGCCTATGACGCGCCGCAGATCTATCTCGTCGGCGACATCATCGACGGCTGGCGGCTGAAGAGCGGTTGGTATTTCCCGCAGTCGCATAACGACGTCATCCAGAAGCTGCTGCGCAAGGTCCGCAAGGGCTCGAAGCTGATCTACGTCACGGGCAACCACGACGACTTCCTGCGCGACTTCACCGGTCTGCAGTTCGGCGGCATCACGCTGGTCGACGAGGTCATCCACGAGACGGCCGACGGCAAGCGCCTGCTCGTCATTCACGGCGACCTGTTCGACCTCGTGGTGCGCAATGCCAAATGGCTCGCGCTGCTCGGCGACTGGGCCTACACGCTCGCCCTGGCCTCGAACGCGGTGGTCAACCGGGTGCGGCGGCTGCTCAACCTGCCGCATTGGTCGCTCTCGGCCTGGGCCAAGAACAAGGTCAAGAACGCGGTCAACTACATCGGCGAGTTCGAGGTCTGCCTCGCCGCCGAGGCGCGCCGGCACCAGGCCGACGGCGTCGTCTGCGGGCATATCCACCATGCCGCCTTCCGCGAGATCGAGGGGCTGACCTACATCAACACCGGCGACTGGGTGGAAAGCTGCACGGCGGTCGTCGAGCATCACGACGGGCGCTTCGAGATGATCCGCTGGCCGCAAGGACGCCTCAAGGGCCAGGTCGCCGTCCCTGTTGTCGTGCCGGCGCGGCCGGTGCCGGCCCTGGTCGAGGCGGCCTGATGATGCGCGTCATGATCGCGACGGACGCCTGGCGCCCGCAGATCAATGGCGTGGTGCGCTCGCTGGAGCGGATGGCGGAGGCGGCGCCCGATTTCGGCGTGACAGCGCGGATGCTGACACCGGAGGGCTTCCGCCAGATCGGTCTGCCGAGCTATCCCGACATCCGCATCGCCCTGGCGACGCAGCGGGCGATCGCCGAGCGCATCGCCGATTTCGGGCCCGATCACATCCACATCGCCACCGAGGGGCCGATCGGCTGGCTGACGCGGGCCGTGTGTCTGGCGCAGAAGCGGCAGTTCACCACGAGCTACCACACGCGCTTCCCACAATATGTCGCGGCGCGCTGGCCGATCCCCGAGAGCTGGAGCTATGGCTTCCTGCGGCGCTTCCATGGGCCGGCGGCGGCCGTGATGGTCTCGACCGCGACCGTCGAGGCGGAGCTGCGCCAGCACGGTTTCGGCAACATCGTGCGCTGGGGGCGCGGCGTCGATCTCGCGCTGTTCCATCCCCGGCCGCAGAGCGTGCTCGATCTGCCGCGCCCGATCTTCCTCAGCGTCGGCCGGGTCGCGGTCGAGAAAAATCTCGACGCCTTCCTGTCGCTGCGGCTGCCGGGCAGCAAGGTCGTGGTCGGCGATGGGCCGGCACGGGCGGATCTGCAGCGGGCCTATCCGGACGTGACCTTCCTGGGCACGCGGGAGGGCGAGGATCTGGCCGCGATCTACGCCTCGTCGGACGTGTTCGTCTTCCCGAGCCTGACCGATACCTTCGGCATCGTGCTGCTGGAGGCCGTCGCCAGCGGGCTGCCGGTCGCGGCCTTTCCCGTGCAGGGACCGCTGGACGTCTTCGCCGGCAGCGGTGCGGCGGTGCTCAACGAGGATCTGCGGGCGGCAGCGCTGCAGGCGCTGCGCATCCCGCGCGAGACCTGCCTCGATCTGGCGGCGCGCCATGGCTGGCAGGCGAGTGCGGCGCAGTTCTACGGCCATATCCGCCGGGTCGCGCGGCCGCAGGGCGCCCCCGACCTTACAGCCTTCGCGAACGCTTGTGCCTTGGAAGGCCGGGAGCCGCGCCGTCTGACGGCTTGAGCTGCGCGCGGAAGCCGTCGCGCCGCTCGTGGATCGAGGCGATCACGAACCCCACGGGCACGCCCAGCCCGACGAGAGCCGCCTCCGAGAGTTGAAGGCTGGCCTCGATCGTCTCCGGCACGGCGTCATTGACGCCGATCTTGTAGAGATGGCGGGCATGATCGGCGTCGCGGGCCCGCGCGACGATGACGAGGTCCGGCCGGAGCTCGCGCGCCGCCAGCACGGTGGCGTCGACGGCTCGGGGATTGTCGATGGTGACGATCAGCGCCGTCGCCTCGCCGACGCCGCAGAGGCGCAGGAAATCCGCCCGGGTGGCGTCGCCATAGAAGGCCGGCCGGCCGGCGCGGCGCTGCGCCGCGATCAGGGCCGGGTCCGAATCGATCACGATATAGGGCTTGCCGTGCTCCTCCAGCATGCTGCCGACGAGCTGGCCGACGCGCCCGCCACCGACGACGATGGCGCGCGCCGAATGGTCGTCGGGCGGCAGGATCAGGGCCTCCTCCGGCAGGACCACGGGAACGGCGAGTGTCCGCGCCAGGCTGCGGGCCAGGCGGGCGAGCAGCGGCAGGGCGATCATGGTCAGGGAGACACTGGCGAGCACGAGACTGGCGGGCGTCTGATCCAGCAGCTTGGCCGCGACCGCGCCGTTGAGCAGCACGAAGGCGAATTCCCCGCCGGGGCCGACCATGATCGCGGTTTCGAGTGCCGTCGCCTTCGAGAGCCGCAGCATGCGGGCGAGGCCGAAGACCAGCAGCGATTTCGCGGCGAAGAGGCCCACGGCGATGCCGAGGATGGCGTAGGGATGGGCGGCGAGTTCGGCCGGGTTCACACCCATGCCGATGGTGAGGAAGAAGACGCCGATCAGCAGCGACTTGAACGGCTCGATCGTGACCTCGATGGCGCGGCGGTACTCGGTCTCGGCCAGCAAAAGACCGGCGATGAAGGCGCCCAGCCCCATGGAGAGCCCGGCGGCGGCGGCGATCATGCCGGTGCCGAGCGCGATCAGCAGCGTCGCCGCCATGAAGCTCTCGGAGGAATCGGTCGAGGCGACCAGGCGAAACAGCGGTCGCAGCGCCCGCCTGCCGACGAGCACGATGGCGGCGATGGCGGCGAAGGCCTGGAACAACGCCTGGGCGAGGCCCGCCAGCAGCGAGCCGCCGCCCTCCTGCGCGCCGAGCACGCTGACCAGGAACAGCAAGGGCACGACCGCGATGTCCTGGCTGATCAGCACGGCGAAGCTGGCGCGGCCGGCCGATGAGGTCATCCGCTTCTTGGCCGAGAGCAGTTCCACGACCATCGCCGTCGAGGACAAGGCGAGGCCGAAGCCGATGATCAGCGCCGCCGTGGTCGGCTGGCCCAGCGCATAGGCGACGCCCCCGATCGCCGCCGCCGACAGGACGATCTGCCCGAGGCCGAGCCCGAAGACGAGGCGCCGCATGGTCTTGAGGCGCTCGAAGGAGAGCTCGAGCCCGATCACGAAGAGCAGGAAGGCGACGCCGAGTTCGGCAGGGCCGGCCAGCGCCTCGGGGCTGGAGACGGTGATCGTGCTCAGCAGCGGGATCGAGGAGACAAGCCCGCCCAGCCCGAAGGGGCCGAGCAGGGCGCCGCAGGCCATGAAGGCGACGACCGAGTTGATCTTGAAGCTCTTGGCGAAGGGCACGATGACGCCCGCCGTCGCGAGCACCACGGCAGCATCCTTGTAGACGGAAGGGTCGACGGTCGCGGCCAAGAGGGCGCCTTGCGATTCGCGGGGACAGAAGGGGCTGAGGAGACTGTGCGGTTTCGGCCACGTCGATACAACCGCTGCGGCGCAGCATCGGCGCGATATTCGCTCGTCCGGCTGAGGGCTTAGCCGCGCCGGCTTGGCGGAGCCGATGCGAGGCGGTTCCCTGCCGGGCGCATCCGGGCTAGCGTCCGGCGCTCCCGTTCAGAAGGCTCGCGCATGCGTTTCACCGGCACCGAGAACTATGTCGCCACCGAAGATCTGACGGTCGCCGTCAATGCCGCGATCCGGCTGCAGCGGCCGCTGCTGGTCAAGGGCGAGCCCGGAACCGGCAAAACGGTGCTCGCCGAGGAGATCGCGGCCGCGCTCGGCGCACCGCTGATCACCTGGCATGTCAAGTCGACGACCAAGGCGCAGCAGGGCCTCTACGAGTACGATGCGGTCAGCCGCCTGCGCGACAGCCAGCTCGGTGATCCCCGCGTCTCCGACATCGCCCACTACATCCGCCGCGGCAAGCTCTGGGAGGCCTTCGTCGCCCCGGTGCGGCCGGTGCTGCTGATCGACGAGATCGACAAGGCCGATATCGAGTTCCCCAACGACCTCCTGCTCGAGCTCGACCGCATGGAGTTCCATGTCTACGAGACCGGCGAGACGGTGCGGGCGGTGCAGCGGCCGGTGATCATCATCACCTCCAACAACGAGAAGGAGCTGCCCGACGCCTTCCTGCGCCGCTGCTTCTTCCACTACATCCGCTTTCCCGACGCGCAGACGATGCAGGCCATCGTCGAGGTGCATTTCCCCGGCATCAAAAAGCGGCTGATGGAAGAGGCGCTGAAGCTGTTTTTCGAGGTGCGCGAGGTGCCCGGCCTGAAGAAGAAGCCCTCGACCTCGGAGCTGCTCGACTGGCTGAAGCTGCTCGTCGCCGACGAGATGACGCCGGAGATGCTGCGCGAGCGCGACCCCCGCAAGCTGATCCCACCGCTGCACGGCGCACTCCTAAAGAACGAGCAGGACGTTTCCCTGTTCGAGAAGCTGGCGTTCATGGCCCGGCGCGAGGGGCGCTGAGGGAGCTGTTCGGCAACCCTTCGCAGGGCGGGATGGCCGTGGCGAGGTCGATCTTGGGATCGATCGCGCGCGCCGCCGCGTTCAGGTCGAAATCGCGCATCAGCAAGACATAGTCCTGCGTTTCTGACGTTCTGAGATAGCCGGTCATGGTGATCGGTCTGGCGGAGAGTTCTCCGGTTCGGCAGGCCTTGTCGGCACCAAGCGAGAGGCTGCCGCGGTTGCCGTCGTTGTGCGGACCAGCGAACATCTCCTCGCGGAATGCGCCCAGCCGGCCGACATCGGCAGCGCTGAGCTTGAACAGCGTGAAGCGTCGTCCCGGCGTTACGAGAACCGGCAGGGATGCGAGTTCCGCCGCGTCGCGCACCTCTTCCAGCACGGCCTTGCGCTCATGGCGCCCGCCATCCTTCGCCATCGCGACGATGGTCATGGTGATGCCTCCCGGCAGGGGGCGGACGTCGACCGGCAGGCTGATCCCGGCGCGCAACTGCGACAACTCCGTCGTGCGAATGTCGATCTTCGAGAGCTTCGGCAGGGATGACAGGGGAACATGGCCGCAGCCGGCCACAAGGCCGGCGAGCAGCAGGCCGGCGAGAGGAGCGAGACGCATCGAAGGGACTCTTCAGATTTGTGATTGACGCGAAATAATTCGTCTTTTACTTTCATTTTGTCAATCGAGGAAATCATTATGGCGATGCCGTTCCAATCCGCTGCGACGTTTCCACCCGATGCCGCCATGCGCCTGCGCAAGGTCAGTCTCTGGGCCCGTGGTTTCAGCTATGCCGCCGGGGCGCTGATGGTCTTCGGCCTGATCTGGCTCTGGACCGATGCCGATGCGCTCTTCCAGCATGCCCGCAGCACGATCGGGCTGCGGGACGCCCTGATCGCGCCCTCGCCGAAGGGCTACTGGGCCGCGTTCGGTCTCGCCTGGATTCCCGCGCTGCTCTTCGTTCTGGCGATGCTGCGGCTGGGGACGCTGTTTCGCGCCTTCGGCGAGGGCAGGGTCCTCGTCGACGAGAATGCGGCCTCGCTGCTGCGCGTGGGTTGGCTGCTGGTTGCCTGCGGCGCGGCCACGCCGGTGGTTCGGGCCCTGCAGAGCATCGCCATGACCATCGACAACCCGCCGGGGCAGAGGCATCTGGCGATCACGCTCGATCCCGGTGTCTTCGCCGCCATGGCTGCGGGCGCGGCGCTGATCGCCTTCGGCCATGTGTTGCGCGAGGCGATCCGTCTGTCGGACGAGAATCAGAGTTTCGTGTAAGTCGGCCCGATGCCCGTCATCGTCGAACTCGATATCATGCTCGCGCGCCGCAAGATGCGGTCGAAGGAACTCGCCCAGCGCATCGGGCTGACCGAGCAGCAGGTGTCGCAGCTCAAGTCCGGGAAGGTGCGCGGCATGCGGTTCGACACGCTCTCGCGCATCTGCGCCGTGCTGCAATGCCAGCCGGGAGACCTGCTTCGCTATGAGCCGGGCGAAGAACCAGACGAGGTCGACGACGCGGGCTGATGTCGCGACGGAACCGCCTTCCGCTGCCTCGCGTCCTTGCCTCTTCCTCCTGTCCTTCACTTTCTGTTAAGACATCCGGCGTTCCTTGCCGGTGACGAGGGGCCGCCGGCTGCGGTGGCCCCCCGCCCGAAATCAGGAGGCCGCCGCTCGATGCGCGCCAAAACTGCCGCCGAAGCCGTCCGTTCCGCGGGCTTTCTCCGCCACCGCCGCAAGGCGATCCCGCTGCTGATGGTCCTGGCCGCTCCGACGCTCGGCGCCTGCAGCGTGTCGCCGGTCGAGACCGCCGCGACGAAGCCGACCCCGACCGCCACCAAGCCTCACGAGAAGCGCAAGCAGGCGATCGAACTGGCCAAGGCCGATCCGCGCGAGAAGGAGTGTCTCGTCCGCGCGATGTATTTCGAATCGAACCGGTCGAGCGAGTCGGGCCTGCTCGGCGTCGGCACGGTGGTGCTGAACCGGGTCGAATCCGCGCGCCAGCCGGAGACGATCTGCAGCGTCGTCGGCGCGCCGCGGCAATTCGCTCCGGGTGTGCTGACGCGGTCGATGTCGCCGCGCGACCTGCCGAAGGTCGCGGCCGTCGCCGAGGATATCCTGGCCGGCAAGCGCAACGAGGCCGTCGGCAACGCCAAGCACTTCCATATGGCCGGGCTGCGCTTCTCCTATCCGAACATGCATTACGTCACCGTCGCCGGCGGCAATGCCTTCTATGTGAAGGGGGAGCGGCCTGAGCGTCGCCGCATCGAGGAGCCGAGCTACCAGCTCGCCGGGACCTCCACGCCGATCGAGACCAGCGCCTCCTCGGTTCCGACCTCGTTTGCCAGCGCGCCGCTCGCCTTCGCGCCCCAGGCGCTGGCCGCCGTCGAGCCTGTGGCCGTCTCATCGGTTGTTTTGGCGGCGAATGTGCTCGTGACCGCGCCGCTGCCGCCCGGCCGGCCGATGGATCTCGGCCTGACCCGGAAGACGGCGTCGGCCAGCCCAGAGGCGCGCGATCTGCGCTTCGCCGCGCTCATGCCGGAGAGCCGCGGCCTGCGCGGCAGCCTCAAGCAGGAGTGAGCCTCTGGCCTGCGGCCGTTGCAGGCTCGGGCGCAGACTTCAGGCCCAGCCCAGAAGGGGCCGCCCGCCGAGCGCTGCGGCCAGAGCCGTTAGCGTCACCGCCGCATAGACCGTCACGAAGGCAGCGACGGCGAGCAGGCCCGTCCGCGCCGCTCTCGTCAGCTGCCAGACCAAAAGCCCGAAGAGCGGGACGAATTGCAGCGCGTGCAGACCGAGGAAATGCGGCAAGCGCAGATCGCCCACCTCGAGCGACCAGCCGAGGAACGGAACCGTGGCATGGTCCAGCGGCACAGCCCCGACATAATGCCCGCTGGGGCTGCCGCCCATCGCGAAGCCGCTGACGATGCCGAGCACCGCCGTCAGCACCAGCCCGCCGATCAGCGACCAGCGCAGCACCTCGGGCATCGCCACCGCGTCGCGGCGGGCCAGCCCATAGGCCAGCACGGCGGGCGCTGCCGTGAACATCACCGCGCCCACCGCCATCAGGCTGTAGAGCGCGGCCCCGAGCGCGCTGTCGGTGTTGTAGTGCGAGGCCTCGACCCGCGAGGCCCGCCAGGCGATGTAGAGCACCTCACCGATCAGCGGGACGATGACCGGCCAGATCAGGTAGCGCCCCGCCAGGCTGGCGCGAAAGCGCTCGCCCGCGAGGGGCACGAACAGCGCCAGTGTCAGTAGGAACAGCGCCGCCGAAAGCGCGAATTTGAGCGGCTTGATCCAGGTGCTGACGCCATGGAACAGGCGCGGGTCGAGCGCCCAGGCCAGCGCCAGCGGCAGCGCCAGGAGGAGCATGGCGAAGGCGGCGGCGGCCAGGCGCGGCTCGATCTCGAGCGCCCGCAGCCAAGCCGGCAGGCGTGCCTGCAGCCGCGCGATCCGGTCCTCGCGGGCACTGCGGATGCTCGCCTCTAGCCAGAGATAAGTCAGGTAGCCGAGCGGGCCGAACAGGAAGGTCAGCAGCAGGACCGGCACGATCAGGCCATGCGCGATACCCTGCTCCTGCGAGCGCCGCAGGACCCAGGTTCCGACGAGGAGGTCGAAGGCGAGGTAATGGACCCAGCCGGCCAGCAGCAGGGGGCGGGAGCCGAAAAGCGCAGCGACCCGATCGAGCGAGCCGAAGCCCCCGCTGGCGCCCTGCCAGTGCATGAGGATGAGGACGGCATAGCCGAGCGAGAGGATGGCGGGGATGACGAGGCCGGCCAGCCGGGCGGAAAGGCCGCGCCAGCGCGGCAGCAGGATCAGGCTCGCCCAGCCCGCCATCGCCAGCGCGCCGGCTGCGGAGAAGGCGGCGTCGAGGTCGAGCGGGCCCATCACCATCCCTCATCTATACAGTGTCAAGTTGTTCCTCTGGCGTAAGGCGCTATCTTGATGCTGTCAAGATGAGCGGCTGCGGCCGAGGGAGACCGGCGGCATGGCGGATAAGCGGGGGGCGGGGCGCGATGGGTATCACCATGGCGATCTGCGCCAGGCGATGATCGACGCGGCCGAGGCCGTGCTGGCCGAGCGGGGCGTCGGCGGCTTCACGCTGCGCGAATGTGCGCGGCGGGCGGGTGTCTCGGCGGCGGCGCCGGCGCATCATTTCGGCAATCTCGCCGGGCTCCTGACGGCGGTCGCGACGCTCGGCTTCGACGGACTCTCCGATGCGATGGATGCTGCCGCGGCGCGGGCGAGCGCGACGGGGGGCTGTCGGCTCGCGGCGATCTGCCGGGCCTATCTGGAGACCGCGCTGGCCCGGCCGGGGCGGTTCCGCGTCGTCTTCGGACGCCGGGAGCTCGACAAGGAGGATCCCGAGATGCAGCGCGCCGGGGCGCGGGCCTTCGGGATCCTGGTCTCGGAGACGCGCGCCCATCGCGCCGGGCTGGCCGCGCCGCCGCCGGGGCCGCTGCCGTCGGAGACCGCCAAGGCACCGGATTTCGCCGAAATCCTGCTGGCCTGGTCGGTGACACACGGCTTCACGACGCTGCTGATCGACGGCCAGTTCGATTTTCTCGTCGGCGAGGACAGCGGCGAGGACCTGCTCGCCCTGTTCTCGCAGCGCCTGATGCACCTGCTCGGCGCGGCGCTGGCGCCTGACGCGGCTCTCGCAAATCGCGGCCACGATGGTTAGATGGCGGACATGCGACGCCTGATGCTCCTCCGCCATGCGAAGTCGAACTGGCCCGAAGGCGTGGCCGATCGCGAGCGGCCGCTCGCGATGCGGGGGCGCGAGGCCGCACCCGTGATGGGGCGCTATATCGCCGAGGAGTTGCTGCTGCCGGATCTCGTTCTGGTCTCGCCGGCGCGCCGGACGCAGGAGACCTGGCAGCTCGTCGCGCCGATGCTGCCGGAAAAGCCGGCGGTGCAGCACGAGCCGCGCATCTACGAGGCGAAGACCAAACGCCTGCTCGAGGTGGTGCAGGAAACCGCGCCGGTGGTGCGGACACTGCTGATGATCGGCCATAATCCCGGCTTCGAGGAACTGGCGGCGCTGTTGACCGGCCATGGCGACCGCTATGCGGCGGCGCGCATCAGCCAGAAATACCCGACCTGCGGGCTCGCCGTGCTCGACTTCGCCGTCGAGGACTGGCGCGATGTCGCGGCGCGGGGCGGGCGGCTCGACCGCTTCGTGACGCCGGCCTCGCTCGGCGAAGGGCCGGACGAGTGAGCAAGTTCGCACCGTGAGCGAGCGCTCCTATCTCGACGAGGCGCGCAACGCGGCGCTGGCCTTCGGCGATTCTCTTCTCGGCATGGCCAAGCCGCGGCTGCGGCTCGGCGTCACCGGGCTGTCGCGCTCGGGCAAGACCGTCTTCACCACGGCGCTGATCCAGAACCTGATCGAGGGCGCCGCGCTGCCTGTGCTGAAGGCGGCGGGCGAGGGGCGCATCGCCCGCGTGCGGCTGGTGCCGCAGCCCGACCCGGACATCCCGCGCTTTCCCTATGAGGCGCACCGGGCCTCGCTGTCGGGGCCGGAGCGGCGCTGGCCGGACTCGACGCGGCGGATCTCGGAGTTGCGCGTCGAGATCGACTATGAGCGCGCCGCCGGCTGGTTCAAGGGCCCGGCGACGCTGACGCTCGACATCGTCGATTATCCCGGCGAATGGCTGCTCGACCTCGCCTTGATCGGGCAGGACTACAAGAGCTGGTCACGCCAGGCGGTGGGCGATGCCCGCAAGGCGCATCGCCGCGCGGCGGCGGCGGCCTGGCTCACCGACCTGCCGGCGCGCGACCCGACGGGCGCGCCCGACGAGATGGCGGCGGAGGCCGCGAGCGACCTGTTCAAGGCCTATCTGGCGCGGCTGCGGGCCGATCCGGAGGCCGTGGCGGTGACGCCGCCGGGCCGCTTCCTGATGCCGGGGGATCTCGAGGGCTCGCCCGCCCTGACCTTCGCGCCGCTCGATCTCGGCGCCGACACGGAGCCCCAGGCCGGCACGCTGGCGTGGCTGATGGCGGAGCGGTTCGAGGCCTATAAGCGCGTCGTGGTGGCGCCGTTCTTCCGCGACCATTTCGCCCGCCTCGACCGGCAGATCGTGCTGGTCGACGTGCTCGCCGCGCTCGATGCCGGGGCTCCGGCGCTGGCCGATCTCGAAACCGCGCTCGGCCAGGCGCTCGCCGCCTTCCAGGTCGGGCGCAACTCCTGGCTTTCGAGCCTGTTCGCGCCCCGGATCGAGCGCGTGCTCTTCGCCGCCACCAAGGCCGACCATGTCCACCACAGCAGCCATGACCGGCTGGCGGCGGTGATGTCCCATCTCGTCGCGCGCGCCGCCTCGCGCGCCCAGGGCGCCGGCGCGCGGGTCGAGTCGATGGCGCTCGCCGCCGTGCGGGCCACGCGCGAGGTGCGCATCCGGCAGGGCCGCGAGGAACTGCCGGCCATCGCCGGCGTGCCGGAGGCGGGCGAGACCGTCGCCGGCGAGGTCTTCGACGGTCGGAGTGAGGCCGCGATCTTTCCCGGCGAATTGCCGGAGCGGCCCGAGGCCGTGTTCGATCCCGCCGCGAGCTGGCAGATCCGGGCACCGCGCTTCCGGCCGCCTCTGGTCGCGCCCGATGCGGGCGGGCGAACCAGGCCGCCGCCGCAGATCCGGCTCGACCGCGCCCTGGAGTTCCTGATCGGAGACAGGCTGGCATGAGCAAGGCGCCACGCGCGATCCGTCTCGATCCGGCCGCTCCGGAGGGGAGCCTCGACCCGGCCTTGAGCCGGGGCGACCTCGCGATCCTGCCTGAAAGCGAGCCGATCGATGGGGTCGAGCCCGCATCCGTCGTGCCGGTGAAGCGGCGCTGGTCCTGGGGCGGGCTCTTCGTCGCCGGGCTGTCGGGCTTTCTGGCGCTCGCCTTCGGGGTCTGGGCCGAGCAGACCATCGCCTGGCTGATGAGCCAGAGCCCGGTGCTGGGCTATGCCGCGCTCGCCTGCGCCGCCCTGGCCACGCTGGCGCTCGCGGTCATGCTCGGGCGGGTCATCCGCGACATCCTGCGCGAGCGCAAGGTCGAGGCGCTCAGGCTGCGGGCAACCGCGGCGCTGACGGAGGGCAGCGTCGACGAGGCCCGGGCCGTGGCGGCCGAGTTGACGGCGCTCTACGGGGCGCGCGCCGAGACGGCCAAGGGCCGGGCGCAGCTCGCCGACAGCCTGCCGCAGCTCTTTGCCGCCCGCGACGTGCTGACGGTCGCCGAGCGCAGCCTGATGGTGCCGCTCGACGCGCTGGCGCAGGCCCAGATCGCCCAGGCGGCGCGGCGCGTCTCGCTGGTCACGGCGGTGAGCCCGCGCGCGCTGATCGACATCGTCTTCGTGCTCGTCGCCTGCGCGCGGCTGCTGCGGGTGATCGCCGGCATTTATGCCGGCCGGCCCGGCACGCTCGGGCTGCTGCGCCTCGCCCGGCAGGTGCTCGGCCATCTCGTCGTGACCGGCGGCATCGCGGCGGGCGATGCCGTGATCCAGCAGGTGGTGGGGCAGGGGCTGGCGGCGCGGATTTCGGCGAAGCTCGGCGAGGGCGTGCTCAACGGCCTGCTGACCGCGCGCATCGGTCTGGCGGCGCTGGCGGTGTGCCGGCCGCTGCCCTTCGTCGAGGCGGCGCCGCCGACGCTGGGCGACGTCGCGGGTGATCTCGGATCCTGGCGCGGCGCCCCGGAGCCCGGCACCGCCTGAGTCCCGGAGGCGGCCGGAGCGCCCCGGCAGAATCTGCCGGGGGAGGCGGATTTGACCCGGCTGAAACGGCTCGGACACACTCCCGAAACCATCCAAGCCCCTGAAATATCAGCCACCATGCCGTGGCACATGGCGTGCAGTGATCACCCCGACAGTTGAGGGCCGCCCGATGAGGGCGCCGGTCGAGGTGAGGGTTACATGGGCGTTTTCAGTGCGTTGACCACGGCGGTTTCGGGGATGCAGGCGCAGTCCTATGCGCTCGAGAACATCTCCGGCAACATTGCGAATTCCCGCACCGCCGGCTTCAAGCGGGTCGATACGACCTTCTCCGATCTGGTGCCGGAT
>CALRYW010000094.1:0-15554 GCA_943372485.1 Allobosea thiooxidans
AGAGACCGTTTGAGAATGGGTTGAGGCGTCGGCTTCGGCATGATTCAAGCTTGGGATGTGGACCCGAGCGAGCCGTGGCCGGATGGCTGGATTTGAGCAGCGTGCGAAGCGCTACCCGACGGATTTGACGGATGAGGAATGGCGCTTCATCGCGCCGTTTCTGCCGCCAGTGCCCAAGCGTGGTCGCAAGCCGACGACCGACCTTCGCGAGGTGCTCGACGCACTGCGCTATCTCGCCCGGACTGGCGGCGGCTGGCGGATGCTGCCGAATGATTTTCCACCTTGGCAGACGGTCTACTGGTGGTTCCGGCGCTTCGTTCGTCGTCTCCTGTTCAAGACGATCCATGACGTTGCGCTAATGCTCGATCGCGAGCGCGAAAGCCGGGAGCCGTCACCGACCGCAGCCGTGGTCGACAGCCAGTCGATCAAGGCGCCAGCGGCGGAAAAGCGCGGATTCGATGCCGGCAAGAAGGTGGTCGGCCGCAAGCGCCATATCGCTGTCGATACCGATGGCAGGCTGCTCATGGTCAACCTCACCACCGCCGATATCTCCGACAGCGCCGGCGCCCAGCACATCGTCGCGGCCATCCGCAAACGCTGGCCCTGGCTCAAACATCTGTTCGCCGACGGTGCCTATGATCGCACCCGCCTCATGGACGCCGCCGCCTATCGCGACTTCGTCATCGAGATCGTCCGTCGCACCGACAAGGAGCCCGGCTTCAAGGTGTTGCCAAGGCGGTGGGTCGTCGAGCGGACCTTCGGTTGGATGACCCGTTGGAAGCGCCTCGTCCGCGACTACGCACAGCGCCTCGACGTCTCCGAAGCCATGATCCACGTCGCCCTCGGAAGCCTCATGCTTCGGCGTATCGTCCATCCGTGAGCATTCTCAAACGGACTCTCAGCGCATGATCTCCTTCAGCCGCAGCAGCGAGATCCGCTCGACCTGTCCCAGCGCGGTCTCGAACTCGACCTCGGGCGTGCTCTGCAGCCGCGTCTCGAAGGCGGCCAGGATAGCGTCCTTGCTGGCGCCGGCCACCGCCATGATGAAGGGGATGCCGAAGCGCGCCTTGTAGGCGTCGTTCAATTGCATGAAGCGGGCGCGTTCGCTGGGCGCGAGGCGGTCGAGCCCGGCAGAGGCCTGCTCGCCGATCGATTCCTCCGTCATCTCGCCGGCCGCCGCGAGCTTGCCGGCGAGGTCGGGGTGGCCGAGCAGCAGCGCCTTCAGCCTGTCGCGCGGGGCGGCGCGCATCACCTTCGCCATCGCCGCGTGCAGGGTCTCCGCATCGTCATGGGCCGGGGTGATGCCGGCCTCAAACGTGGCCTCGGCGATCCAGGGCGCATTCTCCCAGATCCGCCCGAAGACCTCGACGAAAAGCGCCTTCGGCACGGCAGACGGGCGAAAGCCGCCGGCCGGCGGGTGGTGGCGGACCCAGTGCCGGGCGATGTCGAGCCGCGTGGCGACCCAGACATCGTCATGGCTCTGGAGATAATCGAGGAAGCGCGCCAGCGCAGCCGCCCGGCCCGGCCGGCCGACGAGGCGGCAATGCAGGCCGACCGACATCATCTTCGGCGCGGTCTCGCCCTCGGCATAGAGCAGGTCGAAGGAGTCCTTGAGATAGGCGAAGAACTGGTCGCCGCTGTTGAAGCCCTGCGGGGTGGCAAAGCGCATGTCGTTGGCATCGAGCGTGTAGGGCACGGCGAGCTGCGGCCCCTTCGGCCCGCTCAGCCAGTAGGGCAGCTCGTCCGCATAGCTGTCGGCGGTGTAGAGGAAGCCGCCTTCGTCCATCATCAGCGGTGTCGTGCGCTCCGACGAGCGGCCCTGGTAGAAGCCGAGCGGGCGCGCGCCGGTGATCTCGCGCTGGATGCGGATGGATTCCAGGATGTCGGCGCGCTCCTTCTCGGCCGGCACGTCGCGGTAGTCGATCCATTTCAGCCCGTGGGTGGCGATCTCCCAGCCGGCTTCCTGCATCGAGGCGGCGATTTCGGGATAGCGCTGCAGCGCGCTGGCGATGGCGAAGACTGTCACCGGCAGCTGACGCTCCGTGAACATCCGCCAGAGCCGCCAGTAGCCGGCGCGCGAGCCGTATTCGTAGATCGACTCCATGTTCATGTGGCGTTGGCCGGGCCAGGGCGCGGCGCCGACGATCTCGGAGAGGAAGGCCTCTGAGGCCGCGTCCCCGTGCAGGATGTTGTTCTCGCCGCCCTCCTCGTAATTGATCACGAACTGCACGGCGATGCGTGCCTTTCCCGGCCAGCGCGGATGCGGCGGAGTGCGGCCATAGCCTTCGAGATCGCGCGGATAGGCAGTGTCGGTCATGGCGGGCGGCGCTCGCAAAATGATTCAGGTGATCACCCTAAGCCGCTGTCGCGACTTGTGAAGTGTCTCGCCTGACGCAAAGTTCATCACTCTCGGGTCGTCCCGGGCGGAGCGCAGCGCAGACCCGGGACCCATTCCGGAACCGTTCAGGCATGGATCCCGGATCTCCGCTTCGCTCCGTCCGGGATGACGGCGCGGTTCGCGTGGCCGCCCTCAGCTCCCGCGATAGGTCGTGTAGCCATAGGGCGAGCAGTTGAGCGGCACATGCCAGTGCCGGCTGGTGTCGGCGATGCCGAAGCGAACCGTGACGGTCTCGAGGAAGGCGGGCTCGGGCAGGGCGACGCCGCGGCTGCGGAAATAGGGGCCGATCGCGAAGTCGATCTCGTAGAGGCCGGGCTGCGTCGCCTCGGGCGTCAGCAGCGGCGCGTCGGTGCGGCCGTCGGCATTGGTGACGGTGGTCGCCAGCGTTTGCGCCTGGCCTTCGGTGATGCGGCGCAGGGTGATCGCCACGCCAGCGGCGGGGACGCCACCATGCGTGTCGAGGATATGTGTCGTCAGTCCCGCCATGCTCGTCCTTCCTGCCGGATTGCCGCCGCCCGCGCGGCGCCGCGCTTGCATGCTGCCTTGCGCCAAACGTAACTTCGGCGCGGGCGAAGTCCATCGTCCTGCGCGCGAGATGAGGAGACCACCGCGGCGATGCTCGACGCCTATCTGATGGAATGGGGCGGCATGCTGCTGCGCTGGCTGCATGTGATCACGGCGATCGCCTGGATCGGCTCGTCGTTGTTCTTCATCCATCTCGACGCGTCCTTGCGTCCCGCCGCCGACATCCCGCCGGGCGAGGGCGGGCGGGCGTGGCAGGTGCATGGCGGCGGTTTCTACGAGATGCGGAAATATCTGGTCGCGCCCGCGGTGATGCCGGCCGAGCTGACCTGGCACAAATGGCAGGCCTATTGGACCTGGATCTCGGGCTTCTTCCTGCTGGTCTGGGTCTATTACGCGCAGTCCGAGCTCTACCTGATCGACCCGGCGGTGATGCAGCTCTCGCCCCCGGCCGCGGGTGCCATCGGCATCGCGGCGCTGGTCTTCGGCTGGCTCTTCTATGACTGGCTGTGCCGCTCGGCCCTGGGCCGCAACGACGTCGTGCTCGGCGTGCTCGGCTTTTCCTATGTGGTCGCGGCGAGCTGGGCCTTCGCCTCGGTCTTCTCCGGCCGCGGTGCGCTGATCCACACCGGCGCGCTGATGGCGACGATCATGACCGCCAATGTCTTCTTCAACATCATGCCCGGCCAGCGGAAGGTCATCGCGGCGCTGACCGCCGGCGAAAAGCCGGACCCGAAATACGGCAAGGCGGCCAAGCAGCGCTCGCTGCACAACAATTACATCACCCTGCCGGTGCTGTTCCTGATGCTGTCGAACCACTATCCGGTCACCTATGCCAATTCGGCGGTGATCCCGCTGCTGGTGGCGCTGATCATCGTGGCAGGCGCGCTGATCCGGCATTTCTTCAACATCCGCCATGGCGACCATGCGAAATCGCCCTGGTGGACCTGGGCGGTCGCGCTGCTGGCGCTCTGGCTCGCCTTCTGGGTGGCGATGGCGTCCTCGCCCGGCGGGCGCGAGCGGCTGGGCCTCACGCCGCTGCCGGCGGCCAAGCCGGTGATGCTCGCCGGGCTGCAGCCGCCGCCGGAGGCCGTCGCCAACATCGTCACCGGGCGCTGCGCGATGTGCCATGCGCCCGAGCCGACCTGGCCCGGCATCCAGATTCCGCCCAAGGGCGTGCTGCTGCACGAGCCGGAGACGATCGCGGCCCATGCCCGCGCGATCCGCGTCCAGGCGGTGATGACCCATGCGATGCCGCCCAACAACCTCTCGGGGATGACGGCCGACGAGCGACGCGTGCTGGCGCAATGGCTCGCCCAAGGGCGCTGATCCGCGCTGATTCGCGCGCCGGGTCGCCGATCGCGGTAACCGATCCCTTACGCAGCGGACGATTGTGATCACGGCGGCGTGACGTCATTCAGTTTCGGTTCACCTCATTGCCGGCATGGTCCGGCCACTGACAGGCTGGACTGTGGTTCCCGATCCGGGTGCCTCCGGCATGAAGATGGGACCGGGGGGTCCGTTGGACGTGCATTCGAGAAGGGTCGCCGGCTACGGGTTGGCGGCCATGGCCTTCATCTGTGTCTGGGTGCTGCTGTGCTGGCCCTGGCTTTCGGGCGCGGTGACCATCCCGTTCGACGCGAAGGCGCATTTCCAGGCGCAGATCCAGTTCCTGGCGCGGGCGCTCCATTCGGGTCAGTCCCCGTTCTGGACGCATAACGTCTTCGGCGGCTCGCCGCAGGTCGCGGACCCGCAGTCGCTGATCTTCTCCCCCGCCATCCTCCTCGCGGCGCTCGTTCCCTCGCCGAGCTTCCGCGCCGTCGACGCCTATGTCCTCGCCCATCTGCTGGCGGGCGGGCTCGCCGTGATGATGATCTTCCGCGACCGCAACTGGCATCCCGCCGGCGGGTTGCTGGCCGCAATCGTCTTCGCCTTCGGCGCGTCTGCTGCGTGGCGGGTGCAGCATGTCGGGCAGATCGCGAGCCTCGCCTTCTTCGCCATCGCCCTGTGGCTGACCCTGCGGATGCTGGAGCGTGGTTCGCTCGTGGCGGGGGCCGTGGCGGGCTTTGCCGCCGGCCTGATGATGGTCGAGCCCGACCAGGTCGCGCTGCTCGGGGCCTATATCCTCATCGGCGTGGTCGTGGCGCACTGGCTGTCCGGCGGCTGGCCGGCGCTGCGGGCCAGCCTCCTGCCGGGTGCGATGGCGGCGGTGGTCGGCCTCGGCGTCGTGGCGCTGCCGCTGCTCTGGACCTGGCTCTTCGCCGAGGCAACGACGCGCCCCGCCGTGGATCTGGTCGAGGCAGGGCGAGGGTCGCTGCATCCGGCTTCGCTGCTGACCGCCTTTGTCGCCGATCTCTTCGGCGCGCAGGATCCGCAGGTCGATTTCTGGGGGCCCTACAGCCCGAGTTGGAATGCCAAGGAGTTGTTCCTGTCCCAGAACATGGGGCAGGTCTATTTCGGCGCGCTTCCGGCGCTTCTACTCATCGTTCCGGGCCTGAGCCGGGGCTGGCTGTGGGACCGTGGCATCCGCAGTCTCACTATCCTGTTTGCGCTGATGGTGCTGTTCGCGATCGGCCGATACACGCCCGCCTTCTCGCTCTTCTATCACTATCTGCCGGGTGTCAGCGCCTTTCGCCGACCCGCCGATGCCACCTTCCTGATTGGTGCGTTGGGAGCCGTGCTGGCGGGTTACATGCTGCACCGTCTGTTCAGCGAACCCGTGTTCCGGCTGACACGGGGCGATCTGCTCTGGGCCGGCGGCGCCTTCGCGGCTCTCGCGGCCCTGGTTCTGCTGGTTTCGGTCGAGAACGGCCGGGTTGCCCTGGTGATCAAGCCTCTGGCGTTCGCGGCCCTGTGGTTCGCCGCCGCCCTCGCCATCCTTCGCACGCTTCGCTCCATGCGGGCCGGGTTGGGCCCGCTGATGGCGGTGGCGCTGGTTACCGGTGTCGTGGCGGCCGATCTCGGGGTCAATAACGGACCCAACGAATCAACCGCCCTGGCGCCGGACATCTATGATGTCTTGCGTCCCGAAACCCGGAATGAAACCGTCCAGGTGCTGAAGCAGTTGACGGCCCAGCAATCCGGCTCGCCACGGCGCGACCGGGTCGAGCTGCTGGGGCTGGGCTTTGAGTGGCCGAATGCCGGCATGGTGCATGGCTTCGACCATACGCTCGGCTACAACCCCTTGAGGCTGGCGGATTTTTCGGATGCCGTCGGCACGCGCGACACCATCGCCGGGCCCGACCAGCGCAAGTTCACGCCGCTTTTCCCGTCCTATCGGTGCCGCCTCGCCGATCTTCTGGGGCTGCGCTACATCGCCTCGCCGCTGCCGATCGAGCAGGTCGACCACGCGCTGCGCGACGGCGACCTCCGGCTGATCGCGCGGACAAAGCAAGGCTATGTCTACGAGAACCCACGCGCCTTGCCGCGGGTGCAGTTCGTCGGCGGCTGGGAGCTGGCGGATTTCGAGGCGATGAAGCAGAGCGGCCGCTGGCCCGAGGTCGATCCCCAGCAATCCGTCCTGCTCGATGCCGAGCCGCCGGTTGCCATGGCCGAGGGGCCGGCGCTGGCCAAGGCCGACATCCGGCTGAGCCGCTATGAGAACACGCAGGTCGAGATCGAGGTGACGGCGCCCATCGCCGGTTTCGTTGTGCTCAACGATATCTGGCACCCCTGGTGGCGGGCCGAGGTCGACGGCGTCGAGACCGAGATTCTGAAGGCCAATGTCCTGTTCCGGGCGGTCCAGGTGCCGGCCGGGACGCATAAGGTGACGTTCAGCTTCAGGCCGATCGAGGGCGCCTTCGCGGAGCTGCGCGAGCGCGTCAGCCCGGCTCCGGCGGAGGAGGGCGAGGACCTGCTGCCGCTGCCGCCCTTGCGGGACGAGCCGCTGGTCGCCGATGTCGGCTCGCTGCTGCCCTCGCTGCTGTCGGGCCGCTCCCAGCAGGTGCGCGACACGCTGCGGCTCGGCCCCGCGGCGCCGGTGGCGGGCCGCGAGACGGTGTCGTCGGCGCTGGCCCATTGATCCGGGCCGCGCCGGCGCCTCCTCAGGCGCCGGTGTCGCCGACGAGGCCTGCGGCGGCAATGCCGGCCAGCGCCGCAGCCTCGTCATTGTCCGAGGTGTCGCCCGAGATGCCGATCGCGCCCAGCAGCGCCCCGCCCGCATCGCGAATCAGAACGCCGCCGGGCACCGGCACGAGCGAGCCGCCGACGGCATGGGTCGCCGCCTCGACGAAATAGGGGCGCTCCAGCGCCATCTTGTGCAGGGCGCGCGAGCCGACGCCCATGGCCACCGCGCCATGGGCCTTGCCGATGGCGATCTCGCAGCGCTTCAGGCTGGTGCCGTCCTGCGCGGCGACGAGCTTCTGCGCGCCGCGGGCGTCGAGGATGGCGATGGCCAGCGGCTTGAAGCCGGCGCCCTTGGCATGGGCGAGGGCGGTGGCCAGGATCGTCTGGGCCTGGGCGAGGGTCAGCATCGGGAAGCTCCTGTTGGCGGTTTTGCGCGCTTGTGGCAGTCGCCGCCGGTCGGGGAAAGCCCTTTTCTGTCATCCATCGGCGCGGATGATCTGGCCTCCCGCTACGGCAGCAGATGGGAAAAGCACGGGCCGGGCCAGGGCCGCCTTGAACATGTCACCGCAGTTGGGCTTGATGGAGCCCCAACGGATGGAGGAAACGCATGGGCCTGTTCAGTTTCATCAAGGATGCCGGAGCCAAGATCTTCGGCTCCGCCAAGGCGGCGACGCCGGATACCCTGCAGAAGGAGCTCGCCGGCCACGGCCTGCCCTCCGATGTCGCGATCAGCATCGACGGCGACAAGGTGAAGGTCTCCGGCAAGGCGATGTCGACCGAGGAGGCCGAGAAGATCATCCTGGCGCTCGGCAACACCGTCGGCATCGCCACCGTCGAGTCCGAACTCGTGGTGACCAAGGAGGTGCCGGCCGCAGTGTTCTACACGGTGAAGAAGGGCGACACGCTCTGGAAGATCGCCGAGGAGCACTACGGCAAGGGCCAGGGCGCGAAGTACAACGACATCGTCAAGGCGAACACGCCGCCGGTGAAGAACCCGGACCTGATCCAGCCCGGCTGGGTGCTGCGGATTCCGCCGCAGGCCTGAGCGGAGATCGGCTGCGCGACCCGCGACCGCGCCCCCCGTGGGGCGCGGTTTTTCATGCGCGGATCCTGCCGCAATGCCCATCGCGGGGGCTTGACGGATTTGGTTGCGTCGGCAACTATCTTCATCGATCCAGAAGCGGGCGGCCCCTGAGGCCAGACTCGCCGCCGGTCATGTTAAACTGACGACACTGTCATGCGTGTGTCCCGCCGGGGCGGCGCAGAGAAACAGCCGACATCCTTGGGAGGGACGTCATGACGTTTGATCGCCGCCGATTTCTGCTGGGCGCCGGAACGGCTGTCGCCGCGCCGGCCGTGCTGCGGGCCACCCGTGCGAACGCACAGGAGGTGACGCTGAAGATGCACCATTTCCTGCCGCCTGTCGCGGTGGGGCATGCCCGCTTCCTCAAGCCCTGGGCCGACAAGGTCGCGGCCGAATCCAACGGGCGCATCAAGATCGATATCTTCCCCTCGATGCAGCTCGGCGGCACCCCGCCGCAGCTCTTCGACCAGGCGCGTGACGGCGTCGCCGACCTCGTCTGGACGCTGCCGGGCTATACACCGGGCCGTTTCACCGGGCTCGAGGCCTTCGAGCTGCCCTTCGTCGCCAACAAGCGGGCGCTGGTGAACTCGCTGGCGCTGACCGAATATGCGCAGCAGAACCTCGCCGCCGAGCTGAAGGAGGTGCACCCGATCTGCCTGTGGACGCATGATCACGGGCTGATCCACGCCAACAAGCAGGTCCGCACGATGGAGGACCTCAAGGGGCTGAAGCTGCGCTTTCCGACCCGGCTGGCCGGCGAGGCGCTGAAGGCGCTCGGCGCCAACGCCATCGGCATGCCGGTGCCGCAGGTGCCGGAATCGCTGGCGCAGCGCGTCATCGATGGCGCCGTCATCCCCTGGGAGGTGGTGCCCTCGGTGAAGGTGCAGGAACTGGTGAAATTCCACACCGAGATCCCGGGCTCGCCGACCTTTTATGTCGCGACCTTCATCCTCGCGATGAACAAGGCGAAATACGCGGCCCTGGCGCCCGATCTGAGGGCGATCATCGACCGCAATTCCGGCGCGGCAGCGGCGGGCATGGCCGGCAAGGTCTGGGACGAGCAGGCCATCGTCGTCTCCGAGATGGTGCGCAAGCGTGGCAACACCATCACCGTGATCGAGGAGGCCGAGGCCGCGCGCTGGCGCAAGACCACCGAGCCGGTGATCGAGGCCTGGCTGAAATCGACCAAGGAGAAGGGCCTCGACGGCGAGAAGTTGCTCGCCGACACCCGGGCCGCGCTCGCCAAGCACGACAAGGCGGCGTGACCGGGTCGATGGCGCGCGATCGGGGGGAGGCCGCGCCATCGGCGTTCGAGCGGGTCGTGCGGGGCGTCGCCCTGCTCGGTGGCGTGCTGCTGATCACGCTCTCGCTCGCGGTGGTGATCAGCGTGACGCTGCGGTCCGACCTCGTCGGCAGCGCCGGCATTCCGGGCGATTTCGAGCTGGTGCAGATGGCGACGGCGCTCGCCGCCTTCTGCTTCCTGCCCTGGTGCCAGCTGCGCCGCGGCAACATCTTCGTCGACACCTTCACGCTGAAGTTGCCCGAGCGCTGGCAGCGCCGCATCGATGCCGTCTGGGACATCGTCTACGCGCTGGTGATGGCACTGATCGCCTGGCGCCTGGCGGTCGGTGCGCGAGCCGCTTTCGGCACGGGCGAGACCAGCATGGTGCTGCTGGTGCCGACCTATCTGCCGATCGGGCTCTGTGCCGGTCTGGCGATGTTGGTGTCCGTCACAGCCATGGTCAGCGCCCGGCGCCTGCTGAGGACGGCGCGATGAGCGGCTTTGCGATGGCGATCACGGGCTTTTCCGTGCTGCTGGCGCTGATGGCGCTGCGACTGCCGATCGGGCTCGCCATGATGCTGGTCGGCGGCGTCGGCTATGTCCAGCTCAACGGGCTCGACCCGTTCCTGAACTACATCCGCACCACGCCCTATCAGATCTTCGCCAACTACACGCTGTCGGTGATCCCGCTCTTCGTGCTGATGGGGGCCTTCGCCGAGCGCTCGGGCCTCGCGGGGGACCTGTTCAAGGCGGCGTCCGCCGTCGTCGGCCACCGGCGCGGCGGGCTGGGCATGGCGGTGATCGGCGCCTGCACCGGTTTCGGGGCGATCTGCGGCTCGGCGGTGGCGACGACCGCGACCTTCTCGCGCGCGGCGCTGCCGGAGCTGCGGCGCTATCGCTACGATCCCGGCTTCTCCTGTGGGGTGATCGCGGTCGGCGGCACGCTTGGCATCCTGATCCCACCCTCGGTCATTCTCGTGGTCTATGCGATCTCGACCGAGCAGAACATCGCCAAGCTGTTCAAGGCGGCGCTGATCCCAGGCCTGCTGGCGGCCGCCCTTTACTGCGTCACCATCGCGCTGATGACGCGCCGCCACCCGGAGTGGGGTCCGGCGCAGCCGCGCGTGGCCTGGGCCGACCGGGTGCGGCCGCTGCTGGGAATCATCCCGGCTCTGCTGGTCGCGCTCGTGGTCGTCGGCGGCATCTATGGCGGCGTGTTCACGCCGACGGAGGGGGCATCGGTCGGCGCCTTCGTCATGCTGGTGATCGGCCTGGCGCGTCGCACACTGACGCCCGCCGCCGTCCGCCAGGCGATCCTGCAGACGGCGGAGACGTCGGCGATGATCTTCGCGATCCTGCTGGGCGCGGAGATTTTCAACGCCTTCCTGGCGCTGACGCAGGTGCCGACGGCGGCGGCGGAGATGGTCACGGCCTCGGGCTTCGCGCCCTATACGGTGCTGATCGGGCTGCTGCTGTTCTACATCGTGCTCGGCGGGGTGATGGACGAACTGGCGATGATCCTGCTGACGCTGCCGGTGTTCTTCCCGATCGTGACGGCGCTCGATTTCGGCATGCCGGCCGACGATGTCGCGATCTGGTTCGGCATCCTCGTCCTGATCGTCGTCGGCATCGGCATGACCTGCCCGCCCATCGGCCTCAACGTCTTCGTCGTCGCCTCGCTGGCGCGCGACGTGCCGGTAACGCGCATCTATCGCGGCGTGCTGCCCTTCGTGATCTCCGACGTTATCCGGCTGGGCATCGTGGTGGCATTTCCCGCGCTCACCCTCTATCTGGTGAAGCTGCTGGAGTGACCGCGCCGGAGCCTGCCCGTGACCGTGAACGATCTCGACATCGACGACATCAAGGCCGGCCTCGCCGACGGCTCCATCCTCCTCGTCGATGTCCGCGAGCCGCATGAGTTCGCGGCCGGGCATATTCCGGGTTCGGTCTCGCGGCCGCTTTCGCGCTTCGATCCCGCCGACCTGCCCAACGAGCCGGGCAAGCGGCTGGTGCTGTCCTGCGCCGCCGGTGTCCGCTCGCTGCGGGCGCTCGAATTCGCGCAATCGGCCGGGCTCGACGTCGACAGCCACTATCTCGGCGGCTTCCGCGACTGGGTCATGCGGGGCGAGCCGGTCGCCAGCTGATCGGGCTGCGCCGATCGGCCGCGTTGCGCCGCGCGCATCACGGCACGCTTTTGGCCGGGGCTGACGCCGCCTGTGTCCTGAGCCAGTGTTTCATTCGACCAATCTGAGGGACTTCGACCATGCGCCCCATGAAATTCGGATTCGGACAGCCGGTCCGCCGCGTCGAGGACCAGCGCCTGACCACGGGCGCGGGCCGCTATACTGACGATACCGCCGTCGAGGGCGCGCTGCATGGCTTCGTGCTGCGCTCGCAATACGCCCATGCCACCTTCCGGATCCGTGACACGGAGACGGCGCGGCGGATGAAGGGCGTCAAGCTCATCCTGACGGGCGAGGATGTCGCCCATCTCGGCGACCTGCCCTGCAAGGGGCTGATCAAGACGATCTCGGGTGAGCCGGTGACGCCGCTGCCCGTGCCCGTGCTGCCGACCGACACCGTCCGCCATGTCGGTGAGGCCGTGGCCTTCATCGTCGCCGAGACGCTCGACCAGGCGCGCGACGCCGCCGAGGCGATCGACATCGAATGGACGACGCTGCCCTCGGTCACCGGGATCGAGGAGGCGCTCGCCCCCAAGGCGCCGCAGATCTGGCCGGATCGGCCGGGCAATGTCGCCTTCGAGGCGGAGCAGGGCGACAAGGCCAAGACCGACGCCGCCTTCGCCAAGGCCGATCGCACAATCGCCGTCACCATCGTCAACAACCGGCTGGCCTCCAACTACATGGAGACGCGCGCCTGCATCGCCGAATACGACAAGGCGACGAAGCGCTGGACGCTGACGCTCGGCAGCCAGGGCAGCCATGGCACGCGCGACATCCTCGCCAAGAGCATCCTCAAGGTCGATCCGTCGCGCATCCGCGTGGTCACGCCGGATGTCGGCGGCGGCTTCGGCACCAAGATCTTCATGTATCGCGAATACCCGCTGACCATGGTCGCGGCCGAGAGGCTCAAGCGCCCCGTCCGCTGGGTCGCCGACCGCACCGAGCATTTCCTGGCCGACACCCATGGCCGCGCCAATCTCGCCACGGCGACGATGGCGCTCGACAAGCGCGGCAAGTTCATCGCCCTCAAGGTCGATCTCGCCGCCGAGATGGGCGCCTATCTCTCGCAATACGGGCCCTTCATCCCCTGGGTCGGCACGACGATGACGCCGGGCTGCTACAATATTCCGGCCGTGCATGTGCGCTTCCGCGGCATCCTGACCAACACCATGGCGGTCGACGCCTATCGCGGCGCGGGCCGGCCGGAGGCCGCCTATCTGATCGAGCGGCTGGTCGACGCGATCGCTCGCGAGACGGGCAAGACGCCCGATGCCGTGCGCGCGCTCAACTTCGTCAAGCCGGGCGAGATGCCGCACAGGACCCAGACCGGGCCGGTCTATGATTCCGGCGAGTTCGAGGGGCATATGCGCCGCGCCATGGAGGTGGCGGACTGGAAGGGCTTCAAGACCCGGCTCAAGGCCGCCAACAAGGCCGGCAAGATCCGCGGCATCGGCCTGGCCAGCTATATCGAGGCCTGCGGCGGCGGCGGCCCCGAGAGCTCGACGGTGATCCTCGAGAAGGACGGCATGGTGACCGTGCTGATCGGCACGCAGTCGAACGGGCAGGGGCACGAGACCGCCTATTCGCAGCTCGTCTCACAGCATCTCGACATCCCGATGGACCGCATCCGCGTGATCCAGGGCGATACCGACAAGGTCGAGACCGGCTCGGGCACGGGCGGCTCGCGCTCGATCCCGGTCGGCGGCGCGGCGCTCGACAAGGCGACCGCGATCCTCTCGGACAACCTCAAGCAGCTCGCCTCCGAGAAGCTCGAGGCCGGTATCGGCGATCTCGAGATCGTCGATGGGGCGGTGCGCGTCGTCGGCACCGACAAGGCGCTCGACCTCGCCGCCATCGCGGCGCTGCCCGGCGCCACCAGCGAGATGCTGCGGGTGCATCAAAGCTGGCAGCCGCCGGAGGCGACCTATCCGAACGGCACCCATGTCTGCGAGCTCGAGATCGACCCGCAGACTGGCGCGACCGAGATCGTCAATTACGTCGTCGTCGACGATTTCGGCATGACGCTGAACCCGATCATGCTGCAGGGCCAGGTCCATGGCGGCGCGGCGCAGGGTATCGGCCAGGCGCTGATGGAGGAGATCCGCTTCGACTCCTCGGGCCAGATGTTGACGGCCACCTTCATGGACTATGCGCTGCCGCGGGCGATCGACATTCCCAACTTCCATTTCGAGACGCGCAATGTCCGCTGCGTCACCAATGCGCTGGGCGTGAAGGGAGCGGGCGAGGCCGGGGCCATCGGCGCTTGCCCGGCGGTGATGAACGCGATGGTCGATGCGCTCGACCGCGCCGCGGGCATCAAGGCCATCGACATGCCGGCGACGCCGCTCAAGGTGTTCAACGCGCTGAAGCATGCGGGTTATCGGCTCTGACGCAAGGGCACCCTTGCGTCGGCGCAAGACTGCTCACGCGAATGGCACTTGGCGGCGCCAGCGCAATCGGATGATCTGGAACGGTTCCAATCGGCGCCATTCCGGCGGCCGAAGCCTTCAGGGAAGCACCATGATCCGCACCATCGTCGTCGCCGCCGTTCTGGGACTGGGCGTCACCGCCGTCCTCGCCCAGTCCGACCCGATCACCGAGCGCCGCAACGCGATGAAGGCCGTCGGTGCGGCCACCCGCGATGGCGCGGCGATCGCCAAGGGCGAGGCGCCCTTCGAGGCGGCGAAGGCGCAGGCCATCGCCAAGGCCTATATCGATGCGGCCAAGAAGGTGCCGGGGCTCTATCCGGACAATTCGAAGACCGGGGGCGAGACCACTGCCGCGCCGAAGATCTGGGAAGACCAGGCCGGCTTCAAGGCTGCCTTCGTCAAGTTCGAGGCCGATGCCGCCGCCGTCGGCATGGCTGCCGACGTCGCCGCCTTCCGCACCGCCTTCGGCAATGCCACAAAGAACTGCGGCAGCTGCCACGAGGTCTACCGCATCAAGAAGTGACGCGGGTCCCGGCGGCCGCCCGCCGGGCCGAGCGAGGGAGCCTTCCGGCTTCCGGCACGTTGTGCTGACATGCCCGTGCCGCAGCGCCCGCTGCGGTGCGGGTTCGTCGTATGCCATGGAGCTTCAAGATGCTGCGCCTTCGCCGTCTGCTGGTCACGCTCGTGCTGCTGGCGGCGGTGGGATTGGGCGGCTTCTACCTGCTCACCGATCCGCGCGTCGTCTCGCCATCGCCCCAGATCGGCGCGCTGGGCGCAGCGGACCTCGAGAACGGCCGCATCCTGTTCGCCGCCGGGGGCTGTGCCTCCTGCCACGCCACCCCGAACCAGGACGACAAGCTGAGGCTCGGCGGCGGGCTGGCGCTCGAATCGCCCTTCGGGACCTTCCACGCGCCCAACATCTCGCCCCACATCCGCGACGGCATCGGCAATTGGGGCGTGCAGGATTTCGTCGATGCGATGGCGGCCGGCGTCTCGCCGCAGGGGCAGCACTACTATCCATCCTTTCCCTACACCTCCTACCGGCTGATGCCGCCCAAGGCGCTGGCCGATCTCTTCGCCTATATCCGCACGCTGGCTCCGGTCGAGGGCCGCGCGCCGGCGCATGAGCTGCCGTTTCCGTTCAACATTCGGCGCATCGTCGGCGGGTGGAAGCTCCTGTTCTTCGAAGGCGCGGCGTTCCAGCCCGACCCGTCGAAGAGCGAGGAATGGAACCGCGGTGCCTATCTGGTGAACGGGCCGGGCCACTGCGCCGAATGCCACTCCAACCGCAACGCGCTGGGTGCCATCATCCCGGCGACGCGTCTCGCCGGTGGGCCGGACCCGGAGGGGAAGGGCTTCGTCCCCAACATCACCCAGACGCCCGAGGCGCTCGGCAAATGGTCGAAGGGCGAAATCGCCGAATTGCTGAAGAGCGGGTTCACGCCGGAATTCGACAGCGTCGGCGGCACGATGGCCGCCGTGGTGCGCAACACGGCGCAATTGCCCGAGGCCGATCGCCAGGCGATGGCGGAGTACCTGAAGTCGCTGCCGGCGGTGCAGGGCCCGCCGCGGCCCGCGAAGACGGGCGGGT
>CALRYW010000095.1:0-15534 GCA_943372485.1 Allobosea thiooxidans
GCTTCGGCCCGGGCCAGCGCCGCCTCGAAATCCAGCATGCCCTGCAGCGTCGCGCGATCATCGAAGAGCGCCGCCATCTCGCGATCCACGAAGAGTTCGCCGAAGAGGCCCGCGGGGCTGCCGGTCATGGTGATGCGGGCGCCATGCGGCGGGCGGATCCGGTCGTCACGCGTCATCCCCTTGTGTCGGCCGCCCTTGTGCCGGTCGGCGCTTTCCGCTCATGGATAGTCGCGGCCGTCTTGGATAGACCCGAGGCGATGCCGGCTGCAACAGGCGCCGGGCGAGCGCCGCACGGATCTGAGGGAGGACCGCCATGGCGATGACGATGAATGGCGAGGTGACGCTGCCCGCCAGCAAGGATGTGGTCTGGGCCAAGCTCAACGATCCCGAGGTGCTGAAGGCCTGCATTCCGGGCTGCGAGCAGCTCAACAAGGACGACGACACGCATTTCTCGGCTGTGGTGAAGGTCAAGCTCGGGCCGGTGAAGGCGAGCTTCAAGGGCAAGGTCGAGCTCGTCGATCTCGACCCGCCCAACGGCTATCGCATCCAGGGCGAGGGCGAGGGCGGCATCGCCGGCTTCGCCAAGGGCGGGGCCAAGGTCGCGCTGAGCGACGCCGAGGACGGCCAAACCGTGCTGCGCTACGATGTCGAGGCGCAGGTCGGTGGCAAGCTGATGCAGCTCGGCTCGCGGCTGATCGATTCGGTCTCGAAGAAGCTCGCCGACGAGTTCTTCGCCAATTTCGCCAAGGCGGTCAGCGAGGGCTGAGCGCGCCGGCGCGGGCGGCCTGCGCTCAGGACACCTTGCGCAGCGAGACGAGCGCGGCGCCGACGGTGGCCTCTGCCGCGCCGACCTGCATCGCGATGTCCGCCGCCGCCGCGTTGGCCCGTTCCAGCGCGCGCGTTGTCTCGTCCAGGCTCCGGCTGACGGCGTTGGCCCGCTCGATCGCCGTGTCCGAGCTCTGCGCCACGGCAGCGGCGTCCTGCGCGATCGCCGCGGTCACCGCGCTCTGCTGCGAGACCGCCTCGGCAATCGCCTGGGAATCCAGCTTGATCTCGCCGATGGTCCCGGCGATCGAGAGGGCGTGAGCGCTGCAGGCCTCGGCGCTCGCAGCCAGTTCCGCGATCTGGCCGGCGATGTCGCCGGTGGCGTTGGCTGTCTGCGTCGCCAGCGATTTCACCTCGGAGGCGACGACGGCGAAGCCGCGGCCGGCCTCCCCGGCGCGGGCCGCCTCAATGGTGGCGTTGAGGGCGAGCAGATTGGTCTGTGCCGCGATGTCGGCGATCAGCCCGACCACGGTGCCGATGCTCGCGGTGACATCCTGCAACCGGGCCACCGCCTGGTTCATCTGCTCGGCATCCGAGACGGCGCGGTTGGCGACGACCAGGCTGGTATGGGCGCGTTTGCCGATCTCGGCGATGTTGGCGGACATTGCCTCGGTCGCGGCGGCCGTCTGCAGCGATTTCTCACGCACGAGGATCGAGGCGCCGGCGACGTCGCCCAGCACATCCTTGATGAAGCCCGTCGCGCGGGCGGTCTCGCCGGCGGTTGCGACGAACTGGTCGATGGCGCCGCCGATGGTGGTCTCGAGCCCGCCCATGCGGTGCCGCAGCGTCTCGGTGGCCTCGTCGACCGCCACGGCCCGGAGGCTGGCCTCGCCGGCCCGGATCTCGTCGCCGATGGTGATGGCGGTGGTGATGTCGAAAACGAGCACGCGCTCGATCACGAACAGGTCCTGCGCGGCCAGCCGGGGCCGCAACAGCTGGTGGTACCCGTGCATCCGCCCGAGTTGCTGCAGCAGCGCCATGCCGACCGAAACCCGCGGCTTGGGGCCGACCCCGGCCTGGATCTCGAGGCGGCAGAGCGCCTCCGCCGAGGCGACATAGGCCTCGTCGAAACGCCCCTCAAAGAGCAGCCGCAGATGGCGCTTCTCCATCTCGCGCAGTTGCGCATCGACGGGTCCGAGCGTCTTCACCACCTCCGGGCGAATGACCAGAGCACGGTCGAAATCCTGCTCGACGATCGGGCCCGCCAGCTTGGCCGCGGCCGCTGCATAGCGCTCAAGGCGCGATCGCTCCGGCTCGCCATAGCCGATGGCGCGCAGGCGGCTGTGAATCTGTCCGGCCGTGGAGAGCGTGGACGCTGTCGGCACCGGCGCGTTTCCTCTTGTTTTTTGGAATGCTAGGCGCGCATCGTTAAAAAACGCGTAACCAGCGGGCTTTGCCACCCGGCGGTGTGGGAGGGCTCGCTGCTGTTGCATGAGCCGGCAAAATGGCGCGATTTCGTGTCGAATCGACGGTGCCTGCGGCAAGCGAGCCGGCTTGACCGCGTAAAAACGCGGGTCCACACTCGGTTTATAGCTGTTCCAAGGAGAGGCTTGCGGCACCGCCGCGGGCGGCCGTCGCGGCACAGCCACCGGTGATTGTCAGCAGCCGGGCGTCAGACCCGGGCGAAGGAGGAAGACGATGGCGAGCGTATCCATGACGGTGAACGGGAAACCGGTCACCGGGACGATCGATCCGCGCACGCTGCTGGTGCAGTTCCTGCGCGAGAACCTGCGGCTGACCGGCACCCATGTCGGCTGCGACACCAGCCAGTGCGGCGCCTGCGTCGTCCATATCGACGGCAAGGCGGCCAAGGCCTGCACGGTGCTCGCCGTCTCGCTCGAGGGCGCCAGCATCACCACCATCGAGGGGCTGGCCGGCGAGGACGGGCTGCACCCGATGCAGGAAGCCTTCCGCGAGCATCACGGCCTGCAATGCGGCTTCTGTACGCCGGGTATGATCATGTCCGCGGTCGACATCGTGAACCGTCGCGGCCACCAGCTCGACGAGAAGACGATCCGCGAGGATCTCGACGGCAACATCTGCCGCTGCACGGGCTACCACAACATCGTCAAGGCCGTCGCGGCCGGTGCCGAGGCCATGGCCGGTCAGGGGATGGACAAGAAGGAGCCGCCGCGCCAGGCCGCCGAGTGAGGGATCGCGCGTGAGAGGACGGGGCTCGCGCCATTCCGCGCGGGCCTTCATCTGAGATCGAGACGTGCCCGTCAGAGGCGCGCTGAGGAGGGATAACACCATGACGGCTACCGGAATCGGCGCCTCGGTGCGGCGCAAGGAAGACCACCGCTTCATCACCGGCCAGGGCCGCTATACCGACGACATCAACCGGCCCGGCCAGGCCCATGCCTATTTCCTGCGCTCGCCGCACGCCCATGCCATGATCAGGTCGATCGACGCGAAGGCGGCGGCCGCGATGCCCGGCGTGCTCGGCATCTTCACCGGGGACGATCTCGCCGCCGACAAGGTCGGCGGGCTGATCTGCGGCTGGATGATCCACAACAAGGACGGCTCGCCGATGCGCGCCGGCGCCCATCCCGCGCTCGCCCAGGGCAAAGTCCGCTATGTCGGCGACCATGTCTGCGTGATCGTCGCCGAGACGCTGGCCCAGGCGCGCGACGCCTCGGAGGCGATCCTGGTCGATTACGAGGTGCTTCCGGCCGTGGTCGACACGGCCAGCGCGGCCGGCGCGAAGACGGTCGTCCATGCCGAGGCGCCCGACAACACCGTGTTCAACTGGCATCTCGGCAACAAGGACGAGACGGAGGCCGCCTTCCGCGCAGCCAAGCACGTCACCAGGCTCGACATCGTCAACAACCGGCTCGTGCCGAACCCGATGGAGCCGCGCGCGGCGGTGGGCGACTACGAGGCGGGCGAGGGCATCTTCACCCTCTACACCACCAGCCAGAACCCGCATGTGGCGCGGCTCGTGCTGTCGGCCTTCATCGGCATCGCGCCGGAGAACAAGCTGCGCGTCGTCGCACCGGATGTCGGCGGCGGCTTCGGCTCGAAGATCTTCATCTATGCCGAGGAGACGGTCTGCGTCTGGGCGGCGAAGAAGGTCGGACGGCCGGTGAAGTGGAACTCCGACCGGACCGAAGCCTTCCTGTCCGACGCGCATGGCCGCGACCACGTCACCCATGCCGAGCTGGCCACCGACGCGGACGGCAAGATCACGGCGCTGCGGGTCAAGACCACGGCCAATCTCGGCGCCTATCTCTCGACCTTCTCCTCCTCGGTGCCGACCTATCTCTACGCGCCGCTGCTGTCGGGCTCCTACGACATCCCGGCGATCTATGCGGAGGTCGATGCCGTCTACACCAACACCGCGCCGGTCGACGCCTATCGTGGCGCCGGGCGGCCGGAGGCGACCTTCGTGGTCGAGCGACTGGTCGAGGTCGCGGCCCGCGAGCTCGGCAAGGACCCGGCGAAGTTCCGGATGCAGAACTACATCAAGAAGTTCCCGCACCAGACGCCGGTCATCATGATGTACGACGCCGGCAATTACGGCGCGGCGCTGAAGAAGGCGCTCGAGATCATCGACTACAAGGGCATCGGCAAGCGCAAGCGCGAATCCGCCCGCAACGGCAAGCTGCGCGGCATCGGCTTCTCCTCCTATATCGAGGCCTGCGGCATCGCCCCCTCGGCGGCGGTCGGTTCGCTCGGTGCCGGCGTGGGCTTGTGGGAATCGGCCGAGGTTCGCGTCAACCCGGTCGGCACGGTCGAGGTGCTGACCGGCTCGCACAGCCATGGCCAGGGTCATGAGACGACCTTCGCCCAGCTCGTCTCCGGCAAGCTCGGCATCCCGATCGAGAACGTCTCGATCATCCATGGCGACACCGACAAGGTGCAGATGGGCATGGGCACCTATGGCTCGCGCTCGGGTGCGGTCGGCATGTCCGCGATCTTCAAGGCGGTCGACAAGGTCATCGCCAAGGGCAAGAAGGTCGCGGCCTATGTGCTCGAGGCCGACGAGGCTGACATCGACTTCGCCGACGGGCATTTCTCGGTGAAGGGCACCGACCGCAAGCTCGATTTCGGCTCCTGCGCGCTGCAGGCCTATATCGCCCACAAGTTCAACGGGCAGGATCTCGAGCCCGGGCTGAAGGAGGGGGCGTTCTACGACCCGACCAACTTCACCTTCCCTGCGGGCGTCCATATCTGCGAGGTCGAGATCGACCCGCAGACGGGCGTGACGAAGATCGAGCGCTGGGCGGCGGTGGATGATTTCGGCAACGTCATCAACCCGATGATCGTCGAGGGCCAGGTCCATGGCGGCATCGCCCAGGGCGTCGGCCAGGCGCTGCTGGACGGCGCGAAATACAACAGCGACGGCCAGCTCGTGACCGCCAGCTTCATGGACTACTGCATGCCGCGCGCCGACGATCTGCCCTCCTTCGAGGTCGGCATGACGGTGACGGCCTGCCCGTCCAACCCGCTCGGCATCAAGGGCTGCGGCGAGGCTGGCGCGATCGCCGCCCCGCCGGCAGTCATCAACGCCATCACCGACGCGCTCGGCCATGAGGACATCGCCATGCCGGCGACGCCCCAGGCGGTCTGGCGCGCGGCTCAGAAGAGCGTCGCGCGACTGGCTGCCGAGTAACCGATCTTCGTCGTCCCGGTCCTCCGCAGCGATGCGGCCGGGATGACGCCCGCGGATTTCAGCAAGGGATCACACCCATGTACGCCTTCACCTATCACCGCCCCGGCTCGGCCCGTCAGGCCGCCGGCCTGCTCGCCAAGAAGGAGGACGCCAAGATCCTCGCCGGTGGGCATACGCTGCTGCCGACGATGAAGCAGCGGCTGGCCTCGCCCGCCGCACTCGTCGATCTCGGCGGCTGCGGCGACCTCAAGGGCATCGTCCGCAAGGGCCGCACGCTCCATGTCGGCGCGATGTCGACCCATGCCGAGGTCGCGGCCTCGTCGATCGTGCAGGAGGCGATCCCGGGGCTCGCCTATCTCGCCTCGCATATCGGCGACCCGCATGTGCGCCATCGCGGCACGATCGGCGGCTCCGTCGCCAACAATGATCCCGCCGCCGACTACCCGGCCGCCTGCCTGGCGCTGGGCGCGACGATCGTCACCAACAAGCGCAAGATCGAGGCCGACGACTTCTTCACCGGCCTCTACGAGACGGCGCTGGACGAAGGCGAGATCATCACCAAGGTGGTGTTCCCGGTCGTCTCCAAGGCGGGCTACGCCAAGTTCCGCAACCCGGCCTCGCGCTATGCGCTGGTCGGCGTCTTCGTCGCCAAGCGCGGCAGCGAGATCCGCGTCGCGGTGACCGGTGCGGGCGAGGGCGGTGTCTTCCGCTGGCCGGAAGCGGAAGCGGCGCTCAAGGCCCGCTTCGCGCCGAAGTCGCTCGACGGGCTGAAGGCCTCCGCCGAGGGCATCAATGCCGACATGCATGCCGATGCCGACTACCGCGCCCATCTGATCGGGGTGATGACCAGGCAGGCGGTTGCGCAGGCGACGGGGAAGTGAGAGCCGAAAGGGCGGTTCAGTAGAAGAACCGCTCCTCGACGATCAGCCCGTCGCGTACGGTATAGAGACCGGCCTCGTCCATCCGGACGCGCTCGCCGGTCTCCTTCACCGTCACGTCGATGGAAAAGCGCATGACGAACTGGTCGCCGTTGCGATAGGGGCCGAAGGCCTCGGCCGCATGGACCTCGTGAGCGGAATACCACCAGTCGCTCTTGGCCTTGACGGCGGCGCGGCCCTCGACCCGCGCCATGGGGCCGTCCATGGCTTCCAGGCTGACGATGTCGGTGGCGTTGAAACGCTCGGCGGCGGCCTCGTGCTCGCCGCGCTTGAGCAGCTCGGCAAAGGCGGTGATGGCTTCTGCGTTCGTCATCGATCGTCTCCCTGTCGGGTTTGGGTTATAGGGTCTGGCCATGATGGATTGGCCGCCACGGCGCGGTGATGACAGAGATGCGCGCCAGGATTTGACATGAACGATCGCCGGACTGCCTCGCTCCCGACCTCCATCGACGAGACCCTCGCGCTGCTGCAGGGCGGCGGCTATGTCGCCGACCGGGCGCTGGCGACCGTGCTGTTCCTGGCGCTGCGGATGAAGCGGCCGCTGCTGCTCGAGGGCGAAGCCGGCACCGGCAAGACCGAGATCGCCAAGGTTCTCTCGGCCGCACTCGGGCGCAAGCTGATCCGGCTGCAATGCTATGAGGGGCTCGACCTCGCCTCGGCCGTCTATGAATGGAACTATGCCGGGCAGATGATGGCGATCCGCCTCGCCGAAGCCGGCGGCGCGAGTGGCAACCGCGCAAGTCTCGACCGCGAGAGCCTGGAAGGCGACATCTTCTCGGAGCGCTACCTGATCAAGCGGCCGCTGCTGCAGGCGCTGGAACCGCAGCAGGGCGGCGCGCCGATCCTGCTGATCGACGAACTCGACCGCACCGACGAGGCCTTCGAGGCCTTCCTGCTCGAGGTTCTCGCGGATTCGCAGGTGACGATCCCCGAACTCGGCACCGTGAAGGCGGCCGAGCCACCGATCGTGATCCTGACCTCCAACCGCACGCGCGAGATCCATGACGCGCTCAAGCGCCGCTGCCTCTACCACTGGGTCGGCTATCCCGACGCCGCCCGCGAACTCGCGATCCTGAAGGCGCGGGCGCCCCAGGCTCCGGCCAAGCTGGCGAAGCAGGTCGTCAGCTTCGTGCAGGCAATCCGCAAGGAGGAGCTGTTCAAGGCGCCGGGCGTCGCCGAGACGCTGGACTGGGCGACCGCGCTGGTCGAACTCGACGCGGTCGCGCTCGATCCGGCTCTGGTCTCGGATACGCTCGGTGCGCTGCTCAAGTACCAGGACGACATCCAGGCGATGCAGGGCTCAAAGGTGAAGGAGCTGCTGGATCAGGCCAAGAGCGAGGCCCGCGGCTGAGCGCTTCGCGCCTGCGGCAGATCAAGGATCGCGCAAGGCGGCACGACTAGAGAACGAGTGTCCCACACGGCAGCCGGAGGAGCGACCATGTACAATGATCTCAGGGCCATCGAGGCCGTCACCTGGACCTATCTGAACGGTCTCTACGAAGGCGACGCCGCCAAGCTGGAGCACGCCTTCCACCCGACCTCGGCGCTCACCACGGCGGAGGAGGACGGCACCATCAAGATCGTGCCGCGCGACGAATGGCTGAAGGCGGTGCGCGAGCGGCCCTCGCCGAAGGCGGCGGGCATGGTGCGCGGCGACCATATCCTGACGATCGATCTGGTCGGGCCGACGCTGGCGCTGGTGAAGGTGAAGTGCCAGATGCCGCCTCGCTATTTCACCGACCTGCTGTCCTTCCTGAAGGTCGATAGCAAGTGGCAGATCGTCCAGAAGGTGTTCATGACCGAGATGGGGCCTTGAGGGCAAACTCCGCGGCGCGCGCTACTCCCTCCCACCGCTTGCGGTGGGGAGGGCCGGGGTGGGGGGCCGCAAAGCCGGACCTCTCACCGGCGTCGGCTTGCCGAGCGGCACTGCTCCCCATCCCTAACCCTTCCCCACCGCAAGCGGGGGGAAGGGGACGCGCATGACCGGCAAGCTCCCAGAAAATGTCGCCTATTTCGCCCGCGCCTTGCGGATCGCGGGCCTGCGCGTCGGGCCCGGCGCGGTTGTCGAGGCGGTCGAGGCCCTGGGTGAGGGGGCGCTGGGTGGGCGCGAGGACGTCTACTGGGCGCTGCACGCGATCTTCGTGAAGCGTCACGAGGACAGCGCCGTCTACGATCAGGCCTTCCGGCTGTTCTGGCGGCGGCGCAACCTGATCGAGAAGATCATGGCACAGATGTCGCCGGTCTCGCCCGGTGCCGACTCTGCGCCGCAGAAGGAGGAGGCGGGCGCGCTGCGTGCGGCCGAGGCCTTCGCCCCGCCTAGGCGCGCGGAAGAAGCGCCGGTCGAGCTGACCGAGCTGACGGCGCGGCTGACGGTCTCCGACCGCGAGACGCTGAAATCGCGCGACTTCGCCCAGATGAGCGCGGCCGAGATCGCTCGTGCCAAGAAGCTGATCGCCGATCTGCGGCTGCCCGACGATCTCGTCGCAACGCGGCGGTTCGAGCCGGCGGCGCGGGGCGCGCGGATCGACCCGCGCCGGACCTTCCGCCGTTCGCTGCGGGGGGGCGGTGGCAGCATCGAGCTCGCCTTCCGGGAGCGGGTGCAGGTGCATCCGCCGATCGTGGCGCTCGTCGACATCTCCGGTTCGATGGCGGAGTATTCCCGCATCTTCCTGCATTTCCTGCATGCGGTGACGGAGAAGCGCCGGCGCGTGCATTCCTTCGTCTTCGGCACGCGGCTGACCAACATCACGCGGAGCCTGCGTGCGCGCGACCCTGACGAGGCGCTGGCGCTGGCGGGGAAGGCCGCGCCGGACTGGGAGGGCGGCACGCGGATCTCGACGGCGCTGCACGCCTTCAACCGGGTCTGGTCGCGCCGGGTGCTCGGGGGCGGGGCGATCGTGCTGCTCTTCACCGACGGGCTGGAGCGCCATCTCGACGGGGAGTTGCCCTTCGAGATGGACCGGCTGCACCGCTCCTGCCGGCAGCTGGTCTGGCTCAACCCGCTGCTGCGCTTCGACGGGTTCGAGGCGCGCGCCAGCGGCATCCGGGCGATGCTGCCGCATGTCGATTCCTTCCGGCCGATCCACAATCTCGCGGCCATGGCCGATCTCTGCGCGGCGCTGTCGCCGGAGGCGGAGCGGGCGAGCGATCCGCGAGCCTGGCTCAGGCGAGCGGGCTAGCCGGCGGAGACCGGGCGCAGGAAATGCGCGTGCTTCAGGAAATGCCGGACCTGCGCGATCGCCTCGGGGTTGTTCATGATCAGCGTGTGGGTGCCGTGGATGACGATGTGGTCGGCCATGCCGGCGACACGGGTGCGCTCGACCGAGACGCGCCCGTCATTGGCGCCTGGCAGCAGCAGCCAGCCCACCGGATCGAGCGAGCGGTCGCCGGCGATGACGCCGAGCGGATAATCGACGCGGCCCAGGACCTCGCAGAGCGCCTCCGACCGCTTCGTCACCAGCTCCGCGCCGGCTGGGCCGAAGAAGGCGCGATAGAGCACGTTGCCGCCGAGCAGATCGGCGATCTCGCTGCCCTCATTGGGCGGCGCCAGCATCACGACATGGCCGAGCCGCGCCGGGCGATGGCGCGCGATGTAGGCGCGGGCGACGAGGCCGCCCATCGAATGGGTGACGAAATGGAGCCGGCCGGGGCAGTTGTCCGCGAAACGAGAAATCTCCGCCTGCAAGGCTTCGACGATCTCGGCGATGCAGCGGCTGCGGGCCGGATAGTCGAGGTTGAGCGTCGCATAGCCGTCGGCGCGAAGCGTCTTTTCGAGAACCGCCAGAGAACTGGCGCTGCGCGCGATGCCGTGCAGAAAGATGATGCCGTCCATGCCGTGCCGAACCCCCGGGCGAGGGATAGCCGCCATGGCGCCTCAGGTCGAGGCGCCAGGCTGCTTTTGCGTGTTCGCAGGCTCGCCAGCCGGCGCGCCCATGCTTAAGTTGACGCGCCTGCGGCGACGATGGCGACTGAGATGAGACGGGGCGCGGTCCGGCTGTTGTTGCCGCCGCGCCCAAAGAGGACCCGACGGACATGATCAGCACCGATACCGACATCCTCGCCACCGCCGAGGCCTGGGCACGCGACGGCCGCTCGGTCGCGCTCGCCACCGTGATCGAGACCTGGGGTTCGGCGCCGCGCCCGGTCGGCTCGCATCTCGTCATCGACGCCGACGGGAATTTCCAGGGCTCGGTCTCGGGCGGCTGCGTCGAGGGCGCGGTCGTCGAGGAGGCGGTCGAGGTGATCGCACAGGGCCAACCGCGCACGCTCGAATTCGGCGTCGCCGACGAGACGGCCTGGAAGGTCGGGCTCTCCTGCGGCGGACGCATCCGGGTTTATGTCGAGCGGATCTCGACCGAGACGGTGAACTGATGGCCTCCTGGGATACGCTGCTGGCCTTCGCGACGCTGACGATCCTCGTCGCCTATTTCCCCGGACCGGCGCTGCTCTACACGGCGGCGCAGACGATCTCACATGGCCGCAAGGCCGGCTTCATGGCGATGCTCGGCATCCATCTCGGCTGCTATCTGCATGTCTTCGCTGCCGCCTTCGGCCTCTCGGCCGTGTTCAAGCATGTGCCGGAGCTTTATTTCGCGGTGAAGATGGCTGGCGCCTTCTATCTCGTCTGGCTCGGCATCGGTATGATCCGCTCGCGCCTTGCAGCGCAGGACGCGCCGACCGTCCCGGCCAAGACCGTCAAGCGCGCCTTGATCGATTCCCTGATCGTCGAGGTGCTGAACCCCAAGGTGGCGCTGTTCTTCATCGCGCTCCTGCCGCAATTCGTTGATCCGGCGGGGTCTCTGCCGGTCTGGGTGCAGTTCCTGATCCTCGGCACCATCGTCAACTTCGCCTTCTCCTCGGCCGATTTCGTCACCGTGCTGGGCGCTTCCGCCGTCATGCGGCGGATGAAGCAGACGAAGGCTGGCTTCGCGCTGGGCCGCTGGATCGGCGGCTCGCTGATGATCGGGCTCGGCCTGAAGCTCGCGACGGACAAGGGCTGAGGCGATGGATCTTGCGACACTGGCGGTGCTGAACACCGAGCGCGCGGCGCGGCGCGCCACCATCCTGGTCACGGATGTGGGGAGCGGGGCGCAGCGCCTCGTCAAGGCCGCCGATCTCGCAGCCGACTCGTTGGCCGAGGCGCTGGAGAAGCAACTGCGCATGGGTAAGAGCGCGCTGGTCGAGGCGGAGGGGAAGGCGTTCTTCCTGACGGTGCAGGCGCCGCCGCCGCGCGTGATCGTCACCGGGGCGGTCCATATCTCGCAGGCGATGGCGCCGATGGCGCAGCTGCTCGATCTCGACCTCGTCATCGTCGATCCGCGCACGGCCTTCGCCACGCCGGAGCGCTTCCCCGGCGTGCGGCTGCTGACCGACTGGCCGGATGCGGCGCTGGCGAGCCTGGGGCTCGACGGCTACACGGCCTTCGTCGCGCTGACGCATGATCCCAAGATCGACGACCCGGCGCTGGAGGCGGCGCTGCGCTCGGACTGCTTCTATATCGGCGCGCTCGGCAGCCGGAAGACGCATGGGCGCCGCATCGAGCGCCTCGCGGCGGCGGGTTTCGACGCGGCCGCAACGCAGCGCATCCACGCGCCGATCGGGCTCGATATCGGGGCCGTCTCGCCGGCCGAGATCGCGCTCGCCATTCTCGGCGAGATCGTCTCGACGCTGCGCGGGCCGCGTCGGACGCCGGCATGAAGTTCGGCCCCGTTCCCGTCACCGATGCGGAAGGCTGCATCGCCGCCCATACGGTGCGCGCCGGCGGCCTCGTCGTCAAAAAGGGCGCGACGCTGACGGCCGAGGCTGTCGCCGGTCTCGCCGAGGCGGGGCTCGCCGAACTCGTCGCGGTGCGGCTCGAAGCCGGCGACCTTGGCGAGAACGAGGCCGCGACGATACTGGCGACCGCGCTGGCCGGGCGCGGCATCGTCACCGAGGCCGCCTTCACCGGCCGGGTCAACCTCTTTGCCGCGGCGGCGGGGGTGCTCACCATCGATGCGGCCGCGATCGACGGGCTCAACCGGATCGACGAGGCGATCACGGTGGCGACGCTTCCCGCCATGAAGGCGGTCGTCGCGGGCGAGATGGTCGGCACGGTCAAGATCATTCCCTATGGCCTGCCCGCGGTGCAGGTCGAGCAGGCGCTGGCTGCGCTGGAAGGGCTCAGGCCGCTGGCGGTGGCGCCCTACAAGCCGCTGCGCGTGGCCGTGATCTCGACGCTGCTGCCGGGGCTGAAGCCCTCCGTCGTCGACAAGACGCTGCGGGTGATGACCGAGCGGCTTGCGCCCGCGCAGGCGACGATCGCAGCCGACCGGCGCGTGCCGCATCAGGAGGCGCCGCTGGCGCAGGAGATCGCGGCGCAGGCCGATGCGGCCGACCTCGTCGTCGTGTTCGGGGCGTCCGCGATCACGGACCGGCGCGACGTCATCCCGCAAGCGCTTCTGGCGGCGGGCGGGCGCATCGAGCATTTGGGCATGCCGGTCGACCCCGGCAATCTGCTGCTGATCGGCGAGATCGGCGGCAAGCCGGTGATCGGCGCGCCGGGCTGCGCGCGCTCGCCGAAGGAGAACGGCTTCGACTGGGTGCTGCAGCGCTGCCTCGCCGGCATAGCCGTCGGCCGCGCCGACATTCAGCGCATGGGGGTTGGTGGCCTCCTGATGGAGATCGTCTCGCGTCCGCAGCCGCGGGCGCCGGCCCTTCTGGAAGCCGCGCCGGTCGCCGGGCTGGTGCTGGCCGCAGGACGCTCGACCCGTATGGGGGAGCGCAACAAGCTGCTGGAGCCGGTGCGCGGCCAGCCGATGCTGCGCCATGCCGTCGAGGCGCAGCTCGCCTCGGTCGCCAGCCCGGTGATCGTCGTCACCGGGCATCAGCGGGAGGAGGTCGCGGCCGCGCTCGCCGGGCTCGATGTCACACTCGTGCACAATCCCGATTTCGCCAGCGGGCTCGCCAGCTCCGTCCGCGTCGGCCTCGGCGCGCTGCCGGAGGCGGCTGCGGGCGTCGTGGTCTCGCTCGGCGACATGCCGAACGTGACCCCGCAGGTGATCGACCGGCTCGCGCAGGTCTTCGCCGAACAGAGCGAAGCGAAGGCCGTGGTGCCGACGCTGCTCGGCCAGCGCGGCAACCCGGTGCTGCTGGCGCGCGCCTTGTTCGCGGAGGTGGCGCAGCTCACCGGAGACCAGGGTGCGCGACGCCTGCTCGACGCGGCGGGCGAGCAGATCGTCGAGGTGCCGCTCGACGATCCCGCCATCGCGCTCGACATCGACACGCCTGAGGCGCTGGCGGCGATCGGGCAGCGATAGCTTGAATTGGACCAATAGATGGTCTAGTTTGTGGCGTGTGCTTCAGGGAGGTCGGTTCATGTCCACGAAGGTCGCCGTGAGCGAAGCGAAGGGGCAACTGACCGAGCTGGTCAGGCGGGCCGAGGCCGGTGAGGATGTGGTTCTCACCCGCCACGGGCAGCCGGCGGTCCGGCTTGTTGCTGTTCGCAAGACCCTGGCGCCGGCGCAGCGCAAGCGGATCATCGAGGAAGCGCAAGCGATGGCGAGCCGGACGGCGCGGCCAGGTCCCGATGCTGCCCGCAGCCAGGACTTTCTCTATGGCGAGGATGGGCTGCCTCATTGATCGTCGTCGACACCTCTGCATTGCTTACGATCCTGTTGAGGGAGCCGACATCCGATCGCTACAAGGACCGGCTCGAAACCAGCGACCGCGTTTTGATTTCCGCCGGCACGCTGTCGGAAGCCTTGCTGGTTGCGCAGCATCGCGGCCTAGGCGAGGCCATGGACCACCTGCTGACGGAGCTTGATCTCGAGGTCATACCGGTCGATGCGGCCGAGGCCAGACGCGTCGCCCAGGCCCATGCGCGATGGGGGCGGGACCGTCATGACGCCAATCTGAACTTTGGCGACTGCTTCGCCTACGCCGTTGCCAAACGCTATGATTGTCCGCTGCTGTTCGTCGGCAATGACTTCAGTCGCACCGATATTGCGCCAGCCATCGCGTCCTGACGCGGCTGAGGCTTTCGCTCCCGCTGGCAGCGCTCGGAGCAGTATTTCACCTCGTCCCAGACGCGCGCCCATTTCTTGCGCCAGGCGAAGGGGCGGCCGCAGGCCTGACAGGGCTTCTGGGGCAGGTCTCCCTTGCGGATCGGCTTGGGCATGCGGGGATGCTCCGGCTGCGCTGGTCCAGAGGGGCCTGCGCGGACGTATACGCTGCAAGGCGTCTTCTGGAGCAGCGACATGAGCGACACGATCCTGATCTATGGCGGCAGCGGCGGCATCGGGGCCGCTGTGGCGCGCGCCGTCAAGGCGCGCGGCCTGTCGGTGCATCTGGTGGGGCGCGATGCGGTCCGGCTTGAAGCGCTCGCGCGTGAGATCGGCGCGGGCTTCACCGCCGGGGACGTGACCGAGGACGCGGTCTTCGCCGCCGCGACGCAGGCGGCGTCGCAAGGCGGCGCGCTGAAGGGGCTGGTCTATGCCATCGGCACCATCAACCTGAAGCCGGTCGCGCGTTTGAGCGAGAGTGATTTCCTCAAGGATTTCAATATCAACGCGCTGGGCGCTGTAAAAGCGATTCAGGCCGCCCTGCCGCATCTCAAGCAGGCGCAGGGGACGGCCGGGATCGTCCTGTTCTCGACGGTGGCGGTCGCCCAGGGCTTTGCGGCCCATGCCTCGGTCGCGATGGCGAAGGGCGCCATCGAGGGGCTGACGCTGGCGCTGGCGGCGGAGCTGGCGCCCCGCATCCGGGTGAACTGCCTCGCGCCCTCGCTGACCCGGACGCCGCTCGCCGCCGCGTTGACCGGCAACGAGGCGATGGCGAAGGCGATCGCCGATCTGCACCCGCTGCAGCGGCTCGGCGAGCCGGCGGATATCGCGCCGCTCGCCGCCCTGCTCGTGAGCGATGAGGCCTCCTGGATCACCGGCCAGATCGTCGGCGTCGATGGCGGGCGCTCGACGCTGCGGACCAAGGGGTAGGGGCGCGCTTCAGCGCAGCCAGTGGACGCCCAGCGTGGCATAGGCTTCGGACGGGCGGTCGCTCGTGCGTTGCCAGCCACCCGAGAGGCGCCAGACGACGCCGAAGAGGCGCAAGCCCGTCAGGTGCAGGCCGAACCTGAGCTTGGTGTAGTCGCGGGCGCGGTAGGCCTCGACCTCCGGCCCGGCA
>CALRYW010000096.1:0-15488 GCA_943372485.1 Allobosea thiooxidans
ATGATCATGGCGGTGGTCTGCAGCGACTCGATCTCCTCGTCGCTGTAGAGGCGCGAGGCGCGGTTCTGGATGACGAGCACGCCCATCACCGCGCCGCCGCGCAGGATCGGCACGCCGAGGAAGGAGCGATAGACCTCTTCGCCCGTCTCGGGCCGGTAGGAGAAGGCGGGGTGGTTCTGCGCGTCCGACAGCGCGAGCGGCTCGGCTTCGCGGGCGATCAGGCCGACGAGGCCCTCGCCGGCACGCATGGTGGTGAGATGGACCGCCTCGCGGTTCAGGCCTTCGGTGGCGTAGAGCTCAAGAGAACCGTCTTCACGCAGCACATAGACGGAGCAGACTTCGGCAACGAGATTGCCGGCGATCAGGACGACGAGCCGGTCGAGCCGCTCCTGCGGGCTGATCAAGGCCGCCATCACCTCACGAAGGCGGCGCAGCAGAACGCCCGATCCTCCGAGAGCACCTCGCATTGATCTATCGTCCTCCGCCTGCCTGGCCGTCACGGCCGCTATGCATCGCAGACCTGACACCTGTCATGGCCGAGTCGCAAGCTCTCCTGCCTTGCCGGCGTTCTAGCCACCGCGTGCGGGGTTCGGCAAGGGCCGGGGCAGCCATCTCAGCCGGACGGTGACGCGGGCCGCCGGGAAGCGGGTGCCCGCGTGACCTTCGCCGGGTTGCGGGTCGCCCGCCCCGGGCTGGGCTTTGGGGCGTCATCGAGAGCGCCGGCCTTCCGCCGCGTCGGCTTGGGCCGGCCGCCTTTCGCAGCCGTCGGCGTGGCAGGGCGCGACGTCACGACGGTGTTGGTCTCGTTGCGCGGCGACGGGACGTCGGACGGCGTGACCTCGATGCCCAACAGCGCGTCGAGATAGCGCTGCGTCCACCAGCCGATGTCGGTCGCCTCGATCGTCGCATAGAGGCGCTCGAAGCGTCGGATCCGTTCCGATTTCGGCATGGCGAGCGCGGTGCGGATGGCCTCGGCGACCTCATGCAGGTCGTAAGGGTTGACGATCAACGCCTCGCCCATCTGGTGGGCGGCGCCGGCGAAGCGCGACAGCACCAGAACGCCGGGATCGGCCGGCTCCTGCGCCGCGATGTACTCCTTCGCGACGAGATTCATCCCGTCGCGCATCGGCGTCACGAGCCCGACCTGGGCGCGGCGGTAGAAGCCGGCCAGAGCGTTGCGCGAATAGGCCTTCTTGACGACGCGGATCGGCGTCCAGTCGAACTCGCCCAGCGCCGCGTTGAGGCGCCCCGCCACCTCGTCGGACTGCCGGTCGAGCTCGGCATATTCGGGTACGTCCGAGCGCGAGGGCGGCGCGATCTGGAGCAGGCCGACGCGGCCGCGCTGGTCGGGATGGCTGCGCAGGAAGTGACCGAAGGCCTCCAGCCTCTGGACAATGCCTTTCGAGTAATCGAGGCGATCGACACCGAGCACCAGCTGGCGCTCGCCCAGCGACTGGCGCGTCGTCTTGAGCGGCGTCGTCGCCGAGCGAACCGAGGCCGCCGCGAGCTTGCGGAAGGCCTCGACATCAATGCCGATCGGGAAGGGCTGGATGATCGTCTCGCGCCGCCCGACCCGAACCTTGCGCCCATCGCTGCGGGCGCCGCTCATCGCCGAGAGGCAGCCGATCAGGTTCGAGACGTCGGTCGCCGTCTGCAGGCCGACGAGATCGTAGGCCATGATCGTGCTCGCGAGCGTGGCGGCGAAGGGCAGCGCCCCGAACATCTCGGCCGGCGGCCAGGGGATGTGGTGGAAATAGCCGATGCGGTTGGTCACGCCGCGGCGACGCAATTCGGCCGCCAGCGGGATCAGGTGGTAATCGTGGATCCAGATGATGTCGTCTGCCTTCAGCAACCCCATCAGCGCCTTGGCGAAGCGGCGGTTGACCGCCAGATAGCCGGCATAATCGACCCGCGAGAACTCGGTGAGCCCGAGCCGGTAATGCATCAGCGGCCAGAGCGCGCGGTTGGAGAAGCCGAGATAATAGGATTGGCGCTCGGCCTCGGTGAGATCGGTAACGGCATAGGTGACGTTGCCGCGCGCGGCGATGCGCGGCGGCGCGTTGACCTCCGCCACCTCGCCACTCCAGCCGAACCAGAGGCCGCCCCGTTTCTCCAGCGCCTCGCGCAGCGCCACCGCCAACCCGCCCGCAGCCGCCTTTTCGTTCCGCTCGGGAATGGTGACGCGGTTCGAAATGACGACGAGGCGCATGGCCGCACAACCCTCCTTCATCGCGGCCCGGCTGCCGCAGCCGCCCGAAATTCAACAGGGCGGCAGGAACAGAACGCCCGGCGAGGCGTATTGTTTCCGCAGGCCGGCAGCCGCTCACCCGGCGACGGGGGACGCATGGCGGCGCCACCGTGCCGCCATGCCAGGATCGAGGCGGGGAGAGAGGCCATTCACCCGAAGCAGAACCAGGATTCGCCCCGGACTGTCCCGATGACCCTGACGCATCCCGAACCGGCGAACGGCGCCCCCCTGTCGGATGACCGGCGCGCGATCGCGCTGTTTCTCGATTTCGACGGCACGCTGGTGGAGATCGCCCCCTCGCCCGCCGATGTGCGCCTCGACCGGCGCGTGCCGGCGGCGCTGGAGGCCCTGCGCGGCAGCCTGTCGGGTGCGCTCGCCCTCGTCTCGGGACGGCCGGTCTCGTTCATCGACGGCGTGCTCGATCCCTACCGGTTCGATGTGGCCGCGCTGCATGGGGCAGAGATCCGGCTCGGCGGTCGGGTTCACAGCCACACGGAATCATCGGCGCCGATGCGGGGCGCGCTGCGCGATCTGGTGCGCTTCGCCAACAGCCATGTCGGCATCATCGTCGAGAACAAGGACATCTCGATTGCGCTGCACTGGCGCCTGGCGCCGCAGCTCAAGGACGAGGCGCTCGCCCTGATGCGCGCCGTCGCCGAGCGCCTGGGCCCCACGGTCCGCCTCCAGAAGGGCAAGGCGGTCGCCGAGCTGGTTCCGGCTTCGGCCAGCAAGGGCGCGGCGATCGCGCAGCTCATGCAGGAGCCCCCCTATGCCGGCCGGCTGCCGGTCTTCATCGGCGACGACATCACCGACGAGCACGGCTTCGAGGCGGTCAATGCGCTCGGAGGACTGTCGATCCGCATCGGGGATGGGGAGACGCGGGCCAGGCTGCGGATCGCCTCTCCCACGGCGCTGCGTGCGATCCTGCTCGACGCCGCCGATCGCGGCAGCCTGACGGCCTCACATTTCCACCAGGGATGACCCCATGACTGTTTCGACGATGCCCGCGGGGCCGCATTCGGCCTCGCTCGACCTCGGCGTGATCGGGAACTGCTCGATCGCGGCGCTGATCGACCGCCGCGCCCGGATCGTCTGGGGTTGCTTCCCGCGCTTCGACCGCGACCCCGTCTTCTGCGCGCTGATCGACAACCAGCCCTGCGACGGTGATGCGATGCCGCGCAAAGGCGTCTTCGCGATCGAACTGGTCGGCATGACGCGCTGCGAGCAGTCTTACCTCGACAACACCGCGATCCTCTCCTCTGTGCTGTCCGACGATCACGGCAACGCCATCGAGATCCTCGACTTCGCACCGCGCTTCGTCCGCTTCGAGCGCTTTTTCCGCCCGCCCCAGTTGGTGCGCCGGGTGCGCCGGATCTCGGGCCGCCCGCGCATCCGCACGGTCGTCAAGCCCTGTCTCGGATTGGGCGAGGAGCCCGGCGAGATCACGCGCGGCTCCAACCATGTCCGTTTCGTCGGCGCCGACCAGACCATCCGCCTGACCACGGACGCGCCGATCTCCTATGTCATCGATGGGGTGGCCTTCGCGGTCGACCGGCCGTTCTCGTTCTTCATCGGCTCCGACGAGGCGCTGCGGGCCGAGATCGAGGAAACCTCGCGCGCGTTTCTCGACAAGACCACCGACTACTGGCGCGACTGGGTGCGCTCGCTGTCCTTGCCCTTCGAGTACCAGCGCGAGGTCATCCGGGCCGCGATCACGCTCAAGATGTGCGCCTTCGAGGAGACCGGCGCCATTGTTGCCGCTCTGACGACGTCGATCCCCGAAGCGCCTGGCACGCAGCGCAACTGGGATTACCGCTTCTGCTGGCTGCGCGACGCGTACTTCGTTGTCCACGCCCTGAACCGGCTCGGCACGACGCGGACGATGGAGGATTATCTCGGCTTCATCACCAACATCGTCGACAGTTTCACCGAAAGCGGCGCCGAGCATCTGCCGCCGCTCTATCCGATCACGCGGGGCGGCACGCTCGACGAGTTCGAGGTCGGCAACCTCTCAGGCTATCGTGGCCACCAGCCGGTGCGCTTCGGCAATGGGGCCGCCATCCAGGTCCAGAACGACGGCTATGGCGCCGTCGTGCTCGCGGCGACACATGCCTTCTTCGACCAGCGCCTCATCAAGCCCGGCAAGGATGCGCTGTTCGGCCAACTCGAACGCATGGGCGAACTGGCGATCGCCTGTTTCGACAAGCCCGACGCCGGCCCCTGGGAACTGCGCGAGAAGGAGGCGGTGCATTCCTTCTCCAGCGTGATGTGCTGGGCGGCGTGCGATCGTCTCGCCCGCATCGCCGGCACGCTCGGCCGCAGCGACCGCAAAGATTACTGGAAGTGCGAGGCCAAGCGGCTCAAAACCGTCATTCTCGAACGGATCTGGAACGAGGACAAAGGCCACCTGGTTTCGACCTTCGGCGGGACCGAACTCGACGCCACACTCCTGCTGCTTTCAGAACTCGGTTTCCTGAAGCCCGACGATCCGCGCTTCGTCGCCACCGTCGAGGCGATCGGCCGCGACCTGACGCGCGGCGACCTGCTGTTGCGCTACGCGACGCAGGACGATTTCGGCTTCATGCACACCGGCTTTCTGATCTGCGCCTTCTGGTATGTCGATGCGCTGCATGCCATCGGCAAGACCGAGGAAGCCAAGGCGCTGTTTGGTCGGATCCTGAAGCGACGCAACAGCTTCGGCCTGCTGTCGGAAGACGCCGATCTGGAGACCGGCGAACTCTGGGGAAACTTTCCCCAGACCTACTCCCATGTCGGGCTGATCAACTCGGCGATGCGGCTGAGCCGCAATTGGGAAGAGGCGTTTTGACGACCGTCAGCCCACAGCCCACCGCCGTCATGCTCGGGCTTGTCCCGAGCATCCCCGTCTCGAACGCAGCGCTCGACCAGCCAAAACGTAGATGGTCGCCACAAGGGCGATCATGACGACGAAGAGGCGCCCGAACGGCCTCACTCCATCAGCTTGGCCGCGCGCATCACCGACAGAGCCAGCACCTGCGCGGCCGGCACGATGCTCTCGACCTCGAGGAACTCGTCGGGCGTATGGGCCATGCCGCCGATGGGGCCGACGCTGCAGAGCGTCGGGCAGCCCTGCGCCGCGGTGAAGCCGGAATCGGCGCAGCCGCCGGTGAACTCGGCGATCGTCGCGATGCCGAAGCCCACGGACGCTTCGCGATAGGTCTCGAACAGCTTCTGCGACTCCGACGTCCCTTCCAGCGGCAGGAACTCGCCCTTGATCGAGAGCACGGCGCCGGTGCCCGGGACGATCGGCGTCTCAACGATGCTGCGGATGGCATCCACCAGCGCGCTGCGCTGGGCGGGCGTGACGTAGCGCAGGTCGATCTCGCACCAGGCATGGGGCGCGACCGTATTGACGGTCTGGCCGCCGCCGATCAGCCCGACATTGACCGTGATGCCCTGCTCCAGATCGGTGAGGCCCTGGAGCTTCGGGATCTTGTGGCCGAGATCGACGATGGCCGAAGCGCCCTTCTCGTAATTCGCGCCGGAATGGGCCGGCTTCCCGGTGAATTCGGCGCGCATGAAGACGCCGCCCTTGCGGCCGCTGGTGACGGATTGGCGGCGGTCCTTCGCGAAGTCGCTGCCGACAGGAAGCCGGCTCGGCTCGGCGTTGAAGACGCAGCGCGATTCGCGTGCCGCCGCCTCGATCACCGGGCGCGAGGAGGGCGAGCCGATCTCCTCGTCGCTCGTCGTCAGCATCGTCAGCGGCGCGGACAGGCCACCGCATTCGGCGAAGGCCGCGGCGACGAAGGCCTCGATGACGAGGCCCGCCTTCATGTCGGCGACGCCCGGCCCATAGGCTCGCCCATCCTTGATCGAGAACGGCCGGCGCGTCGGCTCGCCCTTGGGAAAGACGGTGTCGCGATGGCCGAGCAGCAGCACCGGGCGCTGGTCGTTGGCGGTGGGGTTCGGCAGGTGCGCCTTGACCGCGTCGCCATAGCGGCCATCGGGAATGATCTCGACCGCAAGCCCGTTGCGCTCATGGAACCGCGCCAGAACCTGCCCGGCACGATCGACGCCCTCCTTGTCATAGGAGCCCGAATCCGTATCGACCATCTCGCGCAACAGCGCGACCATCGCGTCCTTGCGGTCGGCGAGCCAGGCCACGACCTTGGCTTCCTCAGGGGTCATCGCGCTCATGGCTGCTCTCATGGTTCCGGATGGGACTAGTCCGAACCTTAGACAAGGTGCCTGCAGACCGGAAGCGCATCGCTGGGTGCGGGGCTGCGCAAAAAGAGCGGAGCGCCTATTTCGGCGCCGCCATTTTCCGGATGAGCGCGTCCCGCGCGGCGCGAGCCTGGGCGCGCAACGCCTCGTCATCGGGTGTTCGGACCGGCTGTTCGAGCGCCTTGGCGTAATAGCCCAGGGCCAGCTGGTCCGAGGCGATCTCGGCGTAGAGATCGCCCAGCCGCTTGTTGGCGATCAGGGCGGCGTCGGGCCTCCCCGCCGCATCCTCGAACGCGCCGATGGCGCCCGGCGCATCACCGTTGCGGCGTCTCAGTTCGGCCAGCGCCAGCAGGATCCGGGCGTCGTCGCTGCGAACGTTGCGAGCCGCCTCCGCATCGGCCAGCGCCGCCTTCAGATCGCCCTGCCCCGCGCGCGCCTCGATCCGGATCAGCAGCGCCTCTGCATCCGTGGCGCGCGCAGCCAGATGCGCCGTCGCATCCTCCACTGCGCCGCCGAAATTGCGCAACCCGAGCCGGGCTTTCGCGCGCAGCAAAAGCAGGGCCGGCTCCGGGGCGGGAGCCGCCAGGGCCAGGCCGGCAAAGCGTTCGGCGGCAGGCAGATCGCCGGTCGCGAGATGGATTCGCGCGGCCAGCGCCTGCCAGCGCGGCTCGCCCGGCTCGATGCGCAAGGCCATCGCGATGTCGGTTAGCGCGGCCGGGTTGTCGGCCGCGAGAGCGAGCCTGGCGCGTTCGCCGTAAGGCCGCGCGCGGTCCGGCGTCCGCCTGATCGCCTCGCTGAAATCGGCATGGGCGGCCCGGCCCTGGTTCAGCTGAACACGCGCGAGGCCGCGATGCAGGAACAGATCCGCCATGTGGCCAGGCGTGATGCCCACTCTCGCGGCCTTGAACGGAACCGACACCGTCTCGTCGATCGCGATTGTCAGGTCGGCGACCGCTTCGAGGGCATTCCCGAGTTGGGCGGAGGCGATCCCGCGGACGGCGCTGGCGCCGCTGTGGGCGCGATTGGCGGCGAGAGCGGCCGAGGCGGCCTCGCGCGCCGCAACCGCCTCCCCACGAGCGAGCAGGGCCCGCGCGCGCAGCGCCTGCCGCGTCATCTCGTTGCCGAGATGGCCCTGCGGCTGGCCATCGAGGATGGCCAACGCTTCATCCGTGTTGTCGGTTTCGATGAGGGCGATGACGAACAGATCGTCGTTGAGAAACTGGCGGCGGTCCTCGGGCGCCACGCGCCGAATTTCCCGCAGGTCGGCCAACGCCGCCGCAGCGCGGCCGGCCATCAGTTGCATCGTCCCGCGCATCTCAAGGGCATAGGGAGCCGCCCCGTCGCGCAGCAGAATCTGGGTCAGGTCCGCGATGGCCGCCCCATAATCGCCCTTGCCCTCCGCCGCCGTCGCACGCGCCAGCAATGCCTCTTCTTGCTCCGGCGACCCCGGGGAAGCACGACGCTCGGCGCTGTCGGCGTCCGCCCATGCGCGCTCATAGGGTTTCAGATCGGCATCGTAGCGATAGGTCGCCATATGCGCATAGGCGCGGGCGATCGTCGCCGGAAGGTGATCCGGCGCCGCGGCGACGGCAAGATCGAGATCGCCCAGCTGTTCGGCGAAAGGGCGCGCCCGCGAACGCAGGACCAGCCGGTCGGCCCGCTCCTGCGGCGTCGTCGCGGTCTCGACCAGCCGGTCGCAACTCTGGAGCCGCAACGGATCGTCGCGCCTGTCGCAGCGGGTCTTCAGTTCGGCCTCGCCCAGATCGGTGACGAGGATCGGTTTGGGCTTGTCGAGTTCGGCGACGCGGGCGGCGTGGCGGGCATGCGAGGCGATGTCGTAGCCCATCTTCGCATCGGTGCGCGCGGCCGAGGCCGCAAGGACCGCGCGGGCCGCCGCCTCGTTGCCCGACGTCAGCAGGATGTCGGCCTTGAGCTCATGGGCGTCGAACAGAGAAGGGTCGAGTTCGATCGCCTTGTCGACGTCGGCGGTCGCCGCAGCGACATCCTTCATCGCCAGCCGGATCGCGGCGCGCGTGGCATAGGCACGGCCAAAGCGCGGGGCGGCCTGAACGACGGCATCGGCGTCCGCCAGCGCCCCCTCGAGGTCGCGCCGGACCAGACGTGCCCGGGCGCGGATTTCGGTGAGGCTGGACTGGGTCGGAAAGGCCTGCAGCCCCTCCGTCGCTTCGCGGATCGCCGGATCGAAGGTGCCGAGATAAAACAGGCTGCGCGCCCTGGTGATGAAGGCCTCGGGGCCGCGAAAGCCGGCGGCGCGGGCCCTGTCGATCTGCTCGACGGCATCGCCATAGCGGCCGGTCGAATAGTGCAGCAGTCCCAACATGTAGTGGCTGCGCGGATGGTCCTTCTGCCAGAACAGGCCCTGGCGGAGATCGGCGCCCGCCCCGGCGAAGTCATACTGCAACATCTTCAGGTAGCCGCGATTGGCGTAGTTATCGGCATCGAAGGGCGCCATCTCGAGCGCCGTGGTGAAGTCCGCCATCGCGCCTGCCGTGTTGCCCAGGCCGAAGCGGATCTGGCCGCGGTCGCGATAGAGCGCCATCGCCGTGGGCGCGAGCGCGATCGTCTCGCTGTAATCCTTCTCGGCCTCGGCCAGGCGGTTGAGGGCCCAGTAGGCCTGGGCGCGGCTGAGCAGGGCCGAGGCTTTCGCCTTGCGGTCCCCACGCCCCTTGATGATCGTGGTGCAGGCGGCGATCGCCCGCTCGGTCTTCTCAGCCCTGCAGAGCGCGACGGTCTCGGCCTTCTGGGCCACGGCCTGTGTGGAGGAGACGGACAGGGCCGCGACCAGCGGCAGCGCGACGAGCGATGCGATCTTTGAGAACGAGCAGGCCATCGACCACCCTCCCCTGACGACCATCGCTGGTTGACGCTGCGCGATCGTAGCAAAGGTCAATCATGCCGTCATGCTGCTTTGCGCGGCAGTTGGCGCTTGGCTGCGAGCGGCCAGTGTGGCGCGCGCGCCCAGCCCCCGCCGCCGCTCAGGCTTCCGGCTCCAGCAGCATCAGGTCGGTGTCATCCGGCTTCGCGCCGGCCGCCGTCAGCATGGCGTGGACCTGGCCGCGGTGGTGGGTCTGGTGGTTGAACAGCTGGACGACCAGCAGCGCGCGGGGCTTGCGCATCTCGCGCTGCGTCGCGCCGGAAAACCAGACGAGATCGCCGGCCAGCCATTCGGCCGACAGGTCGCGCGCCCATTCAGCGATCGTCCCGTCGAAGGCCTGCCGCTGGGCGACGAGGTCGTCCCAATCGGCGACGAACTCGGCGGATTCATGGATGCGCTGGGTCGGCTTGGGCGTGCCGGCAAAGCGCGAGAGCCACATCCGGTCGCCCCAGAGCAGATGGCAGAATGTGCCGTGGATCGAACCGAAGAAGGCGCCGCGATCCTGGCGCCGCGCCGCGTCGTCGAGCGTCGCTGCCGCCGTGAAGAGGCTGCGGTTCTGCCAGGCGTTGTAGCGCGCCAGGGTGCGGACATAGCTCGTGTCGATCATGGCAGGCCCCATCAAATAATGTTGGTTTCCAGCAGTGGCTGCCCGGCGACGATACGCGCATGACCGAGATCGGACAGGTCGAGGCTGCGATAGCCGCCATGCAGGATGTGCTCGGCGAGACCGCGCCCCACCGCCGGCGCCTGCTGCAGCCCATGACCGGAAAAGCCGTTGGCGAGGTAGAGACCCGAGAGCCCGACCGCAGGGCCGACGATGGCGTTGTGGTCGAGCTCGTTCATGTCATAGGGACCGGCCCAGGCACGGCCGGGCCTGATCTGCTCGAAGGCCGGGACGCGGTGGGCGAGTGCCGGCCAGACGACCTCCTCGAAGAAGCCCCAGTCGACATCCTCGACATCCGCGTCGGTCTCGATCCACTCCCGGTCCTGCTCGGGCGTCAGCGGCGAGCAACTGCCGATGAAGAGCTGGCCGTCGCTGCCGCGCTTGCCCTCCGGCCGGCACCAGGAGCCGCTGCGGTCGATCAGCAGCGGGCAGTTGTCGACCTCGCCCTTGCAGAGGAAGGAGAAGACATAGCGCTTCATCGAGCGGACAGGGATCCTCACGCCGGCCGTGGCGGCGAGGCGGGCGCCATGCGTGCCCGACGCATTGACCGCCGCGGCGCAGGCGATGCGGCCGCCGTCGGCGAGTTCGACGCCGGTGACGCGGCGGTCCTCGACAATGTACCGGGCGACCTCGCCCTGGCGGTATTCGACGCCGAGCGACCGGGCTTTCTTGCGAAACGCTTGCAACAACGCCCAGCCGTCGAACCAGCCCTCGCCGCTGACGCCGAAGCTGCCGCAGGCGATGTCCTCGGTGTTCATCCAGGGAAATTTGTTGCGCAGCATCGGTGCAGCATAAAGCGCAATATCGGCGCCCTCGGCGGCCTGCAGCGCCTGGTTGGCGGCGAGCACGGGAGCCCCGTCCTCGCCCGCCAGATAGAGATAGCCGCCCTCGTGCAGATCGATCACCGGCGTCTCGCCGTCCACCGCGAGCCGGGTGCCGATGTTGCGCAGGAAATCGATGCCGTGCAGCGAGATCCGGATGTTCACCGCGCTCGAATACTGCTGGCGGATCGAGGCGGCGGAGAGCGCCGAGGCGGCGTAGCGATAGGTCGGGTCCTTCTCGACGACGACGATCCTGCCCGTAAAACCGGGAGCGGCGGCGAGGTGATAGGCGACCGAGGAGCCGAGGGCACCGCCGCCGCAGATGACGACGTCGGCGATTCCGGACGAAGACGACATGACGGGTCCCAAGCCAGAGACGGGTACGCTCTGCGACCCGGTTGATGAACGCCGCGCATGAATGGCGCGGCCGACGAAACTTGTCGAGTCAGCTCGCCATTTCGCATTCGGCGAGCAGCCAGTCGCGGAAGGCCGCGACCGCCGGCAGTTCCGCGCGGGTCTCAGGATAGACAAGGTAGTAGCCTTCGGTGCCGGTGACCGGCCGATCGAAGGGAATGACCAGCGAGCCGGAGCGCAGCTCCTCCTCGACCAGGAAGCGCGGCACGATGGCGAGCCCGAGACCGGCGACGGCCGCTTGGGACACCATGGCGAACTGCTCGAAGCGAGGCCCCATCAGCGCCCGCTGCGGCGGCAGACCCTGCTGCTCCAGCCAGTTCGCCCAGGCGCGGGGTCGTGTCGATTGCTGCAGGAGGGAGCCCCTGAGCATGTCGGCCGGTTCCCTCAACCCCAGGCGCGCCACCAGCCCGGGCGCGGCGACGGGCACGATCTCCTCGCCCATCAGGCGGTGCAGCCGCGCGCCGGGCCAGACCGGATCGCCGAAATGGATCGCCGCATCGAGCGGCTCGCGCGCGAAGTCGAAGGGCACGAGCTTCGTGGTGAAGTTGATGGTGATGCCGGGATGCGCCTCGGTGAAGCGTGGCAGACGCGGGATCAGCCAGCGCGTGCCGAAGGTCGGGAGGATGGCGAGGTTCAGCACACCACCCGCGCCCCGGAAGGCCATGGTCGAGACGGTGGCCGCCGCCAGCCGCGAGAGCCCGTCGCGGATCTCGGCGGCATAGGCGGCGCCGGCCGGCGTCAACGCGACGCGCTGCCTTGCGCGCTGGAACAGGGCGACGCCCAGCACCGCCTCAAGCTGCGCGATCTGCCGGCTGACGGCGCCCTGCGTCAGGTTCAGTTCCTCCGCCGCACGGGTAAAGCTGCCATGGCGCGCCGCGGCCTCGAAGGCCGCGAGAGCCGACAGCGACGGCACGGTGAGGCGCCCTGGCACGATCTCGAGGTTCATGAGCCCTTCTCATCAAGTCGTGAGAACATATCGGTTGCCCGCGCAGGGCGTAAGAGGGCATTCTCGCTGGGCTGGGATTCATCCGGCCGAGCCTCGCCCAGGACGCATCATGACCTCTCCCCTCCCCCAGGACGTGCTCACGCTGTTGAAGCGCCTCGGCGTTACGGATGCCGCCTTCGCCGCCGCCGGCCTCGCCGCCCGCTCGCCCATCACGGGCGAGGGCGTCGCGACGCTGCGGGAAACGAGCACCGCCGAGGCCTCGGCCGCGATCGGCCGGGCGCACGCCGCCTTCCTGGCCTGGCGCAAGGTGCCGGCGCCGCGCCGCGGCGAGTTCGTGCGTCTGCTCGGCGAGGAACTGCGGGCTGCCAAGGACGATCTCGGCCTGCTGGTGACGATGGAGGCCGGCAAGGTGACGTCGGAGGGCCTCGGCGAGGTCCAGGAGATGATCGACATCTGCGATTTCGCCGTCGGCCTGTCGCGCCAGCTCTACGGCCTGACGATTGCGACCGAGCGCCCGAACCACCGCATGATGGAGACCTGGCATCCGCTCGGTGTCTGCGGCGTGATCTCGGCCTTCAACTTCCCCGTCGCGGTCTGGTCCTGGAACGCCGCGCTCGCCTTCGTCTGCGGCGACAGCGTCGTCTGGAAGCCCTCCGAGAAGACCCCGCTGACCGCGCTCGCCGTCCAGGCGATCGTCGAGACAACGATGACGCGCTTCGGCCCCGAGGCGCCCGCCGGCCTGTCGGAGGTGCTGATCGGCGGTCGCGAGATCGGCGATGTGCTGGTTCAGGATCACCGCGTGCCGGTCGTCTCGGCCACGGGCTCGACGCGGATGGGCCAGGAGGTCGGCCAGAAGCTCGCCGCCCGCTTCGCCCGCGCCATCCTCGAACTCGGTGGCAACAATGCCGCGATCGTCGCACCGTCGGCCGATCTCGACCTCGCGCTGCGCGGCATCGCCTTCGCGGCCATGGGTACGGCTGGCCAGCGCTGCACCACACTGCGCCGGTTGATCGTGCATGAGAGCGTCTATGACGCGCTGATCCCCAAGCTCATCAAGGTCTATGGCTCGGTGAAGATCGGCGACCCGCGCGAAGCCGGCGTCCTGGTCGGCCCGCTTGTCGACGAGGCCGCCTTCAAGGGCATGCAGGCGGCGCTGTCGGAAGCCAAGGCCGCCGGCGGCACCGTGCATGGCGGCGAGCGCGTCACCGTCGGGATGGGGGGCTTCTATGTCCGCCCCGCGATCGTCGAGATGCCCCAGCAGACCGGCCCGGTCGCCCGCGAAACCTTCGCGCCGATCCTATACGTCATGAAGTACCAGACGCTGGACGAGGCGATCGCGATCCAGAACGCCGTCGCCGCCGGATTGTCCTCCTCGATCTTCACGCTCGACATGCGCGAGGCCGAGACCTTCATCTCGGGCGAAGGCTCCGACTGCGGCATCGCCAACGTCAATATCGGCCCGTCCGGCGCCGAGATCGGCGGAGCCTTCGGCGGCGAGAAGGAAACCGGCGGCGGCCGCGAGGCCGGCTCCGACGCCTGGAAGGCCTATATGCGCCGGGCCACGAATACGCTCAATTACGGCACGACATTGCCGCTGGCGCAGGGCGTCAGCTTCGATGTGGGTGCGTGACGAACAACGCCGAGGAACCACACCGTCATTGCGAGCCTCGCGAAGCCATCCAGGAGCGGCCGCGCTCGACGCCCCCTGGATCGCTTCGTCGCTACGCTCCTCGCAATGACGGTGAGCAGGAATGACGAGGGAGACGACCATGGCCGAAGCCGCCCGCAGCCACAGCACCAGCCACAAGCTGGCCGAGTTCACCTGGGACGACGCCTTCCTGCTCGACGAGCAGCTGACCGAGGACGAGCGCCTGATCCGCGACACGGCGCGCGACTTCGCGCAGGAGAAGCTGCAGCCCCGGATCTCGGAGGCCTATCTCGACGAGAAGACCGACCGCTCGATCTTCAACGAGATGGGCGAGCTCGGCCTGCTCGGCGTGACCGTTCCGGAGGAATATGGCTGCGCCGGCGCCAATTACGTCTCCTACGGGCTCGTCGCGCGCGAGGTCGAGCGCGTCGATTCCGGCTATCGCTCGATGATGTCGGTGCAGTCCTCGCTGGTGATGTACCCGATCTATGCCTATGGCGACGAGACCCAGCGCAAGAAGTACCTGCCCAAGCTCGGCTCGGGCGAATGGGTCGGCTGCTTCGGCCTGACCGAGCCCGATGCCGGCTCCGACCCGGCGGGCATGAAGACCCGCGCCGAGAAGGTCGCCGACGGCTATCGCCTGACCGGCTCGAAGATGTGGATCTCGAACTCGCCGATCGCCGACGTCTTCGTCGTCTGGGCGAAGTCATCAGCGCATGACAACCAGATCCGCGGCTTCATCCTCGAGAAGGGCATGAAGGGGCTCTCGGCCCCGAAGATCGGCGGCAAGCTCAGCTTGCGCGCCTCGATCACCGGCGAGATCGTCATGGACGGCGTGATCGTCCCGGAAGAGAATCTGCTGCCCAACGTCTCCGGCCTGAAAGGCCCGTTCGGCTGCCTCAACCGGGCGCGCTACGGCATTTCCTGGGGCGTGATGGGAGCGGCCGAGGACTGCTTTCATCGCGCGCGGCAGTACGGGCTCGACCGCAAGCAGTTCAACAAGCCGCTCGCCCAGACGCAGCTCTACCAGAAGAAGCTCGCGGACATGCTGACCGAGATCACGCTCGGCCTGCAGGGCTCGCTTCGCGTCGGCCGGCTGCTCGACGACGGCAAGATGGCCCCGGAGATGATCAGCCTCGTCAAGCGCAACAATTGCGGCAAGGCGCTCGACATCGCCCGCCAGGCCCGCGACATGCATGGCGGCAACGGCATCTCGATAGAGTACCACGTGATGCGCCATGCGGCGAACCTCGAAACGGTGAACACCTATGAGGGCACGCATGACGTCCACGCGCTGATCCTCGGCCGGGCGATCACCGGGCTGCAGGCGTTCTTCTGAGCTGGCGTGAGGCCGTCATGCCCGGGCTAGACCCGGGCATCTCGTCCCGCGTGAACTTCCCCGGAGATGGTCGGGTCAAGCCCGACCATGACGTCGAGCCGAAGGCGCCATGATCCCAACTCCTCCCCTCTCCGGCCTGCGCGTCCTCGAACTCGCCCGTATCCTCGCCGGGCCCTGGATCGGCCAGGTGCTGGCCGATCTCGGCGCCGATGTCGTCAAGGTCGAGGCACCCGAGGGCGACGACACCCGCAAATGGGGGCCGCCCTTCGTCGAGGGGACGGGCGAAGAGCACCTGTCCGCGGCCTATTT
>CALRYW010000097.1:0-15482 GCA_943372485.1 Allobosea thiooxidans
CCAGGCCCTGCTCGAAGAGGTGCGGATCCCCGACCCCGTCGCGGCGGCGAAGGCCTATCCGCATGAGCTCTCCGGCGGCCAGCGCCAGCGCGCCATGATCGCGATGGCGCTGGCGCTCGACCCCCGGGTCCTGATCGCAGACGAGCCGACGACGGCGCTCGACGTCACCACCCAGTCCCAGATCCTCGCGCTGATCCGCGACCTCCAGAAGCGCAAGGGCACGGCCGTCCTGTTCATCACCCATGATTTCGGCGTCGTCGCCGAAATCGCCGATCGCGTCGCGGTGATGAGCCAGGGCCGCGTCGTCGAGCAGGGCACGGCGGAAGCCGTGCTCGACAATCCCCAGCACTCCTACACCAAGCAGCTCATCGCGGCCGTCCCGCCGCTGAAGGCCCCGCCTCCCCGCGAACTCGCGACGCAGACCATCCTCGCGGTCGAGCACGTCTCCAAGACCTATCGCAGCGGCGGCTTCCTCGGCCGCGGCCAGCGCGTCACCCATGCGGTCAAGGATGTGTCGCTCGTCCTGCCCAAGGGCGCGACCCTCGGCATCGTCGGCGAATCCGGCTCGGGCAAATCGACGCTGGCGCGCTGCCTGGTGCGGCTGATCGACCCCGAGAGCGGCGCCATCCGCATCGACGGCACCGACATCGCCAGCCTCTCCAAATCCGAGCTGCGCGCCGAGACTCGGCATATCCAGATGGTCTTCCAGGACCCCTTCGCCTCGCTCAACCCGCGCCGCAAGGCGGGCGACGCGGTGGCGCAGGGGCTGATCGTCCATGGCACGCCCCGCGCCGAAGCGCAGGCGCGGGCGCGCGACCTCTTCGCGCTGGTCGGGCTCGACCCGGCGGCGACCGAGCGCTACCCGCACGAATTCTCGGGCGGCCAGCGCCAGCGCATCGGCCTGGCGCGCGCGCTCGCCCTTGAACCGCGCGTCCTCGTCGCCGACGAGCCGGTCTCGGCGCTCGACGTCTCCGTGCAGGCGCAAGTGCTGAAGCTGCTCGCCGATCTGCGCCAGCGCCTCGGTCTCTCGATCGTCTTCATTACCCACGATCTGCGCGTCGCCGCCCAGGTCTGCGATCTCGTGGCGGTGATGAAGAACGGCGAGGTCGTCGAAGCCGGTCCGATCGGACAGGTTTTCGGTGAGCCGCAGCACGCCTACACCAAGGCCCTCCTCGCTGCGATCCCCGGCCGCGATTTCGGCGTCAGGTCGCACGCGGCAGCCGGGTAAAGGACTCCGCCGACGATCACAGCGATCCGGCGCCGCCTCGCGCGGGGCTTTAGCCTCAAGGGGCGCTCAGCGTCCGCCGCACCGCGTCGCGCCAGCCGGCGATCTTGCGGTGGCGCTCGCTGGCGGCCATGCCGGGCGTAAAGCGGCGCTCCAGCCGCCAGAGATCGGCGAAGCGGTCGGGCTCGGGCAGAAGTCCGGCGTCGAGCCCGGCGAGATAGGCTGCGCCCAGCGCCGTCGTTTCGCGCAGGCTCGGCCGGTCCACAGGGAGGTCGAGCAGGTCGGCCAGGCGCTGCATCGTCCAGTCGGAGGCCGCCATCCCGCCATCGACGCGCAGCACCGAGCGCGTGCCCTGCCCCGCGCCGCCAGCGCTCTGTCCCCAGTCGGCATGCATCGCCTCGATCAGGTCGAGCGTCTGGTAGCAGACAGCCTCCAGCGCCGCCTTGGCGAATTCGCGCGGGCCGGAATTGCGGGTCAGCCCGAAGATCGCGCCGCGCGCCTCGGCGTCCCAATGCGGCGCGCCCAGCCCGACGAAGGCGGGTACGAGATAGACCTCCTGCGCCGGATCGGCGGCGCGCGCCAGCGGGCCGGTCTCGCTCGCCTCCTTGATCAGGCCGAGCCCGTCGCGCAGCCATTGCACCGCCGCCCCCGCGATGAAGATCGAGCCCTCGAGCGCATAGGTCCGCCGGCCCTCCAGCTGATAGGCGACCGTGCTGAGCAGCCGATGCTGCGAGGCGACCGGCGACTCACCGGTGTTGAGCAGCGCGAAGCAGCCCGTGCCATAGGTCGACTTCACCATGCCCGGCGCGAAACAGGCCTGGCCGATCGTCGCCGCCTGCTGGTCGCCGGCGATGCCGCGCACGGGAATGGCGGCTCCGAACAGCGCAGGATCGGTTTCGCCAAAGAGGCAGGCGCAGTCCTTCACCTGCGGCAGCAGCGAGGCCGGGATGTCGAACAGCGCCAGCAGCTCCGCGTCCCAGACACCGCGATGGATGTCGAAGATCAGGCTGCGCGAGGCGTTCGTGGCGTCGGTCGCATGCACGGCCCCGCCGGTCAGCCGCCAGAGCAGGAAGCTGTCGACCGTGCCGAAGGCGAGTTCGCCGGCTTCCGCCCGGCGCCGGGCGCCCGGCACGTTGTCGAGCAGCCAGGCGATCTTGGTCGCCGAGAAATAGGGATCGATCCGCAGGCCGGTGCGGGCTGCGACCAGCCCCTCATGGCCGGCGGCGACGAGGGCGGCGCAGGCCGGCGCCGTGCGACGGTCCTGCCAGACGATGGCGCGGTGGATGGCGCGGCCGGTCTTCCGGTCCCAGACCAGCGTCGTCTCGCGCTGGTTGGTGATGCCGATCGCGGCGATCTCGGCGGCGGCGAGCCCAGCCTTGGCGATCGCCTCGTGGCAGGTCGACAACACGGTCTCCCAGATGTCCTCCGGCTCGTGCTCGACCCAGCCGGAAGCCGGGAAATGCTGGGCGAATTCGCGCTGCGCGCTGGCGACGAGCCCGAGGCCCGAATCGAAGACGAGCGCGCGCGACGAGGTCGTGCCCTGGTCGATCGCGAGGAGATGGCGTGCGGCGGCCATGTCGGCCTCTCTTTCTGCGGCGGCGGCCCGTCCTGCCCGGGCCATGGCGGCGGAGACTGGCGCAAGCCTCCCCACCAGGGCAAGGCCTGAGCCTCCACCGCCGAACGGGCCGCGACAGAAGGTTCCGCTTGGCACTGCGGTCCCGCTGTTGTTACGCTTCGAATCCAAGGCGCATCAGGGCTTTCGTCCAATGCGTCCGCCGGGGCAGCCGTCGCGAGGCGGGCCCGGCGGCAGGTCAGGGGAACGGCGGCGTGGAGGTCGAGGACCGGCAGGAGCGGATGATGGCGGCGGCGGCGCTGCCGCATGGCCACGGCGCCAACCCGCCATCGGCCAGCGCCTTGCTCGGCGCGGCTTTCGGCCAGAACCTCGCCGGACCCGGCGCTCCCCTCGGCGGCCCCTGCACCGCCGCTGGCCGGCAAGCCACGCCGCGCAATCCGCCCGCGACCTATGCCGCGCTCGATCTCGGCACCAACAATTGCCGCCTGCTGATCGCCCGGCCGGCGCAGCACGGCTTTCGCGTCGTCGACGCCTTCTCGCGCATCGTGCGGCTGGGCGAGGGGCTGGCGGCCAGCAGCCGCCTCTGCGACGCGGCGATGGACCGCGCCGTCGAGGCGCTCAAGATCTGCCGCGGCAAGATGCTCCACCGCAATGTCAGCCGCGCCCGGCTGGTGACGACGGAAGCCTGCCGTGCGGCGATCAACGGCTCCGATTTCGTCCGCCGCGTCGCGACCGAGGCACAGCTCGAGCTCGAGATCATCGACCAGCGCACGGAGGCCGCGCTGGCCGTCTCCGGCTGCGCCGCGCTGGCCGACCCCGCCGCCGAGGGCGTCATCGTCTTCGACATCGGCGGCGGCTCGACCGAGATCATCTGGATGGGCGGCCGCAACGAGGCGCGCGACCCGGCCGCGCGCATCCGCGAATGGGCCTCGCTGCCGATCGGCGTCGTCACGGTGGCCGAGCGCTATGGCGGCGTCGACGTCAGCCGCGCACTGTTCGAGACCATGGTCGAGGATTGTGCCCGCGAATTGAAAGCCTTCGCCGCAAAGGCCGCAGCCGCCAGCGGCGCCCGGAATTTCCACCTGCTCGGCACCTCCGGCACGGTGACGACGGTCGCCGGCATCCATCTCGGCCTGGCCCGCTATGACCGGCGCGAGGTGGACGGGCTGTGGATGCGGCAGGACGACATCCTCGCCGTCATCGACCGGCTCGTCGAAATGGACTACGCCGCCCGGGCGGCCAATGCCTGCATCGGCCGCGAGCGGGCCGATCTCGTGCTGGCCGGCTGCGCCATCTTCGAAGCGATCCGCCGCGCCTTCCCCAGCGAGCGCGTCCGCATCGCCGATCGTGGCCTGCGCGAGGGCATCCTGCTCAGGATGATGCATGAAGACCGCGCCTGGCGCCGGAGATGAGATGACACTGTCCCCACCAACCGCCTTCGCGATCCGGCCCCCGGCATGAGCGGCGCCGGCAAGACAGGAGGCGGCAAGGCAGGGGGCAAGGGCACTGGTTCCCCGAAGACGGGCGCCGCCAAGGCCGGGGGCACCGGCGGCGCGCGCGTGCCCGGCAAGCAGGCTCCCAAGACTGTGGCCGGCGGCGGCGGCGCGCGCGACATGCGCGTCAAGGTCAAGAAGGCCGGCAAACTCAAGCATTCCTCGCAGCTCTGGCTCGAGCGCCAGCTCAACGACCCCTATGTGAAGCGCGCCCGCGAGCTGGGCTACCGCTCCCGCGCCGCCTTCAAGCTCGAGGAGATGGACGACAAATACCATTTCCTCAAACCGGGCCAGAAGCTGATCGATCTCGGCTGCGCGCCGGGCGGCTGGTGCCAGATCGCGGCGGCGCGCATCGGGCTCGACAAGGGCAAGGGCCGCATCGTCGGCATCGACCTGCTGCCGGTCGATCCCATCCCCGGCGTCGACCTGGTCGAGATGGACTTCATGGACGAGGAGGCCCCCGCCCTCCTCACCCAGCGTCTGGGCGGTCGCGCCGACGGCGTCATGTCCGACATGGCCGCCAACACCACCGGCCACAAGAAGACCGACCACATCAAGATCATCGCGCTCGCCGAGGCGGCGCTCGACTTCGCCCATTCGGTGCTGGCCCCGGGCGGCTTCTTCCTCGCCAAGCTGTTCCAGGGCGGCGACAGCGCCACCCTGCTGGGCGGGCTGAAGCGCGACTTCATCACGGTGCGCAACATCAAGCCGGCCTCGAGCCGCTCGGATTCCTCGGAGCTCTATGTCCTGGCGACGGGGTTCCGGCGCAGGGCGGAGGCTGAATCCGAACTCGAAGCGGCTCCCTGATGCTGTCTTTCAGGTCCCCCACGCCTTCTCGACAGAGACCGACGGCGACGACAAGCCCTCTGCAGCCCCACCGCCCCAAGCCTCACTTCGGCGGTGGCCATTGGCGGGCCGCATGCAGGACGCGCAGCACACGCACCTGGACCCCTGCGAGATCGTAGACGAGGATACAACTGCTGGACACGACGAGTTCCCGCGTTCCAGCGACACGGCCGGGGCGCCCGAGAGCCGGATGATCGACCAGCCTCGCCGCCTTCTCGGAGAACAGTTCGTCGAGCGCCAGTGCAGCCGGCGGATTGTCAGTCTCGATATGGTCGTAGATCGCGTCGCGATCTCGCAGCGCTTCGCCCGTCCAGAACAGGACGGTCATTCGGAGGACCGCAACCGACGGCGCGTCGCCTCACGGCGCTCCACGAACCGGCTCTCGACCTCTTCGGCTGCGACCAGATCACCCGCGTCGGCTGACCGCACGCCTCTCTCGACCTGCTGACGAAACCAGGCGTCATGCGCCGCGGCGTCCTGTTCCCGGCGCACGAAATCGCGCATGAAGTCGCGCAGCAATTGCGCAGAGGAGCGATCCCGAGCCTTGGCGGCGGCGGCGAATTCGCTCTTCAGCTCTTCATCGACCCTGAAGGTGAAGGTGGCTTCGTTCATCAGCCGTCCCTTGTGTTACAACCGGAGCACAGCGTAACACATGGTGGGCCACGACGTCATCCTGGGCGAGCGCCATGTCAGGGAAACAGGTCCGTCGGCAGCCGATCGGGCCGGTAGGTCCCCGGCTTGCTCTTCTCCACCGAATGCCAGATCCACACCCCAAAGCCGATCAGCCCGAGCATCGGAAACAGCATCTTCATGATGGGGATGCTGCCGGCCGCCGTCTTCAGCAGGATGTAGCCGCCGGCCCCGCCGAAGACGACCAAGAAAAAGACCAGCGTGATTTGCAGGACCAGGTGCCGGCCCTCCGGCACGCCGCGCAGAAAGCGGATGCGCGTGGCATCTTGTGGCGGAATGCGCCGGTGCAGATCCTCGACGAAGGCGATGAAGACGGGATCGCGATGGGGATCGTTCGCACCCCAGGGCGTGCCGGACTGCACCTGCAGCGGCCGGCCGCGATCGAAGACGAGTTCGATCATCGCCTCCCAGGGGCTGTTCGGGCCGCCATGAAGCGCTTGGATCCGCACCGAGCGCAGCTGCGAGAAGGGGCGCAGCCCCTCCCGGCCGTCGAGCGCGTAGCGGATGCCCTCGTCGCTCAGCGTCAGCCGCGCCTCGGCGAGCTTGAGGCGCATCGAGCCATCGCCGATCGCGAGGTCGTAATCAGCCGGGGCACGGGGTTCCGCCGGGTCCATGCTGCATCCTGCCCTGCCGTTGCGGCCGATGACAAGACACGCCGGGAAGGCCGCTACTCCAGCGGCTTCTGGTCCGAAATCGCCTGCGCCGTCGCCTTGGGCGCGCTCGCCGGCGCGTCACCCAGCAGATGCCCCGACACCTCCGCCCCGGCGTCGGGCGCAAGCCGCGCCATCATCAGCCCGGAGGAGGCCGAGATCAGCCCGACCAGCACGAAGGCCGGCCAGAAATCGGCCGCGCCGAGCGCGCCCCCGCCCTGGACAAGGTTGGCCGCCTCCAGCGCGAAGGCGCCGATGGTGACGCCCATGCTGAGCGAGAGCTGCTGCGCCACGCTCGACAGGCTGGTCGCGCCCGACATGTCCCGGTTGGAGACATCGGCATAGCTCAGCGCGTTGATGCCGGTGAACTGCAGCGAGCGGAAGCAGCCGCCGATCAGCAGCACGCAGAGCATGATCCAATGCGGCGTCGACGGCGTGAACAGCCCGGACGCCGCGAGGAAGGCCGCGCCGACCACGGCATTGACGGTCAGCACGCGCCGGAAGCCGTAGCGGGCGAGGATGGTCTTGGCCGCCGTCTTCATCAGAAGCGCGCCCGCCGCCGAGACGAAGGTGATCAGCCCCGATTGCAGCGCGTCGAGCCCGAAGCCGAGCTGCAGCATCAGCGGCAGGAGGAAGGGAATCGCGCCAATCCCGGTCCGGAAGATCGAGCCGCCGATCACCCCGATCCGGTAGGTCGGGATCTTGAGCAGCGACAGGTTCAGCACCGGATGGGCCACGCGTCGCGAATGGAACCCGTAGGCGACGAGCGACGCGATGCCAGCGGCGACGCAGCCATAGGACACCGCCTCGGGCACAAGATGGCGCCCGCCGGTCGCCAGCCCCAGCATCAGGCCGGCGAAGCCGAAGGCCGAGAGCAGGAAGCCGCGAATGTCGAGCGGGGCGACGTCCTCCTCGCGCACATCCTCGAAGAACAGGCTCGCCAGCACGATGCCGACGATCCCGATCGGGATGTTGATGAAGAAGATCCAGCGCCAGTCGAAATAGGTCGTGATGAACCCGCCCAGCGGCGGCCCGACGACGGGGCCGACCAGCGCCGGCACCGTCAGATAGGCGAGCGCGCCGACGAGCTCGGCCTTGCTGACGCTGCGCAGGATCACGAGCCGCCCGACCGGGACCATCATCGCCCCGCCCATGCCCTGGACGAAGCGCGCGCCGACGAAGGCGCCGAGCGAATTCGACAGCGCGCAGAGCACCGAGCCGAGCATGAACACCGCCAGCGCCGCCCGGAAGATCGTGCGCGCGCCATAGCGGTCCGCCATCCAGCCGGAGATCGGGATGAAGACGGCGAGGCTGACGAGATAGGAGGTCAGCGCCAGCTTCAGCGCGATCGGATCCTCACCGAGCGACTGCGCGATCACCGGCAGCGAGGTCGCGATCACCGTCGAATCGGTGTTCTCCATGAACAGCGCACAGGCGACGATCAGGGGCAGGAGCTTGGCGCGCTGCAAGACGGATGTCCTCAAGATGATCTCCGTCCTGCCATAACGGCTGGAACCGGACGCGGCGAGGGGCGAGCGGGGTCCTCGGACCCCGCGCCTTGCAATGCCGCCATGCCCTGACGATCTCGGCCACCGCCATCGGCGGTTCCGTCATCAGTTGCACAGGGTGTCCTTGGCGGCCTCGCCGCCGAACCGAGGCATGTCCGTCGTGACCCGGACATGCAAGGATGCTTCCTGTCACCCTCCGCCTGGAGACGTCCGATGCTCGACCGACCCCTCCACCCCATCCTCCACTGCAGCCTGCGGCTTACGGCGCTCGCCGTCTGCGCCGGTGCGGGCCTGCTGGCGGCCGCGGCTCCGACAGGAGCGATGGATACCGATTGGCACAAGGTGTGCTCCTTCAAGAGCTCGCCCCAAGGCGCGGCCGAGATGGCGCGGGAGATGGTCTGCATGCGCCTGCGCGATTGCACCGCGATGGCCAACGCCCGCGGCGGGATGATGATGGGCATGGGCTGCGCGGGCGTTATGCCCGATACGGCGGCGGCCGCGACCAGAGCGGCTCAGCCCGGGCAGCGCAGCTAGCCCCCGCCGCCGCCAGCCTTCGCCGCGCCGCAGCAAATTTTGTGGTGCGGCGCTCTAGCGGCGACGGGGAGCCCATGCTAACGGGCCTCGTCAACCCGGTCGCGGGCGCCTCCCGCAAGACCGCAGCAGAACCGGCCCTCGGCCGGTGTCGGAGTTGACGATGACGCTTATGCTCGATGGCCTGATTCGCGACGGTCTCACCTTCGACGACGTGCTGCTCGAGCCCGGCCCCTCCGAGGTCATGCCGGCGGATGTCGACATCCGCACCCCGCTCACCAAGACGATCTCGCTGAACCTGCCGATCATCGCCTCGGCCATGGACACGGTGACGGAGGCCAGGATGGCGATCGCCATGGCGCAGGCCGGCGGCCTTGGCGTCATCCACCGCAATCTCGACGCCGACCAGCAGGCCGCTCAGGTCCGCCTCGTCAAGAAGTTCGAATCGGGCATGGTCGCCAACCCGATCACGATCTTCCCCGACGAGACGCTGGGCGATGCGCTCGCCATCATGAAGCACAACGCGATCTCGGGCATTCCGGTGGTCGAGCGCGGCCCGCAGGGCCACAAGGGCAAGCTCGTCGGCATCCTCACCAATCGCGACGTCCGCTTCGCCGCCAATCCCGAGCAGCCCGTCTCGGAGATCATGACCAAGGACCGGCTGATCACGGTGCGCGAGGGCGTCACGCAGGATGAGGCGCGCCGCCTCCTGCACCAGTTCCGCATCGAGAAGCTGCTCGTCGTCGACGACCATCACCGCTGCATCGGCCTGATCACCGTCAAGGACATGGAAAAGCAGGTCGCCCATCCCAGCGCCGCCAAGGACGCCAAGGGCCGCCTGCTGGTGGCGGCGGCGACCACGACCGGCGATCTCGGCTTCGAGCGCTCGGAGCTGCTGATCGACGCCGGCGTCGACATCATCGTCGTCGACACCGCCCATGGCCATTCCGCCAAGGTGCTGGAGGCGGTGACACGGGTGAAGCGGCTCTCCAACGCCGTCCAGGTCATCGCCGGCAACGTCGCCACCGCCGGCGGCGCCCAGGCGCTGATCGATGCCGGCGCGGACGCGATCAAGGTCGGCATCGGCCCGGGCTCGATCTGCACCACCCGCATCGTCGCCGGCGTCGGCGTGCCGCAGCTCACCGCCGTGATGGACGCCGCCAACGCCGCCAGCAAGCACGGCATCCCGGTCATCGCCGATGGCGGCATCAAATATTCCGGCGACCTGGCCAAGGCGCTCGCCGCCGGCGCCTCCTGCGCCATGGTCGGCTCGCTGCTGGCCGGCACCGACGAGACGCCGGGCGAGACCTTCCTCTACCAGGGCCGCTCCTACAAATCCTATCGCGGCATGGGCTCGGTCGGTGCGATGGCGCGCGGCTCCGCCGACCGCTACTTCCAGCAGGACATCAAGGACGCACTCAAGCTCGTGCCCGAGGGCATCGAGGGCCAGGTCGCCTATAAGGGCCCGGTCTCCAGCGTGCTGCACCAGCTCGCCGGCGGCCTGCGCGCCGCGATGGGCTATGTCGGCGGCAAGGACCTCAGGGACTATCAGGCCAAGGCGCGCTTCATCCGCATCACCAGCGCCGGCCTGCGCGAGAGCCATGTCCATGACGTGACGATCGTGCGCGAGAGCCCGAACTATCCGACGCGCTCCTGACGACGGGCGGCCCGTCTATCCACCGTCTTCTGCGGCGCGGCGGCTCCTGGCGGGGCCGCCGCGCTTGCATTCGGGCCCCATCTTCGCTTCGCTGCCGGGTATGCGAGGTCCGGCCCGTGGCCGCGCGCCCAGCCGGTCGGAGACGCAGATGTCGCTGAAGCTCGTCTATCCCGCGCTGGCCCTGATCTTCTGGATCTTCGTCGTCCTCGGCATCCTGTTCCTGCGGCGCAAGGCCGCCTTCGCCGGCAAGCAGGTCCGCATGGCCGACGTCGCGGTCTCGACCGAGGCCTATCCGCAGCCCGCCCGCCTCGCGGCCGCCAATTTCGCCAACCAGTTCGAGACGCCGGTCATCTTCTTCGCCCTGATCATGCTGGCGATGGAGGTCGGTGCCACCGGCTATGCCATGGCGGTGCTGGCCTGGCTCTACGTCGCCAGCCGCGTCGCCCACACGCTGATCCATGTCGGCTCGAACGATCTGCGCCTGCGCGCGCCGGCCTTCGGCCTCGGCGTCGTCGTGCTCTTCTGCATGTGGATCGGCGTCGTTCTCGCCGTCCTCTGACTGCACCAGTCCCGCTCCAGCCCGTCACGTTAAGCATCCGGCCCGTTTTGCGGGGAGCGGGTCGACCCGGCGTTGAAGCTTAACGGAAAGTAAACTACACACTCTGGGCGGCGGACGGGTCATCGAGCGTAGAGTGGAGTCGACGCGATGTTGCGTGTCCGGGAGACTATGACGCAGGGCTCCTCCTGCGCTGGCGGCGCTTCGGTCGCGCCCTCTCCCGAGGCGATGCCGTCACCCCATGGACGCTCCCTTCGCCTCGCGGCCCTCGCGGCGGCCGGGATCGCGCTCGGCGCGGCCGGAACCGTGCTCACCGTGTCGATCGTCCAGGCGGAGGACGACGCCGGAATCCGCGCCTTCCACCTCCAGGAAGCGGCCAACCGGCAGGCCTCCCGGCAGGGAAGCTATGGCACCTATGGCGCGGTCGGCCGGCCGCAGCCGCAGGCGGCCGCCTATGCGCCGGCCCGCTCGGGCTGGCAGATCCCGCTGCTGCAGATGCAGCCGGACGGCCGCATCGCCCACCCGCCGGTCGATCTGAACCCCTTTCGGCAGGGCGCAGCTGACGCAGCCCGCAAGCCCGCCAAGCGCAACCAGCAGGCCCGAATCGACGCCGTCTCCGGAGCGACAGACGTGGCGCGGACCTTCTGCGTGCGCCTCTGCGACGGCTTCCACGCGCCCCTCGGCCATCTGCGGGCGGGCTCCGACCTGAAGGCCCATGAGGCCCTCTGCCAGGCCAACAACCCGGGCATCCCGGTCAAGGTCTTCCGCCTCGCCGTCGGCGTCGCCGACATTGGCGAGGCCCAGTCGGCCGATGGCCAGCGCTACCGCGCTTTGCCCATGGCCTACAGCCACGAGACCACGCGCGACGCCGCCGCCTGCCGGCCCGCCATCGTCCAGGCCGGCGAGCGCCGCGTCTCCCTGCTGCGCGACTTTACGCTGCGCCCGGGCGACAGCGTCGTGCTCGACGGCAGGGTCAAAACCTTCGCCGGTGGCTCGCGCTGGCCCTACAGCCCGCGCGACTTCCGCGATTTCCGCAGCGCCGGCGAACTCTCCAAGAGCCAGCGCCGCGAGATCGACGAGCGGGTCGGCATCTCCCGCCTTGAAGCCCAGGCGCGCGGCCTGCGCCGGCAGATGCTGCTGCGCGAAGCCAGCCTGCGGGACGACAGCGTCGCCAGTGACGCCGACCGCTTCGTCCTGAGAGGCTCGCTCGATCCGGTACGCCGCGGCCCGGTGCGGGTGATCTCGCTGGTCGTGCGGGATTGAGGGCGGGCCGGGAGGCCGGGTCACCGGCCGAGCCCGTACCGCCCGCACTGTTTAGAAAGCATCAAAACAAGATGCAGTTTTGAAGCGATCTAACTATCTGTTTTAAAAGGCTTTTTAGTTGACGACCGCGCTTCCTGCCACTACCGCTCCTGACGCAATGCGAAGAACGGGCCTTGAACCCGAAGGAGCACGAACATGATCCACGCGACCCGTCTGTCCGCTCTGGCGCTCGCCTCCTGCCTGCTGGCCGCCCCGGCCCTGGCCCAGACCGTCAACCTCTACACGACGCGCGAGCCCGCTCTGCTCAATCCGGTCATCGACGCTTTCACCAAGGACACCGGCATCAAGGTCAACGCGGTCTTCCTGAAGGACGGCCTGCAGGAGCGCGTCGCGGCCGAGGGCGCCAACAGCCCCGCCGACGTCATGCTGATGGTCGATGTCGGCCAGATCAATGCCCTCGTCGACGCCGGGATCACCCAGCCGATCAAGTCCGCGCTCGTCGACAGGACGGTCCCGGCCGCGCTGCGCGGCCCGGCCGACAACTGGGTCACGCTGACCCAGCGCGCCCGCATCGTGGTCGTCTCCAAGGATCGCGTGAAGCAGGATGCGATCACCTATGAGGAGCTCGCCGATCCCAAGTGGAAGGGCAAGGTCTGCATCCGCTCAGGCCAGCACCCCTACAACAACGCCTTCTTCGCCGCCTACCTCGCCCGCAACGGCGCCGAGAAGACGGAAAACTATCTCAAAGGCGTGAAGGCCAACCTCGCCCGCAAGCCCGGCGGCGGCGACCGCGACGTCGCCCGCGACATTCTGTCCGGCCAGTGCGACATCGCCGTGATGAACACCTATTACATCGGGCTGATGAGCGAGGCGAAGAACGAGCAGAAGAGCTGGTACGAGGCGATCAAGCCGGTGAAGTCGAGCTTCGCCAATGGCGGCACGCATGTGAACGTCTCGGCCGCGGCGATCGCCAGGAACGCGCCGAACAAGGACAATGCCGTCAAGCTGATCGAGTACATGCTCGGCGACAAGGCGCAGACCCTCTATGCCGACGGCAATTTCGAATTCCCGGTGAACCCGGACGTCAAGGAGAGCGCCGCGGTCAAGCTCCTCGGCACGATCACCCCCGACACCACGCCGCTCGGCGACGTCGCGAAGAACCGCAAGGCCGCGGCCGATCTGGTCGACAAGGTCGGCTTCGACAATTGAGCCTGAGCGTTTCCCGCTCCGAGATCCGGCGGCCGTCCCTTCTGGGGCGGCCGTCGACTCGTCTGGTCTATGTCGCGCTGCTGGGGGCGGGCCTCGTCCTGCTGCCGGTCCTGGCGCTCGGGCTGACGGCCCTGTCTTCGCAGGCGGCGTCGATCTGGCCGCATCTGGCGGCCAATGTCCTGCCCGCGGCGCTGCGCGACACCGGCCTGCTCCTGCTCGGCGTCGGCCTGCTCTGCGGCCTCCTTGGCGTCGGCACCGCCTGGCTCGTGACGCAGTTCGAGTTTCCGGGCCGGCGCAGCCTGGAGTGGCTGCTGGTGCTGCCGCTCGCCCTGCCGACCTACATCACGGCCTATGTCTATGTCGAAGTCCTCGGCTTCCAGGGCCCGTTCCAGAGCGCCCTGCGCGCCCTGACCGGCTGGCGCTCGCTGCGCGACTACTGGTTTCCTGATCCGCGCAACCTGCCGGGTGCGATCTGCATCATGGCGATCGTGCTCTATCCTTACGTCTATCTCAGCGTCCGCGCCCTGTTCGGGCTGCAGGCCGCCGCGATCGTCGAATCCGCCCGCACGCTGGGAGCCGCGCCGGGCCGTCTGTTCTGGCGCATCGGGCTGCCGATGGCGCGGCCGGCCCTGGCGGCGGGGCTGACGCTGGTGCTGCTGGAGACGCTCAACGACATCGGCGCCAGCGAATATCTCGGCGTCCGCTCGCTGACGCTGTCGATCTACACCACCTGGGTGAACCGCAACTCGCTCGCCGGCGCCGCCCAGATCGCCTGCGTGATGCTGCTGCTGGTCGTCCTGCTGATGGGGATCGAGGCCCGGCTGCGCGGCCAGCGGCGCTTCGCCCTGCCGGTGCGCCAGCCGCGGGCCGTGGGGCGCCTGCCGCTGCGCGGCGGGCGGGCCGCCGCCGCGACGCTCGCCTGTGCCCTGCCCGTGCTCTTCGGCGCCCTGCTGCCGATCGGCTTCCTCGCGGCCGAGGTGCTGCGCCGCGGTCTCTGGCAGCAGCTCGACGGCGCCATGCTGCGCGCCCTGTTCAACGCGCTCGCCTTTTCGGGCCTCGCCTCCGCCATCGTCATCCTGCTCGGCGTCGGCATCGCCGCGGCCCGGCGCCAGGGACGCGAGCCCTGGCTCCCGGCCCTGTCGCGCCTGGCGTCCCTCGGTTACGCCGTGCCCGGCACCGTGCTCGCGCTCGGCCTGCTGGTGCCGCTCGCGGCGCTCGACAACGTCGTGGCAGACGCGCTGCGCCGCTGGTTCGGCCTGAACAGCGGCCTGCTGCTGATCGGCTCGGGGGCGGCGCTCGTCCTCGCCTATGTCGTCCGCTTCCTCACCATCGCCGTCTCGGGCGTCGAGAGCGGGCTCTCGCGCATCTCGCCGCGGATCGACGACGCGGCCCGCACGCTCGGCGCCAGCGCGCCCGAGGTGATGCGCCAGATGCACTGGCCGCTGGCTCGCCCCGCCGTCGCGGCGGCCGCCCTGCTCGTCTTCGTCGATTGCCTCAAGGAGCTGCCGGCGACGCTGCTGCTGCGTCCGCTCAATGTGGAGACGCTCGCCACCACCGTCTACGGCCATGCCTCCCGCGGCGCCTTCGAGGATGGGGCGCTGGCCGGGCTGCTGATCGTGCTTGCCGGCCTCTACCCGGCGGTGCGGCTGGCCCGCGCCGGCGCGCGGCAGGCCTGAGCCGGCTCGACAAGCCCCGGCCATCGTCCTAAACCGAGTTATGAGCGGAACGGGGGGCCGGGCGCCGCCCGCCACCTCGCCCGCCGGCGGGACGTGAAGCGGGGCTGCCGCCCGGACCGGGGCTGTGCCGGCCGGCGCGGCCTCCGCTGCGGCGAAGGTTTCGGAGGCATGCCGGCATGGGTCTTGCGCCGCTGACGATCTCCCCGACGGCGGCGCGCCGGCGTTCGCCGCACCTTCCTCGCCATGGTCCCCGCTCTCGACCCTCAGCCTCTCGCCCCCGAGCTTCATGACGCGCCGCGCCTCGATCCTCGTTTACAGCCTGATCCTCGGGCTCGGTCTCCTCGGCCTTCAGTCCTGGGGAATCGCGGTCGCGCGGGTTGAACGGCATGTGATCGGGGCGATCGAGGCGCGCACCGGCCTGACGGTGACCGCGCTTGAGCGCGCCGAGATCGCCTTCCTGCCGCTGCCGCGGATCAGCCTGTCGCAGGTGGCCTTCGCCCAGCGCGACGGCGCCCTCGCCGGCCGCGCGCTGCGGCTGCGGGCCCAGGCGCGGCTCTTGCCGCTTTTGGCCGGTCGGATCGATTTCGACCGGATCGACCTCGTCG
>CALRYW010000098.1:0-14490 GCA_943372485.1 Allobosea thiooxidans
CGCTTCGCCAAGGATGAGTCCGGCGCCACCGCCATCGAGTACGGCCTGATCGCGGCCCTGATCGCGGTGGTCTGCATCACCGTCTGGACGAACATCGGCACCAGCCTGTCGGCCAAGTTCACGGCCATCAACACCGGCCTGCAGTAAGATCCGGCGCGTGGGACGGCAATGTCCCGCCACCGCGAGATCGAAACGCCCCGGTTCATCCGGGGCGTTTTGATTCGAGGCGGCCGGTTTCGCCGTCGTCGCTGCGACCACAGTAAGGGTTTGGTGAGGCGCCTGCGGCAGGATCGCCGCCGTGATCACCACTCCCGTAGGGGATGCCCATGTCGCTCCAGTTCATCGCCCTGCTCTTCGTGTTTCCGGCCGCCATGGCCTATGCCGCGGCGAGCGACCTCGTCTCGATGACGATCTCGAACCGGCTCTGCCTGGTTCTGCTGGCGACCTTTGCGGTCTGCGCCGCCACGCTCGGGCTGGGCTGGAGCCAGATCGCCTGGCATCTGGCGGCGGGAGGTCTCGTCCTGGTGATCTGCTTCGGCATGTTCGCGGCCGGCTGGATCGGCGGTGGCGACGCCAAGCTCGCGGCGGTGACCGCGCTCTGGTTCGGCTTCGAGCAGCTGATGCCCTATCTCACCCTGGCCGCGATCGGCGGCGGCGTGCTCACCTTCGCCCTTCTCAAGCTGCGCTCCGGCCCCCTGCCGCAGGTCGCGACCGGGTGGTCCTGGGCTCGCCGGCTGCATTCGCCGAAGGAAGGCGTGCCCTATGGCATCGCGCTGGCCTTCGCCGCGCTCCTGGTGCTGCCCGACAGCGCGCTGTGGCGGGCCGCGATGGGGCTGTGAGGGCGCCGCAGGCCCCACCTTCAAAAAAGATACGTCCGATTAACCATAAGTTGACGATTCCAGCCGCACGATCCTCGCCGAGAGCCAACTGGGTTTGGCTGAGGGTCAGTCGCTATGAGTCCCGCCCGCATCATCATTCTCCTGGTCGCGCTGGTCGCCGGCATCGGCGCCGCCATGCTGATCCAGAAACCGTCGCAGGCCCCCGCTCCCGCAGCGCGGATCGAGCAGGCGCCGACGGTGCCCGTCCTCGTCGCCGCGGCGGATATCCCCGTCGGTAACGTCGTCGCAGCGGCCGACTTGCGCTGGCTCGACTGGCCGCTCTCGAGCGTGCCGGCCGGCGTTGTCCGCAAGGACGAGGCGCCGCAGGCTGAAACGGAGCTCGCCGGCCAGGTCGTGCGCTACGGCATGCTCGCCTCCGAGCCGATCCGCCGCGAGAAGCTGATCAAGACCGATGGCACCGGTTTCCTCTCGGCGGTGCTGCCCTCCGGCATGCGCGCCGTCGCGATCTCGACCGACAGCCGCGGCGCCAACACGGCTGGCGGCTTCATCCTTCCCAATGATCGCGTCGACGTCATCGTCACGGTGAAGGGGCCGGCGGTCGAGGGCGAGGGTGACGCCTTCATGAGCGAGACGATCCTGCGCAATCTCCGCGTTCTCGCGATCGGCCAGAACGTCCAGGAGCGCAACGGCGAGAAGGTCGTCGTCGGCGAGACGGCGACGCTCGAGGTCGAGCCCGGCCAGGCCGAAAGCCTGTTCCGCGCCCAGAAGATGGGAACGCTCTCGCTCTCGCTGCGCAGCCTCAAGGATGCCGGCCAGGTCGTGACGGGCCCGACGGCCGAAGGCGCGATGACGATCGTGAAATATGGCGTGACCATGAGGAGTGCGAACCAGTGAACCGGCACCGTACCCTCCTCTCCGCCGCCCTCGTTCTGGCGCTCGCCGGGCCGGCCTTCGCCCAGCCCAAAGGCCAGGCTCCCGTTCTCAATGTCGGGACCAGCGAGCACGCCATCTCGCGCAAGCTCGATCTCTCGATCGGCCGCTCGCTGATCGTCGAGCTGCCGCGCGACGCCAAGGAGGTCTTCGTCGCCAATCCCAAGGTCGCCAACGCGGTCGTCCGCTCGGCCCGCAAGCTCTTCATCATCGGCATCGCCGACGGTTCGACCTCGATGTTCGTCATCGACGGCGAGGGTCGCCAGATCACGGCCCTCGAGATCGAGGTCGGGCGCGACCTCAACGTGCTGCGCCAGACGCTGAAGACCGCGATGCCGCGCGCCCAGATCGAGGTCAAGCCGGCTGGCAACTCGATCCTGCTGATCGGCAACGTCGCCAACGCCTCCGAGGCGACCCAGGCCGTCGACATCGCCAACGCCTTCGTCGGCACCTCGTCCGGCTTCTTCACGTCCTCCAAGGGGGCGGTGATCAATTCGCTGACGATCCGCGGCCGCGACCAGGTCATGGTCAAGGTCGTCGTCTCCGAGGTGTCGCGCAAGGCGATCAAGCAGCTCGGCATCAACTCGACGGGCGAGTGGAAGCTCGGAAACTTCTCCATCATGCCGTCGCTGGACAACCCCCTGCCGCTGCAGCCGCAGGCCCTGGCCGCGACCGCCGTCACCGCCGGCATCGGCAATTCGACCAACTTTACCCTCCGCGCGCTGGAGCGTGCCGGCCTCTCGCGCGTTCTCGCCGAACCGACGGTAACCGCCATCTCCGGCGAGAGCGCGAAGTTCACGGCCGGCGGCGAAGTCCCGGTTCCCAGCGGCTATTCCTGTGACGGCACCGGCCTCTGCACGCTCGGCATCCAGTACCGGCCGATCGGCGTGGCCCTGAACTTCACCCCGATCGTGCTGTCGGACAACAAGATCAGCATGCGCATCGCGACCGAGGTGACGGAACTCGACTTCGAGAACCAGCTGCGCCTGAGCGACACCCGCAACAGCAGCCAGCAGGTCGTCAACGCCCCGGCCTTCCGGGTCCGCAAGTCGGACACCACGGTCGAGCTGCCCTCCGGCGGCACGCTCGCGACCGCCGGCCTGATCCAGCGTGTCTCCAAGCAGTCGCTCAACGGCTTCCCGGGCCTGATGAACCTGCCGGTGATCGGCGTGCTCTTCCGCTCGCGCGATTACCAGCGCGAGGAAACCGAGCTGATGATCACGGCGACGCCCTACATCGCCAAGCCGATGGAACCCAACCAGGTGCAGCGCCCCGATGACGGCTTCGTCGATGCCCATGACGCGCAGGCCGTCCTGCTCGGGCGCCTGAACAAGATCTACGGAACCGGCGGCGGGCCGGCTCCGCAAGCCTACAAGGGCCGCGTCGGCTTCATCGCCGACTGAAGCCGGTCGCGATGGCGAAGTCCGAACACGCAAGGAATGGCGAGACCATGATGGCTCGATCACAGCAGAACACCCGGCCCCTCGGCCTCGGCATCGCCCTGGCTGCGGCGATGCTGCTCGGCGCCTGCTCCGGAAAGCGCGACCTCGCCGAAACGGGTATCCCCGTGGACGTGCGCGAGCGGCATCCGATTGTGCTGCGCGACGCGCCGCGTTCGCTCGACGTCTTCGTCGGACGTTCGGGCGGCGGGCTCGACGATCGCCAGGCGGAGGATGTCGCCGACTTCGCCCGCGAGTACCGCCGCTCGGGCAAGGGCGGGCTGGTCGCCGAGGTTCCCACGGGCACCCGCCGCGAGATGGCGGCGCATGATACACTCAATGGCATCCGCTCGGCGCTGGCGCGGGGCGGCGTCCCAGGTACTGCCCTGTCGGTGCGCACCTATCCGGTCTCCGACGCCCATCTCGCCTCGCCGATTCGGCTGACCTTCGCCTCGCTGCAGGCCAAGCTGCCGCATGATTGCGGCCAGTGGCCGGCCGACACGGGCGTCTCCAGCTTCAAGAACGACATGGCGAACGAACCCTACTGGAATTTCGGCTGTTCCAGTCAGGCGACGCTCGCCGCCCAGGTGGCCGACCCGATCGATCTCGTCCGCTCGCGCAGCGAGGGTCGTCCCGACATCGCCAAGCGCATGGGCGCCATCGCCAAGATCCGCGAAGGCAAGGATCCATCGACGCAGTACCGCCAGGAAACGCCGCAGATCAACTCGAGCGTCGGAGGCCGTTGATGAACGCCGGGGAGGACCAGGGCAGCGTCTCGGGCAGCGCGGTCGAGGATGTCGTCGCGCCGCTGCCGCGCGTCACCCTGCAGGCGTTCTGCGAGACGCCGGGCGTGGCCGCGACCATGCAGGCCGCCATCGCCGACCGGCGCATGGACAAGGCGCATGCACGCATTCACATGGGCGGCCCCGCGGCGGCGGTCGAAGCCTTCCGCTCGGCGCCCACGCCCAACATCATCGTGCTCGAGACGGTCGCGGATGCGTCCAGCCTGATTGGCCATCTCGACACGCTCTCCGAGAGCTGCGACGCGGGCACCAAGGTCATCGTCATCGGCCACGTCAACGACGTCCAGCTCTACCGCGACCTGATCCGCCGCGGCGTCAGCGAATACCTCATCGCGCCGCTCGGCACGCTCGACGTGCTGAAGACGCTGTCGGAGCTCTATGTCGCGCCCGGCGCCCGCAATCTCGGCCGCATCATTGCCGTGATGGGCGCCAAGGGCGGCGTCGGCGCGTCGACCGTGTCCCACAACGTCGCCTGGGCGATCGCCCGCAACCTCGATGCCTCGACGGTGATCGTCGACCTCGACATCGCCTATGGCACCGCGGGCCTGGACTTCAACCAAGACCCGCCGCAGGGCGTCGCCGAGGCGGTCTTCGCCCCCGAGCGTCTCGACGCCAACATGCTCGACCGGCTGCTCTCCCGCTGCAGCGACAATCTGGCGCTGCTGGCCGCCCCGGCGATGCTCGACCGCACGCTGGACCTGCCGGAGGACGCCTTCGAGCAGCTCTTCGATCTGCTGCGCGCCACCGTTCCCTGCGTGGTGCTCGACGTGCCCCATGTCTGGACCGGCTGGGCTCGGCGGGCGCTGATCTCGGCCGATGAGATCGTCGTCGTGGCGGGGCCGGAGCTCGCCTCACTGCGCAACGCCAAGAACCTGATCGACCTCGCCCGCGCCAACCGCCCCAATGATGCCGGGCCGAAGCTCGTGCTCAATCAGGTCGGCATGCCCAAGCGGCCGGAGATCGACGCGTCGGAATTTTCCAAGGCGCTCGGCATCGACGTGCTGACATCGATCCCCTTCGACGCGCAGCTCTTCGGCACCGCGGCCAACAATGGCCAGATGATCGCGGAGGTGCAGGCCGGCGGCAAGATCGCGGAGGCCTTCGTGCAGATCGCCAGCAGCCTCACCGGCCGCGGCGAGGCCAAGCGCAGCAAGCGCAGCCTGTTCGAGCCGCTCGTCGCCAAGCTGCGTCGCAAGGCCTGATCATGCACTGTCCCCAGGCCGGAGCCACCGTCGACAGGGCCGTGAGCGGGACCGGGTTGCCCCACGGGTGGCCCGCTCTGGCCGTTTGCGTGCGAGAGGGTTGAGATGTTCGGAAAGCGATCCACTGGTGGAGCCGCAGCGCCCGCACTGGCCGTGAGGGCGCCGACGCCGGCGGCCCCGGTCCAGCGTCAGCCGGAGCCGCAGGCCGCCGATCCCCGGCGCCCGGCGCCGGTCGCCGCCCCGGAGCCGCAGCGCTCCGAAGAATACTACCAGATGAAGAGCATGATCTTCGGTGCTCTCATCGAAGCCATCGACCTGTCGCAGCTCGCCAAGCTCGACGGCGAATCGGCGCGCGAGGAAATCCGCGACATCATCAACGAGATCATCTCGCTGAAGAACGTCGTGCTCTCCATCGCCGAGCAGGAGGAACTGCTCGACGACATCTGCAACGACGTGCTCGGCTACGGCCCGCTTGAGCCGCTTCTGGCGCGCGACGACATCGCCGACATCATGGTCAACGGCGCCACCCGGACCTTCATCGAAACCGGCGGCAAGATCACCCTCACCAACATCCGCTTTCGCGACAACGCGCAGCTGATGAACATCTGCCAGCGCATCGTCAGCCAGGTCGGCCGGCGCGTCGACGAGAGCTCGCCGATCTGCGACGCCCGTCTCGCCGACGGCTCGCGCGTCAACGTCATCGCCCCGCCGCTGGCGATCGACGGCCCCGCGCTCACCATCCGCAAGTTCAAGAAGGACAAGCTGACCCTCGACCAGCTCGTCAAGTTCGGCGCGATTTCGCCGCCCGGCGCCGAGATCCTCAAGATCATCGGCCGCGTCCGCTGCAACATCGTCATTTCCGGCGGTACGGGCTCCGGCAAGACGACGCTGCTCAACTGCCTGACCAACTACATCGATCTCGACGAGCGCGTCATCACCTGCGAGGACGCGGCGGAGCTGCAGCTGCAGCAGCCGCATGTCGTGCGTCTCGAAACCCGGCCGCCCAATCTCGAGGGCACCGGCGCCGTCACGATGCGCGACCTCGTCAAGAACTGCCTGCGCATGCGGCCCGAGCGGATCATCGTCGGCGAGGTGCGCGGACCCGAGGCGTTCGACCTGCTGCAGGCGATGAACACGGGCCATGACGGCTCGATGGGCACGCTCCATGCCAACACGCCGCGCGAATGCCTCAGCCGTATCGAATCGATGATCACGATGGGTGGGTTCTCGCTGCCCTCGAAGACGTTGCGCGAGATGATCTGCTCTTCGATCGACGTGATCATCCAGGCACAGCGCCTGCGCGACGGTTCCCGTCGCATCACCCACATCACCGAGGTGATGGGCATGGAAGGCGACGTGATCATCACCCAGGACCTCGTCAACTACGACATCCTCGGCGAGGACGCGAACGGCAAGCTGCTCGGGCGCCATCGCGCTACCGGCATCGGCCGGCCGCGTTTCTGGGATCGTGCGCGCTACTATGGCGAGGAACAGCGCCTCGCGGCCGCGATCGACGAACTCGAGAAGGGCGAAGCCCATGCGGCCTGACGCCGCCGCGGACCTGGAGGCACGGCCATGGATTTGAGCGTCGTCGCCATCATCCTGCTCGCGACGATCGCCGCGGGCGGCGTCACCTATGCGCTGTTCTATCCGATGCTCAGCGGGCAGGCTCGCGCCGAGAAGCGCCGCAAGGAGTTTGCCGCTCCGGTCACCGCGCGGGTCATGGACCGTGACGCGCAGGCCCGGATCAAGCGCGGACAGATCGCCCAAAGCCTCAAGGACATCGAAAGCCGCGAGAACGCCCGCAACAAGCTCACGCTGGAGCAGCGGATCCAGCAGGCCGGGCTTACCTGGGACCGCAAGAGATATTACATCTTCAGTGCCGTCATGGCGGTCGCCACGGCCCTGCTCCTGTTCGTGTTGAGCACCAACTCCATTCTGGCGCTTGTCGGCCTGTTCATCGGGGCGCTGGGTGTTCCGCCCTGGTTCCTGCAGCATTGCCGCAACCGCCGGCTGAAGAAGTTCGGCAATGAATTCCCCAACGCCATCGATGTGATCACGCGCGGCATCAAGGCGGGCCTGCCGCTGAACGACTGCCTGCGCATCATCGCGTCGGAATCGGCCGAGCCGGTGAAGACGGAGTTCCGTCTCATCATCGAGAGCCAGACGCTGGGACTGCCGCTGACGGAAGCCATCGGCAAGCTCTATGAGCGCATGCCCTGCGCGGAATCGAATTTCTTCGGCATCGTGCTCGCCATCCAGCAGAAGACCGGCGGCAATCTCTCGGAGACGCTGAGCAATCTCTCTCGCGTCATCCGCGACCGCCGCAAGATGCGCGACAAGATCCAGGCCGTGTCGATGGAGGCGAAGGCCTCCGCCGGCATCATCGCCTGCCTGCCGCCGGCCGTCGCCGCCATGGTCTACCTCACCAGCCCCCGCTACATCGAGCTGCTCTGGATCACCCAGGCCGGCAAGTTCGCGCTCGTCGGCTGCGCCATCTGGATGCTGATGGGCGTCCTGGTCATGCGCAAGATGATCAACTTCAACATCTGAGGCCGCAGCGATGATTTCCCTGATCGCGGACAAGGCCGTCGACAGTCAGTTCCTGCTGTCACTCTTCGTCGCGATCGCGGCGGCGGCGACGATCCTGACCATCGCCATTCCGCTGACCGAGGGTTCGAACCTCCAGAAGCGTATGAAGAACGTCGCGACCGAGCGCGAGAAGATCCGCGCCCGCGAACGCGACCGGCTCAATCGGCAGGGCGACCGCACCTCGCTCCGCCAGGAGCCGAAGGAATTCATGCGGCGCATCGTCCAGCAGTTCAAACTGGGTGACTGGCTCGGGACGGAGACGGCGAAGCACCAGCTCGCCATGGCGGGCTATCGCGGCCAGCAGGCCGAGGTCGCCTTCCTCTTCTTCCGGCTGGTGATGCCGATCGGCCTGTTCCTGTTCACGCTGTTCTACGTCTTCGTGCTCAACGATTTCGGCCAGTCGGTCATGGTCCGGATCGGCATGGCCGTCGGCGGCGCCTATGTCGGCATCAAGGCGCCCGAGCTGTTCCTGTCGAACCAGATCAGCAAGCGGCAGGCTTCGATGAAGCTGGCCTTTCCGGACGCGCTCGACCTGCTGCTGATCTGCGTCGAATCGGGCATGTCGATCGAGCATGCCTTTCGCAAGGTCTCGACCGAGATCGGTGGCCAGTCGGTGCCGCTGGCCGAGGAATTCGCGCTCTGCACGGCCGAGCTCTCCTATCTGTCGGAGCGTCGGCAGGCCTATGAGAACCTCTCCGCCCGGACCGGCCTCGAAGGAGTGAAATCGGTCTCGACGGCGCTGATCCAGGCCGAGCGCTATGGCACGCCGCTCGGCACCGCCCTGCGCACACTGGCCCAGGAAAGCCGCGACCAGCGCATGATGGAGGCCGAGAAGAAGGCCGCCTCCCTGCCGCCGAAGCTGACCGTGCCGATGATCCTGTTCTTCCTGCCGGTCCTCTTCGTCGTCATCATGATGCCGGCGGTCATCCAGGTGATGAAGCTGCAATAGGCCGCCCGCGCTTGCGGTGCGGATGCGGGGGCCCACCGGCTTCCCCCGCCACGCGCAGAGCATCGCCTCGTGATCATCGGCAAAAGGGGGCTTGCCGTCCCTTCGTCCCACGTCGGCGCCGGCAGAGCGGCCCTGGCCCGATGGAAGTTGGCAAACACTGTCGCGGCAATGGGGGCGGACGTCACAAAGGCCCGCCGCCGCGCCCTGAGGGAATGGCGGGCTTCGGCCCCGCGCGCTGTCAGCCCTGCGGTTCGCTCGGTTCGGGTGCGCGCGCCTGCGCGGGCGCGGCCTTGGCCCTGGGCTTGGCCCCGCCCGTCTTCAGCATCTCCCAGCTGTTGGGCTGGCTCACGCTGCGCTTCAGATAGGCGATCGTCGCCGCCGCTTCTGCCGGGCTCTGGTCCTGGCGGGCCAGGGTCTCGGCTTCGCCGAAGCGGCCCTGCAGGCCGAGCACGAGAACCAGGTTCTGGCGCACGCGCGGGTCGCTGCGGCTGGCGGCGACGGCCTCGCGCAGCACGCGCTCGGCCTCCGGCAACTGCCGGGAGAGGGCAAGCGAGAGCCCCAGATTGGACAGGATCGTCGGCTCTCCCGGTGCGATCTTCAAGGCCGCCTGGTAGATCTGCTGGGCCCGGGCATGCTCGCCGAGCTGGTCGGCGACCGTGCCCTGCGCCGACAGGATGCGCCAGTCAGGACGCTCCGGGGAGTGGGCCCGCGACAGCACCTCGTCGGCCTCCTTCAGGCGGCCATTATCGGCGAGCGAGCGCCCATAGGCGCCCAGCAGCGCACGGTCATTGCCATGCGTCAGCACGGCGCTCTGCAGCACGGCCAGCGCCTGGGCGTTCTGGTCGAGCGAGCGCAGGGCGCGGGCATAGTAGAAAGCGGCGTCGCGGTCCTTCGGATTGGCTTCGTAGCGCTTGCCCCAGCGGTCGCTCTCGGCCTGCCAGTCGGAGGCGCTGCGCGGCTGCGCGGCGCTGCCCCCGATGGAACCGGTGACGTCCCCAAGCCCCCCGCGTCCCTGGCAACCCGCGACGACGAGGCCGGCGAGGCAGAGCGACAGAGCCAGGGCAGGGCGCGACAGCCGCCGCGGCGGCGCAAGGGCCCTCGATGGCGCGACAGGCAACGACAGATAACTGGAAAACATGGGTCTCACCGCCTCGCCACCATGGCCGATGTGGTTTGTCCGGTGATAAAACGTTAACCCTAACGCATTCTTAACCGGCCTCGGTCGCCCTCCCCATCAGGTAGCCTCCCCCGTGAACAGTCTCGTCGTTGCAGCGTCCCCGGCCGCGATCCCCGTCCATTGCGTCACGAAAACCGGCCTGCGGGCGCTGCTGGCCGATCTCGCGCCGGAAACCCGGCGCTTCGCCGAAGCCCAGGGTTTCGCGGCCCAGCCCGGGCAGCACATCCTCCTGCCCGATGCCACGGGCGCCATCGCGGCGGTTCTGCTCGGCGTTGAGGGCATCGAGGCGCGCCGTCGCGATCCCTTCGCCCCCGGGCGGCTCTCGGCCTCGCTTCCGGCGGGCGACTATGTCCTGACCGGCGAGACGGGCGATCCCGAGCTCGCTGCGCTGGGCTGGCTGCTGCAGGCCTATCGCTTCGACCGCTACCGCAAGCCGGCGCCCGCCGCGGCGCGGCTCGTCCTGCCCGACGGCCTCGACGGCGCGGATCTCGTCCGGATCGCTGGATCCGTGGCTCTGGCGCGGGATCTGGTCAACACGCCCGCCAACGACATGGGCCCCGCCGAGATCGAAGGTGCCATCCGCGCGCTCGCCGACGAGACCGGCGCGGTGGTGACCGCGATCGTCGGCGACGATCTCCTCGTCCGCAACTTTCCGATGGTGCATGCCGTCGGCCGCGCCTCGCCGCGCGCGCCGCGGCTGATCGACCTCGTCTGGGGCGATCCTGCTCATCCGAAGGTCACCCTCGTCGGCAAGGGCGTCGCCTTCGACACGGGCGGGCTCGATCTCAAGCCCTCGGCCGGCATGCTACTGATGAAGAAGGACATGGGCGGAGCGGCCGCGGCGATCGCGGCGGCGCGCATGATCATGCTGGCTCGTCTGCCGGTGCGGCTGCGCCTGCTCGTGCCCGCGGTGGAGAATGCCGTCTCGGGCTCCTCCTTCCGTCCGGGCGATATCCTGCCGAGCCGCAAGGGGCTCAGCGTCGAGATCGGCAACACCGATGCGGAAGGCCGCCTCATCCTGGCCGACGCGCTCGCGCTCGCCGACGAGGAGGCGCCGGAGCTGCTGATCGATTTCGCCACGCTGACCGGCGCGGCGCGCACCGCGCTCGGCCCCGAGCTGCCGCCCTTCTATACCCATGACGAGGGGCTGGCGGCGGAGATCGCGCGGCTGGGGCAGGCGGTCAACGACCCGGTGTGGCGCATGCCGCTCTGGCCACCCTATGAGCGCATGCTCGATTCGCGCATCGCCGATCTCAACCATGTCTCCGGCGGCAGCTTTGCCGGCTCGGTCACTGCGGCGCTGTTCCTCAACCGCTTCGTCGAGAAAACCGAGTCCTATGCCCATTTCGACATCTACGCCTGGACCCCGTCCGCCAAGCCCGGCCGGCCCGAGGGCGGTGAGTGTCAGGCGGCGCGGCTGACCTATGCGCTGGTGAGGCAGCTTCACCCCCCCGGTTAAGCCTGTCGGCAGAAGCCGATTGCACCCGCTTCGGGCCGCGTTAATGATACGGGTCCGTAACGATCGGGACCCTTCCTGCCCATGCCCCTGGAGATCAGGCCCTCGCAGGCACTCAGATTGTGGCGCCAGGTCCATCTCGACCTCGTGCGCGACGGGGAGTCCGACCTCTCGGCCCGCCAGACGGCGATCCTGCTGACGATCTATCTGGAGCTGCCGCCGCACACTGTGCGCGGACTCGCCGCCCAGCTCGGCGTAACCAAGCCGGTCATCACCCGCGCGCTCGACAGCATGGGCAAGCTCGGTCTGGTGACGCGCCGGCGCGACGAGACCGACCGCCGCAACGTGGTCATCCAGCGCACGGTGGCCGGAGCGCTGGCCGTCGAGCGCCTCGCCGATCGCGTCGTCGAGCGGGCGCGCGAGTTCGGCGCCGGCTGAGCGGGCTCGCGTGACGAAGACGGCGCGTTGCGCTTATGGTCGCCGCTTGCGTCGGGGAATCACCATGATCTGGACACGCCGCCTTGGCCCGCTCGCCGGTCTCGTCGCTCTCGTGCTGAGTCCCGCTGTGCTGGCGGCCCCGCTGGGCGCCCCACCCTATACCGCGCGCGGACAGGAGCCGGGCTGGCGGCTGACCATTGCACAGGACAGCATCGCCCTGGACATGGCGAGCGGCGAAAAGCTGCGGGCACCCACGCCGCGGGCGCGCCGGACCGGCCGGCGGGCGCGCTACGATGTCGTTTTCGACGGCCGCCCCGCCCGGATCGCGATCGAGCGCCGCCTCTGCCGCGACACGATGAGCGGGATGCCCCATCCCGACAGCGTCGCGATCCTTCGGCGTCAGCCGGTCCTGCGCGGGTGTGGTGGCGAGCCGCGTGATCTTCTCGTCGTCGGGGAATGGCGGGTCACGCAGATCGGCGGCCAGCGCGTGCTCGGCAAAACCCGGCCGACCTTGCAGTTTCTCGCGGATGGAGGGCTCGCCGGAAACGGATCGTGCAACCGCTTCCGGACGTCCTACGCGCTGACCGGAGAAGGCCTCGCGCTAGGCCCCGCCGCCACGACGATGATGGCCTGCGAGCCACCGGTGATGGCGCAGGAGCAGGCGCTTCTGCGCCGGCTCGAGGGCGTCGGCAGCTTCGACATTCGCCCCGACGGCGCCCTGGTCCTCAAAGGCCGGGACGGTGAGGCGCTGGTGGCGCGCCGCCCCTGAGATGGATCCCCGACCGATGAACACGACGCTCGACCGCCGGCTCACCCCGGCTCGCCCCGATCTGGCCGCCCGCCATCTGCAGGGCCTCGTCGAGGCGCGTGCCTTCGTCGATCCCGAGCCGATGCGCGTGGCCGCATCCTCGGCGCCGCTGCGGCGCGAGCCGCGGCCCGACGCCCCGCTCGATACCGAGGCGCTCTGCGGCGAGGCGGTCGACGTCTACGAGCGCTTCGAGGGCTGGGCCTGGGTCCAGCTTCGATCGGACGGCTATGTCGGCTACGTGCCCGACGACGCGCTGCGGCCGGATGCGCTCGCGCCGACCCACCGCGTGAATGCGCTGCGAACCTTCGTCTATCCGGGCCCGTCAATGAAGCTGCCTCCGCTGGCGGCCCTGTCGCTCGGAGCCGGTGTCGCGGTGGCCGGCGAGAGCGGCGAGTTCCTGACGCTGGCCGAGTTCGGCCGCTACGCCACCGGCTTCGTCTTCGCGCCGCATCTCGCGCCGCTGGCGCAGCCCGAGCCCGACTTCGTTACGGTCGCAGAGCGCTTCCTGAACGTGCCCTATCTCTGGGGCGGCAAGACCAGCCTCGGCCTCGACTGCTCCGGGCTGACGCAGCTTGCCCTCGCCGCCGCCGGCATCGCCTCACCCCGGGACTCGGATATGCTCGAGCGGGGGATCGGCGAGCCCGTGCCCTTCGACGACAGGCTGCAGGGCCTGCGGCGCGGCGACCTCGTCTTCTGGAAGGGCCATGTCGGCATCATGACCGATCCCGACACGCTGCTCCATGCCACCGCCTATTCGATGACGGTGATGAGCGAACCGCTGGGCGCGGCCCGCGATCGCATCCAGGCCAAGAGCTTCGGCGCGATCACGAGCATTCGGCGGCTGGGTTGAAGGCCAATTTCGCGCACACCGTCATTGGCAAAATTTGCCAAGCCGCTATCCTGCCACGACAGGAGGTCGACATGGCGACGATGAACATCTCTTTGCCCGACCAGATGAAGGCATGGGTCGAAGCCCAGACCGAAACCGGTCGCTATGGCAACGCCAGCGACTATGTTCGTGACCTCATTCGGAGGGATCAGGAGAAGCGCGCTTCGATCGCTCGTCTCCAACGGGCGATCGACGAGGGCATTGAAAGCGGTGTTGGCACCCGCAGCATGGACGAACTCTGGACGGAGTCATGCCGGCGCGCCGGAGTCGATCCTTGACATGCGCTTCGGCCTGACGCCGAAAGCCGAAGAGGATCTCATTGATATCCAAGTCGAGGGCATCAAGCGCTTCGGCGTCCGGCAAGCGCGGCAGTATCGAGACGAATTGCTGGATTGCTTCAATCTGCTCGCCTCACATCCGAAGATGGCGCGCCTCAGATCCGAGTTTCATCCACCCTTGCGCGCTCACGTCCATCGCAGCCACGTGATAACCTATCTTGAGATCGACGGCGGGATCCTGATCCTGCGCATCTTCCATGCCAGACAGGACTGGCCCAACCTGATCTGATCTCGGCGAGCCGGCTTCAGCTAACCCAGCTCCTTCAGACGATACAGCGCCTCCAGCGCTTCGCGCGGCGTCATCTCGTCGAGGTCGAGTCCGTCGAGGGCGAGGCGCAGCGGGTCCTCCGCCGGCAGGACGAGCGGCGCGGCGGCGCGGCGCTGGGGCGCCGCGAAGAGCGGCAGGTCGTCGACGAGCGAGGCGACGGGTTTCTCCCGCTCGCTCTTCTCCAGTTCGCCGAGGATGGTCCGGGCGCGCTCGACCACGGCCGGGGGCAGCCCGGCGAGCTTGGCGACCTGGATTCCGTAGGAGCGGTCGGCCGCACCTGGCACGACCTCGTGCAGGAAGACGACCTCGCCCTTCCATTCGGTGACGCGGACGGTCGCGTTGCTGACCCGCTCCAGCCGGTC